>NZ_JBITFQ010000004.1:416437-455072 GCF_044456225.1 Streptomyces sp. NPDC050988 | reverse complement strand
ACCCACCCCCGGTCAGCCCCGCCCACCCATCCAGCCCGTCCGGCGTTTGAGGACGAGCGCGTTCAGCGCGATACGGGGGTCTGGGGGCGGAGCCCCCAGAAAGGGACGGGAATGGGAAGGGGCGGCGGGGGCGAGAAACCCCACGCCGACAACCCCACCACCTCAGATCCGCCGCCGAGCCTTCCGAGCCCGCCGCACCAACGCAGCCGTACCCAACAGAGCAACAGTCGCCCCCGCGGCCCCGGCGGCAGTGGCATCCTTCCGCCCAAGCCGCCGCCCGGCCAGAGTGTGCCGCCCGGCAACCTCCTCCAGAAGCTCCGCGAGAACCTCCTCATTGGTCCACTGCGGCCGCCACCCGGCATCATGCAGCCGGCTCCCACTCACCACCCAGGGATACATCGTGTAGGCGAGATCCCCCGCCGGAGACGGCGTGAGCCCGATCCGGTGCAGCCGAGCCGCGGCCCCCAGCGCGACGGCCGACGGCAACTCCATCCGCCGGATCCCGCTGAGCTCCTCGACCTCCTCCTGCTCAAGCCACCCCTCGCACCCGACGGCCAGCTCCCCTTCGACCTTCTCCAGAACGGCGTACTCCAGAGCCCCGCACAGGTCCTCGACATGGCAGAACTGCCAGGCGGGCCGGGACCCGGCGACGACCAGCAGCCGGGGCGACTCGAAGTACCGGGTGAGCGCCGTGTCGGTGCCTCCGACCAGCACGGCAGGCCGTACGACGGTGACGTTGAGCCCGGGATGCGCACGCGGCGCCCGCCGCGCGAGCCGTTCGACCTCCAGGAGGTCCCCCACGCCCGTGGCCTCCGCGGTCGCCTGCAGTTCGGCGTCTTCGGAGAGGGGCAGTTCGTTGTCGGGCAGGGCTCCGTAGACCATCGCCGAGGTGCACAGCACGACACGGTGCACCCCGGCCGCCGCGGCGGCCGTCAGCACGGTCTGTGTCCCCCGCACGTTGTAGGCCGTACGGGCGGCCGGATCCGTCTCCAGGTCGAGATCGAGCGCGAGGTGCACCACGACGTCGGCGCCGCGCAGCTTCTCGGCGATCGCCGGATCCCGGACATCCAGGATGTGCCACTGCGCGGCGGCGCACTCCCCGCGCCGCTCGTCGATGGCGATGACCTGCTTGATCTCGTCGCTGGCGGCCAGCCGCTCGGTGAGCATCGCGCCGATTCCGGCGGCGGCGCCGGTGATCGCGACGACGGGGCCGCGTAGAGCCGGATTGGTTGAAGGGTTTCGCGCTGCGCGAACCTGTGGATCTGGGGAACTCACCGGGCGTCTCCAGCGGTTGTCTTCAGTAAGAACGCGCGTGACGCGTACGTACCAGGTGGCATCCATCCTGCCGCAGCCGCTGAGTCGGCGAAGCACCGAGGCCCGAACCGGTTGTGGTGTCTACGCTGGGTGGTGATGTAGGGCAGCCGCCGTCGGAGCGAACCGGCGGCCTTAACAGCCGAGGAATCCCGTGAGTGACACCCCATTCGGATTCGGCCTTCCGCCGGAGGAGCCGGACGACGGCGACGAGGGCAAGAAGAAGGACCAGCAGAGCGGTGGTGGTCAGGGACCTGCCAACCCGTTCGGTTTCGGGCCCGGAGGACCGGGTGGCGACAACCCGCTCGCAGCCATGTTCGGTTCGCTGAACCCCAACGACCTGGGCGCCGCGTTCCAGCAGCTCGGCCAGATGCTCTCGTACGAGGGCGGGCCGGTGAACTGGGACATGGCCAAGCAGATCGCCCGCCAGACGGTGTCCCAGGGCACTCCCGACGGCACCAAGGACGCGAGCATCGGCCCCGCCGAGCGCACCCAGGTCGACGAGGCGGTGCGCCTGGCCGACCTGTGGCTGGACGACGCGACGTCGCTGCCGTCCGGCGCCGGTTCCGCGGTGGCCTGGAGCCGCGCGGAGTGGGTCGAGGCGACCCTGCCGGTGTGGAAGGAGCTCGTCGACCCGGTCGCCGAGCGGGTCGGCGCGGCCATGGGCGACGTACTGCCCGAGGAGATGCAGGCCATGGCGGGCCCGCTGCTCGGGATGATGCGCTCGATGGGCGGCGCCATGTTCGGTACGCAGATCGGGCAGGCCGTCGGCGTGCTCGCGGGCGAGGTCGTCGGCTCGACCGACATCGGCCTGCCGCTCGGCCCGGTCGGCAAGGCCGCGCTGCTGCCGCTGAACATCGAGTCGTTCGGCAAGGACCTGAGCGTCCCCCAGGAGGAGGTGCGGCTCTACCTCGCCCTGCGCGAGGCCGCCCACCAGCGGCTCTTCGCCCACGTGCCGTGGCTGCGCTCGCACCTGTTCGGCGCGGTCGAGGGGTACGCGCGCGGGATCAAGGTCGACACGGCGAAGCTGGAGGACGTGGTCGGCCAGTTCGACCCGCAGAACCCGGAGGAGCTGCAGCAGGCCCTCCAGCAGGGCATGTTCCAGCCGGAGGACACGCCCGAGCAGAAGGCCGCCCTGGCCCGCCTGGAGACGGCTCTCGCGCTCGTCGAGGGCTGGGTGGACGCGGTGGTCCACTCGGCCGCGAAGCCGCGTCTGTCGTCCGCCGACGCGCTGCGGGAGACGCTGCGCCGCCGCCGTGCGACGGGTGGCCCCGCCGAGCAGACCTTCGCCACGCTGATCGGCCTGGAGCTGCGCCCGCGCCGCCTGAGGGACGCCTCGCGCCTGTGGGCCTCGCTCACGGACGCGCGCAGTGTGGACGGCCGCGACGGCCTCTGGGCGCACCCGGACATGCTGCCGACCGCCTCCGACCTGGACGATCCGGACGGCTTCGTGCACCGCGAGCAGCTGGACTTCTCCGAGCTCGACAAGATGCTCGGCGAGGCCGCGAGCGGCCCTTCCGAGAAGCCGAACCTCACGAAGGACGAGCCCAAGGACGACGAAAAGGGCCGGGAAAAGGGCGAGGAAAAGGGCGACGACGACAAGTGAGCCTGTACGACGACGCCGTCCTGGTCCTGAAGGGCATCGAGGGCCAGGAGGAGCTGCGCCAGGCCTATCTCGACCATCTGGAGGCGCATCCGGACGGCATGTGGAAGGCCTGCACGGCCGGGCACGTCACGGCGAGCGCCCTGGTGATCGATCCCGGGCACGGCAGGGTGCTGCTGACGCTTCACAAAAAGCTGCGGATGTGGCTCCAGATGGGTGGTCACTGCGAGCCCGGTGACGCCACGCTGGAGGCCGCGGCCCTGCGTGAGGCCACGGAGGAGTCGGGCATCGCGGGCCTGACCCTGCTCCCGGGCGGTCCCGTACGCCTGGACCGGCATCCCATCCCGCCGCCCTGCCACTGCCACTTCGACGTGCAGTACGCGGTCGTGGCCGAGCCGGGCGCCGTCCAGGAGATCAGCGACGAGTCCCTCGACCTGCGCTGGTTCCCGTACGACGAGGTGGCGAAGGTGGCGGACGACTCGGTCGTACGCCTGCTGAGCGCAACACGAGCAAGGCTCTGAGGAGGCACGTGTAAGGGGCGGCCGCAATAGCGACCGCCCCTTACACACACGCTGACAAGGGCGCCCCGTCAGGGGCGCGGGGAACTGCGCGCCCAGCCACGGCGGGCCCGCAGCCAACAACCACCGGCCGCGGACCTTTCGCGGGGCACTCCGAAGAGTGCCGAGCGAAAGGTCCTAACTCCAGGCGTTGCCCTGGTTCTGCCCCCGGGCCCCCTGCTGCCCCATCCCGTACTGGGCGGCAACGCCCGACCCGATCGCCGCGTTCTGCGGCGGCAGCATCTCGCTGGGCTGGACGAGCGCGTACCCCTGGCCCATGAAGCTCAGCTCCCAGCCCTCACCGGTGTTGCCGCGGCGCCGGAACACGCCGGAGGAGTGGGTCTGGGCCTGCATCTGTACGCGCAGACTCGTGGACCAGGCGACGATCGCGTCGGCGTCGCAGTTGACGTACCGGTCCGGCGTGACCTGAAGCATCAGCGGCATGCCCGACGTCATCAGGGCGACCTTGCCGCGCCCGGTGATGTTGAGCTGGTACTTGCCGGAGCCGGAGATCCCGTACTGGCTGTCCACGGCGATCACCTCGTGGTGCAGCGAGGAGTCCATCGCGAGGACGTAGCTGCTGTCCACGGTCAGGCCGTCCTGGTCCACGTCCACCACATGGATGTGCTGGGCGAGGTTGGCCAGGTAGACGGTGCCCTGCCCGTGGCAGCGCATCAGGTCGAGGCCCTCTCCGGTGGCCGCGCGCGAACGCTGCTGACCGGAGTTCTGGTACTCGGCGTCGAACTCCACAAGACCCTGGTACGCGACCATGGTGCCCTTGCGGGCCAGCATGTCGTCGTGGCCCTCCAGGACGACGCGCAGCATCTGCTTGTTCTGCAGGCTGTAGCGCTCCTGGGACTGCTGGTCGTTGTAGGCGAAAAGCGGGCTCTGCATGGTGTGTGTGCTCCCCCTCAGCCCCGTACCCGGAGGCGGTCGGTGCTGTCCTCGCTGGGCTGGACGACGACGATGCCCTGTCCGGAGAAGGCCATCTGGAAGGCCTCGCCGCTGCCCCGCCCGATCAGGGACTGCGCCTTGAAGCTGCGCTTGCCCTTCACCTTGAGGTTCGGGGACCAGGCGACGAGCGCGTCCGGGTCGACGTACGTCTCGTCCTCGCCGCCGCCGCAGTCGACGACGATGGGCTTGCCCCGGGAGGTCAGGGCGACCCAGCCCTGCCCGGAGATCTTGGTGTTCCACAGGCCCTGTCCGGCGAACTTCGCCAGTCCTTTGACGCGCTCGACGCCCCAGGTGAGGTGCGCGTCGAAGGCGAGCAGGTTGGTGGCGTTGACGGAGATCGCGTCGCCGTTGAGGTTGATGACGACGACGTTCGCCCCGTAGTCGGAGAGGTACAGCAGACCGTCTCCGGAGCACTTCATCAGGGGTGCGCCCTCGCCGGTCATCCAGTCCTTGGCGATCTGGCGCACGGCCGGCGGATTGGGCTCGTACTGGACGAAGCCTTCGTAGGCGACCATCGACCCCACGCGCGCGAGGAGGTCGTTTCCGGTCTGCATGGCGACCTTGAGCATGTGGTTGCCGTGGTTCTCCATGCGTGCGGCAACGGGTGCCGGGGCGAAGCCCGCGAGCTGCTGGTTCATAGGACGGGCTCCCTCAGACCTCGTACGGCTGGACGACGATGAAATTGCCGGGCGCGCCGCGGAACTGGAGGTTCACGCTCTCTCCGGTGTCGCCCGGGTAGGCGTTCCTGCGCATCCGCACCTGGCTGGAGACGATCACCTGGGAGGCGGCGGACCATGCGACGACGGCGTTGCAGTCGGCGAACGTCGTCGGCGTCACGGGCAGGACGACGGGCACCCCGCGCGTCTTCACGACGACCGTGCCGGTGCCCTGGAACTGCATCGTGAACAGGGCGCCGCCGGGGATGCCGTGTCCTTCGACGCGGCGCACCTCGTACTGCAGCGTCTCGTCGAAGGCGAGAACGTTCTCCGCGGAGACACAGACGGCGTCTCCTTGCAGCTCGATGGGGTGCAGCATGGCGCCGTTCTCCGCGAGGAACACCTGGCCGCGGCCCGAACAGCGCATGAGCTGCATCTCCTGACCGGTCGCGTTGCCCACGATCCGCCCGGAGAATCCGGCGCCCTTGTAGCTGAAGTCGACCTTGCCCTGGTAGAGCACCATGCTGCCCTGGCGGGCCAGTACGGCCTGGTCGCCGCCCATGCCGAGGTCGACACGGACCATCTTCTTGTTCTGCTGGGTCCAGCGCTGCCCGGTGGGCGTCTCCTTGTACGCCTGCAGCGCCGCGGTGACACCGGCACCTCCCTGGGGAGCACCCTGAGGCACTCCGTAGGCGGCGGGCGCACCCGGTGCGCCGGGCTGACCGGGCACCTGGCCGAACGGCGGCTGCTGACCGTAGCCCGGAGGCGGGGTCGGCTGGCCGTAGCCCGGGGGCGGAGCGGGTGCCTGGGGAGCTTGCGGTGCTTGGGGCTGTCCGTAGCCGGGCGGCAGGGGTGCGGTCTGGCCGGGGGCCTGTCCGTACGGAGGCTGCTGCTGGCCGGGCTGCCCGTAGGGCGCCGGGGCGGGAGCCGGAGGCGGTACCGGGGCGCCGCCGGGCGGGGTCATGGGCGCGATGATGGTGGGCGCCGCGTGTACCGAAGGCGCGGGGGCCGGCGGTGGCGTGGCCCCCTGGGGCGGTGCGAAACCCTGTGCGGCAGGCTGCGGAGCCGGCGCTGGAGCCGGTGCCGGCACGGCGGGGCCTGCCGGGGCGCCGAACGCGGGCGGTGCGGCGCCCTGGGCGGGCGGCGCGAACGAAGGCGCTGCGGCCTGTGGTGCCGGGGCCGCAGGCTCCTCCTCGGCGACCTCGCCGCCGAAGTTCTTCAGCAGCGCGTCGAGCCCGCCGTCGAAGCCCTGTCCGACCGCGGCGAACCGCCATACGTCCTTGAGGTAGAAGTCGCCCAGCATCACGGCGCGTTCGGTGGAGAACTCGCCACCGTTGAAGGAGTAGCGGGCCACCTCCTCGCCGCCCGCGACGATGCGGAGGTACCCGGGGGCGACCTGCGACATCTGTCCGGCGCCGTCGATCGTCGCCGTGAAGGACAGCTTCTGGATCTGCGGCGGGATCCTGTCGAGCGTGACGCGGAAGGACTCCGTGTCGCCCGCCTGCGCACCGAGAAGCTGGATGGACTCTTCGGGGGTCTTCGGCTGGTTGAAGAAGACGAAGAACCGGTCGTCCGAAAGCTGTTCGTCGGCGTCCAGACCGAAGCAGCTGATGTCGAAGGTCAGTCCGGGGCCGGTGATCTGCACACCTACGTACAGATCGGTGCCCGCGGTGAGGTCACTGATCTTGGCCTTGTGGCCGCGTTGGAATTCCCTGGCCATGCGTAACGACCGTCCCCCATCCCGAATGCGAGTGCGTCGCGTCAGGCTAACGGCAAAATCCGGCCGCGGACGAAGCCGGTACAGACCCGGTACAGAATCCGTGCTTCGACCGGTCCGGGCAGGGTTTCGGCGCGGACGGGCGTCAGACCGACGTCACTCGTCTCGGATGGCGGGCAGGTGGGGCAGCCGGTCGGCGGCGACCACTCCTTCGAGGTAGCCGCGGGCCCGCTCGGTCCGCGGATAGGCCTCCAGGAGCCGCCAGAAGTCCGGGCCGTGGCCGGGAACGAGCAGATGCGCGAGTTCATGGACGAGGACGTAGTCGACGACGTATTCGGGCATGCCCTGCAGCCGGTGCGAAAGACGGATACTGCCCTCGGCGGGGGTGCACGAGCCCCAGCGGGTGTTCTGATTGGTGACCCAGCGGACCGAAGTGGGCCGGGCCCGGCCGTCGAAGTACAGATCGGAGAGGCGCGCGGCCCGCTCGGACAGCTCCGTGTCGCCGAGGACCCGCTTGTTCTCCTGGGCGGCCAGCTTGTCGAGCATGACGCTCACCCAGCGCTGCTCCTCCGCCTCGGACATGCGGGCGGGGATGAGCACGACGGTGCGATCGCCTTCACGGTACGCGGAGACCGTTCTGCGCCGTCGCGCGCTCCTGCGGACCTCGATCGCGCTCGCCCCCGAGCCGCTTGGCGGCTGGCTCGTCGTGCTGCGCTGTGGGTTTCCGGCACGGTGCAGTGGGTCGGCGGGCACGCCCCGACGTTACCCGTTGCACACGGGGGAAGTCCCGCCTCCGGAACGCATCGATGCCGAACCGCACTCCACGCGCTCGATTTGTACGACGAATACCCACCACCTGTGGACAACTTTCGGCACGCGTCGGGCAATGCGGGCATGCTGACATTCGACCGGCGGAGCAGGACGAACACCCGCCGGCACCACGGGGACGTACGGGGGTCGGTCATGCATCCGATGGTGAAACCCGCGCTGCGGCGCGGTTGGCGGGATCTCAACACCGTGCAGTTCGGGATGGCACCCGCACACGCGATGGTGCTCGGCCCGATGGACACGGCGACGGGCAGTCTCCTGACCTTGTTCGACGGCACCCGCGGACTGCCGCTGTTACGCGACGAGGGGCGCCGTATGGGTCTGCCCGACGGCCATGTCGACGGTCTGGTGGAGCGGCTGGCCCAGGCGGGACTGCTGGACGACGCGACGGGCGGCGGCCCGGCCGCCGACGCTTTGCGCAGGAAACCAGCGGTCCTGGACCGGCTGCGGCCCGACGCCGCATCGCTCTCCCTCGTCACTCCCGAACCGGGCGAGGCCATGCGCCGGCTGGCGGCCCGCCGCTCACTGCGGGTACAGGTGCGGGGCGCGGGCCGGGTGGGAGTGGTACTGGCCGCGGCGCTGGCGGGAGCGGGCGTCGGCCAGGTCGACGTGCACGACGGTGGCTGCGTCGAGCCGTGGGACGTGGCTCCGGGCGGGCTGCCCGTCGAATCCATCGGCGAGCGCAGGGACGAGGCCGCGCGCCGTGCCGTGCGCCGTGCGGCACCGAACCGCCCGCCCCGGCGCGGCAGCGCACGCCCAACTGACGAACGCCCAACTGACGAAGAAGAGGCTCCGGGCCTCTCCCTCGTGATCATCACGCCCCGGGACGGTCTCGCGGTCCACGCACCCGACCCGTCGGCCGCCGAGCCGCTGATCGGCTCCGGAACACCCCATCTGTACGCCGGGGTGGTGGAGGGCACAGGAGTCGTCGGGCCGCTCGTTCTGCCGGGCGACACGGCCTGCGCGGGCTGCCTGGATCTGGGACGCTCCGACCGGGACCCGACCTGGCCACGCCTGCTGGCACAGTGGCGTTCCGCCCAGTCCCGTCATGTACCGGCGGGTGATCTGGCGCTGTCCACCGCCGTCGCCGGGCTGGCCGCGGGGCATGCGCTCGCTTTTCTGGACGGGCAGCTGCCGTCGAGTGCGGGGGCCCGCTGGGAGGTCTCGGTACCTGGTTTCGACTGGCACTCGACGCCGGTGTGGGAGCATCCCGCATGCCGCTGCGGGGCCGCGGAGAAAGGTAAGGGGGAGCAGACCTCGGACGACGAAGGGCCGCACGAGACAATGGCCGGGCAACAGCCGCACGCGGCACGGCTGTCCGGTACTTGGAGGGCGCATGTCTGATCTTCCCCGGAAGGCGGTCACCCGAACCGCCAAGCTCGCCGCACTACCGCTCGGCTTCGCCGGGCGGGCGACCTGGGGACTCGGCAAACGAATCGGCGGCAAGTCCGCCGAGCTCGTGGGTCGCGAGCTGCAACAGCGCACGGCCGAGCAGCTTTTCAAGGTGCTCGGCGAGCTCAAGGGCGGAGCCATGAAGTTCGGACAGGCCATGTCCGTCTTCGAGTCGGCGCTGCCCGAGGAGGTCGCGGGCCCCTACCGCGCGGCGCTCACGAAACTCCAGGAGGCGGCCCCGCCGATGCCGACCCGCACGGTGCACTCCGTGCTGGCGGAGCGGCTCGGCGAGGACTGGCACGACCTGTTCCTGGAGTTCGAGGACAAGCCCGCCGCGGCGGCCTCGATCGGCCAGGTGCACCGGGCGGTGTGGCACGACGGCCGGGAGGTCGCGGTCAAGGTGCAGTACCCCGGGGCGGGCGAGGCCCTGCTGTCCGACCTGAACCAACTGAGCCGTTTTGCCCGCCTTCTGGGACCGTTGATTCCCGGCATGGACATCAAGCCGCTCATCGCGGAACTGCGCGACCGGGTCTCCGAGGAGCTCGACTACGCCCTGGAGGCGCAGGCACAGCGGGCGCACGCGGAGGAGTTCGCGGACGACCCGGATGTGCTGGTACCGGCCGTGGTCCACCAGTGCGAGCAGGTCCTGGTGACGGAGTGGATCGACGGGATCCCCCTGTCCGAGGTGATCACCGACGGTACGCAGGAACAGCGCGACCGGGCAGGCCAGCTCCTGGCCCGCTTCCTCTTCTCGGGCCCGTCCCGCACCGGTCTGCTGCACGCCGACCCGCACCCGGGCAATTTCCGTCTCCTGCCGGACGACCCCGAGGACGCCGAGAACCCGGGCGGCAAGGGCGGCTGGCGGCTCGGCGTCCTGGACTTCGGCACAGTCGACCGCCTGCCGGGCGGCCTTCCTGCGACGATCGGCGACTCGCTCCGCATGACCCTCGACGGCGACGCCGAGGCGGTCTACGACCTGCTCCGCGAGGAGGGCTTCGTCAAGGAGTCCATAGAACTCGATCCGGACGCCGTACTGGACTACCTGCTCCCCATCATCGAGCCGGCCCAGGCCGACGAGTTCACCTTCACCCGCGGCTGGATGCGCAGCCAGGCGGCCCGCATCGCCGACCCCCGCTCCCCCGCCCACCAACTCGGCAAACAACTCAACCTGCCCCCGGCGTACCTCCTCATACACCGGGTGACTTTGAGCACCATCGGTGTGCTGTGCCAACTGGGAGCGACGGTACGACTGCGGGACGAACTGGAGGAGTGGCTGCCGGGATTCGTCCTGGACGACGAGCAGACACTGGCGGAGGAGGACTCAGCGGCTGGGGCGTGAGCTTGGGGTGCCGTGGTTTGGGCGGGAGGGGTGGGCGGGGGCGGGGGCGGGGGCCAAGGGGACTCCGAAGCTCACCACCAAGTCGAGTCCAGCCGGCCCTCGATCGCCCTGAGATTGGCCCGGGCGCAGGTATCGCAGATGTAGTGGCGGGTGCCGTTCTCCACGGAGAAGGTCCAGGTGAGTGGTGGGTCTTCTGCCGTCGCGCCGCAGCGGGCGCACACGATGGGCCGGGGCTCCGCGGTGGAGCCGCCGCTGTCACCGTCCCCGGGAAGACTCGTCACGTGGTGACGATAACTCCGGGATCCGCGGTTGGTGAGGCACAACGCACCGCGGGGGCCGGTCCGTTCGGACCGGCCCCCGCATCAGCTGTTGCTTCTGTTGCCGTTGCGAAAACGGCTCTACTGCATGACCGCCATGGCCAGTGCGCGGCGGGCGCGGCGTGAGGCGCGCTCGGCACGGCGCTGCATGCGACGGGCGGTCACCAGGCGCAGCGCCCGGCGTTCCTGCTCCGCCTCATGCAGCCGGTCGTGCATATGCGCACGAGCCAGGGCTTCTGGGATGAGTTGCATCTCTCGGGTCCTGTTCTGGCGCGTGTCGTTCGCGCCGGTGGAGGTGAAGTCTGGGATCGCGGAGCCGGCGGGCTCGCTGGTGGACGGCTTCATCGGGACCTGCTTCTTGGGGTCGTGCGTCAGGGGGCGATCGATCGTTCCTAGGGTGTTCATGCCGAAACCGGGTTCTTGCGCGGGCGGCCACGCGGCCGCTTCCGGGCGACAACGACACCCTGGACGAAGAGCTCGCCGCCCCAGACGCCCCAGGGCTCACGCCGCTCCTTGGCGCCGGCGAGGCAGGCCTCGATCAGCGGGCAGGTGCGGCAGAGGGACTTGGCGTACTCGACGTCGGCCGGCGACTCGGCGAAGAAGACCTCCGGGTCGTAGGAGCGGCAGGGGACGGGTACGCCGAGGTTCTCGATGGCGTCGTCGAGCGCGGTGAGCGCAGTGAGCGGGATCAAGGTGGAGTCCTCCGTGAGGCCGGGCGGGGGGATCGTTTCGGAAGGCGGTACGGACGGGGCGTGCGCTTCGAGTTGCACGGTTGGTCTTCCTCGTCTGGTCGTGCCGGCCGGTTGGCCGGTTGGCGGCTGGTACCGGGTTCTTTTCTTGTCCCGAGGCCCCTTCGCTCTGCTGTCCCTGTTCGGGGACAAACAGAAGGGCCGCGGATCCCGGGTGGGGTTCCGCGGCCCTGAAGGCGCCGGCCTGATCGTCGATCAGGCTGGATCACTCCAGGGTTCAGGCCCACGGAAGGCCCACATCGTGTGGTGCGTCTGCTTGGCGGCTCCGGCACCAGTGGCCGCAAAGGCATAGGCCTGCGCCTGTGCCTCTACTGCTTCCAGTGCCTTCATCGGTCGCTCATTGCGCTCACGGACAGGGAGACCCGAGAGAGACACGGAGGACGCCGGCCGGACGGCAGGAATGCCGGACAGACCGGTGCCCAGGTTCGAGAAGCCGAGCAGGCACGTGGAGACGACCGAGCGATCGGTCAATTTGACGGTGCTGACGGAGCTGCTGTTGATGCTGATCACTGGAATCGCCTCCTCTCGGCGTCTCTGGGACCGGGCGAGCCGGTCCGACGGTTATTAAGTACAGCACGGAACCAGGGCCTTCGAGAAGGCCGCCGTTTCCGTGCTTTAGAACCTATGGGGATTGCTGGGGCATGCGCAAACTATTTTTTCGACGAGTTTGAATCAGTCCTCGTCTGCACCGTCCTCAAGTTCCTGACCTGCACAGATGGCGAGTACGTCGGCCCCGTAGCGGCTGAGCTTGCGGGTGCGGACCCCCGGGATGCGGGACAGCTCGACCGGAGTGGACGGCACCGCTTCCGCGATGGCCATGAGGGTCTTGTCCGTGAAGACGCAGAAGTCCGGCTGCCCGCTGCGCTGCGCCTGGACCGCCCGCCAGTCGCGCAAGCGCTCGTAGAGGCCTTCGTCCATGTCGGAGGGGCAGTCCTCGCAGCGCATCAGCTTCATCTCGCCTGCATCGTTGAGGGTGCGGCCGCAGACCCGGCAGCGGGCGGGGGTGCGGTTCGCCCGTCGGGTGACACCGGGGGCGCTGCCGGGAACGCCCCGCTCGATGCCGCCCGAGCCGAGGGGGCCTGCCGCGCCGCCGCGGTTCGCCGTGGTGACGGAGCCGGGGCGCAGTCCGTCGAGGAAGCGGCTGGGTCGCCGGTTGGGCCGGCCGCCGGGTGAGCGGGAGAGGGCCCAGGAGACGGAGAGGTGCTCTCTGGCCCGGGTGACGCCGACGTAGAGGAGGCGGCGCTCCTCCTCGATCTGTTCGTCGGTCTTCGCGTAGGTGATCGGCATCATGCCTTCGGCGACGCCGACCAGGAACACGACGTCCCACTCCAGGCCCTTGGCGGAGTGGAGGGAGGCGAGGGTGACGCCCTGAACGGTCGGGGCGTGCTGGGCGCCGGCGCGTTCGTCGAGTTCGGCCACGAGGTCGCCGAGGGTGGCGTCGGGCTTGGCGACGGCGAAGTCCTGGGCCAGATGGGCGAGTGCGGCAAGGGACTCCCAGCGCTCTCTGACGGCTCCGGAGCCCGCGGGGGGCTGGTGGGTCCAACCGTCTCCCGAGAGGACGGCTCGCACCTGCGAGGGCAGGTCGGGGGCGTCGTCGAGGAGTGAGTCGTTGCCCCCGAAACGGGCAGCTCCGCGCAGGGCGTGGATGGCTCTCTTCACCTCGGGCCGGTCGAAGAAGCGCTCGGCTCCGCGCAGTTGGTAGGGCACCGCGACGTCGGCGAGGGCCTGTTCGTAGATCTCGGACTGCGAGTTCGTACGGAACAGGATCGCGATCTCGCTCGCGGGGATGCCGGAGGCGATGAGGTCGCGGATTCGGCGGGCGGCGCCTTCGGCCTCGGCGGGCTCGTCGGCGTACTCCGTGTAGCCGGGTTCGGGGCCCGCGGTGCGCTGGGAGATCAGCTCCAGGCGGTGGTCGGCGGCGCGGCCGCGGGCCTGGGCGAGCAGGCCGTTGGCGAGGTGGACGACCTGGGGGGTGGAGCGGTAGTCCCTGACGAGTTTGACGACCGTGGCTCCGGGGTGGCGGGTGCGGAAGTCGAGGAGGTGGTCGGGGGTCGCGCCGGTGAAGGAGTAGATGGTCTGGCTGGCGTCGCCGACGACGCAGAGGCTGTCGCGCTCGCCGAGCCACAGTTCGAGGAGGCGCTGCTGGAGGGGGCTGACGTCCTGGTACTCGTCGACCACGAAGTGCTGGTACTGGGCGCGGACCGCCTCGGCGATGTCGTGCTGGTCCTGGAGGATGGCGACGGTCAGCAGCAGGACGTCCTCGAAGTCGATGACGCTGCGGTCGCGCTTGAGATCCTCGTAGGCGGCGTAGAGCTGGGCGATCTCGGCGCGGTCGCGGGGGGCCTCGCGGCCGGCCTTGGCCGCGGCGGCGGCGTAGTCCGCGGGGACGGTCTGGGTGACCTTGGACCATTCGATCTCGGCGGTGACGTCCCGCAGCTCGCCGCGGTCGAGGCGGACGCGGCAGGTGGCCGCGGCGTCGGCGACGAGCTGGATCTTGCGGTCGACGATCCGGGGCAGGCTCCCTCCGACGGCTTTCGGCCAGAAGTACTGGAGCTGGCGCAGGGCGGCGGAGTGGAAGGTGCGGGCCTGGACTCCGGAGGCACCGAGCTGGCGGAGCCGGCCGCGCATCTCTCCGGCGGCGCGGTTGGTGAAGGTGACGGCGAGCACGCTGGAGGGCTGGAGGATGCCCGCGCGCACTCCGTAGGCGATGCGGTGGGTGATGGCGCGGGTCTTGCCCGTACCGGCTCCCGCCAGCACGCACACCGGGCCGTGCAGGGCGGTGGCGACCTCGCGCTGCTCGGGGTCGAGCCCTTCCAGTACCGCGTCGGCCGTGTCAGGGGCCTGCGGGAAGAGGGTGGAATGCGTTGCTGCTGTCACCCCGCCATGCTGCCAGGTCGGCGGAGACGGGTGCGCCGGTTGTCCACAGGGAGGCGCTTGCAGTCGTACTAATGCGGCAGTCGCCCCGGCCAATACGGCAGCGCCCCGGCTCAGCGGCGACGGCAGCGCCCCTTTCGCCGGGGCCGCCCTCCGCCGTGTGGATCGGCTCTCTCCCCTGCCGCGTATGGGAATGGCGACCAGGTCGCGTACGTTCCATCACTGCGAACCCGCACTCCCCCGCAGCGAAGGAGCATGAGAGACATGCTGGGCACTGTGACGATGTACAGCACCACGTGGTGTGGCTACTGCCGCCGGTTGAAGGGCCAGATGGACCGCGAGGGCATCACGTACAACGAGATCAACATCGAGCAGGACCCGGCGTCGGCTGCCTTCGTGGAGAAGGCGAACGGCGGGAACCAGACGGTTCCCACCGTCCTCTTCCCGGACGGTTCGACGCTGACGAACCCTTCGCTGGCGCAGGTCAAGCAGAAGATCGGCGCGTAGTCGGTACGTGCCTCAGGCGGCCGCTCCGCGCGTCGGTAGGGGCTTGCCGTACCAGAGCTCGATCAGACGGGCCGCAATCGAGATGCCGTACGGAGGCAGGACCTCCCCGGACTCGAAGGCGGTCCGCAGGTCTTCGCGGGAGAACCAGCGGGCTTCCTGGATCTCCTCACCGTCGACGTTGATCTCCGCCGAGGTGGCGCGGGCCATGAAGCCCAGCATGAGGCTGGAGGGGAAGGGCCAGGGCTGGCTGGCGATGTACTCGACCTCGCCGACGGTGACACCGGCCTCTTCGAAGACCTCGCGCCGGACCGACTGCTCGATGGACTCACCGGGCTCGACGAATCCGGCAAGGGTGGAGAAGCGCCCTTCGGGCCAGTGGACCTGGCGGCCGAGCAGGATGCGGTCGTCGTGGTCCGTGACGGCCATGATCACGGCGGGGTCGGTGCGCGGGTAGTGCTCGGCGCCGCAGGCCGGGCAGCGGCGGATGTGGCCGGCCGCCGCGATCACGGTGCGTTCGCCGCAGCGGGAGCAGAAGCGGTGCAGGCGCTGCCAGTTCTCCAGGGCGACCGCGTGCACCATCAGGCCGGCGTCGCGCTGTGACAGGAGCAGGCCGGCTTCGCGCAGGCCCGCCGCGCGCGCGGACTGGTCCATACGGCCCGGAAGGGCGTCCTTCTGGAGTGCGAAGTAGCTGACGCCCTCGTCGTCGGTGCCCAGGAAGTAGCGGTGTGCTTCGGTGAGGGGCGCTTCGAAGGACGGGGTCATGACGAGTTCGGTCGTGCCGTCCGCCGTCTCGTCGATGAGGACCTGGCCGCCGGAGACCACGAAGGCGCGGGTGGTGGGGTGGCTCCACGCCGCGGCGAGCCAGGCCTCGTCGAGCCGGTGGTGGGCGGCCCGGTCGATGCCGCTCGGGGCGGTGAGCGAGATGGGACGGTCGGCGGTGTGGTCGGTCCAGGTGGTCACGGGTGCTTCCAACTCCCCCGGTGGAACGGTTGTTTCGGCGGGTGGTTCAGCCGGATGTATGGCGGGTGGTTCGGCCGGATGTGCGGCGGGGCGTGTGCGTCGGGGCTTCTTCAGTGTGCATCGCGCCAGTTCTGGGCCAGGTCGCCCCACAGGTAGGCGGTGGTTTCGACGCCCTTGAGGAGCAGGTCGAGTTCGACCTTCTCGTTCGGGGCGTGCCATCCGTCGGACGGGACGGAGATGCCGAGGAACAGCACCGGTGCGGCGAGGACGTCCTGGAGGTCCGCGGCGGGCCCTGATCCTCCCTCGCGGGTGAAGCGGATCTCCTGCTCGAAGGCGCGGCCCATGGCGCGTGCGACGGACTGCAGCACCGGGTGGTCGAGCGGTGTGAGGCAGGGGCGGGTGGCGGCGGCGAAGGTGATCTCGTGGCGGATGCCGGCGGGCAGCCGCTCGGCGGTCCAGGCGCGGACGATCTTCTCGATGTGGTCGGGATCCTGTCCGGCGACGAGCCGGAAGGAGAGCTTCACCATGGCCGAGGACGGGATGATCGTCTTGCTGCCGGGGCCCTGGTAGCCGCCGCCGATGCCGTTGACCTCGGCGGTCGGGCGGGCCCAGATCCGCTCCAGGGTCGTCTGTCCGGCCTCTCCATGGGTGGCCGTCGACCTGGCGGTGCGCAGCCACTCCGCCTCGTCGAAGGGCAGTTGGGCGAAGAGTTCCCGCTCACGGTCGGTGAGTTCGGCGATGCCTTCGTAGAAGCCGGGGATGGCCACGCGCGCGTGCTCGTCGTGCAGGGCGGCGACCAGGCGGGCGGCCGCGGTGGCCGGATTGGGTACGGCACCGCCGAAGGCACCGGAGTGGATGTCCTGGTCGGGCCCGTACAGCGTGATCTCGCACTCGGCGAGGCCGCGCATGCCAGTGCACACGGTGGGGGTGTCCTCGGACCACATGCTGGTGTCGGAGACGATCACGGCGTCGGCGGCGAGGCGGTCCTTCCGCTCTTCGACGAGCGCGCGGAAGTGCGGAGAGCCGGACTCCTCCTCGCCCTCGATGAGCAGCTTCAGGTGGACGGCGGGGGCGGTGCGGCCGGTGGCGGCGAGGTGGGCGCGGACGCCGAGTGTGTGGAAGAACACCTGGCCCTTGTCGTCGGCGGCCCCGCGCGCGTGGAGGCGGTTTCCGCGGACGACGGGCTCGAAGGGGTCGCTGTCCCAGCCGTCCTCGCGGGCCGCGGGCTGTACATCGTGGTGTCCGTAGACGAGGACCGTGGGTGCCCGCGGGTCGTCGGAGGGCCATTCGGCGAAGACGGCCGGGGCGCCGGGTGTCGCCCAGACCTCGCAGGTCGGGAAGCCGGTCTCCTGGAGTTTGGCGGCGAGCCAGTCGGCGCTGCGCCGTACGTCCGCGGCGTGTTCGGGCTGGGCCGACACGGACGGAATACGCAGCCACTCGGCGAGGTCGTCGAGGAAGGCGGCGCGGTGCTGCTCGATGTACGCGCGGACGGCGCTGTCCGGAGTCTTGCTCATGGTCACGAGCCTAGCCGTCCACGCGCGCGTGCTGGTCCGGCGGTTCCTCGGGGACCCCATCGGGTGGTTCTTCGAGGAGGAGCCGCTCCAGTGCGGCCCGGTCGGGCAGGCTCCCGGGGCGTACGACCTCGCCGCTGCGCACGTACAGGAAGGCGGCCTGTACGGATTCCAGGGGTACGCCGTGCTGCTCGGCCCAGGCGAGCCGGTAGAGGGCGAGCTGGAGGGGGTCGGCGTCGCGGGCGCGGCTGGTCTTCCAGTCGACGATCTCGTAGGTCGTCCCGTCGCCGTCGTCTTCTTTGTAGACGGCGTCGATGCGGCCCCGTACGACGCGTCCGGCGATCGCGAGTTGGAAGGGCGCCTCGACGCGGTAGGGGGTGCGGTGGGCGTACGGGGTGCGTTCGAAGGCGTCCTTGAGGGCTTCCAGGTCGCGTTCGTCGGCGATCTCGGCCTCGCTGCCGGGCAGTTCCTCCGGTTCCAGCATCGGCAGTCGCAGCTCTTCGAAGCGGGCCTCGACCCAGGCGTGGAAGCGGGTGCCTCGGCGGGCGGCGGGCTGGGGCGGGCGCGGCATGGGGCGCGCCAGTTCCTGTGCGAAGGCGTCGGGGTCGGCGGCCAGGCGCAGCAGCTGGGAGGCGGTCAGCGAGGCCGGCAGGGTGACGTCCGTGACGCTTTCGCGGGCGCGCAGAAGCTCTCCGGTGAGGGCGTCCAGGTCGCGGTCCCAGGAGGCGACGGTGCGGGCTTCCTCCGGGGTGAGATGCCTGGTCTCGGAGACGGGGCGCGGCGTCTCCGGAGGGTGCGGGCGCGCATCCGGGGACCGGGTGGGGTGTGCGTCCGGAGACCGGGTGGGGTGCGGGACCGTGGGGCGGTTCGTGGTCCACGAGTCCCAGTCTTCCTGTGCCGCCTCGTCTGTGAATTCGGTCTCTTCCTTGATGACCTCCCCACGGGACGCCTTCCCGTGGGACGCATCTCCGTAGGGCGCGTCCGCGAAATCGTCTTCCCCGTAGGGAAGCTCGTCCGGGAAGTCGTCGTCCCCGTAAGAGGGCTCGTCGTAAGGCGGCTCGTCGTAAGGCGGTTCGTCGTCCTCGGGCGGAGGCGGCCAGTCCGGGTCGTCGTACGAGTCCGGTGCGTCGTGGGACGAGGGGTGGGCCGTCTCGTGGGAGTGGCCGGACTCCAGGTGGGCCAGGACCGTCTGTGCGGCCGCGCGTCGACGGGCCATCGCCGCGTCGTCGAGCGGGAGCGGCCAGGCGTGGTCGCCGCCTGCCTCGTGCAGCGCGGGGTTCTCCTCGGTCTCCTCGGGTTCGTCCGCCCACGCCTCGATCTCGCCGTGCCCGGCCTCGCAGTGCTCGTACAGGGACCGCAGGAAGTCGGAAGGGCCGCGGGGCTTCTTCTGGGAGGGGCCCCACCAGTGGCCCGAGCCGAGCAGCAGGGAGCGGGGGCGGGTGAACGTGACGTAGCCGAGGCGGAGTTCCTCGGTGTGCTGGTGCTCCTTCATGGCCTCGTGGAAGGCCTTCATGCCGCGGGAGTCCCAGGCGCCGATGTCCGGCAGGGTGTCGGCGTCGCCGCGGAGTTCGTGCGGCAGGACCTTGCCCTGTGCGGTCCACTTCTCGCGGCCCTGGCCGCTGGGGAAGGTGCCGGTGACGAGGCCCGGGACCGCGACGACGTCCCACTCCAGGCCCTTGGACTTGTGCGCGGTGAGCACCTTGACGGTGTTCTCGCCGCCCGGCAGGGCGTTGTCGAGGCCCTTCTCGTACTGGGCGGCGGTGCGCAGGAAGCCGAGGAAGGCGAGGAGGCTGGCCTCGCCCTCGTTGGCGGCGAAGGACGCGGCGATGTCCAGGAAGTTGGAGAGGGTCTCGCGGCGGCGGGCGGCCAGGGCGTGCGGGGACGCGGAGAGCTCCACCTCCAGGCCGGTGGTGGCGAGGACCCGGTGCAGGACGTCCATGAGCGGGTCGGAGAGCGAGCGGCGCAGGTCGCGCAGTTCGGTGGCGAGCCGTGCGAACCGTACGCGGGCGTCGGCGGAGAAGGGCAGGCCGTCGTCGTCCCCGTGGCCTCCGAGGGGTGTCTCCAGGAACGTGTCGAGGGCGTCCGCGAGCGAGATGATCTCGGCCGGGTCGATGCCCTCGACGGCGGCGGCGAGCCGCCTCTCGGGGTCGTCGTCGGCCCCCACGCGTGCGTGCGACACGAGAAGGCGGGCCCGGCGTCCCAGGAGGGCGAGGTCGCGGGCGCCGATGCGCCAGCGCGGGCCGGTGAGCAGGCGGACGAGCGAGGCGTTGGCGCCCGGGTCCTGGAGGACCTCGCAGACGGCGACCAGGTCGGCGACCTCGGGCAGGTGCAGCAGCCCGGAGAGGCCGACGACCTCGACGGGGATGTCGCGGGCGACGAGGGCGCCCTGGATCTCGGCGAAGTCGGTCGCCGTGCGGCACAGGACGGCGATCTCGCCGGGCGCCTTTCCGGTGCGTACGAGATGGGCGATGGAGTCGGCGAGCCAGGCCATCTCCTCGGCGTGGGTGCGCAGGAGGGCGCAGCGCACCATGCCGTCCCGCTCGGCTCCCGGGGCCGGGCGGAGGGCCTCCACGCCCGCGTGCAGGGCGCGCAGGGGTTCGGCGAGGCCGTTGGCGAGGTCGAGGAGGCGGCCGCCGCTGCGGCGGTTCTCGCTGAGCGACTGGCGGGTCGCGGGACGGCCGTCGGCGTGGGCGAAGTGCTCGGGGAAGTCGTCGAGGTTGGCCACGGAGGCGCCGCGCCAGCCGTAGATCGCCTGGCAGGGGTCCCCGACGGCGGTCACCGGGTGGCCCGTGCCGCTGCCGAACAGACCCGCCAGGAGGATGCGCTGGGCCACGGAGGTGTCCTGGTACTCGTCGAGCAGGACCACCCGGAACTCGTCGCGCAGGATGCCGCCGACCTCGGGGCGCGTACTGGCGAGCGTCGCGGAGAGGGCGATCTGGTCGCCGAAGTCGAGGAGGTCGCGCTCGCGTTTGGCGGCCCTGTAGCGGCCCACCAGTTCGGCCAGTTCACGCCGGGCGGCGGCCGTCTCGGGGACCTTGCGCAGGTCGGCGTTGGTGAGCCTGACGCTCTCCAGGTCGCGCAGCAGCGCTGCGTCGTAGGCCCGCAGGTCCTGGGGGTGTACGAGGTGTTCGGCGAGTTCGGCGTCGAGCGTGAGGAGGTCGCTGACCAGGTCGGGGAAGGAGCGGGTGAGCGCGGGGTAGGGACCCGGGGCCTCGCGCAGGACGCGTGCGGCGAGCTGGTAGCGGGTCGCGTCGGCGAGGAGGCGCGCGGTGGGTTCGAGTCCGATGCGCAGCCCGTGGTCGGTCAGCAGGCGGCCCGCGAAGGCGTGGTAGGTGGAGATGACCGGTTCGCCGGGCGGGTTGTCCGGGTCGATCACGTCCGGGTCGGTGACGCCCGCCTTGATGAGGGCTTTCCGTACGCGCTCGGCGAGTTCGCCCGCCGCCTTGTTGGTGAACGTCAGGCCGAGGACCTGCTCGGGGGCGACCTGTCCGGTGCCGACCAGCCACACCACGCGCGCGGCCATCACCGTGGTCTTGCCGGAGCCGGCGCCTGCCACGATCACCTGCGGGGCGGGCGGTGCGATGATGCAGGCCGTCTGCTCCGGGGTGAACGGGATGCCGAGGAGCTCCTTGAGCTGCTCGGGGTCAGAGATACGGGCTGGCACGTCAGAGAGGCTAGCCGCGCCCACTGACAGCCGGTGCCGAATCGGTGGTCGGGCCGGAGGATGCGCTGGTCAGCACCCGTGGTGCCGTACGTCACTTCGCGTACGGCAGGAGCCCTTCGAACGGCGGAGCCTCCGGTACGGCGGATGTCCGCACGCCCTCCAGGAGCGGCCCGTGCCCTGTCACTCAACCGTGGCCGTCACCCGGCCGCGCTCATCACCCGGCCACCTGCCGCCCTTCCGGCTCACCCTGCCATCTGCCGCCCTCCGGCTCACTCGACGACGTGCCGCCCTTCCGGCCGCGCGCTGCACGAGGCCCGGAACGCACAGTGGGTGCAGTGCTGGCCGGTCGTCGGGGTGAACCGTTCGTCGAGGACCTTGCCCGCCGCGGTGGCGAGGAGGTCGCCGACCCACTCCCCCTCCAGCGGCTCCTGGGCCTGCACCTTGGGCAGGGTCTCGCCGCCGTCCTTCTTGGGTGCGCCCTGCCGGAGTTGGACGAGTTCGGCGCCGCCCGCGTCGGGGCGTTCACCCTCGAAGGCCTCGTCGACCGCGCCCTCGCGGACGGCGAGCTGGTAGACGGCGAGCTGCGGGTGGTGGGCGACCTCGGCCGCGCTCGGTGCCTGCTTGCCGGTCTTGAAGTCGACTACGTAGGCGCGGCCTTCGGCGTCCTGCTCGACGCGGTCCATGGAGCCGCGGATGCGTACTTCGTAGGAGCCCGCTTCGAGGGTGACGTCGAAGTCGTGCTCGCTCGCCACCGGCGTGCGGCCCGCGCGAGCGCCATTGGAATCGACGTGCCACTTCAGGAAGCGTTCGAGCGCCACGCGCGCGTGCTCCTTCTCCTGCGCCGACTTCCAGGGCGCGTCGAAGGCGAGCGCGTCCCACACGGAGTCGAGGCGCTCCATGAGGACGGCGAGGTCCGCGGGGGTGCGGCCGGAGGCGACCTCGTCGGCCAGGACGTGCACCACGTTGCCGAAGCCCTGGGCGACGGTCGCGGGGGCGTCGGCCTTCACCTCGCGGCCCAGGAACCACTGCAGGGCACAGGTGTTGGCGAGCTGGTCGAGGGCGCTCCCGGACAGCACCACGGGATGGTCGCGGTCGCGCAGCGGCACCTTGCTCTCGGTCGGCTCGTACATGCCCCACCAGCGGTAGGGGTGGGCGGACGGCACGAGCGGGCGGCCGTCCTCGTCGCCGAGCGCGGCGAGCCTGGCCAGCCGACGGGCCGCGGCCTCCCTGAGCCGGTCCGAGACGCGTGGGTCGACCGTCGTGGCGCGCAGTTCGGCGACGAGCGCGGCGACGGACAGGGGGCGGCGGGGACGGCCCGTCGTGTCCTTGGGCTCCACGCCGAGTTCGGTGATGAAGCGCGAGGGCTGGTCGCCGTCGTCGGCCGGGGCCTTCACGGCGGTGACGACGAGGCGCTCACGCGCGCGCGTGGCGGCCACGTAGAACAAACGGCGCTCTTCGGAGAGGAGTGCTCCGGGGGTCAGCGGCTCCGCGAGGCCGTCGCGTCCGATGCGGTCGGCCTCCAGGAGGGAACCACGGCGGCGCAGGTCGGGCCACAGCCCCTCCTGGACGCCCGCGACGACCACGAGGCGCCACTCCAGGCCCTTGGAGCGGTGCGCGGTCATCAGGCGTACTGCGTCGGGGCGTACGGCCCTGCGGGTCAGCGTGTCGGCGGCGATGTCCTCGGCGTCGATCTCCTCCAGGAAGTTGAGGGCGCCGCGGCCTCCGGTGCGTTCCTCCGCGCGGGACGCGGTGGCGAACAGCGCGCACACGGCGTCGAGGTCGCGGTCCGCGTTGCGGCCTGCCGCGCCGCCGCGCCGGGCGGCCCGCTCCAGGCGCTGCGGCCAGGGCGTGCCGTCCCACAGCTCCCAGAGCGCTTCCTCTGCCGTACCGCCGCCCGCGAGACGCTCCCGTGCCTTTCGCAACAGGGCACCCAGGCGCTGGGCTCCGCGCGCGTACGACGGGTCGTGGGCCACCAGTCGCTCCGGCTCGGCCAGCGCTCGCGCCAGCAACTCGTCGGAGGGCGGCGGCACATGGTTGCCCGCGGCGCGCTCCTCCTCACGCAGGGCGCGGCCCAGGCGGCGCAGATCGGCGGCGTCCATGCCCGCCAGCGGGGACGCGAGGAGGCTGAGCGCGGTCTCGGTGTCGAGCCAGGGCCTGTCGGGCGAGGGTGCTTCCGGCGTGGGTTCTTCGGAGGGGCCTGCGGCGCCGTCGGGCTCCTCGTCGGGCGCGCCGACTTCTCCGGGTGGCGCGCCGACACCTTCGGAGAGGGTGCCCTCGTGGTCCGCCTCCGCGCGTTCCTCCACCTCGGCCCGCACGCCCTCGCCGGGACGCGCATCGTCGACGGCCCGTACGTCCTCGTCGGCCTGTGCGTCTGCCGCCGCGCCCACGGCCCCCGAGGTCTCCGCCGTGCCCGCAGTCCCCGAGGTCTCCGCCGTGGCCACCGCTCTGAGTGCCGTCAGGAGCGGCGACACCGCCGGTTCGTGCCGCAGCGCCAGGTCGTCGCCGTCGATGTCGAGGGGGACGCCGGCCGCGGTGAGGGTGCGGCGGATCGTCGGGATGGTGCGGGAGCCCGCGCGCACCAGGACGGCCATCTCGTGCCAGGGGACGCCGTCCTCCAGGTGGGCGCGGCGCAGGATGTCCGCGATGTTGTCCAGCTCGGTGCCGGGCGTCGGGTAGGTGTGGACCTCGACGCTGCCACCGTCCCGTACGGGGGTCAGCTCCCTGTGAGCGCGTACTTTCTCGGCGGGGAGGCGGGTCAGGGGCATGCGCTGGGTCAGCAGCCGGGTGGCCGCCAGGAGGCCGGCGCCGGACCTGCGTGAGGTCCTCAGGACCTCCATCGGTGCCGATGTACCGTCCGCGCGCGGGAAGGCCTCCGGGAACTGGAGGATGCCGTTCACGTCGGCGCCCCGGAACGTGTAGATCGACTGGTCGGGGTCGCCGAAGGCCACGAGCGTGCGCCCGCCGCCCGCGAGCGCGTGCAGCAGCCGTACCTGGGCCGGATCGGTGTCCTGGTACTCGTCCACGAAGACGGCGTCGTACTGGGCGGAGAGGCGCTCGGCGACCTCGGGGCGCCGGGCGAGCAGCACCGCGCGGTGCACCAGTTCCGCGTAGTCGAGGACTCCTTGCATGTCGAGGACGTCGAGGTACTCGGCGAGGAAGGCGGAGGCGGCGAGCCAGTCGGGGCGGCCGATGCGCCGCGCGAAGGCATGGAGGGCATCGGGGCCGAGACCCAGTTCACGGCTGCGGGCGAGGACCGCGCGGACCTCGTCGGCGAAGCCGCGCGTGGTCAGGCAGGCGCGGAGCTCGTCCGGCCAGCGCACATGGGCGAGGCCGAGCCTCTCAAGGCCGGGCTGGCCCGCGAGCAGTTCCCGTACCGCCACGTCCTGTTCGGGGCCGGAGAGCAGCCGCAGCGGCTCCACGAACAGGTCGCTGTCCTGGTGGGCGCGGACCAGGGCGTAGCAGAAGGAGTGGAAGGTCGTCGCCTGAGGCGCGCGAGCGGCTCCTATGCGCAGCGCCATGCGGTCGCGCAGTTCGACGGCGGCCTTGCGGCTGAACGTGAGCACCAGGATCCGCTCGGGGTCCGCGCCGCGTGCGATCCGCGCCGCGACGGACTCCACGAGTGTGGTCGTCTTGCCGGTGCCCGGACCTGCGAGGACGAGCAGCGGGCCGTGCTCGTGGTCAACCGCCGCGCGCTGCCCTGCGTCCAGCAGAGGGGGAGCCACCCTGGCCGGCGGGGTACGCACCAGTCGGTAAGCGCCACGGGCCCCCTGTCGCCCCTGGGGGTGCGACAGGCGCCTGGTGGAGAAAGAGGAGCTCACGTGGTTCGCCGGTCCTGGTGGGTGTGCTTGGGTCTGTCTCTGTCGACGCGGAACGCCGTCATTCAGGGGTGGTGGTGGGGCGACGGGTGGAGGGCCCCTCGCGCGGTGAGGGCGGTGGCCGCGGGATGAACGGGATGCGCGCCGTCGACGCTACGCCGGTGGATGTGGTGGAAGCAGCGCTTCCTCTTGTTCCCACCAGGCACACGCGTCTCCCGTCCCACGAACGTACGGCATGTCACGGACGTGCCTCGCTTCCCCCGTACGGGCCATCGGTACGCCTCCTGTCAGCTCGATGGCGGAAGCTGTCAGGTGTGACCCTCCGTGCGCCCGCCGCCGTCCCACCGCGCCCGCTTCATGTCGACGCGCGGGAGATGGCCCTCGGAGGCCCTGCTCGCCTCCTTCAGGGGCGTCCCCTCGGCGCGGTAGTGGCCGAGCGCCTCCAGCTCGTGGCCGGGGAGCAGCACGCCGTCCGCGCGTATGACCCGCCACCAGGGAACGGCTCCTCCGTAGAGGGCCATGACGCGGCCGACCTGCCGGGGTCCGCCCTCCTCCAGCCATTCGGCGACATCTCCGTACGTCATGACACGCCCGGGCGGGATCAGCTCGGCGACGTCGAGGACCCGCTCCGCGTACTCCGGCAGGGCGTCCGCCGGAAGGCTCTGCTCACTCATCCGGCCCATCCTGCCCCAGAGCACCGACACTGTGACGCGGCGGCGACAGTGCGTATCCCTCGCCCCGGAGCTGCGCTTCAGGCAGACTGTGCGACCCCGCATTGCACCCTGATGCCCCCCTGTGTCGGCGGGGCATGCCACCATCGTGCGGGCGGTTACTGGTGATACGAGATCAAGAAGAGACGATGAAACAGCAGGGCGTGCACCCCGAAGACGCGGAGGGCACCTCTGAGGTTTCGTCGCGCCCGGACACCGGCGACGACTCGGACGAGCGCACTTCGAAGGCGTCCGAGAAGGCAGATCCGGCCAAGAAGGCGGACCCCGACGGGCGAGCCGACGGGCAGGCGGACGCGCACAAGGAGAGGGGCGACGAGGCGGCGGACTGCGCCGACGACGACGCCCACAGCGAAGAGGTCGAGGGCGACGAACCGCTGCTCCCCGCGCGCGTGCACCGCCCTTCCGACCTGATGCGTCTCCTGGTGGGCGTGCTCGCGGTCGCCTTGTTGCTGGCGATCGCCGCGTTCGCGCACGGCACGACGTCGGGGCTGGCGCAGGACATCAACAAGGGCACCGACGAGGCACCCGACCTGCTGATCAAGATCGCGGGGCTCGCGTCGAGCATCGCGATCCTCCTGGTGCCGGTCGCCTTCGCCATCGAGCGGCTGATCAAACGCGACGGGCTGCGCATCGCCGACGGTGTGCTGGCCGCCGTCCTCGCACACGGAGTGACGCTCGCCACAGATCTGTGGGTCGCCAAGGCGGCACCGGACTCGATCCAGAAGGCGCTCACACAGCCCTCCCCCGGCGACATCCACGCCCTCACCGACCCAGTGCACGGCTATCTCGCGCCGGTCATCGCGTACATGACGGCCGTCGGCATGTCGCGCCGGCCACGCTGGCGTGCGGTGCTGTGGGTCGTGCTGATGCTCGACGCCTTCTCCATGCTGGTCACCGGCTACACGACCCCGTTCTCGATCATCCTCACCGTGCTGATCGGCTGGAGCGTGGCCTACGGGACGCTGTACGCGGTCGGCTCGCCGAACGTGCGGCCCACGGGGCGGACCCTGATGGCGGGCCTGCGGCACGTCGGCTTCCACCCGGTGAGCGCGGCCAGGGACGAGACTCCGGAGGCCCTGGACGGCGACCGTGGCCGCCGGTACTTCGTGACGCTCCAGGACGGTCCACCGCTGGACGTCACGGTGGTCGACCGCGAGCAGCAGGCTCAGGGCTTCTTCTACCGCGTGTGGCGCCGTCTGACGCTGCGCGGCATCACCACGCGCCGCAGCCTCCAGTCACTGCGCCAGGCCCTGGAACAGGAGGCCCTCCTCGCGTACGCGGCCATCGCGGCCGGAGCCAACGCGCCCAAGCTGATCGCGACCTCCGAGCTCGGCCCCGACGCCGTGATGCTGGTCTACGAGCACACCGGTGGGCGCACGCTCGACTCACTGCCGGACGAGGACATCACCGACGACCTGCTCCGGGACACCTGGCACCAGGTGCAGGCGCTGCAGTCCCGGCGCATCGCGCACCGCAGGCTGGCCGGCGACGCGATCCTGGTGGATCGTTCCGGCACGGTGATCCTCACGGATCTGCGCAACGGCGAGATCGCGGCCGGTGAGCTGCTGCTGCGCATGGACGTCGCCCAGCTGGTGACCACGCTGGGCCTGCGGGTCGGCGCGGAGCGCGCGGTGGCGTCGGCCGTCGGGGTGCTGGGCCCGGACGCGGTCGCGGACTGTCTGCCCATGCTGCAGCCCATCGCACTCACGCGCTCCCACCGCGCGACGCTGCGGAAGCTGGCCCGGGAGCGGTCGGAGCGCGAGCGCGAGGCCGTCCTGGAAGCCTCCCGGCAGGCCAAACTGGCCCGTGCCGAGGAGCACGAGCACACCCCCGAGGCGGCCAGGCCCGTCCTGGAGAAGCCCGACAAGAAGGCCGTACGCGCGGAACAGCGGGCCGAGAAGCGCGCCATCGACGACGCTCTGGAGGAGGCGCGCGAGGAGGATCTGCTCACCCAGATCCGTCACCAGGTGCTCCTGATCAGGCCGCAGGCGCCGGTCGAACCGGCTCGTCTGGAGCGCATCCGGCCGCGCACGCTGATCAGTTTCATCGCGGGCGCGTTCGGCGCGTACTTCCTGCTGACGCAGCTCACGCACATCGAGTTCGGCACGCTCTTCGACAACGCCGAGTGGGGCTGGGTCGCCGCGGCCGCGCTCTTCTCGATGCTGAGCTACTTCGCGGCGGCCATGAGCCTGCTGGGTTTCGTGCCCGAGCGGGTGCCGTTCATGCGGACCGTTGCCGCGCAGGTCGCCGGGTCCTTCGTGAAGATCGTGGCGCCCGCGGCGGTGGGCGGTGTCGCCCTCAACACGCGGTTCCTCCAGCGCTCGGGGGTACGGCCGGGGCTCGCGGTGGCGAGTGTCGGCGCGTCGCAGCTGTTCGGGCTCGGCTGCCACATCCTGATGCTGCTCTCCTTCGGCTATCTGACCGGTACCGAAAAGACGCCCTCCTTGTCGCCGTCCAGGACCGTCATCGCAGGTCTGCTGACCGTGGCGGTCCTCGTCCTCGTGGTGACCTCGGTGCCGTTCCTGCGGAAATTCGTCGTCACGCGCGTGAGGTCGCTGTTCGCGGGTGTGGTGCCGCGCATGCTGGACGTGCTGCAGCGGCCGCAGAAGCTCCTCACCGGCATCGGCGGCATGCTCCTGCTGACGGCCTGCTTCGTGATGTGCCTCGACGCGTCGGTCCGGGCGTTCGGAACCGAGGGCATGCCCTCGCTGAGCATCGCCAGCGTCGCCGTGGTCTTCCTCGCCGGAAACGCGCTCGGCTCCGCCGCGCCGACCCCGGGTGGCGTGGGCGCGGTCGAAGCGACCCTCACGGTCGGCCTGATCGCCGTCGGGCTCCCCAGCGAGGTCGCGGCGCCCGCCGTCCTCCTGTACCGACTGCTCACGCTGTGGCTGCCCGTGCTGCCGGGGTGGCTGTTCTTCAACCACCTCACGCGCAAGGGCGCGCTCTGACCCCTGAGGTGCCCCTGGGCCGCTCCTCGGCTGCTCCTGGGCTGCTCCTGGGCTGCCCTTGGGACACAAGAGCGCGCTCCACAGAGGGACGTAGAGGCTCTCACCCGCACGGCCCGTGCCCCGAGCGTCCCGCCCAGGGCGACCTCAGGATGGGAGCATGCCGAACCCTTCCCCGCTGCGGGCCGCCGCCCTGACCGCCACCGCTGTTCTGCTGTCGGCGGCCATCGCCGGCTGCGGCGGTGACGGTGACTCCAAGGACGAGGACCTGTCGGCGCAGAAGCTGAGCTGGAAGGACTGCCCGGAGCCCTCCGAGGCCGAGGGCGGCGGAGACGCCCCGTCGCCGCTGCCGGACGGTGACACGTGGAAGTGCGCGACCCTGAAGGCGCCCCTCGACTGGGACAAACCCAAAGGGGACACGATCGGGCTCGCGCTGATCCGCGCGGAGACGAGCGGCGCCAAGGACAAGCGCATCGGTTCACTGATCTTCAACTTCGGCGGCCCCGGCGGCTCGGGCGTGACCACGCTGCCCTCGTTCGACCAGGACTACGAGCAACTGCGTACCCGCTACGACCTGGTCAGCTTCGACCCCCGGGGCGTCGGCCGCAGCGCGGGCGTGAAGTGCGAGAGCAACGAACAGCTCGACGAGTACTTCCAGCAGGACGCCACCCCCGACGACACGGCCGAGCAGAAGACACTCCTGGACGACACCAAGGAGTTCAACGCGGCCTGCGAGAAGAACTCCGGCAAGACCCTCCCGTACGTGCGCACCACGGACGCGGCCCGCGACATGGACCTGATGCGGCAGGTCCTCGGCGACGACAAGCTGCACTACTTCGGCATCTCGTACGGCACGGAACTGGGCGGTGTGTACGCCCACTTGTTCCCCAAGAAGGTCGGGCGGGCCGTGTTCGACGCGGTTGTGGACCCGACCCAGAACTCGGAGCAGGGGTCGCTCGGGCAGGCCAAGGGCTTCCAGCGCGCGCTCGACAACTTCGCCGAGGACTGCACGTCGAAGACGGAGGACTGCCCGCTCGGCGACAGCCCCCAGGACGTCAAGGACCGGATCGCCAAACTGCTCACGGACCTCGACAGCGAGCCCATCCCGGGCGTCTTCCCCCGTCAGCTGACCGAGACCGCCGCCACCAGCGGCATCGCACAGTCCCTGTACTCGCAGGAATTCTGGGAGTACCTCACCGTGGGACTCCAGCAGGCGTACGACGGCGACGGCAGGGTGCTGATGCTGCTGGCCGACTCGATGAACGGGCGCAACCAGGACGGCGAGTACAGCAACCTCGCCGCCGCCAACGTCTCCATCAACTGCGCCGACGACAAGCCGCGCTACACCACCGCCGACGTGCGATCGAAGCTTCCGGAGTTCCGCGAGGCATCGCCCCTCTTCGGCGACTATCTGGCGTGGGGCCTCGTCGGCTGCACCGACTGGGCCGTGGCGGGCGCCGCCGACCACCCGGACGTGAGCGCGTCCGGCTCGGCGCCGATCCTCGTGGTGGGCAACACCGGCGACCCGGCCACGCCCTACGAGGGCGCCCGCAAGATGGTGGACTCGCTGGGCAAGGGCGTGGGGGTGGAGCTGACGTACAAGGGCCAGGGGCACGGGTCGTACGACAGCGGAAACAAGTGCGTGCGCGACGCCGTGAACGGCTATCTGCTGAACGGCAAGGTCCCGCCGACCGGCCAGGTCTGCTCGTGAAAGAGCAGGTCAGACGGTTATCCACAGGGCTTCACGGCGCTCGCGGGCATCTGCCTACTATTGCCTGACTGTCATCCGCGACATCCGGCGGACGACGCCCGCGAGGGGGGAAGTGTTCATGGCGCGTATCGCACGGTGGACGGCCGCGGCCGCCGCCGCGTTGCTGGTGGCCGGCTGCAGCGGCTCGTCCGGGAGCGACGGGGACGAGAGCAAGGACGACGGAAGGCCGCCTGCCGCGGCGCCCTCCGACACCACTGGACTGCCCGCTTCCCTCACGTCGCAGAAGCTCGACTGGAAGGGCTGCAAGGCCACGGCGACCGGCCCCGCGCCGGGCGGCGACTGGCGGTGCGCGACGCTCAAGGTGCCGCTGGACTGGTCGAAGCCGACGGGCGAGACCATCGGCATAGCGCTGATCCGCAGCGAGTCGAGCGGATCCTCGGACGAGCGCATCGGCTCGCTGCTGTTCAACTTCGGCGGCCCGGGCGGCTCGGGCGTCGACTATCTGCCGCCGTACGGGCCCACGTTCGCCGAGCTCCACAAGCGCTACGACCTGGTGAGCTGGGACCCGCGCGGCGTCGCGGCCAGCGAGGGCGTGCGCTGCCGCGACAACAAGGAGATCCAGACGGCCGAGTCGGTCGACACCACACCGGACACCTCCGCCGAGGAGGCCACGTTCCTCAAGGACGCGGCCGACTTCGGCAAGGGCTGCCAGGAGTCGGCGGGCAAGCTCATGGATCACGTCTCGACGACCGACACGGCCCGGGACATGGACCTGATGCGCCATGTCCTCGGCGACCAGAAGATGCACTACTTCGGCATCTCGTACGGCACGGAACTGGGCGGCGTGTACGCCCACTTGTTCCCCAAGAACGTGGGGCGGCTGCTGCTCGACGCGGTCGTCGACCCGAGCGCCGGCACGGTGGGCCACGCAAAGAACCAGGCCAAGGGCTTCCAGCGCGCCCTGGAGGACTACCTCGAGTCGACGGGCCAGGACCCGCAGGAGGGCTCCCAGAAGATCGTGGATCTGCTGAAGCGGATCGACTCCGAGCCGCTGCCGACGGCGAGCGGCCGCGACCTCACCCAGCAGCTGGCCCTCACGGGCGTCATCTACCCGCTCTACAGCAAGTCGTCCTGGCCCGCGCTCACCAGCGCGCTCGAAGCGGCCGAGGACGGCGACGGTACGGAACTGCTCGCGCAGGCCGACGGCTACAACGACCGTGACGCGTCGGGGCGCTACGGCACGACGACGCATTCACAACGGGTCATATCGTGCTTGGACGACAAGGAGCGGCCGACGCCCGAGGAAGCGAAGGCGCTGCTCCCCGAGTTCCGGAAGATCTCGCCCGTCTTCGGCGATTCGATGGGCTGGGACACGGCGGGCTGGTGCCACGACTGGCCGGTGGCCGGCCAGTACGAGACGGCGGAGGTGAGCGCGCCCGGAGCGGAGCCCGTCCTGGTGGTGGGCAACACCGGCGACCCGGCGACGCCGTACGAGGGTGCCCGCAAGATGGCCGACGAGCTGGGCAAGGGCGTCGGTGTGCAGCTCACCTGGAAGGGCGAGGGACACGGGGCGTACGGCAGCGGGAGCGACTGTGTCGACAGCGCGGTGAACGACTACCTGCTGGACGGGAAGGTGCCGGAGGACGGCAAGGTCTGCGAGTAGCGGCCCGGGCGGTCCCGACCGGGGCAATGGGAAAGGGCCCGGCACACCCGGTGCCGAGCCCCTCCTCCGAAGAAGGCGTACGCCTAGTACACCGGCTTCTCCGGCTCGATCTGGTTGACCCAGCCGATCACGCCGCCGCCCACGTGCACGGCGTCCGCGAAACCGGCCGACTTGAGGACCGCGAGGACCTCCGCGCTGCGGACACCCGTCTTGCAGTGCAGGACGATCTTCTTGTCCTGCGGAAGGGTCTCCAGGGCGGTGCCCATGAGGAACTCGTTCTTCGGGATCAGCTTGGCGCCGGGGATCGAGACGATCTCGTACTCGTTGATCTCGCGGACGTCGATGATCTCGATGCTCTCACCGTCGTCGATCCACTCCTTGAGCTGCTTGGGAGTGATCGTCGAGCCGGCGGCCGCCTCCTGGGCCTCCTCGGAGACGACGCCGCAGAAGGCCTCGTAGTCGATGAGCTCGGTGACGGTGGGGTTCTCGCCGCAGACCGCGCAGTTCGGGTCCTTGCGGACCTTGACCTGGCGGTACTGCATCTCCAGGGCGTCGTAGATCATCAGGCGGCCGAGGAGCGGCTCGCCGATGCCCGCGAGGAGCTTGATGGCCTCGTTGACCTGGATGGAGCCGATGGACGCGCACAGCACACCGAGGACGCCGCCCTCGGCGCAGGAGGGGACCATGCCCGGCGGCGGGGGCTCGGGGTAGAGGCAGCGGTAGCAGGGGCCGTGCTCGGACCAGAAGACGGACGCCTGGCCGTCGAAGCGGTAGATCGAGCCCCACACGTACGGCTTGTTGAGCAGCACGCACGCGTCGTTGACCAGGTAGCGGGTCGCGAAGTTGTCCGTGCCGTCGACGATCAGGTCGTACTGGCTGAAGATGTCCATCACGTTCTCGGCCTCGAGCCGCTCTTCGTGAAGGACCACGTTCACGTACGGGTTGATGCCCAGCACGCTGTCTCGCGCCGACTCGGCCTTGGAGCGGCCGATGTCCGCCTGACTGTGGATGATCTGGCGCTGCAGGTTCGACTCGTCGACCTCGTCGAACTCCACGATGCCGAGCGTGCCGACGCCGGCGGCGGCCAGGTACATCAGCGCCGGCGAGCCCAGGCCGCCGGCGCCCACACAGAGCACCTTGGCGTTCTTCAGCCGCTTCTGCCCGTCCATGCCCACGTCGGGGATGATCAGGTGGCGGGAGTACCTGCGGACCTCGTCTACGGTGAGCTCAGCAGCTGGCTCGACCAGGGGTGGCAGCGACACGGGGACTCCGTTGGTCGGTCAATCACTACAGTTGTTCTCCCCGTAACACTGCCACGCCCTTCTTCATTCCGAGACACCCGTTCCGATCCGCGAGACGATTTCGTCCCAGTAGCCGGGCATGCTCTCCCAGGGGTCGGCCGAACCCCCGCGATCCGTGCGGTCGGTGAAGTAGATCGTCGAGGCGCCCTGCCAGCGCGCGATGCGCAGCGCCTCGTCGAGATGGCCGCGGGGCACGCTGTGCACGAAGTGGCAGAAGCGCTCGGGCGGGTACTCGGCGGTCCACTCGGCCACCTGCGACCAGCGGTAATCGCTCCAGGGCCCGGCGAAGGTCACCAACTGGTCGGCGGCCTCGGCATATCCGGGATACGGGTGGGTGCCGTGACCGAGGACGATATGGCCCTCGCGGCCCTGGCCGAACAGCGCGCGCAGGGTGGTGGCCGTGCGCCGGACCTCGGGCAGCGCTGTCCGCTCCGTGGGACAGCGGTCCAGGAGGAAGCCGTCGACCTGGTACCAGTCGCGATAGCGGTGCGCGTCGGAGACGAGCTCGCCGAAGGCTCGTGCGCCGTACGTCACATCCAGGTGGCCGAGGACACGGACGCCCGCGTTGCGCAGGCGTCCGGCCGCCTCCAGGCAGCGGGGGTCGGGGCGGGTGCCGGGGCCGTCGGCGACGTTCAGGACGACCCAGTGCAAGGGGGTTCCGGGGCGGGTGAGTTCGCCCCATTCGACCGGGGCGACAAGGGGGTGCGCATAGCCGGGGATGCCGAATCCGGCCCGTAAGTCGGTGCTCGCGGTGCCCGTTGCGGTGCTGGTCAGATGCGGCATGCCGCCTCCATCCAGATGTCGGCGAGGGATTCCTCGAGGTTGATCCGGGGGCGCCAGCCGAGCCGGTCGCGTGCGGTGCGCACGTCGGCCTGCTGCCAGCTGCCGCAGCCGTCCGGGTAGGGGTAGGCGGCCGGGGCCGTGTGCTCCGATTCGGAGCGGGGGTGGCCGATGGTCGGCCTGACCGGGACGGGCGGACCGTCGAGTTCGTGCAGGGCACCGCCGTAGCCGGCGACGCGTGCGAGGACGGAGGCGGCGTCGCGGAGGCGTACCGCACGACCGGATCCGATGTTGATGACGCCCTGTGCGGCGGAGAGGGAGGCGGCATGGACGGCACGGGCGACGTCGCGTACGTCGATGAAGTCGCGTTGGACGCCGAGGCCACCGAGTTTGAGTTCGCCGTCGCCGGACTGCATCGCGCGACGCATGGCCTCGGCGAGGCGGCCGAGGGGCGAGCCGGCCGGGGTGCCGGGTCCTGCGGGCGAGAACACCCGCAGGACGACGGCGTCGAGGCCGGACCCGAGGACCAGTTCGGTGGCGGCGAGTTTGCTGACGCCGTACGGGCCGCCGGGGCGGGGCACGGCGTCCTCGGCCGTGGAGGAGCCCGGCTGGCTGGGGCCGTACTCCGCGCCGCAGCCGATCTGCACGAGGCGCGCGCCGCAGCCGCTGCGGCGCAGGGCTTCGCAGACGGTGGCGACGGCGACGGTGTTGTGCCGGGTCAGCTCGCGGGCGCCGCCGCGGGTGGCACCGGCGCAGTTGACGACGACGCCGGGGTGCACCGCGTCCAGGAAGCGGGTGAGCGCGCCCGGGCTGCCGCTGGCGAGGTCGAAGCGTACGTCCGCGTCGTCGCCCCGGCCGAGCGCGGTGAGCTGCACGGCAGGGTCGGCGAGGAGGCGGTCGGCGACGAACCGGCCCAGGTATCCGTTGGCTCCGATCAGCAGCACCCTCATCGGGCGGCTCCCGGGGCGGATTCTCCGATGCGGAGGGTGATCATCTGGCGTTCTCCTTCAGGGTGTTGCCGTGGGTCGTGCGGAAGGCCCGCGGTGTCGGCCCCGCGGGAAGGGCGCTCGGCGCGGAGGCCGGGCGCCGGGGGCGGTTCACGGTGTGTCGCCGTGTGCCGCGTGGGCCGAGGCCCGGGTGAGGGTCCTGGTCGCGTGGATCAGGAGGACGAGTGCCGCGCCCCCGCACACGAGGGCGGGGACGGATCCCGGCCCCCAGGCGTCGGCCACGGTCTCGACGGGCCGGGCCAGGAGCGAGCAGCCGGGCAGTCGGCCGGCGAAGACGCTCACCAGTGCCAGCGCCTCGGCCGTGCCCGCGGCCGCGAGCATGACGGCGGGAGCGTGGGTGAAGCCGTGCACGGTGAGGAGCCGGGCGAGCAGCAGAAGCGCGCCGAGGGCACCGGCCGCTGCGTACGCGGGAGGCTCGCCCAGCCATGCCCCGCTGCCGGCGAGCAGTCCGCCCAGGGCGCAGAGGAACAGTCCGAACACGCCCAGGAGCAGGGGTCTTACGGAGGATGCGAACTCCTCCAGGCCCCGGCTGGTGGCGAGTCGGCGCCGGGCGCGTACGGCGAAGAGGTGGGCGCACCAGGCCGCCGGGGCGACGGCCAGGGTGAGCGCGAGGACGGACGCGAGGGTTATCGGCCAGGGGCTGTCGGAGCCGCCGGTGGGCGGTCCGGCGGGGCCGCCCTCGATGCCCGCGGCGAGCAGGCCGTCGCCGAGAAGCGCGTAGGCGAGGAGCCCGCAGGTCCACGCGCGTGTGGACGTCGTCGGGTGCCAGGCGCGTGCGACGCGCAGAGGTCCGCGGCGTACGGCCGCGCGCAGGCCCATGGAGATGGCGAACACTCCCACGACGGCCACCGCGAGACGCGGCCGTCCCTCCGTGAGCCGGAGTCCGGTCACGGTCGCAGCGCACAGGGCGCCCGGCAGCAGGGTGAGCATGGCCCAGTCGGCTCGCACCCTGGGGGTGTCGGGCGCCTCGGACGGCGGTGCCGTGTCGCCGGCGCGGGGCACGCGCGCGTACATCTCCTCGGCGAGCGAGAACACGTCCCGGTGCCGGAAGCGCGTGGCGGTCCGGTCGGTCACACCGTGCGCCTCCAGCCCCGCGGCGATCTCCAGCGGGTCCACCGCGCGCTCGCACAGCTCGCGGTGGCGGTGCATCAGGGCCTTCACGGGGTCGACGGCTCCGCGCCGGGCGGGGGGCTTGCGGTCCCCGACAGCGCCTCCCCTGGCGTGGGCGGACGCCTCGCGGTCGGAGCCGGCCGGCTCGCTCCCGTGGGCGGAAGCCCCACGGGCGACGGAAGAGGCCTCGCCCGCGCGAGCCGACGGTTCCCGGCCGAAAGCCGAAGCCACGCCCACGCCGGCACCCGCACCCGCACCCGCACCCGCCCCCGCACGGTCACCGGCACCGGCACCAGCACCAGCACCAGCACCAGCACCAGCACCAGAGACATCCCGCCCGAGCCGGGAGGCATCCGCCACGCTCGACGCCTCGCGCCGGGCATCCGCCACCCTCGACTCACCCAACTGCACGTCCACCACTCGGACTTCTCCCGGCTGGACGTCGACCACCCTCGTCTCGCCCACCTCGGCGTCCGGGATCGTCCCCAACTCCTCGGCGCCCATCAGCCACTCCTCGGACCTCGCGTCCCATGCCTCGGGGCGTCCCGGCTCCCGGGTGGCGTCCGCGCGGCCCGTCCGTCGTCGTCCGTTCACCGTGCCCCCTCCCCCGCGGGCACGGGCTCACCGGAAGCGGCCCCCGAGGCGGACCCGAGTGGGACGCCCCGGACGGGTGGTCCCGCGGCCCATCCCGGCCCGGGTCTGCCCGCGACCAGTCGGGTGCCGGAGTCGGCCCACCGCCCCGGCACATGGACCTCGGCCGGTATGGCGAAGGGCAGAGGTTCGCCCGAGGCGTCGACGAGGACCCGCCGGACCGGACAGCGCGCGACGATCTCCAGGTAAATGCCGTGAAATGCCGTGATGTTCTGCTCGACGGTGAACAGTTCGAGCGCCCGCGCGCGTGCCGCCGCGCCAAGGCGCGCACGACGCTCCGGGTCGCGCAGCAGGGAGACGCACGCCTCGGCGAGCGCCCGCGGATTGCGCGGCGGCACCACGAGACCCGTACCGCCGATGACCTCCACGACCGCTCCGACATCGGTGGACACCGTGGCGCGTCCGCAGAACATCGCCTCGACGAGGCTGATCGGGAAGCCCTCGACGACGCTGGACAGGACGACGACGGCGCCCGCCTCGTACGCCTCGGGGAGGGTCGGTACCTCCGGTCCGCCGATCTCCTCGAAGGAGACGGGGTTGTCGCCGACGGTGTGCACGCCGTCCGCCTCGTCGGGGAAGAGCTGCGCGGCCAGCGCCCTGCAGTGCGCCAGATAGGTCGCGCCCTCCAGCCCCTCGGCCGGCGCGCCGACGATCCGCAACCGCGTCTTCGGCTCGGCCTTGCGGATCTCCGCGAAGGCGTGCAGCAGCGAGATCAGGTCCTTGGCGGGCTCGATGCGCCCGACCCACACCAGGGTGTCCGCGTCGGCGGCCTCGGCACTCTCGCCCACGTCCGAGAAGCGGGACGCCTCCATGCCGGGATAGACCGTACGGATCCTGGCGCGGTCGGCGCCGCAGCGCTCCTGCCAGCGGCGGGCGTGCGTGTTGCCGGGCGTGATGATCTCGGCCTGCCGATACGCCTCGGCGGCGAGCCGGCCGTGGAACGCGGCGAGCAGCGCCCGCGCCGAGGACGAGGCCACACGGCCCTCCAGATCCTCCCGCGCGCCCAGATAGTGCGCCCGCAGCTGCACGCCGTACTCGGTGACGAGCAGGGGCACGCCCGTGAAGTGCCGCGCGAGCAGCCCGGGCAGGGCCGCCGCGCCGCCGGACGTGGCATGGCACAGGTCGACCGAGCCGAGCCCGTCGTCCTCGTACCAGTCGAGGGACAGCGGTCTCAGCGTGCGCTCCACCTGGGCGGCGACGGTCAGCAGGTCCGGTACGCGTGCACCGCGTGCGGCACGAAGTGCGCCGGGCGCGCGGCAGGCACGCTCCAGGGCGCGCACAGCGGTCTCGGAGCGCAGGGCGCCGACCAGTCCGCCCTCGTCCCGGGCGAGTTCCGCGAGCCCGTACAGCGCATTGCCGAAACGGTCCGCCACAGCCGCGGAGGCGCCCCCGGCCGTTTCTCCGCCCACAGCCGTTCCCGCGGATCCGGCTGCCGCGGCAGACCCGGCCGACGCCTCGAACGCGGCGGAGCCCACGGGCGCGTCCCCGGCGCACACGGCCGCCGCCAACTCCTCGTAACACTCGGCGAACCGGCGCCGCGCCCGTCGCCCGTATCCGACACCGTCGTCCTCCGCGGTCCACAGAGGTGCCGTGCGTACGCGGCTGACCTGGGGCGGGAGCTCGATCCAGCCCTCGTCCTCCTGTTGCTCGCTGCGGCTGAGCGCGTAGATGTCGAACTCGTGCTGCCCGAGCCCGCGCACGAGCCGGTCGCACCAGAGCCTGGCGTCACCGCTCACATACGGATAGCCACCCTCCGTAAGCAGTCCGATGCGCACGAGCGCACCCCCGATCTCCCGTATGGGGAGCCGCCGTTGACCCGGCGGCTCGCAGCGGGACGAACGTATGCGGACATGACGGTGGCGGGGGGGGGGGGGGGGGGGGGGCGCCCCCCCCCCGGGGGTGTGGGGGGGGGGGGCGGGGGGGGGGGCGCGCCCCCCCCCCGAGTGTGAGGGGGGCGGGCCCCGGGGCGGGGGTAAGCCAGG
>NZ_JBITFQ010000004.1:411198-416427 GCF_044456225.1 Streptomyces sp. NPDC050988 | reverse complement strand
TCGCCGCCGTCGCCCCCCGCTGTGGCATTGTTGGGGGGGCCGTGGGCGCGGGGGCGGGGCGCGGGGCACTATAGTTCGGGCTCGTTGCGGGGGGGGGGGGGGGGGGCCCCCCCCCCCCCCACCAAAAGGGGTGAACGGTCGTAACTTTCCCGTGCGGGTCGCGTTCTGTCGCGCTAAGAGATCAACCGAACACGTTTCGTCATGTCACGGCCCGCGAGTTTCCGGCGAAAGGCCGTCGGTCCCCGGGGAATGGCGTCAGTTCCCGGGGAACGCCCAGGGGTTGGGCCGACAGCTGATTCCGTCGTGGTCGAGGAACTTGGTCTGCTGCTGCATGACGGGGGCGAGCGCGCCGTCGACACTGCAGCTCACATGGCCGAAGCCGAGCCGGTGGCCGATCTCGTGGTTGATCAGCATCTGGCGGTACGCGTACATCTTGTCGCCGTACGTCTCGGAACCCTGGGCCCAGCGGTACGCGTTGATCATCACGCGTTCGGTGGCGGCCGAGTCGCAGGAGACGTTGTCCTCGGTGGTGTCGAGGCCCGACTTGGCACACCAGAACGCCGTCGTCCCGGGACTCGCCAGGGTGATGACGAAGTCGGACTTCCCGGAGGAGACCCGCTCGAAGGTGCGGCCGCCGTCGTGGGCCCAACTCCGGTCGTCGTTCAGGGTCTTCTGCACGGCCTCCGCGAAGAGTCCGCCGTCGAGGCCGAGGCCCTGCTCGACGTCGACGCGGTAGGTGTACTTCCGCCCGGTCCCCGGCGCCTTGTCGAACCCGGGGACCGCGTCGAATTCCCCGGAGCCCTTGAGATCGGCCGCCAGGGGATACTTCTTCGCCATCTGCTGGGAGTACGACAGCGTGACCGCGCCCTGTCCCGCATCCGCACCCGCCGATGCGGACGGGACCGGCCGGCCGTCGGTGCGCGACGCCGAGTCCTTGGCCTCCTGGTCGGCGCCGCTCGCGGATTGCGGGCGTACGGAGTCGTCCTCGCGCCCCCCGGTGACCTGCCCGGCCACGACGACGGCCAGGACGGTGGTGACGGCGGCTGCAGCGATGCCGGTGAAGGCCCGGCCCTTGCCTCCCCTGGCCTTCTCGGGCCGCGCGTCCGGGGGTTCCTGATCGCCCGGGGGCCTCTTGTGCCCGCCCGGGGCGACCTTGTGCTCGACCTCGTCGTCCCAGACGGTGACGGAGGCGTAAGGGTCCGCGCGAAGGGTCGCCGTGGCGGCCGAACGGGGCGCGAAGGAGTCGTCGCCCTGGTCGAAGGCGTCGACGTAGGCCTGCCGGGGGCCGCCGGCTCCCGACCGGGGCGGCGCGAACCGCTGCCGGGGAACCGTCGGGCCGGGTCGGCCCGGCGGCCCGCCCTGACCCTGTCCGGGCCCGGGCCGCACTGCCCCGGGAGGCCCTTGCGGGGATGCCTGCGGCCCGCCGTAACCGGCGCCCGCACGCGGCCCGCCCCTCAACTCGCCCCACGCGCCGCCGGTTTCGCGCTGCTCGGGATGCCCACCGCGCACCCGGGGCACGCCATGGACGGGAGTGCCGTCGGGATAGCGCGGCGTGCCACGGACCGGAGTCCCGTCGGGCAGCCGGGGAAACCCATGCGCCGGGGTGCCGTCGGGCAGCCGCGGAAAGCCATGGGCAGGGGTGCCGTCCTGCGGCCGTGGAAAGCCGTAGGCGGGGGTGCCGTCCTGCGGACGCGGAACCCCACGAGCGGGCGTTCCGTCCTGGGTCCGCCCACCCTGCGTTCGCCCGTCCTGCGGCCGCCCGTCCTGCATCCGAGGAAATCCGTGCGCCGGAGTCCCGTCGGGAAGGCGCGGAAACCCGTACGCGGGCGTGCCGTCGGGAAGCCGCCCGGTGGGCGCTCCCCCACCGGCGGCTCCGCCACCGGCGGTTCCTCCCGCCTGCGGGCCGCCGGAGAACCGCGAAGGTCCCCCCGTCGGCGCACCGCCCGCGAATCCCGGGGCCCCGCCCGGAGGCATCCCGCCCCGCGGAACTCCCTGCCCCTGCACGCCCGCAGACCCTCGGGGTGCCCACCCCTCGGGCAGCCGGGGCACGCCCTGGGCCGGTGTGCCGCCCCTCGGCGGCTGAGTCCTCGGCGGCTGAGGAGCCTGCTGTTCGGCAGACCCCCGACGACGCCCGGATCGTTTCCTCTTCTCCGGCTCCGGTTCCGGCCGGGCGGCGGGAACCACGTGTATGTCGGCCGTGTCGCCCTTGGGGGCCGGCCCGCGGCGGCTGTGACGTCCCACGTCCCGCCTCAGCTCCTCGCGCTGGTAGGGCCGGTGTCGGCCAACTCGCCGGTGTCCGCGAGGAGTTCGCGGAAGGCCGTGGCCACGGTCTCCGGGTACTCCATCATCGCCACATGTCCCGCGTCAGGCAACGTCAGCAACCGCGAGTCGCGAAAGGCACGTGCCGCCCGCTGGGCCATCCGATACGAGACGAGCTGGTCGCGACCCCCGTAGACGAGGAGCGTCGGCGCGAGCACCCGCTCGGCCTGGCGCCACAGTCCGTGCTGGCCACCCAGCGTGTACGCGTTCACGATGCCGCGTGCCGAGCGTGCCATGGCGTCCCAGAAGTAGGGGAGGGCGAGCCGTCGCTCCATCTCCTCGACCGCGTTGCGGAATCCCTCGGGCGTGACCATGCCGGGGTCGCCGTAACAGAGCGCCGTGACCCCCCGTACGCGCTGTTCGGCCGACCAGTCCTTGGTGAACCTGGTGAACAGGCCCGCCACGCCGGGCAGGGCCAGCAGCGCCGTCGGCACGGCCGAGCGCTGCACCCGGATCTCCGGGAGCGCCGGTGAGACGAGGGTGAGCGTGCGGACGAGATCGGGCCGTACGGCCGCGACGCGCGTGGTGACCGCGCCGCCCAGCGAGTTCCCGAAGAGGTGCACGGGACCGCGCTCGGCCGCGTCGAGAAAACGGATGACCGCGCGCGCGTGCCCGGTCACCGAGTAGTCGCCGTCGTCCGGTGGCGGGGAGTCGCCGAAGCCCGGCAGATCGACGGCCTCGCTGTCCACGAGGCCGTCCAGGAGGGGCATCAGCGCCGACCAGTTCTGCGAGGAACCGCCCAGCCCGTGCACGTACAGCGCGGGCGGCAGTCCCTCCCGCACCGGCGGTCTCGACCGGACCGTCAGCGTGATCCCGGGGAGCCCGACCGTGCGCAGCCGCTCCCCCTCGGCCACCCTGACGGTCCCGACCCTAGGAGCGACGGAAGTGGCCAGCACGGACGGCAGTTCGGTCGAAGACATGCGGCAATGTTACGAGACGATCACGCGCTGGATCGTGTGTTCGCAGTCACAGGGCCCGGTGTCGCACGGCGGGCCCGCCGGCGTCCACGCGGCGACCGAGGAACGGCCGGACGACAACCGGTCGCCGTCCGAACCGCGACAGGACGACGGCCGGACCGCGACCGGACGACGGCCGGACCGCAGCCGGACCACGGCCGACCGCAGCCCGACCGCAGCCGGACGACGACGACCGGACCCGGCCGAACGGCGGCGCGATCTCGGCCGAACGGCGACGCGATCGCATAGCGTCCGGATCTCGACTCTCATACGCTTCATAGACGAGGGCACTCGTTACTCGCACAAGAGCGCACTCGCACCCACTCGGGAAGAGGACACATGACCGTCGACCCCACCGACCCCGAGACCATCGAGGAATCCGACGACGCCGAGATCGGTGTCGAGGCCCCCGAAGCCGACGCGGCCGAACAGCACGCGGACCTGGCACCCCACCGCGACGAATCGCTGACCGATGCGGACAGGGACAGCGCCAACGAGGCGGACCTCGCGGAACAGGCGAGGGTCGTCGAACTCGACGAGGACGACTACCGCTGAGCCGAGGTGAGGTGAACCTGGCCGAGGTCGGAGAAGACGCGACCGCCCGGTATGCCCCTTCATCAAGCGTTATGCAGGGTTTTCACCGGCGTCCGGTCCGTGAAATTCTGCCCTCGCACCGCGCACACCACGGTTACCGAAAAGTACGATGGCCGCGCGGCGCTCACCGCAATGTGGACGATTTTGGGAGGCGGCGTGACAGCCATCGAGCAGACAGAGGCGGCGCGCCCGCGGGGCACACGCCTGCCGCGCCGTGCCCGACGCAACCAGCTCCTCGGCGCTGCCCAGGAAGTGTTTGTCGCGCAGGGGTATCACGCGGCCGCGATGGACGACATCGCCGAACGCGCGGGCGTCAGCAAGCCGGTGCTCTACCAGCACTTCCCCGGCAAGCTCGACCTCTACCTCGCGCTGCTGGACCAGCACTGCGAGTCACTGCTGCAGGCCGTACGGGCCGCCCTGGCGTCCACCACGGACAACAAGCTCCGGGTGCGGGCGACCATGGACGCGTACTTCGCGTACGTGGAGGACGACGGCGGCGCGTTCCGCCTGGTCTTCGAGTCGGACCTGACGAACGAACCCGCGGTGCGCGAGCGCGTCGACAAGGTCACGTTCGAGTGCGCGGAGGCGATCTGCGAGGTCATCGCGGAGGACACCGGCCTGTCCAAGGCCGAGTCGATGCTGCTGGCCTCGGGTCTCGGCGGACTCGCCCAGGTGGTGGCCCGTTCCTGGCTGCACAGCGACCGCAGCGTGCCGCGCGACCAGGCGGTACAGCTGCTGACCTCGCTGGCATGGCGGGGCATCGCCGGTTTCCCGCTGCACGGCAGCGAGCACCACTGATCACGGGGACCGCAGCACCACTGATCGTGGGGATCGCAGAGGTCACCACGGGCGATCACCACCGACCGCCACTTTGTTCCCACCGGATGTTCGCTCCTGGCGTTCTCGGGCGGAGCATGTACGTCCCCTCACCGGGCTAATGTGTGCTGCGTACGGCGCGGACGAACGCGCACATCAGTGACCGTCGGAGGGACATAGCCGTGGAGGTCAAGATCGGCGTGCAGCACGCGCCCCGCGAGATCGTTCTGGAGAGCGGTCAGACCCCGGAAGAGGTCGAGCGCGCGGTGTCCGAGGCGCTGGCCGGCAAGTCGCAGCTGCTCAGCCTCGTGGACGACCACGGCCGCAAGGTCCTGGTTCCGGCGGACCGCCTCGCCTACGTGGAGCTCGGCGAGCCGACGGCCCGCAAGGTGGGCTTCAGCGCGCTGTAAGGCGATGAGAAGGGGGGGGGGGGGGGGGGGGGGGCCGGCCCCCGTTGGAGAGCGGCGCCCCCGGGGGGGGGGGGTGCGGGGGGTGGCGCACAAACCGCCCCGACAGGGGTTTTTTGCTCCCGGGGGGGGGGGTT
>NZ_JBITFQ010000004.1:0-411188 GCF_044456225.1 Streptomyces sp. NPDC050988 | reverse complement strand
GGGGGCCGCCCGCCCGCGCGTGGGGGGGGGGGGGGGGCGCGGCGCCCCGCGGGGGGGGGGGGGGGGGGGTTGGGGGTTTGGGGGGGGGGGGGGGGGGCGGGGCCCCCCCCCCCCCTTTTCCATGCCCTCGCCCCTGGTGTCCGTGCTTCACGGATGGAGCACAACTCGCTCACAGAGAAGGATTGCATTCCGCAGGTCACGGGTATGACGGGCTACGACCGAAGTGCACACGGCCGTGCGGGAGGGACCCCTTGATGTTCTTGGAAGCGCTCGGCTCCGCGATCCTCGGTCTGGCACTGGCCTGGGCAGCCGCGTATCGACTGCCGCACCGCCTGCCCGTCCGCAGCCTCGTCCTCGGGACAGGCATCGCGGGAGGCCTCTTCGGCGCCTTCCTCACCCACACCGCCCTGGGATCCGTCGGCTTCCTGCCCGTGATGCTCGGCGCGGTGGCGGTCTCGGCGGCTTCCGTCTCCCTGCTCCTGCGCCCCGCGGGAAGACTCGGCCGCCACTCGGCAACGGTATGAGCGACGGTTCCGATCAGCTTTGAGGGTCCGAGCTTTTAGGGGCCGAGCTTTTAGGGGCGCGGGGAACTGCGCGACCAGCCCCCACGCACCCGCAGAAAACGAACCACGCAAAGCGAACCGGCGCCAAAAAGCTAGGCGGCCAGCCCAAGCGCAGCCATCCGCTTGGTGTGCGCCTCAGTGATCCGCGAGAACATCCGCCCCACCTCGGCGAGATCGAACCCGTCGGCCACCCCACCGACGAGCATCGTCGACAGGGCGTCCCGGTCGGCGACCACCCGCTGGGACTGCGACAACGCCTCACCCATCAACCGCCGTGCCCACAGGGCGAGTCGACCGCCCACACGCGGATCCGCGTCGATGGCGGCCCGCACCTTCTCGACGGCGAACGACGCGTGCCCGGTGTCGTCGAGCACGGCCAGTACGAGCCCCCGTGTGTCGGAGTCGAGCCGGGCCGCGACCTCCCGGTAGAAGTCACTGGCGATCGAGTCGCCGACGTACGCCTTGACGAGCCCTTCCAGCCAGTCCGAGGGCGCGGTCTGCTTGTGGAAACCGTCGAGCGCGGCGACGAACGGCTCCATCGCCTGCGTCGGCTCCGCCCCGATCTCCGTGAGCCGGTCCCTCAGCTGCTCGAAGTGGTGGAACTCCGCCGACGCCATCTTCGCCAGCTCCGCCTTGTCCGCGAGCGTCGGCGCCAGCTTCGCGTCCTCCGCGAGGCGCTCGAACGCCGCCAGCTCCCCGTACGCCAGCGCTCCGATCAGGTCCACGACCGCGGCGCGGTACTGGGGGTCGACGGAGGCCTTGGCCCAGTCCTGGGCGGCGACTCCGGTGTGAGCGGCAGATGCGTCGGAAGCGTTGTCAGGCGTCGTCATGAAGCGCACAATAGCCCGCCCACCGTACGACGGAAGGCCCTGGTCAATCAGTGTGACGACGACTACGTGACCAAATCGGCCATCGCATATGCGCGATTCCGGGGTATGGTGGTAATGCGCTCGCTGAGTTGATCTACGTAACTCGACGGGCCGCACGAATGAGGATGCCCGGTCGGTGGCCCGATCGGCTCCGACCAGACAGCCCTCCACGCCGGTACGGCACATTGCGTACGGCACCCGGAGGGAACCCTCAGCGGTACGAGAGCTCGAGCGTCGGCAGTGGTCCCATGCCACCCGGCCCGCTGGTCAAGAGCGGCCGACGTCCCCGGCACGGTCCCGACACGACCCCCGCGCTCGCCTCGCACCGCGTACACAGAAGAGGCAGCACCCTGACTACTTTCCGAGACCTCGGGATCCTTCCCGAGACTGCCGAGGCCCTTGAGGCGGTCGGCATCACGAGTCCCTTCCCCATCCAGGAGATGACGCTCCCCGTTGCCCTGACCGGCACCGACGTCATCGGCCAGGCCAAGACCGGCACCGGCAAGACCCTGGGCTTCGGCCTTCCGCTCCTGGAGCGCGTGACCGTTCCCGCGGACGTCGAGGCGGGCCGGGCCCAGCCCGAGCAGCTCACCGACGCCCCGCAGGCCCTCGTCGTCGTCCCGACGCGCGAGCTGTGCACGCAGGTCACGAACGACCTGCTGACCGCCGGCAAGGTACGTAACGTCCGCGTTCTGGCCATCTACGGCGGCCGGGCCTACGAGCCGCAGGTCGAGGCCCTCAAGAAGGGCGTCGACGTGATCGTCGGCACCCCGGGCCGGCTGCTGGACCTCGCGGGCCAGAAGAAGCTCAACCTCAAGCACATCAAGGCGCTCGTCCTCGACGAGGCCGACGAGATGCTCGACCTGGGCTTCCTGCCCGACGTCGAGAAGATCATCAACATGCTGCCGGCCCGCCGTCAGACGATGCTGTTCTCGGCGACCATGCCGGGCGCGGTCATCGGTCTCGCGCGCCGCTACATGTCGCAGCCCACGCACATCCGCGCCACGGCACCGGACGACGAGGGCCAGACGGTCCGCAACACCGAGCAGTTCGTCTACCGCGCGCACAACATGGACAAGCCGGAGATGGTCTCGCGGATACTGCAGGCCGACGGCCGCGGTCTCGTGATGGTCTTCTGCCGCACCAAGCGGACGGCGGCGGACCTCGCCGACCAGCTCCAGCAGCGCGGCTTCGCCTCCGGCGCGGTCCACGGCGACCTCGGCCAGGGCGCCCGCGAGCAGGCGCTGCGTGCCTTCCGCAACGGCAAGGTGGACGTGCTCGTCTGCACCGACGTGGCCGCGCGCGGCATCGACGTCGAGGGCGTCACGCACGTCATCAACTACCAGTCCCCCGAGGACGAGAAAACGTACCTGCACCGCATCGGCCGTACGGGCCGCGCGGGTGCCAAGGGCATCGCGATCACCCTCGTCGACTGGGACGACATCCCGCGCTGGCAGCTCATCAACAAGGCGCTGGACCTCGGTCTGAGCGACCCGCCGGAGACGTACTCCACGTCCCCGCACCTCTTCGAAGAGCTGAAGATTCCCGCGGGCACCAAGGGTGTTCTGCCGCGTGCCGAGCGCACCCGCGCCGGTCTGTCGGCCGAGGCGGTCGAGGACCTCGGCGAGACCGGCGGGCGTGGCCCGCGCGGCCGCGGTGGCCGTTCCGGCGCCCCGGCCTCGGCCTCCGCCCCGGTCGCCGAGCGCGACCGCGAGCGCCCGGCCCGTACGCCGCGCCGTCGTCGCCGCACCCGTAACGGCACGCCGCTCGACGCCACGGAGCAGCAGACCGCGCAGCAGACCGCGCCGGAGAGCATCGAGTCTGCGTCGGCCGTTTCGGCCTCGGAGACGCGCACGCCGCGTCGCCGTCGTCGTACGCGTGCCGGTGGCGCGTCGGAGGCGGCCGAGACGGCCGTCGCCACGGCCGAGGGCACGGTGGCGGAGGCCGCCGAGCCGATCGCGTCGGCCGAGCCGGTCGCCGCGGAGCCCAGGTCGCGTCGCCGCCGTTCGCGCCGGACCGCGGAAGCCGCTCAGCCCGAGGTCGCCGTCGTCGAGGAGGCCCCCACGGCTCCCGTGGCCGTCGCCGAGGCGGTCGAGGTGTCCGAGCCGGCGTCCGAGACCAGGCCGCGCCGCCGGACCCGCAAGTCCGCCACGGCCGCCACGGCCACCACGGCTGCCGAGACCGCGGTGGACACCGCCGAGGGCACGGTCGTCGAGCCGGCTGAGGTCGCCGAGACGAAGCCGCGCCGCCGTACGCGGAAGGCCGCCCAGGCCCCCGAGGTCGTAGTGGAAGCCGCTGTCGAGCCGGTGGAGGCCGTCGAGGCCAAGCCGCGCCGCACCCGCAAGGCGACGACGACCACGGCAGCCGCAGAGGCCGTCCTGGACACCGCCGAGGCCGCGGAGGCCAAGCCGCGCCGCCGTACACGCAAGGCCGCCGCGTCCGACGAGGTCGCCGCAGCCGTCGAGGCCGTCGAAGCCGCCATCCCGGCCCAGGTGGCCGAGGAGGCCGAGGCCAAGCCGCGCCGCCGCACCCGTAAGGCCGTCACGGCCACCACGGTCGCGGAGACCGCTCCGGTGGACGAGGCGCCCGTCGCGGAGGCCAAGCCGCGTCGGCGTACGCGCAAGGCCGCCGAGGTAGCGGTGGACACCGCCGAGGGCACGACGGTCCAGGCACCGGCGGCCACGGCGACGAAACCGCGCCGCACCCGCAAGACCGCGGCAGCCGCAGAGGCGGCCGTGGACACCGCGGAGGCGGCCGAGGCTGCCGAGGCGAAGCCCCGCCGCCGCGCCCGCAAGGTCGCCGTCGCCGAGGCCGACATCCCGGCCCAGGCCACCGAGGCCGCCCCGGCCGAGGCGCCGGTCAAGCCGCGCCGCACCCGCAAGACGGCGGCCCCGGCCACCGTCGCGGACGCTGTCACGGCCGAGGCCGCCCCCGAGGCCAAGCCCCGCCGCCGTGTGCGCAAGACGGCAGCGGCCGCCGAGACGACGGAGAGCTGACGCTCACACCTGACGGCCCGGTCCCGCTTCGGCGGGGCCGGGCCGTCGGCGTTCCCGTGGGGGGGGGCGCGGGCCGTCGGCGGCGTTCCCTGACGCGCGATCGCGGGCGCGTTGTCGGCGTGCACGCACACAGTCACGGGCGGGCCTCATCGTCGGCGTTCCCGCCCGCCGGTCGTGGGCGCGTCGCCGACGCTGCCGTGCACAGTCACGGGCACGTCGTCGGCACTCCCCACACGATCGCGGGCCCACCGTCGGCACTCCCGTGCACGATCGCGGGCCCACCGTCGGCACTCCCGTGCACGATCGCGGGCTCATCCTCGGCACTCCCATGCACGGCCACGGCCCCACCGACGGCACCCGCACACGGTCACAGACCCGTGTGACCGGCCCCGTCGTCCCACGGGCCGCCGCCCGGCGTGCCGCCCGAAAGGTTCCCCGGATAGCCTCCTCCTCATGAGCAGGCCCGCCACTTTCGTCCCGCCGTCCGGAGCCCGCGCGTACCGGCTCGCCACCGCGCGCGGGGAGTTCGCCGTGATCGAGGCGGGCAGCCCCGAGAAGGGCACCGCACTCCTGCTGCCGGGGTTCACCGGCAGCAAGGAGGACTTCATCTCGCTGCACGAACCGCTCGCAGCGGCCGGGTACCGGACCGTCGCCGTGGACGGGCGCGGCCAGTACGAGACACCGGGCCCGACGGACGACGAAACGCCTTACGCACAGGCCGAGTTGGCGCGGGACGTCCTCGCCCAGATCGACGCCCTGACCGGCGGTCAGACCGACAGCCGGACCGACGGCCAGACCGGCGGGCAGACCGGCGGGCAGACCCACACCCCGACCGATGCACCGCACGAGCGCGTCCACCTCGTGGGCCACTCCTTCGGCGGGCAGGTCGCCCGGGCGGCCGTGCTGCTGGACCCGTCCCGTTTCCGCTCGCTCACACTGATGGCGTCGGGGCCCGCCGAGATCTCCCCCTCCCAGCAGCAGCGCGTGAAGCTCCTGCGGGACGCGCTCGCCGTGATGGACATGGGTCAGGTGTGGGAGGCCATCCAGGCCCTTGAGCCGCCGGAGGACGCCGAGGCCGACCTGGACGCCGGTCTGAACGACCAGGACGACCTGAAGCACCGGTGGCTCGGCAACAGCCCGGCCCAACTCATCGCCGCGGGGCGGCAGTTGTGCGAGGAGCCCGACCGCGTGGCCGAGCTGGCCGCCGTCGGGCTGCCCGTCCATGTCCTGTCCGGCGAACGCGACGACACCTGGCCTGTGCCGCTCCTCGACGACATGGCCGTACGCCTCGACGCGCATCGCACGATCGTCCACGGGGCCGAGCACTCGCCGAACTCGGACCGGCCACGGGAGACGGCCGAGGCGCTCGCGGCGTTCTGGCACCGGCTGAGCTGACGCCCCGTAAGGGGCGCGGGGCTGTGTCGATATGCGGCTCCGCCGCGGGGCGCGATCAGCCACAGCCGGCCCGCAGCCCTAGTACTGCCCCTGCAAGTGCTCCCAGAAGCCGTCCCGCAGGGACCGCCGCAAGTCCGCCTGCCCCCGCAGCGAGTACTGCAGTAACCCCTCCGCCTCCACCAGCAGATCCTGGTCGACAGGACCGGGCAGGTAGGGATGCCCGGGCAGCAGCTCCGCCAGCGCCTCGCGCCCCCGCGCGGCCAACCACTTCGCGGCGATCTGCGCGCCCACGAACCGCACGTCCTCGCGCGTGGGCCGGCCCGCCGCCGACGTGTCGTACGAGGCGGTGGTCCGCCGGGCGACGTACGGCTTGAAGAACTCCAGGTCGAAGGTGCGCTGGCTGTCGACCTCCCAGAGCAGCGGCTCCGCCTGGTTGCGCCCCTCCGGCGCCTCGATGCCCCACAGGTGCACACGGGCCCCGTACCCCTGTGCCGCCTCGACGGCCGAGACCAGGTCCTCGTCGCCGCCGATGAGCGCCGCGTCGCTGATGGCGCGGTGCCGGGCCAGTGACTCCAGATCGGTACGGATCAGGGAGTCGACGCCCTTCTGCTGGTTGTTGGCGTTGAGGTTGCCGAGGCGGACCTTCACGTCGGGCAGCTCGGCGATGGACTGCTGCTCGGCGGTGTGGATGCGGCGCCGCGCCCCGTCGTACCAGTAGACGCGCAGCAGCCTGCTGTCCGCGAAGATCGTGCGGGCCCGGTCGATGAGCGCCTCGATGAGTCCCTCGGCGTCCAGATCGAAGGCCCGGCGGTCCTCCGTCCCGGCCGCGAGCCGGCCCGCGGCCGCGTAGAGATACCCCGCGTCGACGAAGATCGCATGAGTCGACGGCGTCTTCGCCACCTCGGCGAGCATGCGCTGGAGCAGCTCGTTCGTGCGGTCGATACGCCCACCGAGCACCGCTGGATCCAGGTCGTCATTCATATGCGCCTCATTGTCGCAGGCGGTCACGGGACGAACACAACCGGTCCGGAAATCGACCACAAAGCTGGCTTGGATGCCGGTCGGATACCAGTCAGTAGTTAGCCGTTCGAAAAATTTCTTTAGCGTAGGGAATGTTTGTAACACGCATGCCGTTGGATCCCTGTGTAACCAAGTAGTTCTCCTCAGGAGGATGACCAGACGAAGGGAGAAGCCTGTGCGCTTCGAAATCATGCGCCTTGACGACGTCGACGGAACCCCCGTGGACAGCACCGTCGTGGACGCCGCCTCCGTCAACAGGATCGTTCAGCAGGCCGCGGCCATCGGGCAGCGCCTCTGGATCCGCCCGGCCGACACCTCGGCCTCATGACACCGGACGCTCGACAGACGAAGACCGACTGACGGACAGACAGACAGACTTCAGAACCCCCGTACGGCACCGACGCCGTGCGGGGGTTCTGCGTTGTTCCGCGGCGCCGCGGAGGGCTGCGGAGGGCGCGCGCAGCAAGAGCGCTCAGCTGCTCTGGATGACCTGCGTGACGCCGTTGATGATCTGCTGCACGGCGATCGCGGAGAGCATCATGCCCGCGAGCCGCGTCACCAGCACGACACCGCCGTCCTTGATGACCCGGATGATCAGCAGCGAGTACCGCATCACCACCCACAGCACGACATGGATGGCGACGATCGCGGCCCACACCGACACCTGCGACGCCACGCCGTCGGCCTTCTGCACGGCGAGGATGACGGACACGATCGCGCCCGGCCCGGCGAGCAACGGCATGCCCAGCGGTACGAGGGCGACGTTGACGTCCTTCGTCTGCTTGGGCTCGTCCGTCTTGCCCGTGAGCAGGTCGAGCGCGATGAGCAGGAGCAGCAGTCCGCCCGCGATCATCAGCGCGGGGACGGACACATGCAGGTAGTTGAGGATCTGGTGCCCGAGGAGCCCGAAGACGGTGATGACTCCGCCGGCCACGCAGACGGCCTGGAAGGCCATCCGCTTCTGCACCTTGGCAGGCCGTCCGGCCGTCAGCGCGAGGAAGATCGGGGTGATCCCGGGGGGATCCATGATGACGAAGAGGGTCAGGAAGAGGGAGCCGAAGACAGCGAGGTCGAACACGGTGAGCCTTGCGAGAAGAGGGACGAGACGAGGAAGTGGAACAGCGGGGACGGGCCGTCGGACGGGCCAGCGCCTATCGCTGTGGGCAGGCTTTGCGCAGCCCGGGATGGGTGGGCACAGCCTGCAACCGGTGGGCATGGCCCGGAGGCGCGGCCGCCTTCGGAAGCGACTGAGCGGGAACCGGGCAGGAACCGAGCGGACTTGGCAGGAAGCGAACGAGACCGTGCCGGGGTCGGCCTGACCGCTCAGCCCTCAGCGCTCAGCGCCTCCGCCGGCGCCCGGTACGGGAAACGCGCCGGTGGCCCGACGGGTGATCTCCCCGTAGATCTCGGGATCCGTAGTGAACTCCCCGAGCACACACGTCTTGCGGCTGCCGTGGTAATCACTGGAGCCGGTCGGCAACAGCCCCAACTCGCCCGCGAGGCCCCGCAGTCGGGCGCGGGTGCCCGGCTCGTGGTCCATGTGGTCGACCTCGATCCCGTCGAGCCCGGCCGCCGCGAGCTCCGCGATCGCGGACTCCGGCACGGTCTGCCCGCGCTTGGACGCGGCGGGATGCGCGAAGACGGTCACTCCGCCCGCGGCCTTGACGAGCCGGATCATCTCGAAGGGGTCCGACTCGTGCTTCTCGACGTAGGCGCGCCCGCCGTCGGCGAGCCACTCGGTCGTGAACGCGTCGGAGACGCTGCGTACGACGCCCAGCTCGACCAGCGCGGTGGCGATGTGCGGCCGCCCCACGGAACCACCGGCCGCGATCCGCTCCACCTGCTCCCAGGTCACCGGCACGCCCAGTTCCTGGAGGTTGGCGATCATCGCCTGGGCCCGCGGCACCCGGTCGTCGCGTACGAGCTCGCGCTCGCTCAGCAGCTCGGGCTCCTCGGGGTCGAAGAGGTACGCCAGCATGTGCAGCCCCACTCCGTCGAGACGGCAGGACAGCTCGGCCCCGGTCACCAGCGTCAGCCCGGCGGGCAGGGCCGCGACGGCCTCCGCGTACCCGCGCGTGGTGTCGTGATCGGTCAGCGCGACGACGTCGAGCCCGGCGGCACCGGCGTTGCGCACCAGCTCGGCAGGGGTATCCGTACCGTCGGACGCCGTGGAGTGGCAGTGCAGATCGATGCGCACGACACAGACTCCAGACACGAACGGAACAAGAGGGACCGCTCAAGGATAACGGCCCCAGGAACACCCTCTGTCACACCCCAAGCGCCGGGTCACCCCCTACAAACGACTCTGCGGCAGGGCGCCTGTTCCTTCCAGGGACACAGGAAGACAGCTCCATGACAGCACGCCCGCACTCTTCAGGGGCGCGGGGAACTGCGCGATCAACCACACCCAACCCGCACCCGGCAGACCACAGGCACCCCACACCCAATAGCCGCCCCCTCCCACCAGCGGAGCGCTACGGCTCAAGGATCCGCGGCGACAACGCCCCACAAGGCAGCAGATCCACTTCCGCCCCCGCATCCCGCAAATCCGTGAGCACCAGCTCGTCGTACATCAGCAACCCCGACTGCTCGGGCCACACAACGGCCCACAGCCACAACCCCCGCGCCTCCCCCGCGAAGACGGCCCGGTCGTCGGGCGTCCCGGCGACATGCCACAACGGCGTCGGCCGCCCCGCGGCGAGCAGCTTCGCCTGGGCGGGCTTCTCGACGCTCATGTACGGCCCCGGATCCGGCCCGTCGATCCCCGCGTACCGCGCACCGAGCCCGACCCCGAGTTCCTCGGCGATGAGCACCAGCTCCCCTATGCCACCGAGCGGTCCCGGCCCGGAGCACGCAACGGCCGTGGCCCGACCGCCACTACGGTCGTCGCCGGCGAACGCGGCGCCCGTGAAGAGCCAGCCGACGGGCAGCGGCCACGGCATCCACACCGGTACGCGCGCACGGTGCACGACCACGCCGAGGGCTTCGACGCTGGGCGGGATCACGGGCTGCAGCGGATGCACGATGCCGTGCACATCACACTGCCAGGAGTCGGCAAAGAGGCCGGGAGCCCTGACCCGGCCACCACACTTCGGGCAACTGGGTTCGCCCCTCATAAGGCCCAACGGTCCTCCCCGTATTTGGTTGAGTCAAGGACGATCACCCGTCCGGCGTGCGCCTGTCACCTTCCCCTCACCTCGGATCACCCGGGAGAACTAGATGTAGTTTGCATTTATTAGTCGAGCTAACTTATTATGTGCATACGCCAACGATCCCGACGCGAGGAGTGAAGGAGCCGGCATGAACAGCGGTACGGCAGAGCACACAGGAGGTCCCGCCGAGGGGGACACGTTCGACGCGGGCGTCGGCGGCCTCCTGCGTCAGCCGAAGGCGGTCTGGGCGACCGCCGGGGCATCCGTCGTCGCCTTCATGGGCATCGGCCTCGTCGATCCGATCCTGCCCTCCATCGCCAAGGGCCTGGACGCCACCGCCGGGCAGGTCTCGCTGCTCTTCACCTCGTACTTCCTCATCACGGCCGTCGCGATGCTGGTCACGGGCTTCGTCTCCAGCCGCATCGGCGGCCGCAGGACCCTGCTCCTCGGCCTCGCGCTGGTCGTGGTCTTCGCGGGCCTGTCCGGCATCTCCGGTTCGGTCGGCGAACTCGTCGGATTCCGCGCGGGCTGGGGGCTCGGCAACGCCCTGTTCGTCTCGACGGCCCTCGCCGTCATCGTCGGCGCGGCGGCCGGCGGCAGCGCCGCGGCGATCCTGCTGTACGAGTCCGCCCTGGGCCTCGGCATGGCCTGCGGGCCCCTGCTGGGCGCACTACTCGGGGACGCCAGCTGGCGCTACCCGTTCTTCGGCACCGCGATCCTGATGGCGATCGGGTTCCTGTGCATCACGGCGTTCCTGAAGGAGCAGCCGAAGCCCGCGCGCAAGACCGGCCTGCTCGACCCGATCAGGGCGCTCGGCCACGGCGGGCTCGCCTCGGCGGCGGCCTCCGCGTTCTTCTACAACTACACGTTCTTCACCGTGCTGGCCTTCACGCCGTTCGTGCTGAACATGAGCCCGTACAAGTCCGGCGCGGTCTTCTTCGCCTGGGGGCTGCTGCTCGCGGTGTTCTCGGTGCTCGTGGCACCGCGTCTGCAGGCACGGTTCGGGTCGCTGAAGGTGCTCGGCGGTTCGCTGGTGCTGCTCGCGGCCGACGTGCTCGTCCTCGGCTACGGCAGCCACACCACGGCCGTCGTCTGCACGATCCTCTCCGGCGCCTTCATCGGCGTGAACAACACCGTCTACACGGAGCTCGCGCTCGGCGTCTCGGACGCCCCGCGCCCGGTGGCGAGCGCCGGCTACAACTTCGTCCGCTGGTTCGCGGCCGCCGCCGCTCCCTTCTTCGCGCCGAGGATCGAGGAGTGGACCGACATCCACATCCCCTTCGTGGTCGCGGCGGCCACCGCGGCCCTGGGCTCGCTCGTCGTCCTCGTACGCCGGAAGTCCCTCACTCACGAGGCCGAGGAACTGGAGACGCGGCACGCGACCGAGGACAGTGTCGCCGTGTTTGCCAACTGACGGATTTCGGCCACGGGTTGGTGACGTTACTCACCCCCGGGGCCGCCCGGATCAGTCCAGTGGGACGGACGTGCGTGAGGGATCGCGCAGGTCCGTTCCGCTCGTGAGCCAGCGCTCCTGGAGGGCCCCCGCGCCGTGCACCCGCTTCCACGCGGCCTCGTTCGGCGTCATGGGGAGCAGCGGCAGGAACCGTACGGGATCGAGGGGTGCGTCCAGCTCCAGGTCCTCGATCAGGCCGCCCGCCTCGGCGACCAGTACGGAGGTGAAGGGGGCACCCGGCCACAGCGGCTCGCCCACGTCGAGCGAGGCTCCCGGGGCCACGACCAGGCCCTCGACCTGCGGGGACGCTGCCAGTACGGCGAGCGGGCGGAGCACTTTGTCGGTGTCGGCGGCGCCGGCCCGTACGGAGAGGACCAGTTCGGCGCGCGGACCCGCGACGGGATCGGCGACGACCGCCGTGGGGTCGGCCATGGGCTGTGCGGACATGCCGAGCGTCGCGTAGCGGACGATCCCCTGGTCCGTTTCTCCGGCGGTTCCGTCCGTGAAACGGAGCACCTCGATGCGGTCCGTACCGAGGAAGGTCACCGCGGCACGCGCGTCCGGTTCGCCCAGCACGGAACGCAACCGGGCCTCGACCAGAGGAAGAACATCAGCCATGCGCCGAGCATAGAACTCGTCAGTGACGGGCAAAGCGACGGCTTGACACTTCAGTCGGCTGATAGTCTTGGCCGCTGGTCGGGGCAGCACGCAGAAGCGTCGCTCTCGAGTCCCGACCCAAGTCTCGACAGTCTCGACGCATGAGACTCCCCTACGGGGGATGGACCTCCCCTACGGGGGACCGGCCGGAGGAGGTGGGGCTCCATGGATCGAAGTCGACCGTGCAGTACCACCCGCTCTTCCGGCTGCTGAGTCCCTCTCAGCTCCAGAGCTCACGCTCTACTGGCTGCCACCTCTCGCACTCGCGTCCTGGCCTCCGGTGCACAACGGAAGAGCACTTCGTTTTTCCTGATCTGTCTGAATTTTTCTGATCTGTATCAGTAGCGAAGCTGCCACCGCGACGGTGCGGTGCTCCCCGCTTTGTGGACGTGCCAAACATCCGCAGTCAGGACGTCCCCATTCCGGGCAGTCTCAACCGTTGCCGGCGGCTCTCGTTCCGCGAAGGAGCCAGCCATGTCGATGATTCGTGACCTGCGTGCCGCGGTCCGCACCAGCTCGCTGCGCAAGGACGGCGGCGCGTACGACACCACCCGCGACGCCGGGGCGAGTTCGGCCGTCGTGGACTGCGCGGTCTACCGCGACGGCGTCCGCCTCCCGTCCGACGAAGGCCTCACCCCGCGTGCGGCGATCCGTCAGGCGCGGCGGGACGGCGGGTTCGCCTGGATCGGCCTGCACGAGCCGACGGAGGCCGAATTCGCCGGTGTGGCCGCCGAGTTCGGGCTGCACCCGCTGGCCGTCGAGGACGCCGTCCACGCCCACCAGCGGCCCAAGCTGGAGCGGTACGACGACACGCTGTTCGCCGTCTTCAAGACCATCCACTACGTCGAGCACGACGAGCTCACCGCCACCAGCGAGGTCGTCGAGACCGGCGAGGTGATGTGCTTCACCGGACGGGACTTCTTCATCACCGTGCGGCACGGCGGCCAGGGCTCGCTGCGGGCACTGCGGCACCGGCTGCAGGACGACCCCGAGCTGCTCACCAAGGGCCCCTCGGCCGTGCTGCACGCCATCGCCGACCACGTCGTCGACGGGTACGTGGCCGTCGCGGACGCCCTCCAGGACGACGTCGACGAGGTCGAGACCGAGGTGTTCTCCCCCGGGCCCCGGGGCGGGGTGTCGCGCGGTGTCGACTCCGCACGGATCTACCAGCTCAAGCGTGAGGTGCTGGAGTTCAAGCGCGCGGTGTCGCCGCTGATGCGGCCCATGCAGCTGCTGAGCGAGCGGCCGATGCGGCTGGTCGACCCCGACATCCAGAAGTACTTCCGCGATGTCGCCGACCACCTCGCGCGGGTGCAGGAGCAGGTCGTGGGCTTCGACGAGCTGCTCAACTCGATCCTCCAGGCCAACCTCGCGCAGGCCTCCGTCGCGCAGAACGAGGACATGCGCAAGATCACGTCCTGGGCGGCGATCATCGCCGTGCCGACGATGGTGTGCGGTGTGTACGGCATGAACTTCGACCACATGCCGGAGCTGCACTGGAAGTACGGCTACCCGGTGATCATGGGCATCACCGTGGTGCTCTGCCTGGGCATCCACCGCACCCTGAAGCGCAACGGCTGGCTCTGACCTGCCCCGAGGGGCCCGGCACTAGGCTGGCCCCATGACGGATCAGCTGCTCGACCAGGCCCTCGTCGAGGAGGCCACCAAGAAGTCCGGGCTCGTCTGGGTGCGGGGGCTTCCCGCTCAGGGTCCCCTTCAGGGGGCCGGGTCGTCGGACGGTGCGTCCTCCCAGGCGCTGTGGCACGTGTGGCACGACGGGGCGGTGTGCCTGGTCGGCGACGGACCCGGTGAGCAGCCGTTGCCCGGGCTCGTGGACGGGGGCGAGGCCGTCGTCACCGTCCGCAGCAAGGACAAGGGCGGTCGTCTTGTCTCCTGGTCCGCGAAGGTGGTGGAGCTCGCTCCCGGGTCCGAGGAGTGGGACGCGGCCGTCGGCGAGCTGAAGGGCAAGCGGCTGAACGCGCCCGATGGCGAGGCCATGACCGGGCGGTGGGCCCGGGAGTGCCGGGTGGTTCGGCTCGCGCCGACGGGCGCGACTGCGTCGCTGCCTGACGGGTCGTTGGCGGCGCCTCCGGTGCCTACGTCGGCGACTACGCGTCTGCCGATTCCGGCGGGGTTGCCGCGGCTGCTCTTCAAGAAGCGCAGGCGCGGCTGAGCGGCAGCGTTCCGCGGAGGGCGTTGTCGTCTGCGGGTGTGTGGGGGCTGGTCGCGCAGTTCCCCGCGCCCCTGGGGGGGGCGGCTGACGCCGGTGGGTGCAGCGCGCGTTGTTCGTGGCTGAGCGCGCAGTTCCCCGCGCCCCCAAAAAGCGGGGCTGCGCCCCTGGCTTTTTGTCTTTGGGGGCGCGGGGAACTGCGCGATCAGCCACGGCGTACCCGCACCAGACCTGCAAGCTCAACCCCCCTCAGGACGACGGGAGTTGCTGTCCGTAGTCGACCGTGTCGTCCTTGTCCGGGGCCTCCAGGGCGAACCCCTTGCCCCAGTCGGTCAAGCGGAGCGTCCCCGCTCCGCCGGCGCGGACGAGGAGGAGAGGGTACGGCTTGCCCTCCAGGGAGACGTCCAGCTCTCCGCCGGAGCCCTTGTCGCCGGTGATCCGGATCGTGCGGAGCCCGCGCTGCTCATGGTGGCCGTCGGTGGCCAGCTCGCCCTGGAGGGTGAGGAGGCCGGCGAGGAGCACGTCCTTGTCGGTGAAGACGCTGAGCTGCTTGTAGGCGGGGTCACCCTTGGGAACCTTCACGTACTTGCCCTCTAGCTTGCCCGCGGCCGTCGCGTCGGACGTACCGTCGTCGCTCTTGCCGTCCTGGTGGTCCCAGAAGTCCGCGTCGGCCTTGATGAAGAGGTGCTCGTCGACCCGCAGCAGCTGGAACGTCACTCCCTTCGACGTGACCGAGCCGGTGCCGCCGTCACCCTTCAGCTGCATGTCCAGCTTGTAGGTGCGCTTGCCGCTGATCACGGCACCGGACAGCCGTACCGTCTCCGCGGCCCGGGCGGCCGACTGCGTTCTGCTCTGGATCTTGGCAGGGGGCAGTTTCCCGACCCCGTTCGTGCCCGCGTCCGGGTCGTCACCGCCGCACCCCGTCACCGCTGTCCCCGTCACGACCAGCGCACACACGGCGCTCGCCAACGCGGCCCTACGGGTACGTCCCTGGGGAATCGCAGTCACAGGTGGCGCTGCCTCTCATGCGGGTGACCTCAACGGCGTACCGCAGCGTACCGGGGCCCCCTACGCCACTCGGAGTCAGTCCGTCCGCACCGCTCACCAGGGCGTATCCGACCGGGACGGGCTAGCCTGAAGCCCACCCGAGCGGACATGACACACCAAAACACCCGTACCGAAGCCCGTACGAAGAAGGAGGCGCGGGCATGGCGGCAGGCGCCCCCAGGATCTTCGTCTCACACCTCTCCGGCATCGCCGTCTTCGACCCGAGCGGCGACCAGGTGGGCCGGGTGCGCGACCTGGTCGCCATGCTGCGCGTCGGGAGGCGGCCCCCTCGGCTGCTCGGCCTCGTCGTCGAACTGTCCACCCGCCGCCGCATCTTCCTGCCCATGACCCGGGTGACCGGCATCGAGTCCGGCCAGGTCATCACCACCGGTGTCCTCAACGTCCGCCGCTTCGAGCAGCGGCCCACCGAGCGGCTGGTCATCGGGGAACTGCTCGACCGGCGGGTCACGCTCGTCGAGACGGAGGAAGAGGTCACCGTCCTCGACGTCTCCATCCAGCAGTTGCCCGCCCGTCGCGACTGGGAGATCGACCGGGTCTTCGTACGGAAGGGGCGCACGGGCAGTGCGTTCCGGCGGGCCAAGGGAGAGACGCTGACCGTGGAGTGGTCGGCCGTCACCGGGTTCTCGCTGGAGGAGCACGGGCAGGGCGCCGAGAACCTCCTCGCCACCTTCGAGCAGCTGCGCCCCGCCGACCTCGCGAACGTGCTGCACCATCTGTCGCCCAAGCGGCGCGCGGAGGTCGCGGCCGCCCTGGACGACGACCGGCTCGCGGACGTCCTGGAGGAGCTCCCCGAGGACGACCAGATCGAGATCCTCGGCAAGCTCAAGGAGGAGCGCGCCGCCGACGTCCTGGAGGCGATGGACCCCGACGACGCGGCCGACCTGCTCGCCGAGCTGCCGGAGGAGGACAAGGAGCGTCTGCTGGCGCTGATGCGTCCGGACGACGCGGCGGACGTACGGCGGCTGATGGCGTACGAGGAGCGCACCGCGGGCGGGCTGATGACGACCGAGCCGATCGTGCTGCGTCCCGACGCGACCGTCGCGGACGCGCTCGCCCGTGTGCGCAACCCGGACCTCTCCCCCGCGCTGGCCGCCCAGGTGTACGTCTGCCGCCCGCCGGACGAGACGCCGACCGGCAAGTACCTGGGCACGGTCCACTTCCAGCGGCTGCTGCGCGATCCGCCGTACACGCTCGTCGGCTCGATGATCGACGACGATCTGCAGCCGCTGGACCCCAAGGCCGTACTGCCCGTCGTGGCAGGCTTCTTCGCGGCGTACGACATGGTCGCGGCGCCCGTCGTCGACGAGAGCGGCTCGCTGCTGGGCGCGGTCACCGTGGACGACGTACTCGACCACATGCTGCCCGAGGACTGGCGGGAGACGGAGTTCCACCTGGACGGGGAGACACCGGCGGAGACGGCCGGTGAGGGGGCTTCTGATGGCTCCTGAGCGCGAGGCCGCCCGCGAACGGGCCGCCACCGGGGCGACGGCCGCCGGCCGGCCGCGCACCCGGCTCGACCAGCCGCAGCCGCCGCGCCGCCGGTTCCTGCCCGAGTACGACCCGGAGGCCTTCGGCCGGCTGTCGGAGCGGATCGCGCGGTTCCTGGGCACGGGTCGGTTCATCGTGGGGATGACGGTCGTCGTCGTCCTGTGGGTGGTGTGGAACGTGTCCGCGCCGCGTGACCTGCGCTTCGACACCTACCCGTTCATCTTCCTGACCCTGATGCTGTCGCTCCAGGCCTCGTACGCCGCCCCGCTGATCCTCCTCGCGCAGAACCGGCAGGACGACCGCGACCGGGTCAACCTCGAACAGGACCGCAAGCAGAACGAGCGGTCGATCGCGGACACCGAGTACCTGACGCGGGAGATCGCCGCGCTGCGCGTGGGCCTCGGCGAGGTCGCCACTCGTGACTGGATCCGCTCGGAGCTGGAGGACCTGGTCAAGGAGCTGGACGAGCGGCGTCCCGGGGCGCGCGGCGACGCTCGTGTCGTATTCCCGGCAGAACACCCTCGGGGACGTGACGTAGACGACCGGTGACAGGCTTTCCGGGGGCGGTGGGAAGCGCCGTACCATCGACCCTATGGCTACGGAAGACGCGGTGCGTGAAGCACTGGCGACAGTGAACGACCCCGAGATCCATCGCCCGATCACCGAGCTCGGAATGGTCAAGTCGGTGGAGATCGGTGCGGACGGTGCTGTCGCGGTCACCGTCTACCTCACGGTCTCCGGCTGCCCGATGCGCGAGACCATCACGAAGAACGTCACGGACGCCGTCGCGGCGGTCGAGGGCGTCACCCGCGTCGACGTGACACTGGACGTGATGAGCGACGACCAGCGCAAGGAGCTGGCGTCCGCGCTGCGCGGCGGCCAGGGCGAGCGGGAGGTGCCGTTCGCCAAGCCGGGTTCGCTGACGCGTGTGTACGCGGTCGCCTCCGGCAAGGGCGGCGTCGGCAAGTCGTCCGTGACGGTCAACCTCGCGGCGGCGATGGCGGCCGACGGCCTCAAGGTCGGTGTCGTGGACGCCGACATCTACGGCCACTCCGTGCCCCGCATGCTCGGCGCCGACGGCTTCCCGACCCAGGTCGAGAACATGATCATGCCGCCGTCGGCGAACGGCGTGAAGGTCATCTCGATCGGCATGTTCACCCCGGGCAACACGCCTGTCGTGTGGCGCGGCCCGATGCTCCACCGCGCCCTCCAGCAGTTCCTCGCGGACGTCTACTGGGGCGACCTGGACGTGCTGCTCCTGGACCTTCCGCCGGGTACGGGCGACATCGCGATCTCGGTCGCGCAGCTCGTCCCGAACGCGGAGATCCTGGTCGTGACGACGCCCCAGCAGGCCGCCGCCGAGGTCGCCGAGCGGGCCGGCTCGATCGCCGTCCAGACCCACCAGAAGATCGTGGGCGTCGTCGAGAACATGTCGGGCATGCCGTGCCCCCACTGCGACGAGATGGTCGACATCTTCGGCACGGGCGGTGGCCAGTCGGTCGCCGACGGCCTGACCCGCACGACCGGTGCCACCGTGCCGGTGCTCGGCGCCATCCCCATCGACCTCCGCCTCCGCGAGGGCGGCGACGAGGGCAAGCCGGTGGTTCTGACGGACCCCGACTCCCCCGCGGGGTCCGCCCTGCGAGCCATCGCCGGCAAGCTGGGTGGCCGCCAGCGGGGTCTGTCGGGCATGTCCTTGGGCATCACCCCGCGGAACAAGTTCTAGGACGTCGCCTCTGGCCCTGCGGCCGCTTCTTGTAGGGCGGCTGCGGGCGAGTGGGGGTTGTTCGCGCAGTTCCCCGCGCCCCTAAAAGCGCGGGGCTGCGCCCCTGGCTTTTGTCTTTTAAGGGGCGCGGGGAACTGCGCGACCAGCCCCCACCGGCCCGCAGGCGACGAACGACACAGAGGAGGGCACCGTCAGCTGACGGTGCCCTCCTCGCTCAGCCCGCCGCCTAGGCGTACGTGGCGATGTCCTTGATCACGGCGAAGCCCAACCCGTACGCGCTCATCCCCCGCCCGTACGCCCCCAGGTGAACCCCCTCCTGCGTGGAGCCCGCGAGAACCCACCCGAACTCGGACTCGCGGTAGTGGAACGGCGTCGGAACGCCGTCCACGGGAAGCGAGAGCGTGGACCAGTCGGCGCCGTCGAGATCGTCCGCGAGGACCCACGCCGTCTCGGTCTGCTGGTCCAGCCAGTCGTCCCGCAGCGTGTGGTCCATCTGCCCGGGCCAGGTGAAGGACAGCAGCCCGACCCCCGCGAGCCAGGCAGCCGAGGAAACCGAGGTGGCCTCCAGCAACCCCGTGCCGTCGGCGCTGCGCCGCACCGGGCTGGCCGCCACGGTCACCACGACCGCGAACCGCTCCTTGTCCTCCGTGGTCTCGCCGCGTACCGAGGGCTCGTCGCCGTGCCCGATCGATCCGTGCTCAATGGCTCCGTCGGCCGAAGCACCGACCTGCATCAGCCAGCGCGGTCCCGTGAAGGCCTCGTCGAGGCCGTACCACGGGAAGGGCGCCAGCAGGTAGCCGTCGACCGTGCGCCGGGCGGAGGGGACCTGTTGTCCGCCCTCCGCAGCCGGCGCCTGCGCGCCTACCCGACTTGTCGTCTCCATCGCCCGGACGCCTCCTCGCTCTAGTCGGACCGGGCGGCCCGCCCCCCTTCGGGCGTCCTTCCGGTCCGCACAACAACTAGGCAGGATAGCCACAGGTTCGCGGCGCCCCGGGAAACCGGTCGGCTCATGGGTCGCGTACGCGTCACATCCGGCCCCCTTTGAGCAGGCAGAACGCAGGCGGCGTACGGGGAAAGGGAGTGCGGGCAATCGGGCGACCCGGCCGAAGCGCGTTCCGGACGGCGGGCGTGCCGCACGCCGACGGCCCGCGGGCGTACGCCTCAGCCCCGGGACGTTCGGAGCGGCCCGGGTCGGCCCAGGTCAGGGCCGGTCGGCGCGAGCGGTCGGGGTCGGCTCAGGTCGCGTCGGCGTCGAACGGCGGGCGCTCGTCCTGATCGAGTTTCTCGCGCTTCTTCGTCATGTCGACGGTGCCGCCGGTGGAACCGGACGAGGAGGCCACCGACGAGGACGAGGCGGAGGACTCGGACTCGCGGCCGTGCACCGCGTCCGTGACGTCGGCCATCTCCTTCTTCAGGTCGAAGCCGTTGCGGATCTCCTTGAGCCCCAGCTCGTCGTTGTCCAGCTGCTTGCGGATGAACGTCTTGGGGTTGAGGTCCTCGAACTCGAAGTCCTTGAACTCCGGGCCGAGTTCCTCGCGGATGTCCGCCTTGGCGCTCTCCGAGAAGTCACGGATCTTGCGAATGGTGCGCGTGACGTCCTGGATCATCTTCGGGAGCTTCTCCGGGCCGAAGACGAGCACGGCAAGGACGACGAGCGTCACGAGCTCGAGCGGTCCTATGTCATTGAACACCTTCAGCTCCTTGCGATGTCCTCGGCCCTCGGCAGGTCTTTCCGTGGTCCGGGCCGGGTCCACGGTACCCGGCGATCCTGTCTGTCCGGTACTGTCCCGGGCCCTCCGACCGCGTGTACACGGCGGGTTTTCCAGGATGTTTGCCTGATGGGGCCGGGGTTCGGCCCGCTTCCTGTGAAGTTCCTGTCGGCTGCCCCGCGCAATCGTTCCGTCAGTCGCCGTCAGTCGCCGTCGGCTGAACCAAGGACGAGCGTGACCTTCTTCTCCTTGCCGTCGCGCTCCAGCGTCAGCTCCAGGCGGTCGCCGGGGCGGTGGGCCCGGGTCTTGACGATGAGCTCCTCGCCGGAGTGCACACGCTGTCCGTCGACCTCGGTGATGACGTCGCCGGGCTTGATGCCGGCCCGGTCGCCGGGCCCGTCCTGGTTGACCGGGGGGCTGCCGTCGTTGCTCTTGGTCCCGACGCGTGCGCCGTCGCCGCTGTAGTCCATGTCGAGCGTCACGCCGATCACCGGGTGCGTGGCCTTGCCGGTGTTGATGAGCTCCTCGGCGACGCGCTTGCCCTGGTTGATGGGGATGGCGAACCCGAGGCCTATCGAGCCGGACTGGCCGCCCTCCAGGTCCGAGCCGCTGTCGGCGGAGCGGATGGCGCTGTTGATGCCGATGACCCGGGCCTTGGAGTCGACCAGCGGGCCGCCCGAGTTGCCGGGGTTTATCGGGGCGTCCGTCTGCAGCGCGTCCACGTACGAGATGTCGCTGCCGTCGCCCTCCTCGCCGCCCGCCGTGATGGGGCGCTCCTTGGCGCTGATGATGCCGGCGGTGACGGTGTTCTCCAGGTCGAAGGGGGCGCCGATGGCCACGACCGGGTCGCCGACCTGGACGTTGTCGGAGTTGCCGAGGGCCAGGGGCTTGAGGCCGCTGACACCGCTCACCTTCACGACGGCGAGGTCGTAGCCGCTGTCGTGACCGACGACCTCGGCCTTGGCGGTCTGGCCGCCGCTGAAGGTCACGGTTATCTCGCCGCTGCCGTCCGCGGGGTCGACCACGTGGTTGTTGGTGAGGATGTGGCCGCGCTGGTCGAGCACGAACCCGGTGCCGGTGCCCTGCGCCTCCGACCCGCTCACATGCAGGGTCACCACGCTGGGCAGCGCGCTGGCCGCGATCCCGGCCACGCTGTCCGCGGCCCGTCCCTTGGCCTCGGTCCCGGCCTGTGGCAGCTCGACGTCGTCGATCCCGCCGTTGCGCTCCAGATACGCCCCTACGGCCCCGCCGACGCCGCCGGACACGAGGGCGAGCAGCGCGGCCCCGAGGACCAGCCCCCGCCTCGTACGCCGACGCCGCCCGGTCGTGCTCTCGACGGCCGCCCCGTTCTGCTGGAGGGGGGCGGCGGCCCAGGGGTCGTAGTTCTGCCAGGGGGTGTGGGGTGCCTGGGGGTGGGTCTGGGGATGCGTGTGCGGCTGGGCCTGCGCGTCGTCCTGGGGCACGGGTGCGGGGGCGGCCGGGACGTGCGGGGCCGAGGCGTGCTGTCCAGGGATGTGCGGGGCGAAGGGGTGAGGGGCCGCCGCGGGGGCGCCGTGGCCGGCGGGGCCGTGGTCGGGCGTGCCGTGGAGGGGGGCCGCCGCCTGGTGGTAGCCGGAGGGCAGCGCCGGTCCGAGGATGCCCTGGGTGGCGGCCGGCCTCGGGACGGAGTCCTCGGGCCCTGCTCCTGCCGGGGTGCCCTGGGGCGGAGTCACCGCATGAACGGCCGTGCCGTGCGTGGGAGTCGCCGCCGGGTGCTGGACCGGGGGTGCGGGCGCCCAGGGACCGGGTCCGCCGTAGGGCGGCGTGCTGTAGGGATCCGGGTCGTGCAGAGGCTTGGGGCGCCCCCGCTCCCCGAGAGCCTCGGGCCGATCACCGGGCACGTCGGCGCCACCAGGCACGTCAACGGCACCGCTCGCGTCGGCCGGCACCTCGCTCGAAGGCTGGCCCTGTGTCTGGCCCGGGACCCGGCTGGGTGTCTGGTCCGGCACCAGGTTCGGTGCCTGGTCCGGCATCCGGCTCGACGCCACGGCGGAACCGGTCGGGGCGTCGCCGCCCGATGCGTTCGCGGCGCCGGTCGTACCCGCAACCGCACCCGCACCGCCGGAAACGCCCGCACCGTCCGAGGCACCAGAGCCACCCGTGGCACCAGCGGCACCGGAGCCCCCCGGGGCGCCTGATGCAGCCAAGGCGCCCGAGGCGCCGCCAACCGCGGGCTTCTCCAGCTCGAAGTCGCCGTCCATGTCGCCCCCGTGGAACCCACTCGTGCCGTCCCCCGCGGAAACCGGGTCCACCGGAGCGGATTCCGGCACGTGGGTCCGGGGCCGGCTCCACCACTTCGGCTTCGTGGGCTTCCCCTCGTCCATGCTCTCCCCACACCTGACCCGCGGCTCGACACATCGGCGGTCACCGCGGTTTGTCCACTCCGAGCCCGGGTTCCTACCGCGGGCACGGCCCATCCCTGGATTCAACCAGGTTCACGGGCCGCTGCGCAGAGTGCCGGTTCAGCCGGGGGAGGAAGGCGAAGGTGAGGCGGACGCGTCGGACGGCGGTACCAGGGGCAGCAGGGACGTCTCCAGCTCCGACGCCGTGGAGAACGCGGTCAGCGCGACCGGTGGGGCGGGGCTGAAGGGGCGTATGAGCGGGGACATCGCCGCGGCACCGGCCACCACGGGGGTGGTCAGCGCGTGCAGCGTGCGCGCGTCCTGCTCGGCGGGCGTGGGTGTCAGGGGCGCGGGCACGCCGGGCAGCAGCGGCGCGGACATCTCGGTCTGCGCGCCCCCCTCCCCGGTGAAGGAGCGCTGTCCCTGCGCGAGCAGCGGTGTGAGGGACCGGCGGCGCTGCGAGTCGGGGTTGGTCGCCCCGCCCACGTTCGCCGTCCGCATCGGCGTCACATTGCTTCCGGAGCCCGACCCGCCACGCGCCTCCGTGGTGTCCGTCGGCATGCCCGTCGACACCCCGCCGAGCGCGATCGCGGCGAGCGACACGGCACCGGCCGCGGCGGCCGCGAAGCGCAGTCCCCGTGAGGCCGACCGCTCGGCCTCACGCCGGCTTATGTCATGGATGCGGAACCCGCGCTGCTCGGAGGGCAGCACGGCGGCATGGGGGCCGGACGGCACATAGCCGAAGGAGTCCGGCTTCATACCGAAGACTCCGGAGGTGCCGAACCCTCCCCTGCCCAGCGGCGATCCGTCGCCGTCCGGGTCACCTCCTCCGGGGAGCCCCTGCAGACGGGCCAGGAAGCTCTCGGAGGGGGGTGGCGGAGCGACCTCCGCGAACACGTTCTTCAGTCGTCGCTGCTCGTCGGCCTCGGCTTTGCACTTCGCGCACGTGGCGAGGTGTGCGAGGACACGCTCGCGCGCCTCGTGACCGAGCTCGCCGTCCACCAGGGCGGAGAGCCGGTCTCCGAGGTGCTGCTCGGTAAGGGGCCGATCGGCAGGATTAAGCCGTGATCCACTCACGCGCTCGCGCCCCCTCCTCCCAGAGCGGGCACTCCGGTCACCGCGAAACCGCGGCGCTCGGCACGGGCCTCGGGCGAGCGGTGGGCGAGCGCCTTGCGCAGCTGGGAGCGGCCGCGGTGGATGCGGCTGCGGACCGTGCCGAGCTTGACGCCCAGGGTCGCGGCGATCTCCTCGTACGAAAGGCCTTCGATGTCGCACAGGACGACCGCGGCGCGGAACTCCGGGGCGAGGGTGTCGAGGGCCTGCTGGACGTCCGCGTCGAAGTGCGTGTCGTTGAAGACCTGCTGCGGGGAGGGCTCGCGGCTGGGCAGGCGCTCGGCCGCGTCGTCACCGAGGGCGTCGAAGCGGATGCGCTGCTTGCGGCGGACCATGTCCAGGAAGAGGTTGGTGGTGATGCGGTGGAGCCAGCCCTCGAAGGTGCCAGGCGTGTACGTCGACAGGGAACGGAAGACCCGGACGAAGACTTCCTGGGTCAGGTCCTCGGCGTCGTGCTGGTTGCCCGTCAGGCGGTAGGCGAGGCGGTAGACCCTGGCGCTGTGCGTGCTGACGATCTCCTCCCAGGTGGGCGGAGTCCACGCCTGCGAGTCCGCGTCGGACGTGAAGGTCGCGGTCTGAGCGGAGTCAGTGGTGCGGAAACGGTCAGCGGTGTCGTTCACAGATTTCGGCTCACCCGCCGATCTGAGCAGGCGCCTCAGCACCCCTCCCCGATCCACAGGCGCAGCCGCACCTCCCCTGTCGGCTCTGGTGGTGTCCGGTGGAGCCCCTACCATAGCCACCTCGCCCGTTAGCTCCGGATAAGCGGTTTTACGAGAATTTGATACGCGCTCATATGGCTGCGTCAGCACTTGCTCGGTGTCCTGATCCATCTGCTACCCCCGCGTAGTTCCCCACCCCCTCTAAACGCCCGGTCCCATCTGCGGGTTCCCGGCGGCAACGGATACAGTCACGCCCAGGCAACCACGGGGACAGGAGAGGGCCATTACCGGCAACCGGCTGACGAGCTGGGCGTTCGCCGACGCCTTTGTCGCCGAGGACGAAGCACTGCACTGGGCCCGGGACCGGGCCCGGGACGCAGGGCTGCGCTCGGTGTCGCCCGGCACGGGCGCCGCGCTGCGACTGCTCGCCGCCACCGTGGACGCCAAGGCGGTCGCGGAGATCGGCACCGGGACCGGGGTCTCCGGAATTCATCTTCTGCACGGCATGCGGCCGGACGGTGTACTGACGACCGTGGATCCGGAGCCGGAGCACCAGCAGTTCGCCCGCCAGGCCTTCCGCGCGTGCGGCTTCGCAAGCAACCGGGCCCGCTTCATCCCGGGCCGCGCGCTGGACGTCCTGCCCCGGCTCGCGGACGCCGGCTACGACCTCGTCTTCTGCGACGGCGACCGTCTCGAGAGCCTCGACTACCTCGCTGAATCGTTGCGCCTGCTCAGGCCCGGTGGCCTGGTCGTCTTCGAGGGAGTCTTCGCGAACGGCCGGACCGTGGAGTCGGGCCCGCAGCCCACGGAGGTCCTGCGGCTGCGCGAACTGCTGCGCGCGGTCCGTGAGAGCCAGGAGCTGATTCCCTCACTCCTGCCGGTCGGCGACGGCCTGCTGTGCGCGGTCAAACGCTGATCCGCCCCCTCGCCGGACCGCCCCCAAACCCACTGCTGACCTGCGCGAACAAGCATGCCGTACGTCGCTGACGCACCCCTGAAAACCCACTGCCCCGGCATCACTTTGGATGCCGGGGCAGTGGACAGGTATGGTCGCGTTCCGCGTCAGCCGACGACCTTCTTGAGGGCGTCGCCGAGCGCGTCGGCCTCGTCAGGGGTCAGCTCGACGACGAGCCGACCGCCGCCTTCGAGCGGAACGCGCATGACGATGCCCCGCCCCTCCTTGGTCACCTCGAGCGGGCCATCGCCCGTCCGCGGCTTCATGGCCGCCATGCTCGTTCCCCTTCCTGAAACCAGCTCATCGTCGCCGACGGCCCCACTGAAGGGCACGCATCCTCTCGTCGGACACGCGTCACCGGCATCGAACACATTGCTTCCAGGCCATTATCCCGCATCTCAGGACCCGATGACCAACATCAGTCGGCATCGCTTGCGCAACGCGCTTGAGCAAAACCACTCAATTCGCCGAAGTGGCTGCGATACTGCGCCGCTGCCGCACCGCTGCATGGACTTTCGGACGCCGGAATTCTTTGACGCAGGTCACATGTCCGAACCCCGCCGCCGCTCATGATCTCCGCCATGCTGTCCTCAGACCAGAACGTACCGACGGGTACGACGGAGCCGCGAACCAGAGGGGACCCCCATGGCCGACACCGTGCTCTACGAGGTGAGCGACGGACTCGCGACGATCACGCTCAACCGCCCCGAGGCGATGAACGCGATGAACATCGAGACCAAGGTCGCCTTCCGCGAGGCGGCACAGGCGGCCGCGGCGGACGACTCCGTACGGGCCGTGCTGCTCACCGCCGCCGGTGACCGGGCCTTCTGTGTGGGCCAGGACCTCAAGGAGCACATCGGCGGGCTGATGGCGGCGCGCGAGTCGGGCTCGGGCGGAGGTGTCATGAGCACCGTCCAGGAGCACTACAACCCGATCGTGCGGGCCCTGACCGGGGCGGCGAAGCCGGTCGTGGCGGCCGTCAACGGGGTCGCGGCCGGCGCCGGCCTCGGTTTCGCACTCGCCGCGGACTATCGGATCGTTGCCGACACCGCCGCCTTCAACACGTCGTTCGCCGGAGTCGCGTTGACCGCCGACTCCGGGATCTCGTGGACGCTGCCCCGGGTCGTCGGGCCTTCCCGGGCCGCGGATCTGCTGCTGTTTCCGCGCAGCATCACCGCCCAGGAGGCGTACGAGCTGGGGATCGCCAACCGGGTTGTACCGGGTGCCGAGCTGGCGGCTGAGGCGGTGAAGGTGGCTCGGGGTCTGGCCGAGGGGCCGACTCTGGCGTACGCGGCGCTGAAGGAGTCCCTCGCCTACGGGCTGACCCACTCGCTGGAGGAGACCTTGGAGAAGGAGGACGAGTTGCAGACGCGGGCCGGGTCCTCCGAGGATCACGTGATCGCTGTGCAGGCGTTCGTCAACAAGGAGAAGCCGAAGTATTTGGGGCGGTGACTGTTTGTGGGGAGCTGCGGGTGCGTTGTGGCTTGTCGCGCAGTTCCCCGCGCCCCTGAGGGACGCGCCTCAGTGGGGCCTTGCCACACAGTCCTGCAAGTGGTCGTTGACCAGGCCGCACGCCTGCATCAAGGCGTAGGCCGTGGTGGGGCCGACGAAGCGGATGCCTTGCTTCTTGAGGGCCTTGGAGAGGGCTTTCGACTCGTCGGTGACCGCGGGGACGTCGGCGAGGGCTTTCGGGGCCGGGCGGGTCGCCGGGTCGGGGGCGAAGGACCAGATCAGTTCGTCCAGCTCGCCCGGCGCCCATTCCGTGAGCACGCGCGCGTTGGCCACCGTCGCCTCGATCTTGGCGCGGTTGCGGATGATGCCGGGGTCGGCGAGGAGGCGCTCCTTGTCGGCGTCCGTGAACGTGGCGACCTCGGAGATCTTGAAGCCCGCGAAGGCGGCACGGAAGCCCTCGCGGCGGCGCAGGATCGTGATCCAGGAGAGGCCCGACTGGAAGGCCTCCAGGCACAGCCGCTCGTACAACGCGTCGTCGCCGTGGACCGGGCGGCCCCACTCCTCGTCGTGGTACGTCACGTAGTCCTCGGTCGACAGCGCCCAGGGGCAGCGCAGGGCGCCGTCCGAGCCCTTCAGGGCGTCGCTCACCGGTGGTCCTCCTCGGCGGGCTTCTCCAGGGAGGTGGACCGGGCCGCGTGGGCCGCTCCGGCCAGCGCGGCCTCCAGGTCGGAGATCCGGGCGTCCCGCTCGGCCAGCTCGGCGCCGAGGCGGCCCAGGGCGTCGTCCACGTCCGCCATGCGGTAGCCGCGCATCGTGAGCGGGAAGCGCAGCGCCTCCACGTCACCGCGGTGCACGGGGCGGTCCAGGGGCAGCGGGTCCTGCAGACGCTCCGGCGGGGTCTCGGGAAGGGCGCCGCTCTCACCGCCGCCGACCACGGAGAGAGTCACCGCGCCGACCACGACGACGAGGGCGACGACCAGGAACAAGAACATGAACATCGCTGAGGTACCCCTTCTATTGTGCTGTGCCTCCGGGGCGCCTCAGCCGGAGGCAGAGCCACACTCTGGTGCCGACGCGGACGCGTCGGCGCGGAAAGTATCAGGCTCCGATCGTGCCATGCGACTCTGACAGTTAGGGTCGCAGGCGGCGGAAAGGCGACATCCGTTGCCAACTACTGGGAGAGGTCACAGGGGATGCTCAGGCTGGGCAGGCGCGAGTTCGCAGCGCACGAGCCGGTGATCATGGCGATCGTGAACCGGACCCCCGACTCCTTCTACGACCAGGGCGCCACCTTCCGCGACGAGCCCGCGCTCGCGCGCGTGGAGCAGGCGGTGTCCGAGGGCGCCGCCATCGTCGACATCGGCGGGGTCAAGGCCGGGCCGGGCGAGGAGGTCACCGCCGAGGAGGAGGCGCGGCGGACGGTCGGCTTCGTCGCCGAGGTGCGGCGCCGGTTCCCCGACGTGATCATCAGCGTCGACACCTGGCGGCACGAGGTGGGCGAGGCCGTGTGCGAGGTGGGTGCGGATCTGCTCAACGACGCGTGGGGCGGGGTCGATCCGCGGCTCGCGGAGGTCGCCGGGCGGTACGGGGTGGGGCTGGTGTGTACGCACGCCGGTGAGACCCAGCCTCGGACTCGGCCTCATCGCATCGCGTACGACGATGTCATGGCCGACATCCTGCGGGTGACGCTGGCGCTGGCCGAGCGGGCCGTGGCGGTGGGGGTGCCTCGGGAGTCCGTGCTCATCGATCCCGGGCACGACTTCGGGAAGAACACGCGGCACAGTCTTGAGGCGACGCGGCGTCTTGGGGAGATGGTGGATACGGGGTGGCCCGTGCTGGTGTCCCTGTCCAACAAGGACTTTGTGGGTGAGACGCTCGATCGGCCGGTGAAGGAGCGGGTGGTCGGGACGCTCGCGACCACCGCGGTGTCGGCTTGGCTGGGGGCTCAGGTGTACCGGGTCCATGAGGTCGCGGAGACTCGGCAGGTGCTGGACATGGTGGCGTCGATCGCCGGCCACCGCCCACCGGCCGTGGCCCGGCGGGGGCTGGCGTAGGGCTTTTTTCGCCCCCGCCGCCCCTACCCATTCCCGTCACTAGCTCAGGGGCTCCGCCCCCGAACCCCCAAAAGACTGCGCAGTTCCCCGCGCCCCTAAAGACCTAGGGGCGCGGGGAACTGCGCGACAAGCCCCCACCGGCCCGCACCCGACAACAAACCCCACGGGGCCTGGGGCGGAGCCCCAGAAGGATGGGACGGGTAGGGGCGGCGGGGGCGAGGGAAAAGCCCCCTACCTCCCCGCCTCCTTCGAAACCAGCGCAACCGCCTCGTCCACGTCGTCCGTGAGGTGGAAGAGGAGAAGGTCCTTCTCCGAGGCCTTGCCCTGGGCGATCAGGGTGTTCTTGAGCCAGTCGACGAGGCCGCCCCAGTACTCCGTGCCGAAGAGGACGATCGGGAAGCGGGTGACCTTCTGGGTCTGGACGAGGGTGAGCGCCTCGAAGAGTTCGTCGAGGGTGCCGAGCCCGCCGGGCAGCACCACGAACCCTTGCGCGTACTTAACAAACATCATTTTTCGCACAAAAAAGTAGCGAAAGTTCAGCCCGATATCGACGTACTGGTTGAGCCCCTGCTCGAAGGGCAGCTCGATGCCGAGCCCGACGGAGATGCCCTTCGCCTCGCAGGCACCCTTGTTGGCGGCCTCCATGGCTCCGGGCCCACCGCCCGTGATGACGGCGAAGCCAGCCTCGACCAGACCGCGCCCGAGCGCGACCCCCGCCTCGTACTCCGGAGAGTCCGACGGCGTCCGCGCCGAGCCGAACACACTGATCGCGGGCGGCAGTTCGGCCAGCGTGCCGAAGCCCTCGATGAACTCCGACTGGATGCGCAGCACCCGCCAGGGATCGGTGTGGACCCAGTCCGAGGGCCCGCCGGCGTCCAGCAGCCGCTGGTCCGTGGTGCTCGCCTGCACCTGTCCCCGCCTGCGCAGCACGGGGCCCAGCCGCTGCTCCTCCGGTGGCCGCTTCTTGCCCTCCGGGTTGCCAGTAGGCATGTCCGCTCCCTTCACGCGTGCGGGTCGTTCCACCCCAGCGTAGATCTACGCGGGTTACGGAGGGGGGACGCCGACATGTCCGCCATGAACCGCCGTCAGGTACGGGTCAGGCGGTCAGCCACGCCCTCAGCCGCTCCTCGCCCGCGAGGATCTTCGCGGTTTCCACCCTTTCGTCCCGCTTGTGTGCCAGATGGGGGTTTCCGGGGCCGTAGTTGACGGCCGGGACGCCGAGCGCGCTGAAGCGAGAGACGTCCGTCCAGCCGTACTTGGGCTGGGGGGTGCCCCCGACGGCCTCGATGAAGGCGGCGGCAGCGGGGTGGGAGAGGCCCGGCAGCGCCGCGCCGCTGTGGTCGTCGACCACGAACTCCTCGACACCGCAGTCGGCGAAGACCTCGTGCACGTGGGCCAGCGCTTCGGCCTCCGTACGGTCCGGCGCGTAGCGGAAGTTGACGGTCACCACGCACTCGTCGGGGATGACGTTGCCCGCCACCCCGCCCGAGATGCCGACGGCGTTGAGCCCCTCGCGGTACTCCAGGCCGTCGATGACCGGGTAGCGCGGCTCATAGGCGGCCAGGCGCGCGAGGATCGGGGCGGCGGCGTGGATGGCGTTGGAGCCCATCCAGCCGCGCGCGGAGTGGGCCCGCTCGCCCTTCGTGCGAAGCAGCACGCGCAGGGTGCCCTGGCAGCCGCCCTCGACCTGCCCGTCGGACGGCTCCAGGAGGACCGCGAAGTCGCCCTCCAGCCACTCAGGGTGTGCCTCGGACACATGCTTCAGCCCGTTGAGGTGTGCGGCGACCTCTTCGTTGTCGTAGAAGACGAAGGTGAGGTCGCGGTTGGGGGCCGGGACGGTGGCCGCGATCCGCAGCTGGACGGCGACGCCCGACTTCATGTCGCAGGTGCCGCAGCCCCACAGCACGCCGTCCTCGTCGAGGCGCGAGGGCACGTTGTCGGCGATCGGGACCGTGTCGATGTGGCCGGCCAGGATCACGCGCTCGGCCCGGCCCAGGTTCGTACGCGCCACGACGTTGTTGCCGTACCGCTCGACCGTCAGGTGCGGGAGGGCCCTCAGGACGCCCTCGATCGCGTCCGCGAGGGGCTTCTCGGTGCCGCTCTCGGAGGGGAAGTCGACGAGCTGCGCGGTGAGCCGGGCGGCGTCCAGGGCGAGGTCAAGTTGGGTGTCGGCCATGCCGTCGACCCTAACGCGAGGCGGGTCCCGGCCCGGTCGGTGGCCTGATTCCTCTGCCGTCACCGGCTTGTCCACAGTCCCACGGATGGCCGACCGTACTCTCCAGTACCTTGTACGCGTGCCAGAGCCGTCCCCCACCTCCGCCAGGTCCGTACGCCGTGGCCGTCTCCTCCGTTCCGGAGCCGCCTTCGCCGTGCTGCTCGCCCTCGCCGGCTATCTCGCCGTGCAGTACCTGACAGGGAGCACGGGAGAACCGAAGTGCACGGTCGTCTCCGGCAACGGCGACGGGGCGTCGTACGAGTTCACGGCGGAACAGGCGGTGAACGCGGCGACGATCACGGCCGTCGGCACCAACCGCGGCGTGCCCGAGCGGGCGGTCACCATCGCCCTCGCCACCGCCCTCCAGGAGTCCGCCCTGCGCAACATCAGCCACGGCGACCGTGACTCGCTGGGCCTGTTCCAGCAGCGGCCGTCGCAGGGCTGGGGAACCGAGAAGGAGATCCTGGACCCGGCGTACGCGGCGGGCGAGTTCTACGAGCACCTGGAGAAGGTGCCGGACTACACGAAACTGCCGCTCACCGTCGCCGCGCAGCGCGTCCAGCGCAGCGGCTTCCCGGAGGCGTACGCGAAGCACGAGCCGGACGCCACGCTCCTCGCCCAGGCCCTGACCGGGCGCGCGGCCGCCACCTTCACCTGCGAGGGCCGTCCGAGCACACCGCCCGAGGGCCCGGACGCGGTACGTGCCGCGCTCGTACGGGACTTCGGGCGCGACGCGTTCCAGGAGACGGGCGCCGAAGTGGCCGCCACGCCCTCGGCCTCCCCGTCCGCCCCGACGGCCGTACCGTCGACCTCGTCCACCGCCTCCAACGGCCCCGACGGCACGCGCACCGTGACCGTCACCGTTCCGAAGACCCCGGCCGCGCAGGGCGGGGAGCGGCGGCGCGGCTGGGCCCTGGCCCACTGGGCGGTGGCCAACTCGTCGGCGCTGCACGTCGAGCGGGTCTCGTACGCGGGCCGGGCGTGGACGGCCGGGAGCACCCGGAGCGAGTGGCGCGACGACTCGGGCGCGTGGAACTCCACGGGCGAAGTCCGAATCGTCACCGGGCAGTAGACCGGGCAGTGGTCGTCACCGGGCAGTAGTACGGGCCGTCACCCGTTGGGGGCATGCCCGGCGCGGCATGTCGACGGCCGACCAGGCATTTCCTCCGACCCTTCCGGCGCCTCTGGCGAATCCGCCAAATCCCTTGGGAACAAAGAGCCGTAGCGATTCGGCAGACTTTCTCACCGGGCGTTCTTTGCCCGGGTTTCTCCACAGCCGATAATGCGACGCATTGCCAACTCTTTACGTTGGGTCACCGCAACCTTCGCGGACTTCGAGCGGTAGTCACTGCGTCCGAGCCCGGAACGATCAACAGCCGGTCGATCGACGGAAGACCGACAGCCAGTCGGTCAACTGCCGGGCACGGTACGACACTTCACCGTTCTCTTCCGTCAAAGGAGCATCATGTCCCTCCCCCTGACCCGCCGGATCGCCCGTGCCGCGCTGCTCGTCGCAGCGGGAGCGGCAGCCGGGGTCGGTGCGGCCGGCTCCGCGAGCGCGGCCGAACTGCCGGCCACCCCCGACCTCGGCGGGCTGACCGCGCTGGACAACGCGGGCACCACCGTCGACGGCGCCGCACAGAACGCCACCGGGCTCGCGGGTGACGCGGGTAGCAAGGCCGTCAAGAAGGGCGTATCGACCGCGGGCAAGACCGGCGGCAAGACCGTCAAGACCACGACTCCCGCCGCGCAGAAGACCGCCGGGGATGCCGCCGGGACCGCGGGTGACGTGCTCGGTGACGCCGCGGGGGCCACCGGTGGTGGGTTGCCTGGGGCGGGGCAGCTGCCGCTTCAGGGTCTGCCGCTCGGCTAAGCCCCCCGGGGGCTTTACGGGGAAGGGGTCCAGGGAGTTTCCTCCCTGGACCCCTTCTCTTGTGATACCTCTTGACCGGTGAGTGGGTGGGTGCGGGTGCGCTGTGGCTGGTCGCGCAGTTCCCCGCGCCCCTGAAGGGGCAAGCCCGCGCCCGGGCGAACAATCAGGTCAGGCGGGCCACCGCCGCCTGTACCCGTTCGTCTATTGCCGTCAGTGCCACGCGTACGAAGGTGTCGCCCGCCGGGCCGTAGAAGTCGCCCGGGGCCACGAGGATGCCGAGGTCGGCGAGGTGGGCGACGGTGTCCCAGCAGGGTTCGTCCCTGGTGGCCCAGAGGTAGAGGCTGGCCTCGCTGTGTTCGATGCGGAAGCCGTGGGTCAGGAGGGCGTCGCGGAGGGCGGTGCGGCGGGCCGTGTAGCGGGCGCGCTGTTCGTGGACGTGGGTGTCGTCGGAGAGGGCGGCGACCGTCGCGGCCTGCGTGGGCGCGGAGGTCATCATGCCGCCGTGCTTACGGATCTGGAGCAGGTCGCCGAGGATCGCCGAGTCACCGGCCAGGAACGCCGCGCGGTAGCCCGCCAGGTTCGACCGCTTCGAGAGCGAGTGGACCGACACGATCCCCTCGTACGAGCCGCCGCACACCTCGGGGTGCAGGACCGAGACCGGGTCGGCCTCCCAGCCCAGCTCGATGTAGCACTCGTCGGAGAAGACGAGGATGCCGTGCTCGCGCGCCCAGGCCACGATCCGGGTGAGTTCCGGGAGGGAGAGCACCCGGCCGGTCGGGTTCGACGGGGAGTTGAGCCACAGCAGCTTGAGGCCGGTGGGGTCCAGGTCTGTCGGATCGTCGTAGTCGACGTAGTCCGCGCGGGCCAGGCGTGCGCCGACCTCGTACGTCGGGTACGCCAGGCGCGGGTAGGCGACCCGGTCGCCGGGGCCCAGGCCGAGCTGCGTGGGCAGCCAGGCCACCAGTTCTTTGGAGCCGACCACCGGCAGCACGTTGCGGTGGGTGAAGTCCCGTGCGCCCAGCCGTCGCTCGCACCAGCCCACCAGGGCGTCCCGCAGCTCCGGCGTGCCCCACACCGTGGGATAGCCGGGCGAGTCGGCCGCCGCGACCAGGGCTTTCTGGATCAGGTCGGGCACCGGGTCGACCGGGGTGCCGACGGACAGGTCGACGATGCCGCCCGGGTGAGCGGCGGCCGTCGCCTTGAAGGGCTCCAGCTTGTCCCAGGGGAAGGTGGGAAGCCGGTCGGAGACTGCGGACACGGGTTCTGGCTCACTTTCTCGTACGGACGCGGGCGTCCGTACGGACGGGTGGCACGTACGGCAAACGCCTCGGTCCCGTACGGCGGCAGGCCGTACGGGACCGAGGCGGCGCTTCTACCGCCGGGCGGGGCCCCGGCGTCGCTGGGCGGGGCCCCCGGCGTACGTACCGGCGCTTACTGGTTCTGCGGCGGCAGCGCTGCGACGAAGGGGTGGTCGCGCTCGATGAGTCCCAGCTTGCTGGCACCGCCGGGCGAGCCGAGCTCGTCGAAGAACTCGACGTTCGCCTTGTAGTAGTCCTTCCACTCCTCGGGAGTGTCGTCCTCGTAGAAGATCGCCTCGACCGGGCAGACCGGCTCACAGGCACCACAGTCGACGCATTCGTCCGGGTGGATGTACAAGGACCGGGAGCCCTCGTAGATGCAGTCGACCGGGCACTCCTCGATGCACGCCTTGTCCTTGACGTCGACACAAGGCTGCGCGATGACGTAGGTCACGCTGTCGTTCCTCCTCGATAGGGCGCTGGCGAGCCGTCTTCAGGCCCCGCCACCTGGCGCGCGGGAGCGCGGCGTCGTCGATGCCCGCACCTAGTATCTCCGTTCTTGGGCATGATCCGAACAGGAGGGTTGGACTGAGCTGTGGAATTCTCCGCACACTTCCGTCTCGAAGTCCGTGTTACCCCCGCTGACGTGGGGAAACGCGTCTCGGTGCGACGGTTGCGCGAAGACCCTCCTGAGGGTGAGAAGTTCACCGACACGGTTGGCGTTCTCACATCATGGGACGACGGTGTGCTGCTGATCACACGACGGTCCGGGGAGAGCGTCCGTATTCCGGAATCGGCGCTGGTGGCGGGCAAGGTCGTGCCGGCCGCGCCCGCTCGGCGGAAGGGCCCGGCCGCCTCCTACGAGGAGCTGGCCCGGGTCGCCGCCCGGGCCTGGCAGCCGGTCGAGCGGGAGTGGCTCGGCGAGTGGGAGCTGCGGGCCGCCGCGGGGTTCACCCGGCGCGCCAACTCGGTGCTGCCGCTCGGCGACCCGGGCGTCCCGCTGGACGACGCGCTGTCGCTCGTACGGGAGTGGTACGCGGCCCGGGAGCTGCCCGCGTACATGCAGACCGCGACCGGAGCCGAAGGCACGCAGGAGCTGCTGTGCGCCGAGCTGGAGGCGCGGGGGTGGGTGCGCGAGGTGACCGCGGAGATGTGGATCGGCGCTCTGGCCCCGATCGGTGATCTCCCGGACCCCGGCCCCGACCGGACCGTCGCGCTGGCGCGCGAGGCGGACGAGGCCTGGCTCGGCCGCTACCAGCGCAAGGGCGTGAGCGGGGTGGCCCTGGAGGTGCTGGGCAGCGGCCCCTCGGTGTGGTTCGCGACCGTGCCGGGAGCCGAGCCGGGCATACCGGCGGCGATCGGCCGCTGTGTGATCGACGGGCGCTGGGCCGGTTTCGCGGCGGTGGAGGTCGATCCGGCCCTGCGCCGCCAGGGTCTCGCCACCACGGTCATGACGGCCCTGGCCCGCCGGGCACTGTCCGAGGGCGCCTCGGCGGCATGGCTCCAGGTGGAGGCCGACAACGCGGGCGCCCGGGCCCTGTACGCGCGGATGGGCTTCACGGCGCATCACGCGTACCACCACTACCGCGGGCCCGCGACAACGGGCGGCGGAGCCTCCGCGGGTACCGACGAACGCGTCGGTCGCCTCCCCGGCGGCGAAGTCCGTGGCGGAGCCACAGAGCGGTATCGATCGGCGTGAAAGGGCACGAGGCAGCTATGCGTCCTCTTCATCCTCCCGGGCCCGAGCGGAGTGCCGAGTGGCGGCGGCGGTTCGGCGACGAGGCGCGGGCCGAGCGGCCCGATCTGTCGGCGTTGTGTCTGCTGGTGGGCGCCCAGGCGGACGGGGAGCTGGACGAGGCCGGCCTGGACTCGGCGCAGATCGAGCTGGACCGGCTGGCCGGGGAGCTGCCGTTCCGGCCCGGCGGGCCGCGGTCCTGGGCCGCGGCGCTCGCCGAGCACCTCGGCGGCCGCTGCGGGTTCCGGGGTACGCCCGGGGACTATCAGCGGCTCGACTCCTCGCTGCTGCACGAGGTGCTGCGGCGGCGGCGCGGGCTGCCGATCCTGCTCTCGGTGGTGTGGATGGAGGTCGCGAGGCGGGCGGGCGCGCCGGTGTACGGGGTCGCTCTGCCGGGGCACTTCGTCGTCGGCTTCGGTCCGCCCGAGCAGCAGGTTCTCGCCGATCCCTTCGACGGGGGCCGGGTGCTGACCGGGACCGACGCCGAGTTGCTGGTGGCCGGTGCGACGGGGGCGCCACTGGATCCGTCGATGCTGTCGCCCGCCGATCCGCTGGACGTCGTCCTGCGCATCCTGAACAACATCCGTGCCTGGGCGGCCGCGCGGCCGGAGCGGTCAGATGTCGCCCTGTGGGCCGTCGAGCTTTCCCTGCTGCTGCCGTCCCATCCCGCTCGGCTTCGGTACGAGCGGGCGCAGTTGCTTGTCGGGCGCGGGGACTTTCTCGCGGGGGCGTTGGAGCTCGATGCGTACGCGGAGGTTGTTGCCGCCGTTGATGAGCCTGCCGCCGATCGGGTTCGGGGGCAGGCTCGGGCCGCACGGGCCATGCTCAACTGAGTCTCGCGGATCGTTCACCCAGGCGCCGTTGGGGTGTTGTTGTAGCGCGGCTGCGGGTGCGTTGTGGCTTGTCGCGCAGTTCCCCGCGCCCCTGAAGGGCGCCCCTCGCGGGGCCCTACAGCCAGCCCTTCTCCCTTGCGATTCTGACCGCCTCCGCTCTGTTCCGTGCCGCCAGTTTTTGGATGGCTGTGGAGAGGTAGTTGCGGACCGTGCCCTGGGAGAGGTGGAGGGCTGTTGCCAGGTCGGCGTTGGTGGAGCCGTCGGCCGCCGCGCGGAGGATCTCGCGTTCGCGGTCGGTCAGGGGGTTGGCGCCCTCGGCCAGGGCGGCCGCCGCGAGTGCGGGGTCGATGACGCGTTCGCCGGTGAGGACCTTGCGTATGGCCTCGGCGAGTTGGGCGGCGGGCGCGTCCTTCACCAGGAACGCGTCGGCGCCCGCCTCCATGGCGCTGCGGAGGTAGCCGGGGCGGCCGAAGGTCGTGAGGATGACCAGCTTGAGCGCGGGGAACTCCCGGTGCAGCTCGGCCGCCGCCTCGATGCCGGTGGCGCCCGGCATCTCGATGTCCAGGAGCGCCACGTCCACGTCGTGCCCGCGTACGGCGGCCAGCACCTCGTCGCCGCGGGCGACCTGCGCCACCACGTCGATGTCCGGTTCGAGGCCGAGCAGGGCCGCGAGGGCCTCGCGGACCATCGACTGGTCCTCGGCGAGCAGGACCTTGATCGTTCGGCTCATGCCCCGGATCCTACGGCGGCCGCGGCCGCCGGTACGCGTGCCAGCAGCCGGAACCCGTGCCGTCCGCTCCCCGCCTCCAGCTCCCCGCCCACCTTCTCCAGCCGTTCCCGCAGTCCGGTCAGCCCGTTGCCCGGACCGCCGTCCGCGCCGCCCCCGTCGTCCTCCACGCTCAGCTCCAGCACCGGCCCCTCCAGTGTCTGGCGGCGCACCAGCTCGACCGTGCAGCGCCGGGCCCCGCTGTGGCGTACGACGTTGGTGATCGCCTCGCGCAGTGCCCAGGCCAGCGCGGACTCGGTCTCCGAGGCGACGCCCGTGAGGTCCGGTTCGGCCGGCAGTTCGGCCGTGATGCCCGCCGCCGTGAGGGCGACCCGCGCGCCCGCGAGTTCGCCGGGCAGCCGGGGCCGCCGGTAGCCGGTGACCGCCTCCCGTACGTCGACCATGGCCTGGCGGCTGACGTTCTCGATGTCGGCGACCTGCTGGGCCGCCTTGTCGGGGTGGTCGGGCAGCATCCGGCCCGCGAGCTCGCTCTTCAGCGTGATCAGCGAGAGCGAGTGGCCGAGCAGGTCGTGCAGGTCGCGGGCGAGCCGCAGCCGCTCCTCGTTGGCGGCGAGCTGGGCGACGGTGGCGCGGGCCTCGCGCAGCTCGATCGTCGTACGGATCAGGGTGCGGACCCCGACCATGGCGAAACCGCCGAGGAGCGCCGGGAGGAGCAGCGAGGCAAGGTACTCGTCCCCGTCCGGTACGGACAGGGCGATCACCGTCATCAGCGCGGACACGCCCGGGACGGTCAGCCGTGCCAACCGCGGGGGCAGTGCCGCGCCGGACGCGACCGACACGTACACGAACAGGACGAGCCACTCGCGGCCGAGGGTGAGCGCGAGGATCGACGACTGGGCCGCGAGCACGGCCAGTGAGCCGAGCACCACACCGTTCGTCTCACCGCGTCCGGCGCGGAAGATCAGGGCGAAGTACCAGACGACGAAGGCCAACAGGCCGATGACACCGAGGACACGCACTCCGTCGCTGTGCCCGCCGTGCAGCAGGTCGCTCACGGGCGCGCTCAGGTAGGCGAGCCAGATGCTGGTCCAGAGGAGCTTGACCGCCCACTGCCTCCGGTTCGTGGGGCGCTGCCCGATGCCGATCTCCACGCCGCTCACGCTTTCAGCGTGTCCTTCCTGTACAGCCAGGCCGCGCCGCCCGCGAACAGGACGAAGGAGACGGCGAGGATGGCGAGGTCCGTCGCGTGCGGGGCCCGGCTCTGCTCGATGGCCTGCCCGAGGGCAGCGTACGCGTGCGTGGGCAGCCACTTCGCGATGTCCTGCAGCCAGTCCGGGAAGGTCGTCGTGGGCATCCACAGTCCGCCCAGCATGGACAGCCCGAAGTACACGATCATCGTGATCGGGCGGACCGCGTCACCGCTCGCCATGTACCCGATGGCGACGCCGAGCGCGGCGAAGACGAGGCTGCCGGCCCAGATCGCGCCGGTGAGCGCGAGCCACTGCCAGACATCCAGGCGTACGTCCTTCACGGCCGCGGCGACCACGAAGACGACGACGATCGACGGCAGGCTGATCACGGCCGCGCTCGCGGTCTTCGCGAACACATAGCCGCGTCCGGGCAGGGTGGTGAGCCGCAACTGCCGTACCCAGCCGCTCTCGCGCTCCTTGGCGATGCGCTCGCTGTTGCCCATCAGGACGGCGGTCAGGGCTCCGAAGGACGCCATGGAGACCATGAAGAAGGTCGGCAGGGTGAGCCCGGTGCCGTCGACCTTCGTCGTGCTGTCGGCGCTGCCCGCGATCAGCAGGAACAGGGCCGAGGGGTAGATCACCGAGAAGAACAGGAACTTGCGGTTGCGCAGGGCGCGGATGATCTCCAGCCTGATCAGGCCGTTCATGCCAGACATGACAGATGTGCCGGACATACCGTTCTTGGCCTTCATGGCCTTCATCCCGTTCGTGGCGTTCATGAGGTGCGCGCCTCCTCGGCGGCGGTGATGGCGACGAAGGCCTGCTCCAGACCGAGCCCGGCCACTTCGAGGTTGCGGGGGTAGAGGCCGAGCCCGTAGAGGGCGTGGACGGTCGCATCGGCGTCGGAGGACTGGATGCGGACCGTGTGGCCCGACACATCGAGCGAGGTGAGGAAGGGCAGGTCGCGCAGCGCGGGCTCGTCGATCGGCCCCTCCAGGTCGAACGCGATCCGCCGGGCGCCGGCCTTCGCCTTGATCTCGGCGGCCGTGCCGTCCGCGAGCAGCCGCCCCCGGTGCAGGACGAGCACGCGGTCGGCGATGGCGTCGGCCTCCTCCAGGTAGTGCGTGGCGAACAGGACCGTCCGCCCCTGGTCGGCCTGCTCGCGCATGGTGGCCCAGAAGGCCTGCCGCGCGGAGACGTCCATGCCGGTCGTCGGCTCGTCGAGGACGATGAGGTCGCTGTCCCCGGCCGTGGCGAGCGCGAAGCGCACGCGCTGCTGCTGGCCGCCCGAGAGCTTGTTGACCTTGCGGTCCGCCAGCTGTGTGAGGCTCGCGCGGGCGAGCACGTCCGCCACGGGGAACGGCTTCGGGTGCAGGTCGCAGGCCAGCCGCACCAGTTCGCCGACCGTGACCTCGTCCATCAGCCCGCCGCTCTGCAGCATCGCGCCGACGCGCCCGGCGACGATGGCGTCCCGCGGGCTGCCGCCGAACACCCGCACCGAGCCGCTGTCCGGGTGCTTCAGGCCGAGCAGCAGGTCGAGCGTGGTCGACTTGCCGGCGCCGTTCGGCCCCAGCAGGGCCACGGTCTCACCCGGGTGCAGGGCGAGCGTGAGCCCGTCCACGGCCCGCACGCTTCCGTAGGTCTTGGTCACCTGATCGAACCCGACCACCGAGCCGGTGGCCTCCGCTGTCGCAGTCGCTGTCATGTGACCCAGCGTGGCGGGAGGCGGGCCCCGCCCGGCAGTGTCGGCCGTCGTGACTCCCGGATGACAGATGTCATGTGCGGTACGCGAAACTCACCTCTTGGCCCCCAGAACCTCGAGCGCGTCCGCCACCGACCGGAGGAAGGCCGCGTACGCGTGGGCGCTGCACGGCAGTTCCGGGTTCCAGGGCTCCACGGTCGCGGTCGAGGTGAGGGCGTGCCAGGCGGGTACGGACTCCAACTCCCCCGCCGGTACGGCGTTCGCGCGGGCGTCCGCGAGGACCAGGTCGGGGGCGAGACCGACGGCGCGCTCCCAGCTGGTCGTGGCCCAGTTCGCGCCCCCGGCACCCGGTTCGACCAACTCCACGCCCAGCTCGGCCAGATGACGCAGCTCGGGCCAGGTCCCGGGCCGCGCGAGATGCACCTGGCGGGCTCCGGCGGCCGACAGCGCGAGCACCTTCAGCGGAGCGGAGGCGGCGGCCCGTACGGCGTCCTCCGCGGCGGCCAGTTCGTCCTCCCCGCCCGCCGGTTCGCCGCCGAGGGCCACCGACAGTTGGGCGAAGCGCGCCAGGATGTTGGGCAGCGAGGTGTCACCGCCGACCGCCAGCGCGAGGACGGGTGCCCCGGCCCGTTTCGCCGCCGCCTCCGAGACGGCGTACGGCTTCTCGCGGTCGTACGTGACGTCGACGACGATGTCGGGCCGTACGGAGCGAATGGCCCCGTCGTCGAGGGCCTTGCCCGCGCCCAGGTACGGGACGTCGGCCAGGGCACCGGACTTGGCGCGGTCGGGCTCGTCGCCGTCGTGGCCTGATCCGTACACCCCGACGGGCCGCACCCCCAGATCCCACAGTGCCGCGCCCGCGCGGACGTACGCGGCCACCCTCTCCGGCCGCCCGATGCGCCGTAACGTGATCCCCCGGTCGTCCGTGAACTCCCAGCCCATACGGCACCCGCCCCTTCGGCACCCGCCCGGCGCGGGCCACTCGGGCCACGATGAGCCGGTCGCCGGAAAGGGACAAGGGGACACCCGGCCATCACCGGGTGCCCCCTTCAACCAGTCCGCTCGACGAGTCCGCTCGACCAGTCCGCGACTAGTTGGGGTTGGTCTCGATCACTCCCACACGGTCCGCCGCCGTCTTGCCGAGGAGCGCCGGGCGCATCGCGCCGACCACGTCCTGGGGCGTCACGGGGGTCTTCTTGCCGTTGCCCCGGGTGATCAGCACGCCGTCGAACGCGCCGCCGTACAACTCCTTCAGCGCTTCCAGGTCGTAGTACTCGACCAGCTTGCCCTGGGCGTTGGCCTTGACGCCGAGGAACTTCCACAGGGAGTTCTCCGGGCTGAACGGGAGCTCCACCGCGCCGGCCTTGATCGTCACGTTGGCCGACATCGCCGGCTGCGCGAACGCCTTCATCATGCGGTCGACCTCGGCCTTGGTGACCTTGGGCTCCTTGGCCGTGGTGGGGACCTTGACGGTCGCCGCCTTACCGGTCTCCACCTGGGCGCGGTACGCCTCCTCGACGGCCTCCGTCGACTGACCGGTGTCGATGCCCTTGCCCGCCTTGCCGTAGACGGCGACGGCCTTGCCCGACTGGAACTTGATCGTTCCCTCGGTCGCCGAGCCGGAGCCGCCCGCGGCGCGCTCCAGGGCGGCCGTCAGCTTCTCCTCGTCGACGGGCATCGCGGGGTCGACGACGCGATGGTTGCCGAACAGCGAGCCGATCACCGAGACGGGGTTGTAGTCGCTGCCCGCCGCGGACCGTACCGTCGCCTGGCTGTCGAGCTGGAGCCCGGCCTGGTCCGGCCTGAGTGCGACGGTGTCGCCCTCGACCGAGAGCTGCAGCGGCTTGGCCGCGCGCGTCTTGAAGGCGTCGTCGAGCTTCTTGACGGCCTCGTCACGGGTGCCGCCGCCGATGTCGACGCCGAGCACGGTGGTGCCCTTGGGCACGTCGGAGTGGTTCATGAGCAGTCCGGCGCCGTACGCGATGCCGCCGAGGGTCACCACACCGGTGACCAGCAGCACCAGCTTGCTACGGCCCTTCTTCTTCTTGGGCCGCGAGGCCGCGGGCGCCGCCGGCGAGACGGGTTCGGGCAGCTTCGGGGGCTGATGCGGCAGCGGTCCGTCGGTGTGCGCGCCCGGTCCGAACGGGGAGTTCGGGGCGGGCGGTACGACGGGGATGCCGCTGGTCAGCGTGTGTCCGGAGACGTTCTCACCGGGGGTGCCGTAGCCCGGCGTACCGGGTTCGGGGGCGGGCTTCTGCGGGGTGAGGATCGCGGTGTCGTCGCTCATCCCGCCGCCGGGTCCTCCGGTGAAGGACGAGCCGTGCTGGGCGCCCTTGCCACCGGGGAAGCCGGAGGCGCCGGGGCCACCGCCCTGACCGCCCGCACCGCCGGGGCCACCGGGCGCACCGGGTCCGCCGGGGAAGCCGGAGCCGTTCTGGGCGCCGTTGGGGCCGGGAAAGCCCGAGCCGTCCGATGCCCCGGGGCCACCCGGGCCGCCGGAAGCCCCGTGGAACGCGGCGGCACCCTGACCGTTCTGGTCACCCATGCCACCACGGACCCGCGGACCGCCAGGTGCACCGGGGCCGCCCGGACCACCAGGACCACCCGGACCACCCGGACCACCAGGGAGACCCTGACCGCCGGGACCACCAGGACCGCCAGGTCCGCCGCCCGGGGCTCCGCCGCGCACAGTGCCGGGCGGTGCCAGCCGGCCGTCACCGGTGACCGGACCGCCGGTCGGGCCGGAGGGCCCGCCCTGGCCGCCGCCGGAGAAGTAGGGAAGCCCGTCGCGCCGCGGCTCACCGCCGCCGTCGCCCGTGCCGTCCGTCGGATACGGCGAGTTGCCGGGTCCGCCGCTGCCCAGCGGCCCCGCCGCCAGTGCCGCGGACACGTCGAAGGAACCGGTACCGCCACCGTGGCCGGGCGCCACGGGCCCGGTACCGCCCGCGCCGGGCAGGCCGGCGCCGTTGGTGCCGCCGGGCCGGGAGCCACCGGGCCTGGCCGCGCCGCCGGCACCGGCGCCCTTGGGCGCACCCGAACCGGAGGGCCGTGCGGCGGGTGCACCGGAAGCGCCAACTCCCGTACCGGGGCCGGGCGCGCCCGAAGTGCCGGGCGTACCGGCGCCGTTGGTGCCGCCACCGCCCGGACCGCCCTTGGGCGCACCGGACTTGCGTGGCGCGAACCAGTCGCTGGTCTTGTCCTCGGCGGAGCCCGCGGGCATGGGGTGGGACCCGGTGTCGGAGTCCACGGGAGGGCCCACGGCGGTGCTCGGCCCGGTGTCCACAGGGGCCTGTGCGGGCGCACTCGTGCTGTCGGAGGACTCGCCGCCTCCGACGGGTGTGCGCACGACGACCGGCGGAATGGGCCGGGATCCGGGGATGTTGATGCGGATCCGCGTCGTCAGCGTGGTCTCGGTCTTGGGCTGCTCCGGCCGGTCACCGGCGGAACGCCCATTGTCGGCGGCGCCGTCGGAAGCCTTGGGCGTTCCGTACGGCGGAGTCCCCGACGGGTATGCGGTTCCGCCGCGCCCGTTGGGCCCGGAGGACGAACTGTCAGTTTCACGACTCAAGGCAGGTTCTCCTGGTTGGCTCCACCGCCCGTGTACTCGACCTCGCTTCGGGCGGCTCGGCGGCGCGCACCACCATACTGGCCACTTGTCGCCCGCAACCTTCGGCCGTGGGGGAAACCCACACCGGACTTGCACCTGCGCACTGTGGCGAAGTGGTACGTCACTTGCCAAGTCGGGCGGCGGGCCCACCTGGTTGCCGTCCCGGGCCAAGGGTGGCACACATCACAGCCACGGCCATTCCGCCGAGCAGGAAGAGGTAGGAGCCCGCTCCCGCGGCGAAGAGGAAGTCTCCCTCCGGCCTGCTCGCGGTGAGCAGGACGACGGCGATCATCCAGCCGGCGGCGGGTGCCACGGCCCCGCCCCGGCCACCGGTCGCCAGTCCCCCGCCGACGAAGAGCCCCGCCGCGCCGGCCAGCGCGAGCAGCAGTCCGCCCGGGAACAGGCCCGACTGGACCAGTCCGCCGGCCGCCCCGACCACGGCACCCAGCACGAAGAGCCCCAGGTGGACGAGGACCCGTCCCGCCGAGGGGGCTCGCGGGGGCTCGGCGAGCACGCTGCCCGCACCCGGCCTGTTCGCCGTACTCATCAGCCACTCACTTCATTACGTGTCGGACATCCACGACGACTCATCGGACACCGTCATCCTTTTCGACGGTCCCGGCGAACAGGTCCGTCTCCCGCGCCGGTCCTTCGCGCTCACCGCGCGCCAACTCGTAGTACTCCACGACGAAGAGCGGCTGCGCGAGCTGGTTGGAGAGCGCGAACCACGGCTCGACGACCTCGATCTGGGTGGCGTGCGCCCGCATCGCGGCCGCCTTGGCCGCGGCGAAGGGGGTGCCGTCGATCTCCGCGGTGATCAGGGAGTCGTCCGCCACGCCCGGCACGTCGTCGACGGCGGCGGAGGCGGGAAAGGGCAGTTCGTCGAGCACGTCCTTCAGACGGGCGAAGCCCTCCTCGGCGACCGGGCGCGGTACGCGGTTCCAGTAGATCTTTGCGATCGTCCACGGTTCGCCGAGCTCTGGACCGAAGCCGGGCTCCGCGGCCAGGTCGGCGGCGCGCATGGCGACGCGGTGGGTCTGGATGTGGTCCGGGTGGCCGTAGCCGCCGTCCGGGTCGTACGTCACGAGGACCTGGGGGCGCACCTCGCGGATCACGTCGACGAGATCCGCGGCGGCCTCGTCGACGTCCGCCTGCCAGAAGCAGTGCGGGTCTTCGTTGTCGGGCAGGCCCATCATTCCGGAGTCGTGGTAGCGGCCGGGGCCGCCGAGGGAGCGCAAGTCGCTCACCCCCAGCTCGCGCATCGCCGCGGCCAGCTCGGCCCGGCGGTGATCGCCGAGGGCCTCGCCCGACAGGTGGGCGAGGCCGGGCGGGATGACCTCGCCACGCTGGCCAAGGGTGCAGGTCACGAGCGTGACGTGGACGCCCTCGGCCGCGTATCTGGCCATGGTCGCGCCGTTGGTGATCGCCTCGTCGTCCGGGTGCGCGTGCACCAGGAGAAGACGCCGGGAGGGCAGTTCCGTCATGGAGCCCACCCTACGAGGCGGGTCAGAACTTGATGCCTCCGACCATGTCCGCGATGTTCGTGGTCACCTCGCTGATCGTCGGGGCCATCGTCGAGCTGGCGAGATAGAAGCCGAACAGGACACAGACGATGGCGTGAGGCGCCTTCAGTCCTGATTTCTTGATCAGGATGAAGACGATGATCGCCAGCAGCACCACCGCCGAAATCGAGAGTGCCACGGCGGCTCACCTCCAAGGATCCCAGGGACGCGGGGGGTCGGATGATGGGGGCAGTAAATCCGTACAACGGCCAGCAGGTTGATACCCACGCAGCAGTAGTGATCATAACTATTCGTACGTGCGCATTGATCGGCGCACGGCCGCACAAGGGGGCGCATGGCCAATATGGTCGGAGCATGACGACCGAGCCTCTCTCCTTTCCGCGCCGGCAGGCGCGCACCCTGCGCTTCACGCTCGGCGCGCCCCGTGCGTTCACCGTGGCGCCCGACGGTTCCCGTGTCGTGTACCTGCGGTCCTCGTCCGGCACGGACCGGGCGAACCAGCTGTGGGTTCTCGACGTGGCGGACGGCGAGGAGCGTCCCGCCGCGGATCCGGGGGCGCTGCTCGGGGGCTCCTCGGAGCGGCTGTCGGTGGCTGAGCGGGCCCGGCGCGAGCGCAGCCGCGAGGGCGGTGCGGGCATCGTCGGCTATGCGACCGACGCGGCCGTGGAGCTGGCGTCCTTCGCCCTGTCGGGGCGGCTGTTCACCGCGGAGCTGCGGGCGGGCACGGCACGTGAACTGCGGGTTCCGGGGCCCGTGCTGGACCCCCGTCCGTCCCCCGACGGACGGCTCGTCGCGTACGTGTCCGGGGGCGCCCTGAGGGTCGTCGGCGCCGAGGGGGAGGACGACAGGGCGCTCGTGGAGCCGGAGTCCGACACGGTCACCTACGGTCTCGCCGAGTTCATCGCGGCCGAGGAGATGGGCCGTTCGCGCGGTTTCTGGTGGTCGCCGGAGTCGGACCGGCTACTGGTCGCCCGGGCCGACGACGCCCCCGTACGCCGCTGGTGGATCTCCGATCCGGCGCGTCCCGAGCGGGATCCGCAGCAGGTCGCCTATCCGGCGGCCGGGACGGACAACGCGGAGGTGCGGCTCTTCGTGGTGGGTCTCGAAGGGGCGCGCACGGAGGTCGCATGGGACCGCGCGCGCTACCCCTACCTCGCGCGAGTGCACTGGTCGGCGGCCGGAGCACCGCTGCTGCTGGTCCAGGCGCGCGACCAGGCGAGCCAGCTCTATCTGGCCGTCGACCCGGACACCGGGGCGACCCGGATGGTGCACGCGGACGAAGATCCACAATGGCTTGATCTTTTCCCCGGCGTACCGAGCTGGAGCCCGAGCGGACAGCTCGTACGGATCGCGGACGAGGGCGGGGCGCGCGTGCTCGCGGTCGGCGAACGCCCGCTGACGGGACCGCAGTTGCATGTGCGAGCGGTGCTGGACGTGTCGGACGACGACGTGCTGGTCGCCGCGTCGGCCGGCGAGGCGGCGGCCGTCCCGGAGATCGGCGAGGTGCACGTCTACCGGGTCAACGACCTTGGTGTGGAGCGGATTTCGCAGGAGCCCGGCGTCCACTCGGCGGTCCGCGCGGGCGGTGTGACCGTGCTCGTGTCGGCCGTGCCCGACCTGCCGGGCGCCCAAGTGCAGGTGCTGCGCGACGGCAAGTCCGCGGCGACCGTGTCCTCGTACGCCGAACACCCCGGGCTGAGCCCGCGCGTGACGCTCACGGAGGCGGGCGAGCGCCGTGTGCCGTGCGCCGTTCTGCTCCCCACGGGCTACACCGACGGTCCGCTGCCGGTGCTGATGGACCCGTACGGCGGACCGCACGGGCAGCGTGTGCTGGCCGCGCACAACGCGTATCTGACTTCTCAGTGGTTCGCCGACCAGGGGTTCGCCGTGATCGTCGCGGACGGGCGGGGCATGCCGGGCCGCTCGCCGGCCTGGGAGAAGTCGATCAAGGACGATCTCGCGGCGGTCGTGCTCGACGACCAGATCCACGCGCTCCGGGCGCTCGCCGAACGCTTCCCGCTGGACCTGGACCGGGTGGCGATCCGCGGCTGGTCGTTCGGTGGCTATCTCGCGGGGCTCGCGGTGCTGCGGCGCCCGGACGTCTTCCACGCGGGCGTGGTGGGCGCGCCGGTGACCGACCAGCGGCTGTACGACACCCACTACACCGAGCGATATCTGGGCGATCCGAACACGCAGCCGGAGGTCTACGCGGCGAACTCGCTGATCGGCGACGACGGTCTGGTGGGGGCCGCCGAGCCGGCCCGGCCGATGATGCTCGTGCACGGTCTCGCCGACGACAACGTGGTGGTCGCGCACTCGCTGCGACTGTCCTCCGCACTGCTGGCCGCGGGCCGTCCGCACGAGGTGCTGCCGCTGTCGGGGGTCACACACATGACCCCGCAGGAGCAGGTCGCGGAGAATCTGCTGCTGCTCCAGGTGGACTTCCTGAAGCGGTCCCTGAACCTGGTGTAGAGATGCGACCGGCCGGGGAGACATGGCGCGCCCCGGCCGGTCTACGGCACCCGCACGGCCGTACGCTGTTCAGACTGACGCGTCCGTATATCGGTATCGGGTCGGTGAAGTTGCCTGCGTGTTAACGAAGTTGATGCGCATTTGTCATGCTATTTCACGTCGTCCATGGGTCCGTCAGGGCTCTCGCCTGTCGGCTCCTCCGGTGGGACCACCTGCTTCTCCTCCGCGAAGTGGCACGCCGAGTCGTGAGCCGCGGGACCGGCGGCCTCGTGCCGGAACTCCGCGGGCACCGCGAGCAGCGGCACCTCCAGTGCGCAGCGTTCCTGGGCCTTCCAGCAGCGGGTGCGGAAGCGGCAGCCGGAGGGGATGTTCGCCGGCGAGGGCACATCGCCGAAGAGGATGATCCGCTCCCGGTGCTCGCGGGCCTCGGGGTCCGGGACGGGCACCGCGGACAGCAGGGCCTGTGTATAGGGATGCGTCGGGTGGTCGTAGATCTCGGCGTCCCTGCCGATCTCCACGATCCGCCCGAGGTACATCACCCCGACCCGGTCGGAGATGTGCCGCACGATCGAGAGGTCGTGCGCGATGAACACGTACGACAGGTCGAACTCGGTCTGGAGCCGGTCCATCAGGTTGATGACCTGGGCCTGCACCGACACGTCGAGGGCGGACACCGGCTCGTCCGCGACGATGATCTCGGGGCGCAGGGCCAGCCCGCGCGCGATGCCGATGCGCTGGCGCTGGCCGCCGGAGAACTGGTGCGGATAGCGGTTGATGTACTCCGGGTTGAGCCCGACCACGTCCAGCAGGTCCTGGACCTTCCGGCGCCGGTCGCCCTTCGGCGCGACCTCGGGGTGGATCTCGTACGGCTCCCCGATGATGTCGCCGACGGTCATGCGCGGGTTGAGCGAGGTGTACGGGTCCTGGAAGACCATCTGGATGTTGCGGCGGACGGCCTTCAGCGCGCGGCCGGAGAGCCTGGTGACGTCCTCGCCCTTGTACGCGATCTCGCCGGCCGTCGGCTTCTCCAGGTTGACCAGCATCTTGGCGACCGTGGACTTGCCGCAGCCGGACTCGCCGACGATGCCGAGGGTCTCGCCCGCGGCGAGTTCGAAGTCGACGCCGTCGACGGCCTTCACCGCGCCGATCTGTTTCCTGAAGACGATGCCCTGGGTGAGCGGGTAGTGCTTGACCAGGCCCCGCACCTGGAGGATCGGCTCAGCCATGGAGGCACTCCCGCCAGAAGTGGCAGGCGCTCACGCGGTCCGTGCCCGCCTCGGTCACTTCGTACAGCGGCGGTACGTCGGTCCGGCAGACGTCCTGGGCCAGCGGGCAGCGCGGGTTGAAGGCGCAGCCGGGCGGGATGTGCATGAGGTTCGGTGGCAGGCCCTTGATGGCGTACAGCTCCCTGCCCTTCTGGTCGAGCCGCGGGATCGACTCCAGGAGGCCCTTCGTGTAGGGGTGCGCGGGGGCCTTGTAGATGTCGTGGACCGGGGCGGACTCGACGATCCGGCCCGCGTACATCACGGCGATCCGGTCGGCGACGTCCGCGACCACGCCGAGGTCGTGGGTGATGAGGATGAGCCCCATGTTGAGCTCGCGCTGGAGCTCGGCGAGGAGGTCCATGACCTGGGCCTGGACGGTGACGTCGAGGGCGGTGGTGGGTTCGTCGGCGATGATCAGGTCCGGTTCGAGGGCCAGCGCCATGGCGATCATGATGCGCTGGCGCATGCCTCCGGAGAACTGGTGCGGGTAGTCGCCAACGCGGGCCGCCGCGGCCGGGATGCGCACCCGCTCCATCAGCTCGATCGCCTTGGCCTTGGCGGCCTTCCTGGACATGCCCTGGTGGACGGTGAACATCTCGCCGAGCTGGGCGCCGACGCTGAGCACCGGGTTCAGGGAGGACAGCGCGTCCTGGAAGATCATCGCCATCCGGGCGCCGCGGACCTTGCGCCGCTCCTCCTCCTTGAACTTCAGGAGGTCCTGGCCCTGGAAGAGGACCTCGCCCGCGGTGATCCTCCCGGGCGGGGTGTCGAGGATGCCCATGATCGCCTGAGCGGTCACGGACTTGCCGGAGCCGGACTCGCCGAGCACGGCGAGCGTCTCGCCCTCGTCGACGCTGTAGGAGACGCCGTTGACGGCCTTGGCCACTCCGTCCCTGGTTCTGAACTCCACGTGCAGATCGCGTACTTCGAGCAGCACGGCCGTCACCTCAGCTTCGGGTCGAGGGCGTCGCGCACCGCGTCGCCGAGCATGATGAACGCGAGGACGGTGACGGCGAGGGCCCCGGCCGGCCACAGGAGCGCGTGCGGCGCCGTGCGGATGTACTGGGACGCCGAGGAGATGTCGATGCCCCAGCTCACGGTGGGCGGCTTCAGCCCGACGCCGAGGTACGAGAGGGTCGCCTCCAGCGAGATGTACGTACCGAGCGCGATGGTCGCCACGACGATGACCGGGGCGATGGCGTTGGGCGTGATGTGCCGCAGCAGCATCCGGGAGTTGGAGGCGCCGAGCGCCCGTGCGGCCTGGACGTAGTCGTTCTGCTTGGTGGTGATGACGGATCCCCGGGCGATACGGGAGATCTGCGGCCAGCCGAGCAGCACCATGAACCCGATCACCGGCCAGACCGTGGAGCTGGTGACGACGGACAGCAGCACCAGACCGCCGAGGACGACGGGGATCGCGAAGAAGATGTCGGTGATCCGGGACAGGACCGCGTCCCCCGCCCCGCCGAAGAACCCGGCGAGCCCGCCGAGCACCGAGCCGAGGATCGCGACCCCGAGCGTGGCGCACACGCCGACGGTGACGGAGACCCGGGCCCCGTAGACCGTGCGGGTGTAGACGTCGCAGCCCTGGCCGTTGAAGCCGAAGGGGTGTCCCGGCTGGGAGCCCTCCTGGGCCTTGGCCAGGTCGCACTTGAGCGGGTTCTGGGTGGCGATCACCCCCGGCCACAGGGAGATGAAGACCAGGAACAGGATGATGAGCGCCGAGATGATGAAGACGGGGTTGCGGCGCAGGTCGCGCCAGGCGTCGGACCAGAGGGAGCGGGGTTTCTCGGAGGGGCCCGTGCCGTCCGGTCCGTCCGGGTTCTTCTCCAGGGTCGTGGCCTCGGCCGTGGCCAGGTCCATCGCGCCGCCCATGCCCGTCGCGGCGATGGCCCCGTCCTCCGGGGCGCGGCCCCCGCCCGACAGGTGAGGTTCCCGCGGCATCGGTTCAGGCATAGCGGATCCTCGGGTCGAGTACGGCGTACAGGAGGTCGACCAGCAGGTTGGCCACCAGGAAGACGAGGACCAGGACGGTCACGAAGCCGACGACGGTCTGGGTGTTCTGGCGCAGGATGCCCTGGTAGAGCTGGAAGCCGACGCCGTGGATGTTGAAGATGCGCTCGGTGACGATCGCGCCGCCCATCAGCGCGCCGATGTCGGTGCCGATGAAGGTGACCACCGGGATCAGCGAGTTGCGCAGCAGATGCCGGGTGATGACCCGCCGCCGGGGCAGTCCCTTGGCGACGGCCGTACGGACGTAGTCGGCGCGCCGGTTCTCCGCGATGGAGGTGCGGGTCAGCCGGGTCACGTACGCGAGGGAGACGGACGCGAGCACCAGGCCCGGCACGATCAGCTCGTCGAAGGGGGCCTCCGGGGAGACGGACGGACTGATCCAGCCCCATTCGACGCCCAGCAGCAGCTGGAGCAGCAGACCGGTGACGAAGGTCGGCACGGAGATGACGACGAGGGTGATCAGCAGGACGCCGGTGTCGACGGGACGGCCGCGGCGCAGTCCGGTGACGACGCCGAGTGTGATGCCGATGACGATCTCGAAGAGGATCGCGACGATCGTGAGCCGGATGGTGACCGGGAAGGCGCTCGCCATCAGCTCGGTGACCTCCTGACCGTTGAACGCGGTGCCGAAGTCGCCGGTGAAGACGTTGCCCATGTACGTCACGTATTGCTGCCACAGGGGCTTGTCGAGGCCGAACTCCTTGCGCAGCTGGGTGGCCGTCGCGGGGTCGCACTGCCGGTCGCCGCACAGGCCCGCGATGGGGTCGCCCATCACGTTCACCATCAGGAAGATCAACAGGGTGGCGCCGAAGAAGACCGGGATCATCTGCAGCAGGCGCCGGATCACATACCGTCCCATGAGGGCTCCGGAGGTAGGCGGGGGCACCCGTGTGTCGACGGATGCCCCCGCGGCTCAGCTGACCTTGATCTCGTTGTAGACGGGGACGCTGAACTGGTTGAGCGCCACGTCGGAGAGCCGCTCCGAGTAGCCGGCGCTGCCGTTCTGGTACCAGAGCGGGATGGCGCCCATGTCGTCCCGCAGGACCTCCTCGGCCTGCTGGAAGAGGCCGACGGCCTTGGCCTGGTCGGTCTCCGCGTTGGCCTCGTCGACGAGCTTGTCGAACTCGGCGCTGGTCCACTTGCCGTCGTTGGAGGAGGCGTTGGTGTAGTACAGCGGCTGCAGGAAGTTCTGGATCAGCGGGTAGTCCATCTGCCAGCCGGCCCGGAAGGGGCCCGACATCTTCAGCTGCGTGATCTGATTGCGGAAGTCGGCGAACGTGCCGATCGGGTTGCCGACGCAGGCCTTGTCGTTGTTCAGCGCGTTGTTGACGGAGTTGCAGACGGCGTCCACCCACTCCTTGTGGGAGCCGGTGTCCGCGTTGTAGGAGATCTTGACCTGGCCGCCGGGCAGCCCGCCGCCCTCCTCGATCAGCTTCTTGGCCTCTTCGGGGTCGTACTCGCAGGCGTCACCGCACAGCCCCTCCTTGAAGCCGCCGGCCTCGCCGAGCACGGGCGAGGTCCAGTCGCTGGCGGGCGTGCGCGTCTTCTGGAAGATGGTCTCGGTGATCTGCTCGCGGTCGATGGCCCGGGACAGGCCCGTGCGGACCTTCTCCATGCCGTCCTTGTCCCAGGCCTTGTCGTAGAACGGGAAGGCGAGGGTCTGGATGATGCCGGCGGGCGTGTTGATGTACCGGTCGCCGAGGTCGCTCGCGGCGTTCTTCAGCTGGGAGGCGGGCACGTCGTCGACGAGGTCGAGGTTGCCGGCCATCAGGTCCGTGTAGGCGGTGTTGTTGTCGGTGTAGACCTTGAGGTCCACCCCGCCGTTCTGCGCCTTGTCCTCGCCCGGGTAGTCCACCCACTCGCGCATCTTCATCACCGAGCCCTTGGCGTACGAGTCGACGGTGTACGGGCCGTTGCCGACCGGCTTGCTCAGCCAGCCCGCGTGGTCGTCGAAGAACGACTGCGGCAGCGGGGAGAAGGCCGCGTAGCCCAGGGTGTCGGGGAAGGTCGAGAACTTCTGGTTGAGCTTGACCGTGAAGGTGTTGGGCCCGGTGACCTTGAGGCCGGAGAGGGTGTCGGCCGTCTGCTTGCTGCCGTCCTCCGGGTGCGTCTTGTCGTAGCCGTCGATGTACCCGAAGAAGTACGCGTTCTTCTGGTTGTTCTTGAGGCTGGCGCCGTAGTTCCAGGCGTCCACGAACGACTTGGCGTCGACGGCCTCGCCGTTGCTGAACTTCCAGCCGGTCTTGACGGTGATGGTGAAGTTCTGCGAGTCCGAGGTCTCGATCTTCTCGGCGAGCATGTCGTTGGCCTTGCCGGTCTTGGCGTCGTAGCGCTTCAGACCGCGGAAGAGCATGTCGAGGACCTTGCCGCCCTGCACCTCGTTGGTGTTGGCCGGCTCCAGGGGGTTCTGCGGGTCACCCCACGAGGAGCTCACGATGCCGGAGCCGTCGCCGCCGCCGCTGTCGCCGCCCCCGTCGTCCCCGCAGGCCGTCGCGGCGAGAGCTACCGCCGCCGCGCATGCGGCCCATCTGGCGTGCGTGGCTCCACGCATGGAGTGCCTCCTCTTCAGTGCGCTTCCAGTGCACGTTCCGTGCGCTGTGGCTCCGGCGCGGGAGCGCTGTGCCTTCAGCGCCCAATATCGGGGCATAAAGGACGCGACGCCCATTCGTCCCACTCTTACGAGTGGGAACACCCACCGAATGCACGTATGCCGAAACATGGCGAACCGCATATCGGACCTCGCTTTGGTCATGGCAGCACCAAGCCACACCAAGCGGGCGGCCAGGCTCGGGTCAAGCGGCAAAAGACCAGATCAAAGCCGTCAACGTTTCATTGACGCTGCCTGAACGGCGTTGAAATGGTCGCGCTAGCCCGTGGGTCGCATCCCGCAGACCCGCATGACAGTTCGGGCCAGGAGCACGATGACCTCGCCTACACCCTCTGCCACGACCGCCCCCATGGTGGTGGCCGAAGACGCCGTACCCGCGGCGCCGAAGACCCCGCCCCGAGGCGGTGACAGCCGCTCCCCCGGCCGGCTCGCCTGGCTGCGCTTCAGGCGCGACCGCACGGGCGTGGTCTCGGCCTGTGTGGTGCTGGTCTTCTTCGTCGCCGGAGTCGGCGCCCCGCTGATCGCCAGGCTGTACGGCAAGGATCCGTACACGACCTACGGCCAGAACACGGCGGGTCTGCTCAACGACTTCGGTTTCCCCGTCCGGCCCAACGGCGGCATCAGCGGCGACTTCTGGTTCGGCGTCGAACCCCAGCTCGGGCGGGACGTCTTCACGCTACTGCTCTACGGCATCCGCAACTCGCTGCTGATCGCCACGGTGACGACCGTGCTGGTCACCTTCCTCGGCATCGTCGTCGGACTCACGGCCGGCTATCTCGGCGGCCGGACCGACTACCTGGTGGGCAGGGTCATCGACATCCTGCTGGCCTTCCCCTCCACGCTCTTCTTCATCGCCTTCTGGCCCGTGATGATCTCGATCCTCGTCTCGCCGGAGGACGCCACCCCGACCTGGCTCACGGTGGTCAGCCTGATCTCGGTGATGACCGCGTTCGGCTGGGCGCCGATCGCCCGGCTGCTGCGCGGCGAGGTACTGGCCCTGCGCGAGCGGGAGTTCGTGGAGGCGTCCAAGGTGACCGGGGCGTCACCGGCCCGGATCATCTTCAAGGAACTGCTGCCGAACCTGTGGACGCCGATCCTCATCCAGGCGACCCTCGCGCTGCCGATGTACGTCACCACGGAGGCCGCCCTCGCCTTCCTCGGCGTGGGGCTCAGTGATCCGACGCCGGACTGGGGCGTGATGATCCAGCGCGGGGCGCAGGTCTATCAGAACGACATCACTTACATGCTGTTTCCCGGGCTGACGATGGTGATCTTCGTGATCGCTTTCAACCTGCTTGGTGACTCCGTCCGGGATGCGCTGGATCCGAAGACCCGCCGCCGGTAGCTCCGCTGGATACGCCGGATTGAACCTGCGGGTTCGTTGTGGCTGGTCGCGCAGTTCCTCGCGCCCCTAAAAGAACAGGGGGCGCCCCCCGCTTCTCCCCTCTCCCTCATTCAGGCAGGACACCCATGTCTCTTTCGCGCAGAAACTTCGTCATCGCCACCTCCGTCGCGGCAGGCGGCTCCATGGTTCTCTCGGCCTGCAGCAGTGGTGGGGGCGGTGGCGGCACGGGAGGTGGCGGCTCCACGAGTACTGCCAAGTACTCCGCCGTCACCATCGGTACCGCGGACGACTCCACCGGGCCCGCGCCCGAGATCACCGGGGCGCGCAAGGGCGGGACGATCCACCCCATCGGGCCGGACGACTTCTCGCACCTCGACCCGCAGCGGATCTACTACTCGTGGAACTCCACGGTCGGCAACCTCTACATCCGCTGTCTGACCGGCTACAAGATCGCCTCCGGTGGCGCCATGAAGCTCGTCGGCGACTTGGCCACCGACACCGGCACCATGTCCGACGACGGCAGGACCTGGACCTTCACCCTGAAGGACGGGCTGAAGTGGGAGGACGGCAGCGAGCTGACCGTGGACGACGTGCGCCACGGCATCGAGCGCGGCTTCGCGAGCTTCACCACCGAGGGGGCGACCTACCTCCAGTCCGCGCTGACCGGCACGAACGACTTCCGATCGGTCTACAAGGGCCCGTACGGCGGCAAGCACCTCAGCTCGGTCGTCACGGACACCGCGAAGAAGACCATCACCTTCCATCTGAAGACGGCCCGCCCGGACCTCAACTGGACGCTGGCGATGCACTCCTACGGCGCCGTGCCCGTGAAGCACGACACCAAGGAGAAGTACGACAAGGACCCGGTCTCCTGCGGCCCGTACCGGATCAAGCAGCACTCGGTCGACAAGTCCCTGACGCTGGTGCGCAACACGCACTGGGACCCGGCGACGGACCCGATCCGCAACGCCTACCCGGACTCCTTCGTCTTCGAGTTCGGCCCGGAGGGGCTCCAGGCCACGGACCGGTTGATCGCCGACTCCGGGAACGACCAGTTCGCGGTCATGGCGTACAGCGGGGTGCCCGCGGAGCGCATCCAGAAGGTGCTCGGCACGGCGGACCTGAAGGCCCGAACCGTCGACGGCCTGCTGACCGGCCTCTACTACTACGCCATCAACTGCAAGCGGATCACCGACGTGAAGGTGCGCCAGGCGCTCAACTACGCCTGGCCGCTGGAGCAGATCCGCCGGATCTACGGCGGCCCGTCCGCGGGCGAGTACGCGACCACCGTCCTCTCCCCCGACATCGCCGGCCGCGTGAAGTTCGACATCTACGGCAAGCTGACCAAGCCGCAGGGCGACACGACGAAGGCGAAGGCCCTGCTGAAGGAAGCCGGCAAGCTCGGCCAGAAGATCGTCTACACCTATCCGCAGGGCGCGAGCGACGCGTACGACAAGACCAAGGTCGTCATCGCGGACGCGCTGAAGCAGGCGGGCTTCGACCCGGTCGTGAAGCCCGTCGAGTCGACCAGCTACTACGACCAGGTCCAGCAGATAGACAACCAGTTCGACGTGATGTGGTTCGGCTGGTCCCCCGACTGGCCCACCGGCTACACCCTCCTCCAGCCCCTCTTCGACGGCACCACGATCGCCAACGGCGCCAACAACGTCTCCCAGCTGAACGTGGACTGGGTGAACGCGGCCATCAAGAAGGACGCGGTCATCGCCGACCCGACCAAGGCCAACGCCGCCTGGGCCGCGCTGGACCGGCAGATCATGGAGAAGGAGGCGCCGATCATCCCCGAGACGTACCAGCGCCGCTACTACCTGTACGGGGCCAAGGTGGGCGGGGGCGAGTTCGACCCGCTGTTCTCGGCGTTCATCCTCTACAAGCTGTACGCCAAGGCCTGAGACCACCGGCAACCGGCAATCGGCCACCAGGGAATCGCCTCGCCATGTTCCGCTTCCTCGTCCGTCGGACGCTCGGCGCGCTGCTGATCCTGCTGATCATCAGCGCCCTCACCTTCGTGCTCTTCTACGTCGCCCCGCGCGACCCCGCCCGCGCCGCCTGCGGCAAGCTCTGCACGCCCCAGACGCTCGCGCTGGTCCGGCACAACCTCGGGATCTCCGACCCGCTGCCGGTCCAGTACTGGCACTGGCTGGTGGGGGTCTTCGCCGGTCGTGACTACACCGGGCTCGGGCACTGCCCGGCCCCCTGCCTCGGCTACTCGTTCACCAACCACGAGCCGGTGCTCGGCCTGATCACCGACCGTTTCCCGACGACTCTCTCGCTCTCCATCGGCAGCGCGGTGGTGTTCGTGGTCTTCGGCGTCGGTACGGGCATGATCGCGGCCGTCAAGCAGGGCAAGGCGCTGGACAAGATCGCGTCCTCCGCCTCCCTGATCGGCTCGTCGCTGCAGATCTACATCGTGGGTGTGGTCGCGATGTACTACCTCTCCGACGAGTGGCATCTGCTCCCCCGGCCGCAGGACAGCATGGGATTCACCCAGGATCCGAGCGCCTGGTTCAAGGGGCTGTTGCTGCCGTGGCTGGTCCTCGCGCTGATCTTCACGGCCAACTACACGCGGATGACCCGCTCCCAGCTGGTGGAGAGCCTCAGCGAGGACTACGTACGCACGGCCCGTGCCAAGGGCCTGTCCCGCCGGACGGTCTTCTTCCGGTTCGCCTGGCGGGGCGCGATGGGGCCGATCGTCACGATCCTCGGCCTCGACATCGGCTATCTCCTCGGCGGCGCGATCATCACCGAGGAGACGTTCGGACTGCACGGCATCGGCGCGCTGTCCATCAAGGCCGTACGGGACAACGACCTGCCGCTGCTGCTCGGTGTCGTCCTCACCGCGGCCGCCGCGATCGTCGTCGCCAACATCGTCGTCGACGCCGTCTACGCCCTCATCGACCCACGGATCCGGCTCGCCTAGGAGAGGACGCCCCCCCTCATGAACACGCCCTTCCTCTCCGTACGCGACCTGCGGGTCGCCTTCTCGACCGAGGACGGCGTCGTCAGGGCCGTCGACGGGCTCTCCTTCGACCTGGCCCAGGGCCGGACGCTCGGCATCGTGGGCGAGTCCGGCTCGGGCAAGTCCGTCACCAGCATGGCGATCCTCGGCCTGCACGACCGCGAACACACCGACGTGGACGGCGAGATCCTGCTCGACGGCAAGGACCTGCTGACCGCGACCGAGCGGGAGCTGGAGCGGCTGCGCGGCAACACGATGTCCATGATCTTCCAGGACGCCCTGGCCTCGCTCTCGCCCTTCCACACGGTCGGCAGACAGATCGGCGAGACGTACCGCAAGCACACCGGGGCGTCCCGGCACGAGGCCCGCGCGCGGTCGGTCGAGATGCTCCGGCGGGTCGGCATCCCGCAGCCCGACCTCCGGGTGGACGACTATCCCCACCAGTTCTCGGGCGGTATGCGCCAGCGCGCGATGATCGCCATGGCGTTGGTCTGCGACCCTGAACTACTGATCGCGGACGAACCGACCACGGCCCTGGACGTGACGGTCCAGGCCCAGATCATGGACCTCCTCAAGGACCTCCAGCAGGAGTTCGGCACGGCGATCGTCTTCATCACCCACGACTTGGGCGTCATCGCCAACATCGCGGACGACGTGCTGGTGATGTACGGCGGCCGCTGTGTGGAGCGGGGCACGCGGAACCAGGTGCTGCGGACACCCCAACACCCGTACACCTGGGGCCTGCTGGGCTCGATGCCGAGCCTCGACGGGCCGGTCGACGTGCCGCTGTCGCCGATCCCCGGCCTGCCGCCGTCCCTCCTCAACCCACCGTCCGGCTGTCGCTTCCACCCGCGGTGCGCGTTCGCCGAGAAGGTCCACGGCGGGCTGTGCTCCACGGACAGCCCCCCGCTGGAGATCAACGGCGGCGGCCGCGGCACGGCCTGCCACCTGACGGCCGATCAGCGCAGGGAGTTCTTCGTCGACTACGCGACCCCGCAGCCCAACTGACGCACAGGCCCAACTGACGTACGAGAGAAGGGATTTCACGATCATGAGCGGCACGGACCCGGACCCGGCCCCCCTCCTGGACGTCACCGGGCTCACCAAGCACTTCCCGGTACGGGGCGGCTTCCCCGTCCGCCGTACGGTGGGCGCGGTGCAGGCGGTGGACGGGCTCGACCTCCGGGTCGCCGAGGGCGAGAGCCTGGGACTGGTCGGCGAGTCCGGCTGCGGCAAGTCGACGACGGGCCGGCTGATCACCCGCCTCCTGGAACCGACCGCCGGAAAGATCACGTACGCGGGACAGGACATCACCCACGCCTCGCGGAGGGAACTGGCGCCCATCCGCTCCGAGATCCAGATGATCTTCCAGGACCCGTACGCCTCGCTGAACCCCCGGCACACGGTCGGGAAGATCGTCTCCGGCCCCATGGAGATCAACGGCATCGACCCGAGGGGCGGCCGCGAGAGCCGCGCCCGCGAACTGCTGGAGATCGTCGGTCTCAACCCGGAGCACTACAACCGCTTCCCGCACGAGTTCTCCGGCGGCCAGCGCCAACGCATCGGCGTGGCAAGGGCGTTGGCACTGCAGCCCCGGCTCATCGTGGCGGACGAGCCGGTGTCGGCGCTGGACGTGTCGATCCAGGCCCAGGTGGTGAACCTCCTCCAGACCCTGCAGAAGGACCTGGGCATCGCGTTCGTCTTCATCGCCCACGACCTCGCGATCGTCCGCCACTTCTCGCAGCGGGTCGCCGTGATGTACCTCGGCCGGATCGTCGAGACGGCCGACCGCGACGATCTGTACGGGAATCCGCGGCACCCGTACACGCGGGCGCTGCTGTCCGCGGTCCCGGAGGCGACGGCGGCGGACGACGCTCCGGCCCGCGAGCGAATCCGCCTGACCGGCGACGTGCCGTCCCCGCTGAACCCACCCTCCGGCTGCCGCTTCCGCACCCGATGCTGGAAGGCGACGGAGAGGTGCGCGTCGGAGGTGCCGGCGCTGGTACGGGCCGAGGGGAACGGGGTGGGGCATCTGACGGCTTGCCACTATCCGGAGGTGGGGGACACGGTTCCTGGGTCCTGGCCCTCTGAGGGCCCAGGGATCGCGGCCTGACACCTACCCATGGAGTCATGGACTACGCGAGGATGCGTGATCGCCGAGGAGCTCACGGAATACGCCGAGTACCTTGAGGGGGCGTAGATCGTCGAGATCGGGCCTTCCGAACCGTTCCTTGCCATGATGAGCCGCTACAAGCGCCACGAGGGCGCGGTCGGACATATCCGGAACCAGCTTCCCCGCCACCCACCCCGGCTACGTCTGCGAGAACGGTCCCGAGATCGAGCACCCGCCGATCGGCCGGATGCGGTGCCCGGACGCGGTCGTCATCCCGAGGACGTGCTTGACGGGGAGGGCCTCGCCGTCAACGCGAGTCAGGTGCTGGCGGTCATCGAGATCGTCTCGCGTTCCAATCCGGACAACGACTACGGTGCAAAGCTCACCGAGTACCCGGCCATGGGTATCGCCCACACCGTGCGGCTGCCGCTTCAGGACTAGCCGGAGACGTCGTCGACACGGGCGCAGGATCCCGGGATTGCGGCCCGACGGACCCCGTTCGTCAGCACGCGGGCGGAGCCCGTCTGTCACGGTCGTCCTTCAGTCCCTGACCACTGCATTCACTCCGCAACCGATGTGTGCCGGCCTCAGGCAGTCCCTCCGTCGTTAAACAGTCGAGGTGAATTCAGCCTGGGCTTTCCTTTCGAGCGCCGACAGCTTCGGCGACCACGATATAAGACAGCTGCTCAGGTGAAGCACGCCTGCGAAGGAAAGCACCGCCGGGTATCCGAAGCGTGAGGCCAGGTAGCCGCCCAGGGCCGCTCCGCCCACCGTTCCGACGCCGTAACTGACCACCCGCGAGGCCGCGTTGACGCGTGACAGGTAGGAGGACGGCACGATGCGCTGACGAAGCGTGATGACACTCATGTACTGAGCGGTGTGACAGAACAGGTAGGCGATCAAGATGGCCGCCGCCACCCACCACGCAGTGACGACCACCAGGGCAAAGCAACACAGAGAAGCAACGAATGTCAGCCGTCTCGTAACAAAGATGGCGCGCTCGCCAGCCCGCATGCGGCCTGTCGCGAAGGCACCGACGGTCGCGCCCAGAGACCAGGAAGCCATCATGACACTGAACATCCAGCCTGAGCTGGGCACGTCGAGTCCTTCGACAGCCCAGGGCACAAGGATTCCGAACATCGCACCCACAGCCGCGGATCCAGCAGTCCCAACCCCCACCAACTGCGTAAGACCGGCCTGAGAGCGGAGATAGCGTAGACCGTTCGCGATCTCGTGGGGAATGTTCCGGATCCGCGCAGTCTGACTGCTGGTCCGATCGCTCATCGTTGTCGAAACCGCACGCACCAGGACCGCCGAAGCGGCAAATGAGATGACGTCGAACAGCACCACCTGGCTGGGGCTCATGACGACCAGCAGCATTCCCACAAGGCCGGGACCAGCGAACTCCATCAGGGACTGAGTTCCCCAGACCAGCCCGTTTGCCCGGTCCAGCGAGTCCCGCTTCACGAGCGCGGGCGTGGCACCCCAGTTCGCGCCGTCATACATGGCTTCCCCGGTCTGGCTGATGAAACCGGCGACCAGGACAACGGCCACACTCAGCTCACCCAGCCAGGAGCAGGCCACGATCGAGAAGAGGGCGAGGGCGGAACAGATGTCGGCGAGCACCATGATGGTCCGGCGTGGCCACATGTCACCGACCGCGCCCCCGACCATTCCGAAGAGGATCATGGGTGTCGTGTCCGCCACCACCATCAAGCTGGTGAGGGCCGGACTTCCGGAAAGATTGAATACCAGCAGCGGTAGGGCCACCATGGTCAAGGCGCTGCCCAGTTTACTTACCCCGCGCGAAGCCCAGTAGAAGTAGAAATTCCTCCCAAGACCTCTAATCATAGGCGAACACGATCCTCACGTGATATCCATATCGGACTGGACGGGTCGCACTTGAATGCACGATAGAACTGATCAAAATGCCTGACCATCAATATTCGGTACAGATCCGACGGGTACGGGACCGCACGCCCCTCGTCGGCAGTGTCCCACAAACCTGACCACCCCAGGAAGAAGTCTCTGAACTCACGGTCTTGAGCCCTCTCACGCCCCATTGCATGCACACCGGCAGAAAGGGACAAATAGTCGGCAAGCAACTCGTTTCGACAATCGGCCGGAGAGAAGCTGGATACCAACCCCTTTCGCACATCCTGTTTCGCACGCTCGATCAAACGGTTCACGACATGGTCTAGAGCGAAGGGCGGCACCCCGGTCGTCCGATCAGACTCGATCCCTCCGAATCCCCAGTTTCCCGGGTCAAGTGCATGCGCGATCTCATGCCCTATAACGCCACCCACTGAACCGAGAATAAACGCATCGGACTGCCAAGCAGAGTAGATGACCGAAGGCAGGCCGGAACTGACAGTCACCATATTTTGACTCGGCATGTAGTGCCCGCCAACGATGCCAGCACGAATCGCCGGAGGAAAGTCACCGCACTGGATGCATCGCAGCACATCCGAATAAACCCACGCCGCCTCTTGTTCAAGAGCCTCGATCACCGTTGCTGCGACCGACAGGTCTCCGCTATGCGCTGGCGATGAGTAACGAATCTTGACACTGTCAACCTTTGACAGGGAATAGGAATACCCAGGCTCGCCCCCCGCCCGGGATTCTCGCACTGCATCGCTCATACCTTGCCGCACACGGCGAGCGAGTGAAAATGTCAGCTCGGCATGATCGCTACCACACAGAGCAACCGAATCATAGAGCCGAGGAGAGACGATCCGAATAGCTTTGGCCAATTTATGAACGGATCGGTCCGAATCGAGTACGGCCGATATGGATCTTACAGTCCGCGCTGCCGCACAGAGCCGCGCAACAGCCCATGCCTGCAGTCCGGCGAGGGAGGAAATATCCCAGACTCTGTCGAGGGCATCAAGATATCTGGAACTAGCCCATACGACCTCTTCAAGAAAAGTCCCGAACAAGCCGATGCTCCAAGCGGACCAGTCCACACCGCTGGCAGCAGAACGGGGCAGCCGCTTGACATGCATCCAATTTTCTGGTGTACGCAGCGTCGGAGTTTCCAGAAGTGAGGCACTCAAAGTCGCCGCAATTTTTTCGACCTCTTGACTCGCTCCATAATCAGCAGTCCTGGATTCGGCCACCCTGCAACTGCTCGGCTGAGTCAGGTGAACTCGTACCACCCCGTCCGAAAGTTGCGGCATGACGAAAATATTGGCTAGAATCGGAAATCCCTTGTTCTGGATCGCTCCCAGAACTTGAACCAGGTGCCGCTTCGAGGTCGAAGACTGGATGGCGATCTCATGCTGCCTGATCTTCGCGTTGAGCACGCGGCTGTTTTCGCAACCGCCGGCGAAGTCACGAATTTCACCGAGAAGAGAAGTGTGAGCGCGGCAGCAATCGATCGCGAAAGCCGCAGTAACTCGCTCAAGTAAGATTTCGCTTCCTTTATTGAGAAACCCTCGATAGTCCGGTGCAGCATTCTGGGGCGTGGCGAGATAATCTCGCCACGCCCCAGAAATGAGTTCCGAATAAATCGACATCACACTTTCTCGAAACATGAGATGAAAACGCCTGGACGTCCGGAGTACTTGACGAACTGCCAGTTGGCCCACGTACGCACGGGTGACATCCCGTAAATCATGGCAGCCAGGTCCATCTCACTCTTCCACATGTACCTGATTCGACAGGGGAGGCGGGTTACCGAGTCAGCGTCGTGGTCAAAAACAAGAGTTGACGAATCGATCGTCTGGTCCTTCTGATTGACGATTGCTGGCCGAATTATAGTGCGCTCGGCACTTATCTCGGTAACGAGGACCTCTTGAGACGATTGATATCGTGACAGATCTGGGTTGAGGCCCTCAATTATGGCTCTCCCGTTCGGCTTCAAGCTCCGTGCCACCTTCTCGAGGCATTCGAGTTGTGCTTCTTGAGAAGGCAGTTGAAGGAGTGACAGTCCAAGGATGGTCACGACATCGAACTGAGCATCGTAGGATATTTCCAGCATGGATGCCTGCTCAACCGCAACGCGCCCCTCGTCATCCTCTTTTCTCAGAAGTTCGAGCATCGACGAGGACGTATCAACCGCGGTCACTCTGTGACCGCGGTTGGCCATGGCCACTGCGAATTTGCCGTCGCCGCAACCAAGATCCAGCAGATCGGCAGTCGAGCCCACCAGCCGCTCGACGAACGCTACCGTCGGCTCGGGCGAGGGGACCCCGAGGGACCTGTCCCGATAGAATGGCGCCCAATGCTCACCATAGGTGGTCTCGTCGTATTGCCTCATGGTGCATCACCCTCAAGTGCCCTCAGCCGGGAAGCCAGTCGATCCAGCTCCAGCAGGGCCTGCGGGTCGGCCAGCCTAGGTCCGATGAACATGTCGTCGCAGAGCAGCATCATCCCGGGATCAACCCAGAGCCCGAGGCTCTTCGAGAGGCTGGCAAGAGGCTGCAGGCATTCCCGACCCGATTGCCCCGTACTCACACCGACCATGCCGAGTCGTTTACGGGCGAGTTGCTTCATCGCAGTTTCGTGCTCATGCAGGGCTTGGAAGGCGCCAAGGCACTCCGCAGCCGGCGTGCCGCAGTAGATGGGGACGATCACGAGAATCGAGGTGTGTCGTGTGAGCGCATCAACCAACTTCGATGATGGCTTTAGATGCCCTTCCGGAATGTATTCGTCCCACGTCAGCAGCTCATGGCCTGCTGCCGTTGGCGGCCTGGTGACCCGCCCGACGGCGAGTGAACGTGATTGCTCGGATCCGCTGCCTGCAAGCGTTAGCAAATTATCCTCCTACGCATAAGCCATGGGCTCCTCACGGACCGTTGAAGTCGTGCAGGGCCATCCAAGGCTTTCGGCCACCCTCCTGAAGCGTCCACTGCCGAGCGGAGGGAATGCTGTCGGGAAGTTCGGAATCATCCCCGGAACGATCACGCGGTATACGGAGTAACCACACACCGCCACATCAGGAGTGGTGAGCTCCACGGCATAGGCCTCGAACCCTTCACGCCGCAACAGGTCCAGATAGCGCCGATAGTCACGTGCCCCGCGCGGTGACTCGGATCCGAGCTGCTTCGGATCGTCCGGCGTCCATGGAACATCCCATTTGAAGGTCCGTGGATCCAGGTATGCCTGCAATTGCGGCCACAGCTCGCCTATCCTGCGGTAGTTGCTCCCCAAGCTTTCCAGATACCGTCTGTCGGCACGATGAGGTACCACCGTTTGCATGTCCGGGTACCGCCGCATCAGTCCCCAGAACGATCCGTCGGGGTCTTGCATGTCTTCCAGCGCGTGCAGCAGACCAAAGGCCTCCAGGAAGCTCTTCATGATCGCCCGTTCGGGAGTGTTCCGGCAGGCGAACCCCATCGCGGTAGTTTTCCGCTGACTGTCCCGGACACATGCCATCGCAACCGGCAGATCGAATTGGTTTTCGATCATTACGATGTCGGTTGAAAGGGTGTCGGGCAGCGCAGCAAAACGCCACTCCTCTGCCAACGGAATAGAGGTTCGCGGCAGCTTTGCCCCAGAGAGCCACCAAGCCATCATGGAGTCGCGTTCCACGATTTCCTCAAGCGCGTTCGCGATGGCCTGATCAGCAGATCTACCAGAGGCGATTCCCGGGTAGAACGCTGGATGGAGCGGTGGTTCGGCGTACGAGTCACTTATGTTCCAATTCACGTAGACAAGGGAGGCGGGAAGCCAACTCGGCTCTCTCGAGCCAAGCTTGAATCCTTGCACCCAGCTGGTCTGTGTCGTCCGTGTAAAGGGAAGGAAAGGGAAGCCTGGTTCGCCGTGTTGCTCGTCCGAGAAGAACTCAAGCAGGTTTGGATCGAGCGCCGACTCCCCCTGTGCGATGAGGTCCTCGTAGCAAGTCGTGCGTATAGCAGTTCTGCCTATGTAGTTGCCGCAGTACCGCTCGATCCCTTCGGCTATTGCGATGGCATGCGCGCCGGCCTCGTCATCCCACGTGCATCCACCATTGATGAGATTGTTGGCCCACGGCAGAATACGCCCCATATCGGACGCCCGGCTTTGAGTCAGTATCATGCCGACGGGGAGCGGAACCAAAGCTGGAATACTGTCGGTTGAAACGACAATTCCAGTTTGCGCATCGACCAGATCGCCCTCCTGGTGCCGAATTCCACTGCTGCCACGCTGCGGATTCCGAAGTACAACATGCTCGTGAACCGAACGGTCCCGGAAGCGCAGGACACGTACGCGGTCCAGCACGGTCCGGTCGGCCTTCCCGCTGGAAAGCCTGAAAGCAACTTCTGCCACGTGCCGGGCAACCCATGCGAGATCATTTTGATCGTAAGCCGAGGTGACAGCTGGCTGCGCTGTCTCTCGTACCCACTTCCTCCGATCGGGCGCGGCCGCAACCAGTCGATCAAGGTAATCCTGAATCGTGGCGGTATCCAGGTCTCCGATTCGACATGGGCCAATATGCACCCTACTGGTATCAAGCACAACAGGAATGTGCCATCCAGAACGCTCCATCATGTCGGCGAGCTGTTCTCGATCCCAGTCGTAGATGACAGAGACAGTCAGTTCTTCTTGACCCGTCCACTGAACGCAGGTTTCCAGATGCTGGGAAAGCTCGCCTTGAGGATCATCCACACGAACATTCCCCGAGAGCTCCTGAGGTGATCCGACCCCGAAATGCTGGAGGCCACGCTCGGTGATTTTTATTGCAGCGTCTCGGGGCGAAGTAGAAACCAGTTTCCTTGAACCGTCGGAGACGCTTACGAGGCAGGCCCCGTCGTCCAACTGCCGTATGGAGAATTGCATCTGGTCCTCAACCTTGGAGTGAACCGCTTTCGATGTAGGTGATCGGGTGTATCACCCGCCGCCCATGGCAGCAGGTGATACACCCGATCGAGTGGCGGATTACTCCGGCCAGTCGTACTGGACGGCAACGGCGACGTTGTTGTTGGCCGGCGCCACCAGGCCAGTCTCCGCGGACTCGAACACAGAGTCCCAGTCCTGAACCTCGATGATCTCTTCGCGCTCCATTTTGTTTCCTCCTATCCCGCTCACTACGGACCTCTTAATCGGATGAGGCCCTCTCGGTTGCGACGAGAGGAAACTAACTTGCCATTCGCGAATTCCACAAGGGCTTGATCAGCTCCCGACCCCGCACGAATGGCCGAAATCTCGCTCTTGCTCTGCACTTTCTCAATGGTTCACGACGCCGAGATAGCAATCAGGGTTGTCCCGAAAAGCAGCCGGTATTACGTGAAGTGATCTTGGTGCAACCGAAACGTGTCGAGGAGCTAGGGCCAGGGTGCGATTAGGGTGTCCGCGATCTTGCCTCGTCACCGGTTCTCGGCGAACGTGCAGGTCATCGTCGCTGCGGACACCTGCCAGGTGATGGCCGCGCTCTGTCCACTCCCGGGCATCCCGCTTTGCGAACGCTTGACAGGACTCCGGTCCCGCAGCGCAGGGCCATGGGGCGACGGTTCTCGGCGTGGGCACCGGCGGGAACACCGGAGATGTGTTGCCGTACGCGGCACCGTCCGGACGTCCGCTGCAGAAAGAATGTGAACGACACCGGCACAGAGCACCACCCAGTCGAGCACGCCATCATTCGGCCGACGAACACAAAATCCTTCGCGGCTGCCGCTACCCGGCATCCGGAAGCCCGTACGCTGTGACCCGGAGATTTACGGGACAGCGACGTTTGTGGTCACCAGCGTCGGACCGTCGTGCACAGCACGGCTCGCTGCTTTGAGTCCTCGCCGCTTTGGCGAAATGATGCCCGCGTTATGTCAGGAATAGGAGACTCGTTCCGCAAGGGTCGATGCCGAGTTGGCGGATGTCATACTTCACTCAGGTTGGACTCGCGGTGTCCGATGGTCGGATCCCATCGTGACGCGCGCTGAGACCGGCGGACGGCAGTCAGCCCTCGACGAGGCGAGCTCGGTCCTGGATCCTTCGCAGCCCGCAGCGAGCGCAAGGTCGTCACAGTGCGGCCCACGAGGCGCGACGGCGCACCCTGTACCGTTCCCCGCCGGAAGGACATCCTCGCAGCTGTCAGGGCTCAGAGAGATGGACCAGTGCCCCGTGGAAGTGCTGCGCATGCACAGCCTCCTGCATGCGTGCGCAGCTCCCGCCCAGACCTCCGTACCTCCCACGCCAGGGAACTCCTCGCGCGGGGAAGCGCCCGCCTACTCAGGCCGTGCGCTCCCGGAGCCCTGAGTCAGGGCGTACGCCGTCCTAAGGATTCTTGGCAACTGCAGCCTCAAGAACGAGAGGATTCATCTCGCTCTGCTCGACATTGCCTGCCCGCTCAACCTCGTCCGTGCCGGGTGACGAAATCAGCGCTGACACGGCTACCCGGCCCCCGGCACCACTTGAAGGTCCTAACAAAGGCGTTGGACGTGGCGGTGGGTGATGAGGCAGGTGGCGAGGCCGAGGAAGGCTTCGTGGATGTCGTCGCGTCGTTCCCAGCGGGTCCGCAGGCGGCGGAAGCTTTGCAACCAGGCGACCGTGCGCTCGACCACGTAACGGAAGATGCCGAGGCCGGAGCCGTTTTCCGTGCCTCGTTCAGCGATCACCGGGCGGATGCTGCGCTGCCACGGAAGGCGCCTGTACTTGTCGTGGTCGTAGCCGCGGTCGGCGAGGAGCGCGTCGGGTGGGTGTCTGGCCGGCCATCGACATCGGCCACGGCGGGGATCCTGTCGAGCAGAGGCAGGAGTCGGATGACGTCGTTGCGGTTGCCGCCGGTGCCCTGGCCGTCGGTGAGGACATGGTGCTTGCTGCCCGGTCGTGCGCGGCCGACCGGGCTGGGCCCGCTTTTGGGCCCCGCCGAGCGGCCCGCACGTGGGAGGAGTCGATCACCGCCCACGACCAGTCCAGCTTCTTCAGCGGCACCAGGTGCAGTTCGTCCCAGACCCCGGCTCGTTCCACGCGTCCAGGCGCCGCAAGCAGGTCATGCCCATGCCGAAGCCCAGCTCCTGCGGCAGGTACTCCCACTGGATGCCGGTGCGCAGCATGAACAGGATCCCGCACAGCGCCTGCCGGTCCGGCACCCGTGGCCGGCCCTCCACCACCTTCGGCTCCGGCAGCAACGGCTCAACGAGCGACGACAGTTCATCCGACACGATCCACGGCCGCGACTGATGTCTCCCCGCAGCCAAACCAACGACCACCCCAGCCGAAAATCACATGACCAGCAGCTTCTGTTAGGGCCTCTTGGGGCGCATACACCGCCGGGCCGGGTGGAGGCGCGAGAAACTCAGCCTGGCCGCGCTCTCAGCAATGCGGGGTGATCAGGTGGAGGACTCCAACCGACGTCGCTGATCACCAGGGCCTTGCCAACAGCGGCCATGACGCCGATGCCTCGCGATCGTCGTCGTTAACCAGGCACAGGCCGCCCAAGGGCGACGACGAGCCGCGTATCGGCGTCGATGACAACATGGTGAAGGGTGGCGTGCCCGTAATTCTCTGACTGCCCGTGGTCCTCCGTGGGCACCCAGGTGCCGTCCACGATCAACATCGTCTGCTTGCGGAACCGTTTGCTCGGCCGGAGCGCGAGCGACGGACCGAGGTGGTCGATGATGCGGTCCGCGGCGGACTTTGAAACACCGAAGAGCGCAGCGAGCTGACGTAGTGTCAGGTCCGTCCGCCAGTACGCCGCCACCAAAAGTACCCGGTTCTCCAGCGACAGGCTCCACGGGCGTCCCCGCCGTACCTGGTCGACGCCCTCACGCCGCAATGCGGCCACCAGCCCGCCGAAACCGTGCGGGCCCAACCCGGTGAGCGCTGCTATCCAAGATGGCTCAGCCGCCGTCAGCAGACCAGGCACGAGGAGGTCAACTCGCTCTTGAGCAGCAGCTACGGCACAGTTTAGGGACGACCTTCAGCGCTTGCTTCACGTTTCCAGTCTCCGAGACAGGTCTGTTCGCCTTCTGCCCGTGATCTGTCCCGGATCTGTCTGCAGCGTTGGCACCGGCATACCGTGATGGTCGTCACCCTCATCGTCGAAGGTATCCATTTCCGACACCAATTGACGTGCGGGATCCATGCGCCATCCGTGCGGACGAGATGCACTCTGTCGACAGCCGTCTCGTGAAATGCAGGTGTCAGCATGAAGGTGCAAGTCCTTGGTTGCGTGGAAGTACGGAAGTCCGCGGGCAGCAGGATCTCGCTTCCTGACGGGGCCAGACGCCTTCTCGCCGGACTGTCGTGGGCGCCGAACGACTTCGTTGCGGACGAGCAGGTGATCGAGCGAGTCTGGGAACGCGACACTGCGCAGCACCCTCAGCAGGCCCTCTACAACGTTGCCGCTCGCCTGAGAAAGGCTCTGCGGTGTTTGGGGAATGCCGGCGACGTCGAACTGACCCGGCGACGTGGCGGATACATCCTCGTGGTCGACGAAGCAGCTGTGGATCTCTCACGTTTTCGCATGCTCGCTCAGCAGGCCAAGGATGCCGGACGCCGAGGAGAGGACGAGACCGCGCTGAAACTCTACGGCGAGGCCCTGTCCCTGTGGCGAGGCGAGCCCTTCTCCGAGATCAAGACGCCCTGGGCGGACTCGGTGCGTGCCACACTCCGGCACGAGCGCCGGGACGCGCTGGGGAGAAGCGCCGAACTGGGGCTCCGCTCAGGACGCCACGAAGAGTACGTCCCCGCTCTGCATCAGTTGGCCGCAGCACATCCATGGGACGAAAAGGTTGCCGCGCTGCTCATGCTCGCCTTGTACCGGAGCGGACGGCAAGGCGAGGCTCTGCGTCAGTTCCGCCTCATCCGCTCGACGCTGGTCGATGTCACTGGCGACGAGCCTGGTCAGGAGCTACGTGACTTGCATGATCAGATGTTGCGCAGGGACCCGTGCCTGCGGGACACAACGGCGTGGAGCGCCGTCACACGGTGAAGTGCTCGGCCAGGTACAGCGCAAGCCGAGACTCGGCGTCATTCGGCAGTCGCCGGTTTCGCGCCCGTGACCCGTACTCGCCACGAGGCCTCTTGGCTGACGGACTCGACGGAATGGCCGCTTGGTGGTGTTCAGGCGTGCCGATATCGGCGAACAGAGTCCTGGCTTCGCGCTTTCTGGCCTGTGCGGCAGGTATCTCACCCCTGGCCTCGTGGATGGCCGCCAGGACCATCAAGGCACGGGCCTGCAACAGCTGCTGGCCGGAAGAGTCCGCGCAGTCGATGGCGTCACTCGCCGCCTCGAATGCCTTCGCGAACTCGCCGGCGCCCATGAGGATCACCGCGGACAGCACGTGAATGCGTGGAAGCGTCAACGGGCTGCTCGCCGCCGCCAGTTGCGCACCCTGGTCGAGATGGCCAAGCGCGGCGTCCGTATCTCCCAGGGCATGATCCACGGCCGCCTGCGCCAACAGCATCTCCACAAGTCCCGCGCTGTGACCAGTTTCATCGAGGATCTCGCGAGCAGCGGTGAGATGACGGATCGCTTCGTCGACGTGATTCCGACTCAACTCGACTGAAGCGAGCCCCACCAACGAGTCGACCTGGCAGTTGCGGTTCTCCGCGCGTCTGGCAACGGTCAGGGCATCCTCATACGCAAGGACCGCCCGCTCGTCTCGTCCCGCGTCACGATGGACTCGTCCCAGAGCCTCCAGAGTCACGGCCTCGGCATAGGCGGAACCGGAATCCTGGGAGATCCCGAACGACTCCCTCAAAGCCGCCATCGCTTCCTTCAGCTTCGCCTGTTTCTGCAGGACCAGGCCGAGGTTCACCAGTGCCATGGCATGCAAGTGCTTCAGGGGTTGCCCAGCGGAGGAAACCAGCGGTAGGGCCGACAGCAAGGCGCTCTCCGCCTCTGCGAGTCTCCCCAGGACATGGGCGGCAGATGCCATGTTGATCAGGATCACGGCTTCGCCGCGGGAGTTGCCGAGTTCGCGGTAAATGGCGATCGAGCGTCGATAGTGAGGCAACGCACGCTCCGGGGCCCCGAGCATCTTGACGGTAACCCCTATGCCTTGGAGGCTCGCAGCCTCGCCGTGCTGCCATCCGGAACTGCGCGCAAGGTTCTGCGCGCTTTCGTATTCGCCCAGGGCACCCGTCAGATCCCCCAATCGCCATCGGGCATGCCCGAGCGAGAGGGACATGGTCGCCTGTCCGATCTCGTCACCTCCGCCTTCGGCGGCGCTCCGGACCAGTTCAGCCAGGCGTATCCACTCGGACATCGGACGGCGATGGTGCAAGAGGTCCTGCAGCGCATCCACGAGTCGCCACGCGTAGTGCAAGGGTCCACGCTCGGCTGCGTGGCTGACCGCGGCGGCTATGTCGTCCCATTCAGAGTCGAACCAGGCGTAGGCATCCTCACTGTTGCTGAACTCTCTGGGCGCTGCTCCTTCGACTGCCTCGATGCGGTGTTGTGAGACGTAGAGGCCACACGTCTTTGCAACGTTCCCGATACCACCGAGATAGTGATGGAGCAGTCGCTCAATTGCGGCGTGCCGCTCCGGCGGACCGTCTTCGGCCAACGCTCGCTGGCCAGCGTACTCATGGACCAAATCGTGCCAGGTGAACCGGCCGCCCTCGACCTCCTGGAGGAGGTGCACGCGTGCCGCGACACGCAACAGGTCTCCCATTCGCGCGACGTCCAAGTTCGCACAAGCGGCAGCGGCGCTGGTCGAGCGCCCCGTGCCGGGCGTCAGGCCCAGACTGCGGAAGGCGCGCCCCGCATCCGCGGGCAGAGTGCCGTATGACAGATCCAGGGCCGCCCGCACGGCGACGTTGTCCTCGCCCTCTACGTGCAGCCGGGCCAAGCGGCCACGGTCGGCGAGTTCGCTTACATAGCTGCGTATGCTGTCCGGGCGCCGGTCTCCGAGCCAGGAACCTGCGACACACAGTGCCAGGGGCAGGTGGTCGCACAGCTCTGCGAGGCGCGCCGCGGCGGCCGGGTCAGCGGCCACAACCTCACGGCCGGCTGCCTCACTGATGAGTTCCAGGGCTTCGCTGCTCTTGAGCACACCACAGGTCAGTCTGTACGCCCCGTCCAGAGTGACCAACCCGCTCAACTTGGCGCGGCTGGTGACCAGAGTCAACGCTCCCCCAGTACCGGGAAGCAGCTGACGGGCGTAGGACGGATCAGCCACGTCGTCAAGGAAGACGAGTGCGCGACGGTCTGCCAGGAGTGTGCGGTACAGAGCCGTCTGGGCGTCAAGGCCAACCGGTATGTCACGTGGCCCGCATCCCAGTCCCTGCAGCAACAGTGGAACTGCCTCCTGCGGCGTCATGGGGTCGGCGTCGTCGAAACCCCGCATGTCAAGAAAGAGCTGTCCGTCCGGAAACGCGTCCGCCGTACGGTGCGCCCATTGGAGTCCGAGTGCCGTCTTGCCAACTCCTGCCGGTCCCACGATCAATGCGATCGGTGCGGCGTTGCGACGGCAGTCGTCCAGAACACCGAGCTCCTCCTCCCGTCCAACGAAGCGGCCAGTGGCGGGGGGCAGTTGCCGTGGAGTCCGGGGCTGTTTGGTCCGAATTGCCGATCGGGTCGGCCTGTGCACTGCGGTCTCACCGGCCAGCAGCCGCTGATGAATGACGTTGGTTTCGGCCGAAGGCTCTATGCCCAGTTCTTCGATGGTGCGGTCGCGCAGACGCGCGTAGACCTGAAGCGCTTCGGAGGTGCGACCGTCCAGTTGAAGAGCTTGCATGAGCAAGGCATGTGGGTGTTCACGAAGAGGGTGAGCTGCTGTCAGCTGCACGAGTTCGGCTACGGCGCCGCGGTGCCGCCCCAGGACGATCTCCGCCTCAGCCCTGCCCTCGAGCGCGGTGAGATGAAGCTCTCTCAGGTGCTCTCGCTCTGCCGCTGCGGACAGATCCGGCAGCGGATCTCCGCGCCACAGGGTGAGGGCGCGCTCATGGCACGCGCAAGCCCTCTCCCAATCTCCGCGTGCCGCAGCGGCCGAACCGTCCTTGATCTGAGTCTCGAACTCGAGAAGATCCAGCTCGTCAGCGGTGGCGGACATCAGATAGCCCGGGGACTGCGTTCTCAGCAGGTGTGCGCCTGCCGGGCCGAAGGCGCGTCGTACTTCGGCGACAAGAGCGCGGACCCGCGCCGCCGCTGCCTGGGGCAGGTGCTCGTTCCAGACGTAATGGATCACTCGGTCAACGGACACAACGTGGTTGGCGTTGAGGAGTAATACGGCGCACAGGGCACGCTGACGCCCCGTGAGGCGGACAGCGCGGCTGTCCACTTCGGCTTCCAGGGGGCCCAGCAAGCGGAAGTGAGACCGGGAGGAGGACATGCACAGACGTTAATCGAGGGACGCATGCCGAGCAATGTGATCGTTCCCAGTACCAAGACCCTCGCCAGAGCCCGAAATCACCTGGCTTTCCGGTCATACGCCACATTCGGGAGGAGTGCCGAATCGCCAGTAAAAGCTGTCCCGCCGACCGTCCCGGACCGCGCGAAATCACACTGCTCGTCATGGTGTTCCAGGGGGAACTGGAACCATGAAGTTCTTGGATTGCCCCGAATTACGCGGAGTCCGATCTCGATCCGTTCGGGCGGCCTTGCGGTCAGCCACATGGAAAGAATCGGGCCTCACGCTCGCGTCAGTCCCCTTCTCCGCGTTCCACGCAGAATTCATTGCCCTCAGGGTCGGCCAGCGCCACCCAGCCTCGCCCGTCGGGTCGCGTCCGGTCCGTTGTCAGCCGTGCCCCGAGCGCGACGGCCCGCTCGACCTCCGCCTCCCGGGTGCGCCCCTGGAGCCACAGGGCGAAGTGGATACGGTTCTTGCCGTCTTGCCCTCCGGGACCCGGACGAAGAGCAGCGCCGGACCGCCGTCGGGATCCTTGAGCATCGCCTCCAGGTCGCGGGGCTTGTCGCCGTCGGCCAGCGGCCGCTCGAGCAACTCGCTCCAGAACAGCCCGAGTTCGTAAGGGTCTCCGGTGCAGTCGAAGGTGATGCAGCGGATGGCGGGGTTCAACTGGTTCAACTGGCTCCTCCAGGGGCCTTGTCGCGAGTCAACGCTGGAACGCATGTCCTCGCCCGGAGCGCACGCCGTCGCTAGGTGCCGGTTCGCCCGTCGACCAGTTCACGGACGTCGAGGTGGCCGTTGTGGCGGGAGCTCTCCTCGATGAAGTGGAGGACCACCCAGCGGAGGTCGACGTACCGGCCGTCCCTGACGGGGCGCCTGGCCGCTGTGTTCAGGTCGTGGTCCGCCAGCAGGCGGCAGTGGCGGCCGCTCTGTTCCTCGTACTCGGCAAGGAGTTGGGGCAGCGGGATGTCGACGGCGATCCGCACCCGCCGCAGATGGCTGATCAGCCCGCACAGCATCATCAGCGGAGACCCCGGAAGCGGTGCCTTGCGCGCGTCCTGCGGCGTCACACCCTCGCGCTTGGCGCGCGGTGTCCCGTACGTAGTCGAGGAAGGTGGCCAGGTGCGTGCGCTCGTCCCAGGCAGGTGGCGTGTCGGTTCGATTCATCGCAGGGGACCATCACCGACGGCCGGAGGGATGTCGAACGATTAACTCGCGAGGGCCGGGCTGTCGGCTCGCAGAGCGCGGGCGTACGTCCCCACGCTCACCGCCTTCCGGGGACCGGGCGGGAGCCCCACGCTCCCGCCAGTCCCGAAACCAGCCCCGCGCCCTGCTCCGGGCACCGCCCTACTTGGAGTCCTCCGCGTCCTTCTCCAGCGCCGCCAACGCCGGGTCCAGGACGATGTCCTCGTCGCGGGCCTCAGTCGTAGGGTCCTCCGGAAAGTGACAGGCAGTCAGATGCCCCGCACGATTGCCGGATATCTGCACCAGCGGAGGCTCCTCCGTGGCGCACTTGTCCTGAGCCTTCCAACAACGCGTACGGAACCGGCAACCACTCGGCGGATGAATCGGCGAGGGCACGTCCCCGGAGAGCCGGATCCGCTCCCGGTCCTCGACCTCGTCGTCGAGCGTGACCTCCGGAACCGCCGACAGCAGAGCATGCGTGTAAGGATGCCGCGGCCGGTTGTAGATGGAGTCCCGGTCCCCGACCTCCACCACCTTGCCGAGGTACATCACCGCGAGCCGCTGTGAGAAGTGCCGCACGATCGCCAGGTCGTGGGCGATGAAGAGGAAGGCGATGCCCATCTCTTCCTGAACCTTCTGCAGCAGGTTGACGACCTGCGCCTGGATCGACACGTCCAGCGCCGACACCGGCTCGTCGGCCACGATCAGCTTCGGGTTCAAAGCCAGCGCGCGGGCCACACCGATGCGCTGGCGCTGACCACCGGAGAACTCGTGCGGGAAGCGGTTGTAGTGCTCGGGGTTGAGACCGACCAGTTCCAGAAGTTCCCGTACGCGCGTCTCCCGGCCGCCCTTCGGGTTGATCCCGTTGACCTCCATCGGCGACTTGATGATCGTGCCGACGGTCTGCCGCGGGTTCAGCGAGGAGTACGGGTCCTGGAAGATCATCTGGATCTCGGACCGTACGGGCGCGATCTGCTTGCGCGAGGCGTGCGTGATGTCCTGGCCCGCGTACGTGATCTTTCCGGCGGTCGGTTCCAGGAGGCGGGTGATCAGTCGGCCCGTCGTCGACTTGCCGCAGCCGGACTCGCCGACCAGGCCGACGCTCTCGCCGACGCCGACGGTCAGGTCGACCCCGTCCACGGCCTGCACGGCTCCAACCTTACGCTTGATCGGGAATCCGCCGTAGATCGGGAAGTGCTTGGTCAGGCCCTCGACGGAGAGCAGCGGTTCGCCGGCTCCGTCGATGGGGCCCTGCGGCTTCGGCAGGGTGAGTTTGTCGCTCATGTCTCGTTCTCCCTAGCCCAGCCGGGGTTTGATCTGCTCGATGAAAAAGGTCGACTTCTGCGCCGCGTCGAGGTGACAGGCGGAGCCCCGGCCCTCGGGCAGCTGCGGCCGCTCGTCGGTGCAGCGGGTTCCGCCGACCTCGGCGGTGAAGCCGCAGCGCGGGTGGAAGGGGCAGCCCGACGGCGGGTTCAGCAGGCTGGGCGGGGAGCCGGGGATCGGCGTGAGCGCCTGCGCGGTGTCACCGCCGAGTCGCGGCATGGAGCTCAGCAGGCCCCAGGTGTAGGGGTGCTGGGGGTTGCGCAGCACCTCGCGGACGGTGCCGCGTTCCACGGCCCGCCCCGAGTACATCACCAGCAGGTCGTCGGCCATCTTGGAGATGACGCCGAGGTCGTGGGTGATGAAGATGATCGCCGAGCCGAACTCCTGCTGGAGGTCCTTGAGCAGATCGAGGATCTGCGCCTGGACGGTAACGTCCAGGGCCGTGGTCGGCTCGTCCGCGATCAGCAGGTCGGGGTCGCAGATCAGCGCCATGGCGATCATCGCGCGCTGGCGCATACCGCCCGAGAACTGGTGCGGATAGTCGTTGAAGCGCGTGGCGGGCTGCGGGATGCCGACCTTGTCGAGCATCTCGATGGCCCGCACCTTCGCCTCCTTCTTGGAGGCTCCGGTGTGCTTCATGAACGGTTCCGCGATCTGCCGGCCCACCGTGTAGTACGGCGAGAGCGCGGTCAGCGGGTCCTGGAAGATCATCGCGACCTTGTTGCCGCGAAGCTTCTCCATCTCCTTCTCGGTCGCCGTGACCAGCTCCTTGCCGTCCAGGACGATCTCGCCCTCGACGGTGGAGGTCTTCGGGTTGTGCAGGCCGAGGACGGTCAGGTTGGTGACGGACTTGCCGGAGCCCGACTCGCCCACGATGCCGAGCGTCTTGCCTCGTTCGACGTCGAAGGAGAGCCCGTCGACCGCCTTCACAATGCCGTCCTCGGTGGAGAACCGCACCCGCAGGTCGCGGACCGAGAGGAAGGACTCCGGCCCGCTCGGGGCCTTCGCGCCTTCGGTCTTGGTCAGTGTGGTCACGGTATTTCTCCTAGGCGAGGCGCACGCGCGGGTCGATGTAGGCGTAGGCGAGGTCCACGATGATGTTCAGGATCAGGATGAAGAAGGCCCCGAACAGCATGACGCCCATCGTCAGCGGAAGGTCCTTGGTCAGCGAGCCGTTGACCGCGAGACGCCCGATACCGGCGAGGTCGAAGGTGAACTCCGTGACCACCGCGCCCGAGAGGAGCGCGCTGAGGTCCATGCCGATGATCGTGACGATGGGGATGAGTGAACCGCGCCACGCGTAGCGGAAGAAGACGTACCGCTGTCGCATGCCCTTGGCGCGGGCGGTGCGGACGTGCTCCTCCTGCAGCTGCTCGATCATGGTCGAGCGTGCCATACGCGTGTACTGGGCGGTGAAGATCGTGGCCATCACGGCCCAGGGGATCAACATGCCCATGAACCACTCGGCCGGGTTCTCCGTGAACGAGACGTACTTGGGGAAGTCCAGCCAGCCGGTGTTGTAGACGAGGATGCTGAGGACGATCGGGCCCAGGAAGTAGATCTGGAACGAGCTGAGCACCATCGACGAGCCGCTGACCACCTTGTCGAGGGCGGTACCGCGCTTCCAGGCGGCCATCAGACCCGTACCGAGGCCGAAGAGCAGGAAGATCACCAGGCCGCCGACGGTCAGCGAGAGCGTCAGCGGGAAGCGGTCCATGATGGAGTCCCAGACGAAGTCGCCGCTGCTGAACGAGACGCCCAGGCACGGGGCGGAGCAGTGTCCCTGCGGGAAGTCCCGGCCGGACACGATGCCCATCATGAATTCCCAGAACTGGGTGGTGATGGGCTTGTCGAGGCCGAGGTTCTCGCGGATGACCGCGATGTTCTCGGGGGAACAGTTCTTGCCACAGGACAGCTGCGCGAAGTCCTGGGGGATCGTATAGAACAGGAAGAACGTGAAGGCGCCGATCAGGAACATGATCACAACGGCGCCGCTCAGCCTGCGGATGAGGAACTGAAGCATGGCGGGTGGGTGCTCTCTTCGAAACGCGGCGGCAGGAGGGGGATACCGTCCGTGGGGGTGTGCTCCGCCTGGCGCACACCCCCACGGATCAGCCGAGCTGAGGGATTACGGCTTCTTCAGGTACAGGTCGTTGATGTCGATGTAGCTCGACTCCACGCTGTACCGGGCACCGCCGATGTTCGACCCGTAGAGCTGGATCTGCTTCGAGTAGTACACCGGGGCACCGGGGTTGATCTCCTCCACGATGCGGTGGTGAGCCTCTTCCCAGGTCTTGGCGGCCTGCTCGGGCTGCTGTGTCATGGCCTTCTGGATGAGGGCGTTGACCTGCTTGTCGTCGATGTGCGAGTAGTTCGGCGAACCGTCGGCGACCTGCGTGCCGTCGTAGACCGGCGTGATGACCGTGGACGCGTTCGGCCAGTCCTGGCCCCAGCCGGTCATGTAGAGGTCGTACGGGTTCTTCAGCTTGCCGACCTGCTCGTAGAAGGTCGCGCGGTCGATCTCCTTGGCCTGGACGTCGAAGCCGAGCTTGTTCAGCGCGTCCTTGATGATGACCATCTGGGCCTGGCCACGCGGGGTGTTGGAGTAGGCGTAGCTGAGCTTGGTGCCCTCCTTGACCCCCGCCTCCTCCAGCAGCGCCTTGGCCTTCGCCGGGTCACCGTTGGGCTTCTTCAGCTTGCCGAACGGGTCGTACGTCGGGTCGAAGCCCGGCAGGGTCGGCGCCATCAGACCGCCGGCCACCTCACCGCCGTAGCGGCCGCCGTCCGCCTGGACCATGGACTGGTTCGGGATCGCGTAGGTGATCGCGTCGCGGACCTTCTTGTCCTTCATCTTGGCGCTGTCGAGGTTGAAGGAGAGCTGCCACACGTAGGGCTGGTAGCCCTGGATGGTGCGCTTCTTCGCCGCCGCGTTGCCGATGACCGTGGACAGCTGGGCCGGGTCCACCGCGTCCGTGAACTGGATGGCGTTCTTGGCCTCGCCCTGGTCGGCGAGCAGGCGCTTGGTCTGGCTGGCCTGGTCGATGGTGTTGCTGAAGTTGTAGCCGTCGACGTACTGGTGGCGCACCGAGTCCGTCTTCGGGTCCCACTGGGTGTTCTTGACCAGCGTCACCGACTTGCCGGCCTTGTACTCGGCGACCTTGTACGGGCCGAGGGAGGCCGGGGCCTTGTCGTACTTCTCCTTCGTGTCCTGCTTCTCGGGCACGATGGCGTAGCCGGCCATGGCGAGGGCCTGCGGGAGGTCCGGCTGGGCCGTCTTGAAGTGGAAGACGACGGTCTTGGCGTCCGGGGTCTCAAGGACGGAGTCCGGCAGGTGCTTGCCCTTGTACGGGCCGTCCGGCAGCGCCTTGCGGTACTCGGGGCCGGAGAGCCAGTTCTGGACGTAGGTCGGGCCGTCGAAGATGAACTTGGCGTACTGCCGCTCGATGGTGTGGCGGACGTCGGCGGACGTGATGGCGTTGCCGTCCTCGTCCTTGATGCCGTCCTTGAGGGTGTACGTCCAGGTCTTGCCGCCGTCGGACGACTTGCCGGAGTCGGTGGCGACGTCACCGACGACCGTCAGGTTGCCCTTGTCGTCCTCCTGGAAGTTCGTCAGACCGCGGTGGACCAGGTTGGCGAACTGGCCCGCGTCGCTGACGTAGATCTGGCCCGGGTCCATGTGGGTCAGGTCGGACTGCTGGTAGACGTTGATGGTGCCGCCGGTCTTGGCCCCCGCCACCGCTTCGGCCGGGCCGTTCGACGCCTGGGCATCACCGTAGGCGACAGGCTTCGACTGTGCGGCGGCGTCGTCCTTGGACTTGGAGTTGTCCTTGGAGTTGTCCTTGCCGCTGTCACTGGAGCAGCCGGTCAGCGCCAGCGACCCCGCTGTGATGGCGACGGCTATAGCGCGCACGGTGCGCGTTCTGATGGGCTTCATGATGCCGATGCACCTACCTGTCGATAGTTGTCCACGAGTACTGCCTGACGGTCCGGTCACCCGGAACGGGGGTGGCAGTCCCCCCACCACCAATGGACGGTTAGCGTCCGGTCTTGGGGTCGAAAGCGTCCCGGACGGAGTCGCCGAGAAGATTGAAGGCGAGCACGAAGACCACCATCGCCACGCCCGGGAAGAACATGAACATCGGGTCCTGCTCGTAGATCTCGGAGCCGATGGCGAACATCCGGCCCCAGTCCGGCGTCGGCTCGACGAAGCCCACACCGACGTACGAGAGGAAGGCGATGGAGAGGATCGAGCTGGGCAGCATGTAGGTGCCCTGCACGAGGATCGGCGTGACGATGTTCGGCAGGATCTCCTTGCGCACGATGCGCGTCGGAGAGGCTCCCGAGACCTTGGCCGCCTCGACGAACTCCCGCTCCCGCAGGGAGAGTACGGAGCTGCGCACCAGGCGGGCCATGCCCATCCAGCCGAGGAACCACATCACGAGGATGATCGCGACGGCACGCAGATAGACCGGGGTCTCGTCCGTCGGGGAGACGAACAGTGCCGTGACCACGGGCATGAAGGCGATGAAGAACAGCTGCTGCGGGAAGGCCAGGAAGAAGTCGGTGACCCGGCCCAGCCAGTAGTCGACCTTGCCGCCGAAGTAGCCGCTGACCATGCCGATGACGACGCCCGTCAGAACGCTGAACAGCGTGACCAGCACGGCCATGTAGAGCGACGTCCGCATGCCGTACAGCAGCATCGTGAACACGTCGCGCCCGAGCTTGGGCTCGACTCCGAACCAGAAGTCACCGGACATTCCCCCGAAGGAGCCGGTGGGCATGGCGAAGTCGTCGAGCAGGAAGGGGTAGTCGGGCTCCTGCGCGTACAGCGTGTACGGGTCCTTGCCGTACAGGGCCGAGATGACCGGGGCCAGTGCGGCGATCGCGAAGAAAAAAATCACGACGCACGCGGAGATGACTCCGGTACGGTCTCGCTTGAAGCGATGCCACATCAACTGCCCGGGGGAGCGGCCTTCGAGCTTCTCCGCCTCGACCGGCTCGGCGTTCGACGCGAGCTCGGGGTCCAAGGCCGCCGACGGCCCGGAGCCCTCGGCCTTGGTTGGACTGGTCATCTTTGTTCTTCCCCCGGGGGATGGAGAGTTGAGCGCAGCACAGATACCGGCAGGTTCTGTGGTTTCAGGGAACTTTCACCAAGTGGGTCAACGCGCGTCAAGGGCGGAAGACATAGGGATCTCCCTACCGTCCATATTTTGAGCAAAAATTGCAAAGATTGACACCTGCGCGCGCTTGACAGGTGAGACGGGATTCCGGCGAAACGGACATGATTGACGATAATTTCGTTTACGTGTCCGAAACTTGATTGGCCGATGCCCGATATGCGAACGCCGCCGCTTCCACTACACCGTTGCCCGAACTGACACGGTTTCGGCGTGCGGGTACACCGAAGGCCCGGCTCCCCACGATGGTGCGGAGAACCGGGCGTTCAGAAGCCCCGAGGGGCCGTCAGCCGTGCTTGGCGCGGCTCGCGGAGCGGGCGCGCTCGCGGGCGTCCAGGTTCACCTTGCGGATGCGGACCGACTCCGGGGTGACCTCGACGCACTCGTCGTCGCGGCAGAACTCCAGGGACTGCTCCAGGGAGAGCTTGCGCGGCGGGACGATCGCCTCGAACGAGTCGGCCGCGGCCGACCGCATGTTGGTGAGCTTCTTCTCCTTCGTGATGTTCACGTCCATGTCGTCCGAGCGCGAGTTCTCGCCGACGATCATGCCCTCGTACACCTCGGTGCCGGGGTCGGTGAACAGCACGCCGCGTTCCTGGAGGTTCGTCATCGCGAAGGCGGTGACGGCACCGGCGCGGTCGGCGACCAGCGAGCCGTTGTTACGGGTCGTCAGCACGCCGAACCACGGCTCGTGGCCCTCGTGGATGGAGTGCGCGATGCCGGTGCCGCGCGTGCCGGTCAGGAACTCCGTACGGAAGCCGATGAGGCCACGCGACGGCACGACGAACTCCAGACGCACCCAGCCCGAACCGTGGTTGGACATGTTGTCCATACGGCCCTTGCGGACGCCCATGAGCTGCGTGACCGCGCCCATGTGCTCCTCGGGTACGTCGATCGTCATGCGCTCGACCGGCTCGTGCACCTTGCCGTCGATGACCTGGGTGACGACCTGCGGCTTGCCGATGGTCAGCTCGAAGCCCTCGCGGCGCATCTGCTCGACCAGGATGGCCAGCGCCAGCTCACCGCGGCCCTGCACCTCCCAGGCGTCGGGGCGCTCGGTGTCCAGGACCCGCAGCGAGACGTTACCGATCAGCTCGCGGTCCAGGCGGTCCTTGACCTGACGCGCGGTGACCTTGCGGTCCTTGACGGCGGCCTTCGCGGAAGCGCCCTTGCCGGTGCCGCCACGCCCGACCAGCGGCGAGGTGTTCGTACCGATGGTCATGGAGATCGCCGGCTCGTCGACCGTGATGAGCGGCAGCGCGACCGGGTTCTCGGGGTCGGCGAGGGTCTCACCGATCATGATGTCCGGGATACCGGCGACCGCGCAGATGTCACCGGGGCCCGCCATCTCGGCCGGCTTGCGGGTCAGCGCCTCGGTCATCAGCAGCTCGGTGATGCGGACGTTGGACATCGTGCCGTCGCGCTTGATCCACGTGACGGTCTGGCCCTTGCGCAGCTCGCCCTGCTCGACGCGGAGCAGCGCGATACGGCCGAGGAAGTTGTCCGCGTCCAGGTTGGTGACGTGCGCCTGGAGGGGAGCCTCCTCGTCGTACTGGGGGGCCGGGACGTGCGACAGGATCGTCGAGAAGAACGGCTCCAGGCTGTTGCTGTCGGCCGGGACGGTGCCGTCCTCCGGCTTGGTCAGCGAGGCCACACCGTCACGTGCACACGCGTAGACGATGGGGAACTCGATCTGCTCCTCGTCCGCCTCCAGGTCCAGGAAGAGGTCGTAGGTCTCGTTGACGACCTCGTCGATCCTGGAGTCCGGGCGGTCGGTCTTGTTGATGCACAGGATGACCGGCAGACGCTGCTGGAGCGCCTTGCGCAGCACGAAGCGGGTCTGGGGCAGCGGGCCCTCGGAGGCGTCGACGAGCAGCACGACCGCGTCGACCATCGACAGACCGCGCTCGACCTCGCCGCCGAAGTCGGCGTGGCCGGGGGTGTCGATGATGTTGATCGTGATGACGTCGCCGCCATCCTTCGGGTGGTACTTGACGGCCGTGTTCTTGGCCAGGATCGTGATGCCCTTCTCACGCTCCAGGTCGTTGCTGTCCATCATGCGGTCGTCGAGCGACTCGGCGGCGTGCGCGGCGAAGGCACCGGCCTGCTTGAGCATGGCATCGACCAGGGTGGTCTTGCCATGGTCGACGTGGGCGACGATGGCGACGTTGCGGATGTCGTGGCGCGTGGCCATATTGAGGCGCTTCTCCCGGAGTGAGTGAACGGCCTCCGCTGCGCGGGGCCCTGCCGGGCTGAAACGTGCCACGGCCTTACCCCATCGTACGTGCACGCTGCCGCTGGGGCTCCGCGGGCTGGGGAGGCCGGTTCTCACAGTGCGGGCCGTGGGGGCCGATCGCGCAGTTCCCCGCGCCCCTTACGGGACCGCGGCCCCGCTCAGGACGAAGGGCTCACCTGCGGCTTTGCGCCCTTCTTCAGGAAGCCCATGTCCTCGTAGAGAGGGGTCTGGAAGCCGAAGGCGCCCGCGTTGGCGAGGTTGGTCCGGGCCGCGGTGAGCTGGGGGCGCTGGTAGAGGGGGATCGAGCCGGCGGCGGCCCAGATGCGGGCGTCCGCCTTGCGGACCAGCGAGCGGGACTCGCCGGGGTCGAGTTCGGCGATGGCCTGGTCGAAGAGCTGGTCGACCTGGTCGGTGCCGACCCGGGTGTAGTTCTGCTCGACGTTCAGGGAGCCGTCGGCGGCCGGCACCGGCTTGGAGTAGATCGGACGGGCGTCGGTCGCGGGGAAAGCGGACGCGGGCCAGGAGTACAGCGCCAGGTCGTACTGACCCGAGGCGATGTGATCCTTGAAGTAGCTCTCGTCGGCGACCTTGGAGATCTCGGTACGGATGCCGATACGTTCCAGCATCCGCGCGATCCGCTCGCCGACCGCCCGCAGCGACTGGGAGCCGGGGCCGGACGGGAGCACGAAGCGCAACGTCAGCGGCTTGCCGTTCTTGGCGAGCGGTCCGGCCGCGACACGCCCCGGGGCGGCCGTGCCCTTCGGCGCGTACGCCCCGGGGGCGCCGCCGTGCTGGAGCTGCGACTTGCCTTCGTGGGCGAGGTTCTTCTCCACCTTGCCGGACGTGCCCGGCCCGTCCTTCTTCTGCTTCTTCTCCGTCTCGGCCTGCTGCTTCCTGCCGGCCCGCTGCTTCTTCCCCGCCTTCTGCCTCTTCTCCTTCTTCGCCTTCTCGATCTGGCCGTGCACGCCCAGGACGTAGGCCTGGTCGAGGAGCGCGACCCGCTGCAGTCCGGCCAGGGGCGCGGGCACGAGCAGGGCCGGGGCGCGGTTCTCGCCCGGCTTGTCGTCACCCGGCTTCCCGTCCTCACCGACGATGTACGTACCGTCGTCGCCGGAGCTGTCGGAGGTGCCGGAGCTGCCCGAACTGCCGGCGCTGTCGGAACTCGTGGAGCCCTCGGAGCCGTCGGAACTGTCGGAGTCGTCGGAGCTGTCAGAAGTACTGGAGCTGCCCGAGCTGCCGGAGTCCTCGGAGCTGTCCGAGCCTTCTTCGGCGTCCGAGTCCGAGTCCGCGGGGGTCCGCGAGGCCTCGGACGCCTCCGACGCCTCCGAACCGGCCGGTTCCTTCGAGGATCCGGCGCCGGCCGCCTTCTTCTCCTTCTGCTCCTCCTTGACGGGACCGCCGGACACCCACCCGGCGTCGGCCAGCAGGGCCTGCGCCTCCTTGGTGTCCTGGCCGCCGAGCGCTCCGCTGTTGTCGGCGTACGCGTGCTGTCCGGAGAGCGCGAGATGGCTGCCGACGGGCTCGGCGGGCAGGCCGAGCGGCCTCAGGACGACCCGGGCGAGCTCCTCCCGGTCGAGGGCGCGGGCAACGGCCCGGCGGACCCGCTCGTCGGCGAGCGGCCCCTCCTCGCCGTTCAACGCGAGCTGGGTGAAGGCGGGTTCGAGGGACTTGCGGACCTCGAAGCCGCGCAGGGACGACTGCTCGTCCGCGTACTTCGCGACGGCCTTGCCCCGCTTCTTGCGGGCCAGGATCTCCTCGTCGGCCGCCTCCTCGTCGGAGCCGTGCGCGATGGCCCAGGAGCGCAGCGACCTGCCGGGCGTGAGGGCGGCGCCGGGGCCGTGGGCGAGCGGCGCCCCGTTGCCCTTGTCCTTGTCGCGGGCGGCGAGCGTGATCCGGTGGGCCTCGGAGGAGTCGATCTCGGCCAGGTCGACCTTGCCCTCGGCGAGCGCGGCGGTGCGCTTGTCACGCGGTACGGCGCGCAGGACCAGCTCGGAGAGCTTGGCGGGGCGGCCCCACCAGCGCGGATTGCGCTTCAGCCTGACCTCGCCGGAGTCCTTGTCGACGGTGTCGAGGGCGAAGGGACCCGCGGTGACCTTCAGCTTGCGACGGGCGCCGTCGTTGAAGGCGTCCGGGGTGCCCATGACCTCCTTCGGGTACAGCGGCGAGAAGAGCGACTGCCAGTCGGCGTACGGCTTGCTGAAGGTGACCCGCACCTCCAGGTCGTCGGCGCCGCGTTCGATCTTCTCGATGCGGTCGTAGCCGGCGTTGCGGGCCGTCCAGTACGCGGTGTCCTTGCCGGACAGGGCGCGCCACTGGGCGGCGAAGTCGGCGGCGCCGATCTCCCGGCCGTCGCTCCAGACGGCCTGCTGGTTGAGCTTGTAGAGCACGACCTGTCTGGGTTCGCGGTCGACGACCTTCGCGGACTCCAGGTAGTCGGGGTTGCGCTGCGGCCGGCCGTTCGCGTCGAGCCGGTACATGGAGGGCAGCACGGCGCCCGCGACCTTGGAGGTGGCGGCGTCCGCGTCGGCCTGGAAGGTGTTGAGGGTCTCCGGGAGGGCGTCCACGGCCCAGTGCAGGGTGCCGCCGTCCGTGATCTGACCGCGCTCCGCCGGGGCGATCTCCTGACCGGCGGTGGGCTTGCCGGCCGGGTCCTTCTCGCTGCATCCGGCCAGGGCGGGCACCGCGAGCACGCCCGCCGTGAGGAACGCGACCGAGCGCATCACCGCGCGGGGTCCGACGCCGTCGTGGGACATGACTGGTACCTCCGGGGCGGTGCTGATCACGAGGAGCAGAACGGACAGGGCAGGCCAGGTCAGGCACTGTGATGTAGATCACTTTTGGCGGTATAATGGAGTTGATCTGATCTATCGCCCCACTGAAGGGGAGAGTCGCCGCCTGCGGGCGGCGACACGGCGACCGGCCCACGGAAGCCCACCCGTGCGGCCCAACGGCTCCGCACCACCGGGCGCGCCCCCTCCCGGCCGGGGGCGTGCGCAGGGCGTGCGGAGAGCGACACGATCCGGTAATCCATGCAGATCCCTTCACAGGGGCCGATGTGACGCGCGACACTCGCAGGCGCATGAACGTTGCCGCCTTGGGCCGGAGGTCCGCGGAAGTGAGGGCAAGTCATGTCCGTGCACGATGACCTGACGTCAGTCCAGCGCTGTCTCGACGACCTGGTGAGGTCCGTGAAGCGACTGGAACAGCAGATGGGTGGCGGCGGCCTGGAGATGCGCAGGGTGCGCACCGACGCCGACCACCTCCGCGAGAGCGTTGCGCTGCTCCGCGAGGCCGCACCCGGCCTCGGCAAACCGCGGCGCCCCGACCTCGTGTCCATCCCCGACACCCCGTACGACAACACCCTGTGGACGGACTCCGACGACGAGGGTCTCGGCGCCCGCGACCGCCACGCACCCTGATCCCCGACCGGAGCTCTCCTTGGCCACTGGTACGGAACCCCAAATGAACAGCGGCGGCGTACGGACCCGTACGCGCGCCGCGATCGACGCCCCGCATCTGCGGACCGACCGCTGGTGGCTGGCGCCCGCCGCCACCGCGGCCGGGCTGCTGGCCTTCGTCGTCTACTCGACCTGGCGGGCGTTCGCGAACAGCGACTACTACGCGGCGCCGTACGTCTCGCCGTTCTACTCGCCCTGTCTGGCGGAGAACTGCGAGCCGATGCGGAGCGGCCCGAACTGGGAGATCTTCGGCAGCTGGTGGGGCCTGTCCCCCGCGCTGCTGATCCTGATCTTCCCGCTCGGCTTCCGGCTGACCTGCTACTACTACCGCAAGGCCTACTACCGCGGCTTCTGGGCCTCGCCGCCGGCTTGCGCGGTCGCCGAGCCGCACAAGAAGTACACGGGCGAGACCCGCTTCCCGCTGATCTTCCAGAACATCCACCGCTACTTCTTCTACGCGGCGGTGCCGGTCGCCGGGATCCTCACGTACGACACCGTGCTCGCCTTCCGTGACGAGCACTACGAGTGGGGCCACATGGGGCTCGGCACGCTCGTGTTCCTGGTCAACATCACGCTGATCTGGGCGTACACCCTCTCCTGCCACTCCTGCCGGCACATCGTCGGCGGCAAGCTCAAGCACTTCTCCAAGCACCCCGTGCGCTATCGGACCTGGCAGTTCGTGGGGAAGCTGAACGCCCGTCACATGCTGCTCGCCTGGGCGTCCCTGGTGAGTGTGGCGCTCGCCGACTTCTACGTGTTCCTGGTCGCCTCCGGCGCTTTCGATGATCCGAGGTTCTTCTGATGTCCGTGGTCGACCGGCAGGAGTGGGACGTCGTCGTGGTCGGTGCCGGGGGCGCCGGTCTGCGGGCCGCCATCGAGGCCCGCGAACGCGGCGCCCGTACGGCCGTGATCTGCAAGTCTCTGTTCGGCAAGGCGCACACGGTGATGGCCGAGGGCGGCATCGCGGCGGCCATGGGCAACGTGAACTCCGGGGACAACTGGCAGGTCCACTTCCGCGACACCATGCGTGGCGGCAAGTTCCTCAACCAGTGGCGGATGGCCGAGCTGCACGCGCAGGAGGCCCCGGACCGGGTCTGGGAGCTGGAGACCTGGGGCGCCCTCTTCGACCGCACGAAGGACGGGCGCATCTCGCAGCGCAACTTCGGCGGGCACGAGTACCCGCGGCTCGCGCACGTCGGCGACCGTACGGGCCTGGAGCTGATCCGGACGCTCCAGCAGAAGATCGTGTCGCTCCAGCAGGAGGACTTCAAGGAGACCGGGGACTACGAGTCCCGCCTGAAGGTCTACCAGGAGTGCACGGTCACCCGGATCCTCAAGGACGGCAGCCGGGTCTCCGGGGCCTTCTGCTACGAGCGCGAGTCCGGCCGTTTCTTCGTCCTCGAAGCCCCCTCGGTCGTGGTCTCCACCGGCGGCATCGGCAAGTCCTTCAAGGTGACGTCGAACTCGTGGGAGTACACGGGCGACGGACACGCGCTGGCACTGCTCGCGGGTGCGCCCCTGCTGAACATGGAGTTCGTGCAGTTCCACCCGACGGGCATGGTCTGGCCGCCGTCGGTGAAGGGCATCCTCGTCACGGAGTCCGTGCGCGGCGACGGCGGAGTCCTGCGGAACTCCGACGGGAAACGCTTCATGTTCGACTACATCCCCGACGTCTTCAAGGAGAAGTACGCGCAGTCGGAGGAGGAGGGCGACCGGTGGTACGAGGATCCGGACCACAACCGCCGCCCCCCTGAGCTGCTCCCCCGGGACGAGGTGGCGCGGGCCATCAACTCCGAGGTGAAGGCGGGCCGCGGCTCCCCGCACGGGGGTGTCTTCCTGGACGTGTCGACCCGAATGCCCGCCGAGGTCATCAGGCGCCGACTGCCGTCCATGTACCACCAGTTCAAGGAACTCGCGGACGTCGACATCACCGCCGAGGCGATGGAGGTCGGGCCCACCTGTCACTACGTGATGGGCGGCATCGCGGTCGAGTCGGACAGCGCGTCCGCGCGTGGCGTGCCCGGGCTCTTCGCGGCCGGGGAGGTCGCCGGCGGCATGCACGGCTCCAACCGGCTCGGCGGCAACTCCCTCTCCGACCTGCTGGTGTTCGGGCGGCGGGCCGGTCTGCACGCGGCCCAGTACGCCACGGGACTCACCGGGGCACGGCCCCTGGTGGACGAGGTCCAGGTGGACACGGCCGCCGCGGAGGCCCTGCGGCCCTTCTCCGCCGAGGGCCCCGAGCCCGGCGCGGAGAACGGCCGGCCGCCGGAGAACCCGTACACCCTCCACCAGGAACTCCAGCAGACGATGAACGACCTCGTCGGCATCATCCGTCGTGAGGCGGAGATGGAGGCGGCCCTGGAGAAACTCGCCGACCTGCGCGTACGGGCCCGGCGGGCCGGGGTCGAGGGGCACCGGCAGTTCAACCCCGGCTGGCACCTCGCGCTGGACCTGCGGAACATGCTGCTCGTCAGCGAGTGCGTGGCACGGGCCGCGCTGGAGCGGACGGAGTCGCGGGGCGGCCACACGCGGGAGGACCATCCGACGATGGACCGGGCGTGGCGGCGCGTGAACCTGCTCTGCCAACTGGTGGATCCCACCGGCGGGTTGGCGGCGACCGACCCCGTGCGCGGGCAGATCGACCTGGTCCGCGAGACCACCGAACCCATCCGCCCCGACCTGCTCGCCCTGTTCGACAAGGAGGAGCTGGTCAAGTACCTCGCCGAAGAGGAGCTCTACGAGTGAGCAGCTATGAGGCCCGCTTCAAGGTGTGGCGCGGGGATGCCGAGGGCGGCGGCCTGGAGGACTTCGGGATCGAGGTCAACGACGGTGAGGTGGTGCTCGACATCATCCACCGCATCCAGGCGACCCAGGCGCCCGATCTGGCCGTGCGCTGGAACTGCAAGGCGGGCAAGTGCGGTTCGTGCTCCGCGGAGATCAACGGACGCCCGCGGCTGTTGTGCATGACGCGGATGTCGGTGTTCACCCGCGAGGAGACGATCACCGTGACCCCGCTTCGGGCGTTCCCGGTCGTACGGGATCTGGTGACGGACGTCGGCTTCAACTACACGAAGGCGCGGGAGGTGCCCGCGTTCGTGCCGCCGGAGGACCTCGGTCCCGGTGAGTACCGGATGATGCAGGAGGACGTGGACCGGTCGCAGGAGTTCCGCAAGTGCATCGAGTGCTTCCTGTGCCAGGACACCTGCCATGTGGTGCGCGACCACGAGGAGAACAAGACCGCGTTCGCCGGCCCGCGTTTCCTGATGCGGGTGGCCGAGCTGGACATGCACCCCCTGGACGCGGCCGACGAGAACGGCCTGGACCGCAAGAAGACCGCCCAGGACGAGCACGGCCTCGGCTACTGCAACATCACCAAGTGCTGCACGGAGGTCTGCCCCGAGGGCATCAAGATCACGGACAACGCCCTGATTCCCTTGAAGGAACGCGCCGTTGACCGTAAGTACGATCCGCTGGTGTGGCTGGGCGACAAGATCCGCAGGCGGCCGTCCGGGGCGGTGTAAGGGGCGGGCCCGGCCGGGGTCCAGGACCCGGCCGGGGTCAGAACGGGCTCACGGGGTCAGAACAGGCTCAGCAGAGCCTCTGCCGGGTCCGTGAGGCCTGTCGTGCCGTTGGGGAGGGGGAGTTCGAACCAGACCGTCTTGCCGCGGGGTGTGCGACGGGAGCCCCAGGCATCGCTGAGGAGTCCGACGAGCTGGAGGCCTCGGCCGCCCTCGTCCGTGTCGCGGGCACGGCGGCGTCGGGGCTGCACCAGGCCGGCGTCCCAGACCTCGCAGACCAGGGTGCGGTCGAGGAGGAGACGCAGACGGATCTCGCCCTCGCCGTAGCGCAGGGCGTTGGTGACGAGTTCGCTGACCAGCAACTCGGCCGTGTCGACGAGGGGTTCGAGGTCCCAGCTGAGCAGCTGGCCCCGGGCGTACTCCCGTGCGCGGCCCACGCTGCGCGGCTCGCGCGGCAGCGTCCAGTCGCCGACGGACTCGGCCGGCAGTCCCTGGACACGTGCCATCAGCAGGGCGATGTCGTCCTCGCCGTGATGCGTGTCGAGCGTGTTGAGAATGTGGTCGCAGACGTCCTCCAGAGGGCTGGAGGGGTCCGTGAGGGCGCCCACGAAGGCCTGTAGGCCCTCATCGAGCGGGTGGTCGCGGGATTCGACCAGTCCGTCGGTGTAGAGCGCCAGAAGGGCACCCTCCGGCAGCTCCACCTCCACCTCCTCGAACGGCTCGCCGCCGACGCCGAGCGGCATCCCCGGCGGTACGTCGAGCATGAGCGCGCTCTCGCCCGGCTCCACGATGACCGGCGGAAGGTGGCCCGCGTTGGCGAAGGTGCAGCGGCGGGTGACGGAGTCGTAGACCGCGTACACACAGGTGGCGAGATAGACCTCGGAGAGGTCGGCGTCCCGGGACTGGCGCGCACCGCGCGTAGACTGCTGGACCCCGCCGGGCGTTCCCAGGCCGCGGGCGATCTCGTCCAACGCCGAGAGGACCTCGGCCGGTTCGAGGTCGAGCAGCGCCAAGGTGCGTACGGCCGTGCGGAGTTCGCCCATGGCGACGGCGGCGCGCAGACCGCGGCCCATCACGTCACCGATGACCAACGCCGTGCGGTGGCCGGGGAGTTCGATGACGTCGAACCAGTCGCCGCCGACCTCCGTGGCCGCGTTTCCGGGAAGGTAGCGGCAGGCGATGTCCAGGCCGGAGGCCTCCGGGTCGCCCGGGGGGAGCAGGGAGCGCTGCAGTATCAGGGCGCGCTCGTGCTCCCGCCGGTAGAGGCGGGCGTTGTCGATACAGACCGCGGCGCGCGAGGCCAGTTCGACCGCGAGGGAGCTGTCGCGTTCGCCGAACGGCTCGCTCCCCTTCGTACGCGAGAACTGGACCAGTCCTACGACCGTGTCGTGGGCGACCATCGGTACCGCGAGCGTGGACTGGATCAGGCCGCCCTCCTCGGCGGCGACGCTCTGCAGGCGGGCCGTCCGCAAAGCGTCCGCGAAGGGCGAGTTGAAGGCGTAGTGGTGGACCGCGCCGACGTTCACGGGCTCCGGACCGCTGATGAAGGGCGCGTCCGAGACGGCGCTGGCGTAGGCGACGCGGCGCAGCTCGGCGCTGCCGTCGGCGAGGCCCGGCGGGGTCTCGTCACCGGCCAGGAGGCCCTGGTAGAGGTCGACGGAGGCGAGGTCGCAGAAGCCGGGGACGGCCACGTCGAGGAGTTCGCGGGCCGTGGTCTCCAGGTCGAGGGAGTTGCCTATGCGTGCGCCCGCCTCGTTCAGAAGGGCGAGATTGCGCCGTGCCTGCGCGGCCTCGCGTGCGGCGGCGCGGCGTGCGGTGATGTCGGTGCCCAGCCAGGCGATGCCGATCGGACGGCCCGAACCGCTGTGTACGCGATAGAGGTTGATGGACCAGTGGCGGCGCTCGCTGGACCCGGGCACCGTGCCGCTGACCAGCAGCTCGTTGACCATGTCGCCGGTCTCCAGGACCCGCCGCAGGATCGCGGTGACCCGCTCGGCCTCGCCCGGCGCCAGATAGTCCTTGACGGTGCGTCCGCGATGGTCCTCGACGGTGCCGCCGAAGACCAAGGCGAACCGCTCGTTGGCACGGCGGATGCGCAGGTCCGGGTCGATCAGCAGGAAACCGAAAGGAGATTGGCCGAAAATGGCCTGCGAGGCGGCAAGATCGGTCTCGATCCGGCGCAGAATGCGAACGTCCACGACTATGCAGACGGCGGCCCGCTCACCCTCCTCGGTCCGCGTCGGCATGACGTAGACCTCGGCGAGTCCTTCGGCGGCCAGGCCGGTGCCCTCGGGGTCGGGCAGCCGGAAGGGAACCACACCGGTCCACTCGCGGCCGTCGAGGACTTCGGCCATCTTCCGCTGGCCCAGCTCGCGCTTGTCCTCGGCGACGAAGGCCTCGATGGGGTCCATGCCGACCGCGCGCTCGGTCGGGATGCCGAAGAGCTGCTCGGCACGCAGACTCCACTGGTCGACGAGGCCGTCGGGGCCTATGGAGAACGAGGCGACCTTTATGTAGTCGTAGATCGATCCGGGCGGACTGCTCTGCCACACGACCTCGCCGGGCACCTCGCCCGGCGCCTCGACGGGCACACCGGATATTCCGCCGTGCTCCGCGCCCCGCGCCTCGTCCGGCACCGGCAACGCGCCATCGCCTGTCGTCGCATCAGCCATCGCGCCGCCCGACGGGTCCTCGGACTCCGTGGCCTTCGCTGGTATCTCGCTCACGCGAACCGTCCCCTCCAGCTCACCGCGTCCGGCACCGGTCACCGGAGGCGGCTGCCCGCAGTATCCAGCACTACGGTGCCGCACAACACGGTGTTCACGATCACAGCACGGTCCCGATGCTTTTAGGACCGGCCGCGACAAACACTCCCAGTCTTCTAACCATGTGGGACCCCGTCGAACCACGGACTTGGGGGTGGCTCGTGTGTCCGAGGGGTCGGGGGGTGTTCGGGGGACGGTTCGGGGGTGCTTTGGATCGGCTGGGGGGGTGGCTGCGGATTGGCTGCGGAGGCGGCTGGGGAGGCCGCTGCGGGTCGGAGGCCTGGCCGGCGGCGGATCGGACGGGGAGGTGGCCGCTGGTCGGCTTGGGATCAGTCGATGGCAGGCTGGGGATCGGCTGTTGATCCGCTGTCGATCGGCTGCCGATCGGCTCAGGCGGCGGTAGGTGGCTGGCTGCGAGGCGGCTGCCCAGCCGCTGCGGGGGGCCTCGCGATTGGCTACCCGTCGGCGTCGGCTGCGGAGTGGCTACCGGTCAGCTCGGGAGTGCCAGTTCGAACCACACCGTCTTGCCCTTTCCGCCTGGTCGGGTGCCCCAGCGGCGGGAGGAGTTCGCCACGAGCCGAAGGCCCCGGCCGCTTTCGTCCTCGGGCTCCGCGTCACGTTCCCGCGGTGGATCCGGGAGGGGGTCGGAGACCTCGACGAGCAGGACGTCCATCGGCTCCGAGGGGCGTACGAGGCGTACCCCGATGGGACCGGTGGCGTGCCGCAGGGAGTTGGTGACCAGTTCGCTGACCAACAGCGCGGTCACGTCTGCGAGGGAGTCGAGGTCCCAGGCGTGGAGCTGGCCCCGGACGACGGTTCGGGCGGTCCGGACGGCGCCTGGATCCGCGGGAAAGGTCCACTCGGCGATATCGCCCTCGGTGTGGATCACGCAGATCACTCCCAGGCCAGAAGCGGACCATGTCCGGTTTCATGGGGTTAATGGGCACATACCCGATATCCCGGGCGGAGTACCGTGCGCGAGGGCGCACTGTGGCGCGAACGGCGTACTCGGCGCTCGTCTCAGCCGCCACATGCGCCTCGCGAGCCCGAGCGTCCCACGTACGGTGTGCGTCCCGCACCCCGCAGACTCGAGTGCGCGAAGTTGTGATGGTCACACCTTTTCCTTCGCCCCCGCCGCCCCTACCCATTCCCGTCACTACTCGGGGGCCAGCCCCCGAACCCCCGCTCCTCAAACGCCGGAGAGGCTGAAGATTTCGCAGCCCGGGCCGACATACTCAGCCCGTCCGGCGTTTGAGGACGAGGCCGTTCAGGCCGATACGGGGGTTCGGGGGCGGAGCCCCTGAGTAAGTGACGGGAATGGGTAGGGGCGGCGGGGGCGAAAAAGGCCACTACCCCGCAGCCGCCCCACTCCCCCAAACCCCCCGCGCAACCTCCATCACGGCCGCCACATCCTGCTCCAGCCACTCCACATCCCACAGCTCGTCCGGGGTCAACCAGCGAAGCTCGTCGTGGTCCTGGAGCGGCTTGGGCGCGGCCGAGTCGGCCAGAAGACACACGGTCCAGACCTGGAGAACGTACGGCGGCCGCAAAAGCCACTCACCCGGAACCCGCCGAAGCACCTCCACCTCGACCCCGAGCTCCTCCCGAAGCTCCCGCGCGAGCGCCCCCTCGGAAGTCTCCCCGGACTCCACCTTCCCCCCGGGCAACTCCCACCGCCCGGCCAACTCCGCGGGCGCACTGCGACGCGCGGCAAGGAGACACCCGTCGCTCAACACGGCGGCTCCCACCACCACGATCCGTTCGGTCATGCGCCGGAGCCTACGGGAGCCCCACGGGCACACCCCCACGCGTCACTTCGAGCCGTTCTGCCCGATCCGCTCGACCCAGTAGAGCTGCTTGTGCCCACGGTCGTCGAGGCTGTCCGCGATCTTCTGGGCCTCGGCCCTCGTCGCGTACCTGCCGACGCGGTAGCGATTGCCGTTGTCGTCCTGTCGTATGACGAGCCAGGGAAGTGTGATGGTGCCGTCATTCATCGCGCCCCTCCGCTCCCCGCCCCCGGCTCGCGTCCTGCCCCGCCACATAAGGAAACCGCAATCCGCATATGCCCGAGCCTACGCCTAACCTTCACGCAGCGAATACGGCTTTTCACAAAGAGGTATGCGCGAGATGCCCGAGAGGTACGCAATCGGCCAGCACTGAGGGGGCGCATCCTCACGGACACGCCCCCTCATCCCCCTCGAACTCCCACCGACGGCGCAGAGACCGCGCCGAACACCCCCAGGAGAACGACCGGATTCCACCGCACCGCCCGCCAACCGCCAGCCGGTTACCGGTTGCTGGTGGTTGGTGGTGGGTTGCTGACAACCCACCACCAACCACCGACCCAAGTCATGGACGGCGGCTGCGACCTATTTCACCGGCAGGTGATAAGCGATTCGGTACCGGTCCGCCGGCACGACCACATCCGCCGTCTCCACCGGCCGCCCCGACGCGTAGTACGTCCGCTGGATGACGACCACGACATGCCCGGGCACACCCCCCAGAGCCGACAGTTCCTCGGCGAGGCCGGGGCGGGCGCCGACCTCCTCCGTGACGTTGTCCACGATCACGTCGATGGCGGCCATGCGCTCGACGACACCCATGCCGCCCAGCGGGCCCTCCTCGGGAAGCATCACCGGTGTGCGGCCCGTGACGGCGAGGGGCTCCCAGGAGGTGGAGAGCATCATCGCCTCGCCCGCGTCCCGGAAGACGTACTTCGTGCACATCACGCGGTCGCCGGCCTGGAGGCCGAGCCGCTCGGCGATGGCACCGCTCGCCTCGGCCTGCGCGCTGTGCGACTCCCACGTACCCCGCGCGGAGACGTCGGCCTGCTCCTGGCGGAACGGTGTCGAACCGCTGTCCGGCCGGTACCCGGAGCGGGCGACGCGGCGCGGCACCGGACGTTCGCGCACATACGTACCGGACCCGGAGCGGCCCTCGACCAGACCCTCGGCCATCAGGACCTTGCGGGCCTCAAGGGCGACCGTGTCCGAGACGCCGTACTCCTCGCGGATTCTGGCCTGCGACGGGAGCCGTGTGTGCGGTGGCAGCGATCCGTCGACGATCTTCTTGCGAAGATCACCTGCGACGCGCAGATACGCCGGCTGCTCACCGAATGTCACTGGCCACTCCCGTCAGGTTGTACAGACAGCTACAGGGTGGCAACCGTGGGTTGTGCCAGGCAAGCGAAGGCCAGAGAATCACTCGATGTGATGACTTGCGTCCGCTCAAGGCTTTACGCAGGCACTTTCTCCCCGCTATGGCCGCCGTCACACCTCTGCGCCGGCGCCTCCTGAGCTGCCTCCCGTACCGGTGTCCTCACCGCTGTCGCCCTCGTACGACTCCGGCGGCACCGAGGCGAGACCCAGAGCCTTGCGCGTGGTGACCGTCTTCTTGGCGTCGGTGAGCTCCAGCGCCTTGTCGTAGTGCTCGTAGAAGACGTCCGCGTCGGCGGCCTTCGCCGCTGCCGTCCACTCCCCCTGCGCCTTGTCCAGGTCCTTGACCAGCGCGGCGACCGGCCCCTTCGCGTCGGCGGGCCAGTCGTGGCCGCGCAGCATGCCGAGCTGCTCGGTGATGGCGGCCGAGACCCTGGTCGCCCACTCCTTGTGGCCGGGCAGGTCGTCCTCGACGTACTCCTCCTCGGGCGCCGACTCCATGGCCTCGTTGAGGACCTGGGCCGCCTTCAGATAGGTGAGCTGGTCGGCGTCGAGGGTCGTCTCGTCCTGGCGCAGCGAGCCGGTCAGGCTGCCCTTCTCGTTCACGTTGCCGAACAGGCAGCTGATCTCGCGGTCGCCGAGGCTCCAGCTGTCCCGGGTCGGCGTGAAGTAGTAGATGTCGACGTTGTCCGGGATGGCCCAGGTGTCCATGGCGTAGGCGTACTGGAGCGTGTAGCACTTCTCGTCGGCGGCCTCGGTGATCTCGCTGTCACCGGGGTAACTGCCGCTCGCCATCCTGAAGTTCGCGAAGACCTCGCCGTCGTGCTCCTCGTCGCAGGACACCGTGTCGACGTCGTACGCCATGCCCTCCAGCGAGCCGCCCGGCGTATCGAAGCACTCGCCCTCGTCCACGGAGAAGGTGGCGCCGTTCTCGCTCGCCTCGCGCGCCCCCTCCTGGAAGCCGTCCCAGAACTCGGCCGCCCCGCCGGTGGCGAGGGCGAGGGCGAGGATCGCGGCGCCGATGCCCGACAGGATCATCCCGGCGATCGCCATGCCCTTGCCGCGCTCTCCCTTCCTCCTGATCTGCGCCAGCGCGAAGAAGCCGAGGATCAGGCCGACCAGGGGGAGGAAGCACAGGATGCCCAGGACCAGTGCGGCGATGGCGAGGCCGTTGACCGGGGCCGGGCTGTTGTACGGGGAGTAGCCCTGTCCCCAGGGCTGATAGCCGTACGGTCCCGGGTACGGGCCCGGACCTGTACCCGGACCCTGCGGCCCGCCCGGGTACGCGCCGTACGGGCCCTGCGGCTGGCCCGGCGGCGGGTACGGCCCCTGGGGTTGCCCCTGAGGCTGCCCCTGCGGGTGCTGGGGCCCGGAGGGCGGGGGTATCTCCACTAGTACCGTGCTCCTCGTCCGAGTGCTGTGTCCGGGTGATGCGGAACTGACGTACGACAGGGCGCATCGTAAGCGCGGCCCGCCGACCGGCGGAACACAGGGAACGATCCCGACGATTCGGTCCCAGCCCACATTTCTTCGCCCCCGCCGCCCCTACCCATTCCCGTCCCTGCCTCAGGGGCTTCGCCCCCGAACCCCCGCTCCTCAAACGCCGGAGAGGCTGGAGAGCCACTTGCCTGTCGTCGAGTGCGGGTTGGGTGTGGCTGGTCGCGCAGTTCCCCGCGCCCCTAAAAAGACCTGGCGTCCCCTCTTCCAGCCCGTCCGGCCACTTCCAGCCCGTCCGGCGTTTGAGGACGAGGCCGTTCAGGCCGATTCCCCGCCCAGCCACGGTCAACCCACCTACCCACCCAGCCCGTCCGGCGTTTGAGGACGAGCGCGTTCAGCGCGATACGGGGGTTCGGGGGCGGAGCCCCTGAGTCAGGGACGGGAATGGGTAGGGGCGGCGGGGGCGAAAACGTCGCACGGCCCACCGGCCCCGACGCACCTCGCCCCCGCGCCGGCCCAGGTCCACGACCCGGTGCCATGCCGCGAGGGCGAGGAGGAGGACTACCTACGGACCGAGGGGGCAGCCGCTGCCGATACCGCGGTCGGCAGCGTCACGCCGACGTCGGTCAGAACTGCAGCCCCCAGGAGTTGATGTACCCGGTGTCGAGGGAAGCGCTGTCGCTCACGCGGAGCGTCCACGTGCCATTGGCGACCTCGGAAGAGGCGTTCACCGTGTACGTGGTGCTGATGTTGTCCGTGGAGCCACCGGTCCCGTACGCCTTCAGCGTGTAGGCCGTCCCATCGGGAGCGATCAACTGGACCTGAAGGTCCCCGATGTAGGTGTGGACGATGTTCACGGGCACGCTCAGCGCGGCGGGCGCGTTGCCGGTGACGCCGCTCACCGTGACCGGCGAGTTCACGGTGGAGTTGTCGGCGATCGCGTAGTCCGCGGTGTTCTCGAAGAGGTCACCCGTCGGAGGCGGAGTCGTACCGCCGCCACCGACCTTCAGCAGACGGTTGGGCGAGCCCGTACCGGGGCTGGTGACGACCCCGGTGGTGGCGGAGTTGACCAGCGCGGTCTGGACGGCGGCGGGCGCCGCGGTCGGGTTGTCAGCCAGATAGAGCGCGGCGGCCCCGGCGACATGCGGGGTCGCCATCGACGTACCGGAGATGGTGTTGGTCGCGGTGTCGCCCGTGCCCCAGGCGGAGGTGATGGAGGAGCCGGGGGCGAAGAGGTCGAGGACCGTGCCGTAGTTGGAGTAACTGGCCTTGGCGTCGGTGCTGGTGGTGGCGCCGACGGTGATGGCCTCGGTGACACGGGCGGGCGAGCGGGTCGAGGCGTTGGTCGTCTCGTTGCCGGCCGCGACGGCGTAGGTGACGCCGGAGGCGATGGAGTTGCGTACGGCGGTGTCGATCGCGGTGTCGACGGTCCCGCCGAGGCTCATGTTGGCGACGGCCGGCTTGACGGCGTTGGTCGTCACCCAGTCGATGCCCGCGACGACCTGGGCGGTGGTGCCGGAGCCCGCGTTGTTGAGGACACGGACGCCGACGATCTTCGCCTTCTTGGCGACGCCGTACGACGTGCCGGCGACCGTGCCCGCGACGTGCGTGCCGTGGCCGTGGCCGTCCTGGGCGGTGTTGTCGTTGTCGACGGCGTCGTAGCCGTAGGAGGCCCGGCCGCCGAAGTCGGTGTGGGTGATGCGGACACCGGTGTCGATGACGTAGGCGGTGACGCCCTCGCCGGCGGTGTCGTCGTAGGTGTAGCTCTGGTTGAGCGGGAGGGCCGCCTGGTCGATGCGGTCGAGGCCCCAGGAGGGCGGGTTGGGCTGGGTCGCCTCGATGGAGAAGACGCGGTTCTGGACGACGGAGGCGACGGCCGGGTCGGCGGCGAACCTCTTCGCCTCGGCCTCGGTGGCCTCGACGGCGTAACCGTTCAGCGCCTTCTTGTACGTACGCTCGATCGTGGCGCCGTACTCCTTCGCGAGGGCCCTGCCCTCCGCCGAGCCGGACTTCGCGGCGTCCGCGTGGAGCGTCACGATGTAGCTGTTCGCGATCGTGTCGGGCGCGCCGGCGTACTGGATCCGGCCCTCGGGGCCCGCGGCGGCCTGCGCCGGGAGGGCGGAGACGAGACCGGCGACGAGAGCCGCCGTACCGATGCCCGCGATACCGGCGAATCGGCCAGTACTCGTGAATCCGGTGATACCGGCGAGTCTTCGCCGGGCATGACGCATCACTGCCATCTGAGGGTCCTCCTCAATCGGTGGTGCGCTGGTGGTGGGGGGTGGTGCGGTCGTACGCACACGAAGGCGACAGGGTCATGTCAAGAACTGACCACTTCGGCCCTGCGCTCAGCCGAAAGATTGCGGCTTCCCCAGGAATTGCACAAGAGCCCTGCACGGACGTAACGCAGGTGCCATATGCCAGTCATGACACTCCGTCACCAATCGGTGCATCTAACCTGCCGACATGACTCCCTTGCCGGATTGTTTCTGCCCGGTGGACGGCACGCGCGTCCCCATGGGTTCGCTCGCGTGGTGCTGTCCGGTCTGCCGCGGCCCGCTCGACCTGGACTTCGCGCCCACGCCCGCCTCCCTCAAGTCCCTCGCGGGCAGGGTGAACTCCCTCTGGCGGTACGCGGAGTGCCTGCCCCTGTCGTCCCCGTCGGTGTCGCTCGGCGAGGGCCGCACCCCGCTGGTCCCGCTCAAGGACGGCGTCTCGGCCAAGCTGGACTTCCTGATGCCGACGCTCTCCTTCAAGGACCGCGGGGCCGTCCTGCTCGCCGAACTGGCCCTGCGGCTGCGGCCGGGCCGGGTCGTCGCGGACAGCAGCGGCAACGCGGGCACGGCGGTCGCCGCGTACTGCGCCAGGGCCCAACTGCCCTGCACGGTCTACGTCCCCGAGGGCACGTCCGCGAAGAAGCTGGAGCAGATCGGGGCGCACGGGGCCCGCCTCGAAGTCGTCCCGGGCGGCCGGGAAGCAGCCGCGCGGGCGGCCCGGGAGGCGGCGGACGCATCGGGCACAGACGGCACGTTCTACGCCTCGCACGTCTTCAACCCGTACTTCCTGCACGGCACGAAGACGTACGTCCACGAGCTGTGGGAGGACCTCGGCGGCCGGCTCCCGGACGTGATCGTCGTTCCCGTCGGCAACGGCACGCTCCTGCTCGGCGCGTCCCTCGCGATCGCCGAGCTGCACGCGGCCGGGATGATCGACCGCCGGCCCGCCCTGTACGCCGTCCAGTCCGCCGCCGTCGCCCCGCTCGCCCACGCCTGGCACGAGGGCGCCGACGACCTGGTCGGGGTCACGCCGGCGGCCCCCACGTTCGCCGAGGGCATCGCCATCCCCCGGCCGCCCCGGGCCCGGCAGATCCTGCGCGCGGTCCGGGAGTCCGGCGGCACGTTCCTCACCGTGACGGAGGACCAGATCCGCCATGCCCAGCGGGATCTGGCCTCGCAGGGCCTGTACGTGGAGTCGACGGGGGTGGCTTGCTGGGCGGCCGTACGGAATGGGGCGCTGGGCGCCCGTACGGCTGTCGTGCCCCTGTGCGGGGCGGGCCTGAAATCGGGGCTCGCACGTTCGTAGGTCTTCGGGTTGTGACTCGGGTGCGGGTGGGTGGGGGCTGGTCGCGCAGTTCCCCGCGCCCCTAAAGACGAAAGGCCAGGGCTACCGCCCCGGCCTTTGTCTTTAGGGGCGGTAGCCCCGGCCTTTCGTCTTTGAGGGGCGGTAGCCCCTTGCTTTTAAGGGGCGCGGGGAACTGCGCGACCAGCCCCCACCGGGCCCGCAGGCGAAACACAACCTCACCCCGCCGCCAACCGCTGCTGCTCCTCCTCCACAATCCGCCGAGCAATCGTCCCGTCCGACACATCCACCGCGTCCGGCGTCGCGTCGGCGACATCGCTGCGCCGGGCGTACGCGTCGAAGAGACGGGACTTGCTCTCCAGGATCCGCAACAGCCGGTCGTCCACGCTGTCCGTGGCGAGCAGCCGGTGCACCTGGACCGAACGGACCTGGCCCATGCGGTGGGCACGGGCGACGGCCTGGTGCTCCAGGGTCGGCTTGACCTGCGGCTCGCAGAGGATCACGACGGACGCGGCCTGGAGGTTGAGCCCGACACCACCGGCCTCGATCTGGCAGAGCAGCACGGCGTGCCCGGGCGCGGCCGCGAACTCGTCGACGAGCTGCTGCCGCCGGGTGGCGGGCACACCGCCCGCCAGCGGCCCCAACACCCCTTCACCGACGGCCTGTTGGACGGTGGCGAGGACATCCCGGAAGTAGGAGAAGACGACCACCTTCAGGTCGTTCACGGCGGCCTCCGCGACGAGCTCGCGCAACCGCTGGAGCTTCGCCGACTTCTCGGCGTCCGCGTACGCGGCTCTGCGCATCGCCATGAAGTTCCCGGCGGCGACGGCCTCGCGGTAGGCGTCATGGTCGGCGGCGCTGAACTCCTCCCACTCGTCGACCTGGACGAGCGCGGGCAGTTCGGTGAGCACGTCCTGCTGGTTGCGCCGCAGATAGGCGGGGGCGACGGACCTGCGGAACGTGTGCGGTCCCGCGACGGCGTCGCTGCCCTGGATCCTCGGCACCAGCTCGGGCTGGAGGTAGCGGACGAGAGTGCGGAACTCCTCGACACGGTTCTCCATCGGCGTGCCCGTGAGAAACAGGACTCGCTCGCACCGGTCGGACCAGTGCGCGACGGCCCGGGAGCGACGGGCGTCGGGGTTCTTGACGTAGTGGGCCTCGTCGACGACGAGCGCGGCGGGGGCGTCGAGCGAGCCCTTCGCCCTCCCCGCGCCCTTCGGTCCCCGCGCACCCTTCGCCGGGTCCGGGTCCGGGTCCGGGTCCGGCAGGTTGTGCAGCACGTCGAACGTGGTCACCGCGACGCCACCACGCTCGCGCCACTCGGCGTACGCGTCCAGCCGGTCGGGGCCGTGCACGGGCACCGCGCGCAGGGTGCTGCGGGAGCGGATCTCACGCGTCCAGTTGATCAGTACGCTCGCCGGGCACACCACCAGGAAGTGCTTGTGCCCGTCGGCTGCGAGATGCGCGAGCACGGCGATGGCCTGGACGGTCTTGCCGAGCCCCATCTCGTCGCCGAGGACCACCCGGCGCTGGGCGAGCGCGAACCGCGCGCCGAACGACTGGTATCCGCGGAGCGAGACCCGCCGGTGCGTGTCGTCGAGCCCCTGCGCGTGCACCCGGTCCGCGACCTCGGCGGGGAGGAACCCCTCGGCGGCCTCGACGTCGGGCGCGCTCCCGGCGATCTCGGCGAGCTGGCTGTAGTACTCCGGGGCCCGCAGCTCGAAGTCCACCCACGCCTCGGCGTCGGACGCGGACTCCCGCAGCAGGTCGGTGGACGCCTGCGTGAGCAGCATCGGTACGCCCCTGGCGACGGCATCGCCCGTGAGCGCGCGGAGTTCCGCGACGGCGGCGAGGGCGCTCTCCCGCCTCGCCCTGCCCGTGAGGGCCATCCGCAGCCGCCCGGTGGCCGGACGGGCCGCCTCCAGAAGCGTCTTGAACCTGCGGTCGAGTTCTGTGGCGGCGTCCACGGCCCGGCGCAGTTCGGGTCCGGCCTCGACGAGCCGACGCAGCGCGATGACGAGGGCGGTGGTCCGCGGTTCGGGGTGGTCGACGTCGATCCGTACGGACACGGTCTCCTCGACCGCGCGGGCGATCTGCCGGGCGGCGGCGAGCGCCTGGTCGGCGGTCTGGGCTCCGACGCCCGGTATCTGCCGCAGCTCGTACCGGCTCGCGTCGAACACGCCGCGCACCGATCCGAGCCCCGCCGCCTCAAGGGCCCCGAGCCTGAGCCGCCCCTCCGTGACGTCCTTCAGGCGCGAGACCGGGATGCCCTCCAGCTCCTGGGCGACCAGCTCGGCGAGGACCGGCGCGAGCGCCGTACGCACCTGGTCGAGGGCCCGCACGTGATCGTCGAGCACTCCTTGCGCGAGCCCGCGCAGCCGCTCGGCCCTCCCGACGACCGTACGGGTCTTCCGCCCCACCGGTACGGGGCTGTCGACCGCCCCCTCACCCTCCGCCATGACGCCCCTCGTGTGCCGTACGCCGCGATGAGCGGACATCCTTCCACGGGGGTCCGACAGTCGCGCCGGACGCCGGACGGGCCGGGCGCCCGGTCGGCCAAGGCACGTCGGTTATGCGCGGGCCTCGCGAGGACGTCGGAACACGAACGCCGAGGCCACCCCGCCGATGAGGCCGAAGAGATGCCCCTGCCAGCTGACTCCGGTCGTCGTCGGCAGTACGCCCCACAGGATCGAGCCGTAGACCGCGCCGACGACGAGTCCTATGACCACGTCACCGATCCGGCGGTCCACGAAGCCGCGGACCAGCAGATAGCCGAAGAGGCCGAAGACGACGCCGGACGCGCCCGCGGTTATGGAGTGTTCGGACGCGGTGAGCCAGACACCCAGGCCGCTGACGAGGACCGTCACGGTGACGACGGCGAGGAAGCGGCCGATCCCGGACAGCGCGGCGAGGAAACCGAGGAGGAGCAACGGCACGCTGTTCGCCGCGAGATGGTCCCAGCCGAAGTGCACGAAGGCGGCGGGCACGATGTCCCGCAGCTCGCCGAACTCCCGCGGCGTGATGCCGAACGTGTCCAGGGCATGGCCGCTCGCCACGTCGATGGCTTCAAGCACCCAGAGCAGGGCGACCCAGCCACCCACCAGCAGGGCCGCGTTCTTGAACCGCTCTCCGCGCGAAGCCGGCGCGGGCACAGCCACGCCGTAGGGCCCGTACGCCATGAGAACCTCCTGGCTTCCCTCGTCAACCCTTCAACGTACGGAAGCGTCCGCGCGGTTCCCACCCTTTGGCCGGGCGAGGACGGTGCCGCGGACCGGAGCCACTCGGGTCGCGGGTCGCGGGTCGCGGTCCGCGCCGGAACCTGGGTGGCTCCGAACGAGTGGACTCGCCGGAACGATTACCCGACGAGGACCTCCGCCCGGGGTCCGGGTGGTGACGTTGCCGTCCGAGCCCCTGACCTGGAAGAGGCGCCCCGACATGCGACGTACCCCCTCCCGACGGCTGTTCACCGCGGCGCTCCTCGTGGCGTCGGTGCTGGCGCCGATGACGGCGATTCCCGCCACGGCGGTCAACGCCGCGGGCGTCGACCGGCACGGCGGCGGCCCGTACGACGGCAACCGGCACTGCGACCCGCACGGCGCCGGCCCGCACGGTGTCAACGGGCACGGTGTCAACGTGCACGGCGGCGACCGGCACGACAAGGACGAGTGCCCGTCGAACGGCCTCGGTCCCAAGCTGACAGCCCGGCTGGACAAGGCCATCGCGGACGTCCGCCGGGAGGCCGGCATCCCCGGTGTCATCGTCGGACTGTGGATGCCGGGCAAGGGAAGCTACGTACGCGCGACCGGGGTCGCCGACACCGCCACCGGCCGGCCGATGACCACCGACCCGTACATGCGGATCGGCAGCGAGACCAAGACCTTCACGGTCACCGCGCTGCTCAAGCTCGTCGACGACGGACGGATCCGCCTGGACGACCCGATCTCCAAGTACATCCACGGCGTGCCGGGCGGCAAGCGGATCACGCTGCGTCATCTCGCCGAGATGCGCAGCGGCCTGTTCCCCTACAGCGCCGACCCGGACTTCGTGCACGACCTGCTGAGCGACCCGACCCGCTCGTTCACCCCGCGGGAGGTGCTCGCGTACGGCTTCAAGCACAAGAACACGTTCAAGCCGGGGAAGCAGTTCCAGTACTCCAACAGCAACCTCGTCCTTCTCGGCCTGGTGATCGAGAAGGTCAGCGGGCACAACCTCGTCGACTTCATCGACAAGCGGGTGCTCCGCCCGGCCCACCTGCGCCACACGCTGTTCCCCCTGGACGCCGAGTTCCCCGAGCCGCACCCCCGCGGCTACACCAACCAGACGCTGAGCGGCGAGGTCGAGGACTCCACGGACTGGAACCCCAGCTGGGGCTGGGCGGCCGGGGCGATGATCTCGAACCTGCACGACCTGCGCCGGTGGGCCAAGATCGTCGCCACCGGGACGCTGCTCAGCCCGCAGTCCCAGAAGGAGCGGCTGAAGACGCTGCCGACCGGCTTCCCCGGCACGAGCTACGGCCTCGGCATCTTCAACTCCGACGGCTGGATCGGCCACAACGGCTCCATCCCCGGGTACGAGAGCGTGACCGTCTACCTGCCGTCGAAGAAGGCCACCCTGGTGCTCCTCCTCAACACCGACATCTCCTACAAGGGCAAGGAGCCGTCCTCGGTCCTCGCCCAGAAGATCACCGAAATCGTGACCCCGAAGAACGTCTACGACCGCCCGGTCCCGCCGCGCTAGTACTGCACGTCTGTACGGCAGGTCTGTACGGAACGTCTGTACGGCAGGCCAGTACGGCAGGTCAGGACTGCACACCCGTACTCCACGCCCGTACGAGGTCGTCGGGCCCCCAGTGCGCGGCGAGCGGCAGACCATCGGACACCCCACAGCGGGAGACCGCGACCAGTGGGGTGTCCGTCGTGGTTCCGGGGACGGCGAGCATGTCGCGTACCAGGGCGTCGTAGTCATGGCGGCCGAAGCGCTGCGTCTCCAGCCACTTCACCGACCCGACGAAGTGCACCCGCTGAGCCACCGGCTCGCGGTCTGCCCCGACAAGATCGACCTCCGGGTTGTTCTGACGGTTCCACCAGCCGCCGATGGCCTCGGTCCCGGGCCACTCGTCATTGGGCATCAGACGCAGCAGGGACTCGCGGACGAGCGGCTCGACCGCCCGCCCGCGCCAAGTGGTCCAGGACCGCTCGATGCGTTCGAGCGCCAAGTCGCCCCGGCCGCGCTCGATGAGCGGGATCGCGCGCGCCAGGAAGGCCAGCCAGAACCGTAGATACGGGTCGGCGATCCGGTAGCGCTTGTTCTTGCTGTCCGACTTGGCGGACAGGGGGAGGTCGGCGGCCAGGGCTCGCTTGGCCTGCAGCGTGGCCAGCAGCGGGGAGAGCGTGCCGGACGGCAGCGCGCCGGCGCCGCCGGCCTGTGCCGCGATCGCGCTGAACGTACGCTCACCGCTGCCGACCGCTTCCAGTACGGCCCGCGAGTGCGAGGCCTCGGGGAATTCGCCCAGCAGGGACAGCTCACCGGCCACCAGCAGGGGCGAGAGCGGATTGGCGACCGACGCCTGCAAGAAGTCCGTACGCCCCATGCCCGGCCGCCACGACTGCACGATCTCGGGGAACCCGCCGGTGATCAACTGTGCATCGACGGCGCCTGCCGCGTCGAGCTCGGTCATGGCCTGCACATCGGCGAGATTCAACGGCTGGACGGTCATCTTGGCCGCCCGCCCGAAGAACGGTCGCCCGTACGACTGCAGCGCCTCCATCACCGACGTGTCACTGCCGACCAACACCAGAAGCATGGGCTTGGCGGACAGATGCCGGTCCCAGACGGTCTGGAGCGCGCCCTCGAACTCCTGGTCCTGCTCGACCAGCCAGGGCACCTCGTCGATCACCGCGATGCTGGGCGAGTCATCGGGCACCGCGACCGCCAGCGAACGCAGGGCCTGATTCCAGTCCCGCGCCTGAAGCCCGGCGACCAGCTCCGCCCCCGGCAGCAACGACTGCGCGAGGGTGGCGGCGAAGTCGGCACGCTCCGTCACAGGGTTACGCCCCCGGGTCGCCTGAAACACCACATACGGCGCCCCCGACCGATCACAGAACTCCTGCACCAGCCGCGACTTCCCCACCCGCCGCCGCCCGGTCATGATCACGGCCCGCCCGCGGGTGGCTCCACCGCCCTCCGCCACGGTCCGGTACTGCCCGGCAAGCAGCTCAAGATCTCCGGTCCGACCTCGGAACTCCATGGCCCACCCCGGGATGATTAACGTAGACAGCTTCTTACGTAGATCGAATCTTACTTCACCCTCGAACGCATCGGAACAAGAACGAGGGGCCCGACTCCGAAGAGCCGGGCCCCTGTCGATGTGGGGCAGACGTTGAAGCGGAATCCATTGTGCAGAGCTCCCACCTGCGGAAACTCGGTTCTGGAGGGGGTCATCCCAGCACGATCCCAGCACGGGAGGTCTATCCCAGCACCATGCAGCTCGGGCGCCCCTTGAGCCCCTCCCTCTACGCGGCCCGCGTGCAAGCATCTGGTCTTACTTCCTCCGGAGACTGGACCGCCGCGTCAAGGGGCGCGGGCCGCATGGCGTTTCCGGTCCCGGACATCCCTCTTGCACCTTCGGAAAACGCTCGCCACCCAAGCCTCGATCCATCGCCCGGCCCGTGCTCGAAACCGTGCACCTCCACCTCACGGCCGAGCAAGAAATTCATCAGCAATCCGCCCTTTCCGGCGAATGTGGGCCCAGCCTCACTCGCAGTCCCGCGGGTCATCGAGTCGGCAAACCCCTGCCCGATGGATGCGCTTCACGCCCTCCGCTCTCCCCACCGCGATCCGGGCATCAGCATCGAAGGCCATACCGCGCTATGGTTGATGTATGGCTACCAAGAAGGTGACTATCACTCTCGACGAATCCCTGGTTGAAGCCCTGGCCGGGGCCGCCGAAGAAGAAGGCATCCCACTCTCCCGCCTCGTCGCCGGAGCAGCCGAACGCGAGCTGCGCCTGCGGGCCGGCCGCGCCGTCATCCAGGAGTGGCAGGCCGAACACGGCGCTTTCACCCCGGAAGAGCTCGCCGCCGCCCGCGCAGACCTGGCCGCCGCCGACGCCGAGTACCTCAGCAGCTCGGGAGCCTCGGCCGCGTGAACATCCCCTACCTGTACGACGCCGGGGTACTTATTGCCATCGACAACGACGACCGGCGCATGTGGGCCCGCCACAGCCTGGCCCTGGACGACGGACGGGACATCCACATCCCGTCCGTCGTCGTCAGCCAGGCATGGCGGGACTCCCGCCGCCAGGTCAGACTCGGCAAGTTCCTCGCCGGGTGCCACGTGGTACCCGTCGGCCTCGAAACCGCCAAAACCGCAGGCATCCTCTGCGGCAAGGCCGGCACCTCCGACATCGTCGACGCCACCGTCGTGACCATGGCAGCCAGCCTCGGCGCCATCATCTGGACCTCGGACCCGGACGACATCCGCGCCCTCATCGACGCCCAGGACACAAAACCCGCCACTGTAATCCGCAACGTCTGACCACCGATGGTCTCCGACGACCAGCCCGTGCGGGCCCAGATCGCCGGGGTAAAGATAGGCGCGGCTACCTGCTCGCGCAGAGGCGGACAGACTGTGGCGTCGCGTGCTGGAATGCCACGCCAGGTGCTCGCAGTGCCCTTCCCTCCGTCGCGACCCGCACTCTTTCCGAAAACGGCGAAGGGCTCACCCCGCGCACACCACCGCTCTCGGTATCGACGTTGAAAACGTCGACTGTCCCCGTCAATCCAAGGCCCTATTGACGCCAGGCCCGGTAATGATTCATCTGGCTCGGCTTGCAGCGGAATGGTGGAATCCGAATGCAGGACCCACCCAAACATCAGTTCGCGAGCGATGAACTTCGGCCATGCGGCTCGATTGTGGAGTGACGGGAGTTGCCGAGCCGGATATTCTGAGATCTCCAGATATGGTGCTGTAGGGGGTGCTAGCGTGACGGATTGTGTATCACGATCTGTCCCACCCGCCTCACTTGCCTGATGAAGGACTGGTTCGCCGCGTCAAGGCGCTGGCTTGTACGGCACCGTTGCAGGCGCTGGATCAGCGCAAGGCGTCGCTGGATTGGGCGGATGCCAGGGTCTATCACATGGCCGAAATCGCGTTGCACACGATCGATCAGGTCACCATCGCGATGGACTTCGACGCCGGAGCCGAGCACGCCAAGGTACTTGAGCAGGTAAAGCACTTCGTCGCGGCTCAGGCGCCCGACAGAGGTGACGCCGAGCACGCCTCAGTGGCCGACTGGGTGCTCCAGCGGCTGATCAATGTCGGCACCATCGAACGTGGATTCTCCTGGCCCTATGGGCTCGTCGGCGACGAAGGAACCTACAACCGCTTCGAATTCGACTTCAAATTGCTGGTGGAACAGTCGACACCCGACGGGTTTTCGCTGCGAGCCACCGACGAGGCCATCAACGTACTCGTCGGAGCGTTGGACACGGATGTGGAGTCCGCGCAGATCGCAGCCGAGGTCAAACTCGACAACCTCATCAGACGCGGGCGGCTTGCCGACGCCAAACTCGCCGCAGAACAGGCCAGGTACCGCACGGTCCAGTACGGAGAGACCCTGCGTCGCTACCTCGACGCCACCCGTCGCGACGTGCGCACCGTGGACTGGGAGCGGGTGGTACCAGACCTGCTGTTGGACGCTCTTATGCACATCGAGGGGCGCTACACGGCGGAACACGCAATTCTGACCAACATCACCGCCGCCCGGGACGACTCTGACGATCCGCGCCAGAAGCAGCGGGCAGCGGAACTCGTGGAGATCGTCCGCGACTGCATCCGCCGTCATATGCAGCTTCAGAAAGCCGTACAGGAAGCGGGCGATCAGTTCCGTTCCGAACAGGACCGTCAGCTGTTCTCCGGCGAACCGCAGCGCGCCGCGCTGCACTTGCACGGGCAACTACTGGTGCCGCTACTCGGACTTCCCGTGGGCAAAGCACTCGGGCCGGTGTACGACTTCTTCCGGGGGGCGGTCGCCCCGGCGCCCCCCGAAGTTCTCACGCTGTCGTCACTTGTAGGGCGCCTCCTGCAACAGCCGTCTGAGCCCGAGAGGTTCGCCGGCGAGGTCCGGGAGCCGCAAGTCGATCCCATCCCGGAACGCGAATTGTTTACTCCCGAACATTTTAGGCTAGCGAGCGAGATCCTCTCCCTTCCTGGTGGCTCGGCGTCGCTGAGCGACTTGCTCACACTTGCGCATCGCTTTGAGCCTCAGGTCGCCCGGCTGGTGATGCATCGGGCGGCGCACGCCTTCAATCCGCCCGTCGGTGACGCGGTTCGTGAGCGCGTACCTGAGGTGTTGATCGCCGTGCCTACCGGGGATCCGCTGCACGATCCGGAGTTCGGCGGCGACGAACTGTGGCTCACGAAAGCAGGCGTAAGGCCAGTCGTTCCAGGATCAGAAGAGCCCGGTACGGCTCGGCACGAGGAGTTCGGTGATGAGACCTCGCTTCACGGATGATGACGCCGAACAAGCGGCGCAGTTGCTCGCCTTCGCGATGCGCCCTCGGCTGCTGCCAAGTCGCGACAACACCTATCGAGAGCTTCTGCGCCGCTACCGGCACGATGGCGCGTTCCGAACCCTGACCGGACGGATCGCCACCGGTCTGGGGCTCAGAGTGCTGGGGGAACACGAAGACATCGGCCTCGCGATCGCGGCCGACGGAGGCTCTCCCTTCGAGACGAGGATGGAGACCTACGCCCGCCGCACCCAGAAGGAAGGCGGCTACGCCGAGCGCTTTCTGCACGGCATCATCCACCTTGCCATCGCGGCGGTGTCCTTTCCCCGGCCGGACGACCTCGCCAAGGACGAGTACGTCGGCAGGGTCAGTGTCGATGTGGTCGACGCCGTCGTTCGCGAAGCCTGCGACCGGTTGCGGGAGAAAGCGGCGTCCCGTGAGGAGTCGGCTGACGTACCCAGTGACGCACCGGAACTGGAATTGGCGTGGCACGCGTATGCCAACCGGCCCGAGGCATTCCCCACCAAGGACAAGCGTCGAGCGATGAACACCACCAAGGGCATGGTGTCCCGAGCCCTGAACTTCCTTGCCGAGCAAGGCTTCCTGACGCCGATGAAGAACGCCGGCGAGGATGTCTTTCAGACCACACGGCGGTACCAGCTTCAGGTGCGCGAACTTGCGGCCACCAGCGCTTTCGAGGAGTTGGTGGCGCTGGGCGTGGTCCTTCCCATGGGTGTGACGACCGGTCCCGGAACCCTGGCGGAGGCCCCGGAGGATGTATGAGCTGTCCCGAGTGCTCCTGCAGTCCGTCGGGCCCAAGGCGGCGCGCTACGAGAACGTTCTCCTGGACTTCAGCGGCGTCGGAGATCCCATCGCCGACCGCCCCGCCACCTTGTTCAGCGTCAGGGAAGAGCAACCTGTCCGGCGCCCCTCTCCGGCCACGGTGCTCTTCCTCGAGAACGGCGGCGGCAAGTCCGTACTGATCAAGCTGATCTTCTCGGTCTTGTTGCCCGGACAACGTCAAGTAGTGGGTGCTCGTGATCCTCGTACGCTGAGAGGGTTCGTACTCGACAACGATGTGGCCCACATCGCGCTGGAGTGGACACACACCCGAAGCGGGCGTCGGCTGGTGACCGGCAAAGTCTCCGAGTGGCGTCACCTCAAAGCGACTTCCGACGCGTCCAACTTGATGGAGCGCTGGTACCACTTCCGCCCTGCACGGGGGACCACACTCGACACCCTTCCCGTGGCCGAGGACGGACGATATCTGCGGCTGGCCGACTTCATCGGCGAACTCGACGAGGCCCAACGCAGAGATCCTGAACTTGAGTTCGATCATTTCCGCGTTCAGTCGGAGTGGACCGAACGACTCACGGACCTCGGCTTGGACCCCGAACTCTTCCGCTACCAACGGGCGATGAACGCCGGGGAAGGTGAGGCGGCCGACGTCTTCTCCTTCGCCAGCGACGCCGCCTTCGTCGAGTTCCTGTTGTCGGCCGTGGTGCCCACCGGACCGGCCCAGGATCTCGCCAACCTGCTGAACTCCTACGGCGACAAGCTCGGCAGGCGTGGTGCGCTGACCTTGGAACGGGACTTCGTGGCCGGCGCACTGGAGTTCCTCGAACCACTGGCTGGCATCCATACCGCCGCTCTCACCGCCCAGGAAGAACAGCGGGTCGCGAGGAGGACGCTGGACGCCTTTGTCCGTTCGGTCAAAGTACGCGCGTTCCGTGAGGCCGAGGCCGCGAAGACGAGCGAAGACGTTGCCAAACGCCTTGGTGGCGACCTGCGGCGGGCCGTGCTCCACCATGAGAAGCTCGTGGCCGCTGCTCGTGAACTGGGCCGCCTCACAGCCTTGTTGAAGCTGGCCGAAGCCGAGGAGGAACAACAGAGGGCGCGCGCCGCGTGGGACCGAGCGCAGGAGACCGAACGCGCCTGGAAGGTCGTACCCCGCCTGGCCAAGAGCCTGGAGGCGATCGCCAACGCGAACCGGTTGCGTGAGCTGGTCCGGCGCACCGAGGAGGCCGCCCTTCCGGCACTGCAGGCCCGGGATGCCGCGCTGGAGGTTCTCGTCGGAGCGCTCCGCACCATGTCACGGAGCCTCACCGAGCAGGCGACGACGGCGCAGAAGCAGGCGGAGAGCGAACGCGCGCTGTCCGAGCAGGCTCAGACCGAGCACAACGCGGCCGTCGGCCTGGCTGCCGAGCACCAAGCGCAGGCCAAGGCGCTCGACACTCGTATCCAGGAAGTGCGGGATGCCCTCGCAGACGCCGTGCGCGACGGTCTGCTGAGCGACGGCGTGACGGCTCGTGACGCCGCGCGGCAAGCCGAGGAGGAGGCCCGCAAGAACGCCGAGGAGATATCCCGGCAGGAGTCCGCCGCCGAGGACGCGGCGGAGCTCCACGATGCTTCCCACCGGGCTTGCCAAGCCGCAGAGCAGACTTTGGCCGAGGCCCGGCACTCTCTCGATCTGGCCCGCCGCGACTGGACGAGAGCCGACGAGCGTACCCGTGCGTTGGAAGCAGAAATCCAGCCGCTCGCGCTCCTGGACATCGACCGTCTCGACCTGGAGGTGGACGCTCCCAGGCTGGTCGGCAAGCTCGCTCAGCGACGTGACGCCGCGGATGTGGCGAGAACCGAGATCCGTATCGCCATGGCCCGTGACGAACGGGCCAGGCTCGCGCTGGAGACGAACGAACTGCTGCCGCCCTCCCCGGAGGCAGCGGAAGCGTGCGAGACACTGCGAGAAGCCGGTGTCCACACCTATACCGGCTGGGACTACCTCGCCGGTCTGCCCCGGGTCGAACAGCGCCGTGCACTCATCGAGCGCGTGCCGCATCTGGTCACGGGTGTACTCCTGAACGACCCCGAACAGACGACGCGGGCAACGGAGATCCTGGCCGCCCGAAAGCTGTGGCCCAGCACGCTGGTGGCGCTGGGGACCACCACGGACATGCACGAACCCGATGCATCACTCTCTGGGCTGGATTTCGTGGTGCCTCCGCATCCGGCGCTGTACGACGAGAGGGCAGCCTCGGAGGAGCGGCTTGCCCTCGGTCGTCGCCATGACGAACATCGCGCGCGGATCGCCGAGTTGGACGCTCGGCAACGTATGTTCCTCTCGCTGCTCAACCGCCTTGAGGAGTGGCGGGCGGACTTCCCTGAAGGGAAGCTCGCCGAGCTGCGCGAGATCATCACCGTCCGGGTGCAGGCTCGCGACGATGCCCAAGAGGCGCTGACCGAGCAGACCGAGAAGCGTGAGCTCGCGGCCGCCCGCCTCAAGTCCATCCGCGAAGCCATTCCGCCGCTTCGTACGGCGCAGTTGGCACTGGAGGCCCGTAAGTCCGCGTTGCGTGCGCTGGCCGGCCAGGAGGAGCGGATTCCCGACTGGCAGACCGCCGTGGACCAGGCTCGGACAGCGGAGGTTCGAGCACGAGAGGCCGCTCAACTGGCAGAAACGGCCGCCAGAAGTCACCGGACCGCCAGCTCCGAGCACGTACGCACGATGGACCGTCTGACCGGCTCCGCACACCGTATAACCGGCGAACTGGATGAGCTTCCGGGCGCCAACGCTGTTGCTGAGAGCAGGACGGAGGTTCCGGCGGAACCGCTCCCCGTACTGCGCCGTGCCTACGAGGCTGCGGCCATGGAGTACGAACGCGCATCAGTCGGAGCCGATCTCCTTCTCGACATGCGTCAGGCCGAACAACGCGAGACGGACGCCGCGCGGGAGATGGAGAACGATTCGCCCGAAGCACGAGCAACCGCCCGGGCGTTGCTGAACGGTCCTGACGGAGTGGACGGCGCGAGCCGGGCCGCCGCTCAACGCCGTGCCGAACAGGCGGTCTCCGACTGCCAGGTCTCACTGGCCGGGGCGGACGCGAGTATCGCGGAACACCGAGCGGTCCTCAAAGACTTTCCGGAACCGCTCACCGACGTGCATCTCGCTCCCTACGGCCCACCTCTGCACGTCATTCACGGCATGCGCCTGATCGAGGCGGCGGAACACGATCGGGATGAAGCGGGGCGCATCCGGCGCGAACTCACTTACCACAGCGAGCGTGCTGAGAGCGCCGCCGTCGCTCTGCGCTCCTCCGCCAAAAACTTCACGGACCTGATCACCGTCCTGTCCCGGTCAGGTGAACCCCGCGAAGACGACGTGCCGTACGAGGGCGGTGTGTCAGCCGCCCGAGATCGGCACACCGTGCTGAAGACCGAGTACGACCGGATCGGGACGAAGGTCGAGACGGCACTCGCCGAGGAACGGACGCTGACCGACCAACTGGTCGGGTTCGCCGCGGACGCCCGGTTCGGAGAGTTGTCCTCCCCCAGCCGCACTGTGATCCAGTCCTGTCCTCGTGCCGAACTGCCGGCACGGGCGGCTGAATGGAGTGACAACCTCCGACCCAGACTGCGTAGCCTCACCGTGGACCTGGACTCCATCGAACGGCACCGCCGGCAGATCGTGCTCCAACTGTGCCAGCAAGTGCAGGAGGCGCTGCGGACTTTGAAGCGGGCACAGAATCTCTCCCGACTGCCCAAGGGGTTGCAGGAGTGGTCCGAGCAGGAATTCCTGCGGATCCGCTTCACCGAGGTCTCCGAACAGGCGCTGGAGGACCGGCTCGGTACCGTCGTGGACGAGACCGCCGAAGCGCTGATCCGCGGGAAAGAGATCAAACGGGACGGTCTGGCGCTGCTGCTACGCGGCGTGACCGAAGCAGTGGCCCCCAAGGGGTTCCGAGTACGGATCCTCAAACCGGACGCCGTTCTGCGGACGGAGCGGGTGCCGGTCTCGGCCATGAAGGACATCTTCTCAGGCGGCCAGGTGCTGACCGCGGCCATCGTCCTCTACTGCACCATGGCAGCGCTGCGCGCGAACGAGAAAGGCAGGGTGCAGCACCGCCGGAACTCGGGCGTGCTGTTCCTGGACAACCCGATCGGTCGCGCCTCGGCCGGCTATCTGCTGAGGCTTCAGCAGTCGGTCGCCCGTGCGCTGGGTGTCCAACTCGTCTACACCACAGGGCTGAACGATCTCGCGGTCCTTGACTCCTTCCCGCTCGTCATCCGTCTGCGCAATGACGCCGACCTGCGAGCACACCGCATGTATCTCACCGTCGTGGGCGAGGGGAGAAAGCATCTTCTTGAGCCTCTTGAGGAGGGTGAGAACCCGGTGATCACATCCATCAGGTACCACGCCCGTGCCGATGCGGAGCACAACCACGACCAAGACCGCGAGGAAGAGAGCGTTGACCGATCTGAGTCGTCCCGCGCGTGAGCTGCTGAACGCGCTGTACGAGCACGCCCGTTCGCGGAAGAAATGGGACGGTACACGCAAGACCAGCGTCTCGTTGCCAGACCTGCGCCGCGCCTTCCGTACGGTGCCTCGTCCGAAGGTCGAGGACGAACTGGAAGCGGTGGTTCTGCGCCGTCATCTGGACGAGCTGTACGAGTACGGGACCATCACCGCGATGAAGGGCGACGACGGGGAGAAGGTTCCGTTGCCGAAAGGAGTGTGGGTGCTTCCCACCAACCCGTCCGCGAAGAAGGTGCGGGAGCCGCTTCCTCCCTTGCATCCGAGGATGCGCAAGGTGGCCCAGTACTGGGACAGCGCTGCCCCAAGAACGCGGATTGGCTATCGTGCGGTCAACAGCTGGTTCCTGTCCGAACCCGACATGACACCTGCACCGAAACGTGAGCGTGCTCTTGACATCTTCGGCAGTCGAACCTACTCGGGATGCTTCGATGCCGAGGAAAAGGCGTTCGACGAGTTGGGCGGCCTGTTCTTCTCTGACCGGGAAGCTCTGTACGAACTGTTGCAGATGTATTCAGCACCGCCTCAGATCATCACCGAGAGACTCATCGTGGAGAGCGATGGTTGCTACGGACGCATCGGCGACGGTGACATTCTCCTGATCGTGGAGAACGTCACCACGTGCTGGTCGTTGATAGAGGCGTTGGACGGGGTAAAGGGCCACGCAGTCGGCTACGTGGCCTGCGGGATGGGAAGTGCGTTCTTGGCCTCACTCGCCAGTATCAAGATGCTCCGACTCGGCAAGATCGCGAAGATCCGCTACTTCGGTGACCTCGACCCGACCGGGTTGTCCATCCCGGCGGCGGCTGCCGAGGAGGCCCTCAAGGACAAAGACCTCCCCGAAGTGCTCCCTGCGGTCGGGCTCTATGACGCACTGCTGAACATCGGTACCCCGTTGCCGCGCAAGGAGAGGCGTCTTACGACGCAACAGGCAATCGACCCAGTGCGGTGGCTCGATCCTTCGCACCATGCCATGGCGACCGCGCTGTTGTGCGGCGAAGACCGCCTCGCCCAGGAATGGGTCAACCTGCGGTATCTGAAGGCGAACAGCGAGTGGCTCAGGGGCCTGCACAGATGAACGAGAGTTTTGCGCTCCCGCGCCGCGATCCGAGTTTTCTCGGACGGACCGAGCTGGTGGACGACACACTTCCCGGATATCTGGACCGGGCAGATGACGGCGTACCGGTCGTGCTCAACGGGCGAGTGGGCATCGGGAAGACGGTGATGAGCAGCGAACTGGCGTATCGGCAGCAATATCGGTACGCGGATGTGAGCTGGATCGATATGGCGACCTCCGGTTCTGGTCATTCGGCCGAACGGATTGCCGCCTGCCTGACCACCGTCAGAGGAAGATCGGGCCCTCATCTTTTGGTGTTGGACGGGGTGTCGGACCCGGAAGACGTCGTCCGGTATCTGCCCCGGGACGAGACCAAGGTCCTGATCACCTCACGGGCCGACACAGGGACCTGGCACAGAATCGCTCGGGTGATCCAGGTTCCGGTCCTCCCCCGAGAGGAATCGGTGCGTCTTCTGAGGACACAGGTCCACGGACTCACGGAAGCCGACGCCATGCGCCTGGCCGGTGCGTTGGACGACCTGCCGCTTGCCATGGAGAACGCAGCGACTTGGCTGACGAGTGGCATGACGCCGGAGCAGGTGCTGGAACAGTTGGAGTCGAGCGCCTCGAAAATCCTCAGTGGGTATCGCTCATCCGATTTTCCGGGATCGCTGGCAGGCCGATTGTCGAAAGCAACGCGTGCGCTTGCAGCCGGAGCCGAGGAAGACCGGCGGATGCTTCATCTCCTTCACGCACTGGCCGTTCTCGGCCCCGATCCGTTTCCCACCCGCGCGTTGAGGAGGGACCGATGGGAAGTGTCGGAGTCGGATGCACCGTACCTACTGACCATTTGCGACCTGCATCGCAGACTGGGAGGTCTCCGCGATCGAGGGTTGATGATTTTACAAACCGGGGCGGCGAAACTCGATGAGATCAGTGGCGCGGTCATCCGCGATCTGCTCGTTGCCCGCCCCGAAGACGAGGCGAGCGCCTCATCATTGGCGGAACAGTTGTTGGTGGCAGCGGTGCCAGAGCGTGCCGCGCCAGAGGGAGCATGGGGCGACTGGGCGCTGGTCTCTCCTTCCGTCCTCGCTGTCAATCCCGCGAATATCCGCACGGAACCTGGGCGCAAAGTTCTGCTTGACACATATGGCTACTTGGTGGACAGCGGCAGATACAGGGAGGCCATCGACGGCCTCGGCAGTCTCCGCATGGCATGGGCGGAGTACTTCGCACAACATCGTGCCGAGGACCTTGTGGTGATGTCAGTGCTGGCTCGCGCCCACTTCGGACGTGGGCACTATGAAGACGCCGAGCGACTCAACTTGCAGGTCTACTTGGAAAGGGAGAGAGAGCTGGGCCCGAGCGATCCCAGGACTCTGACCGCTTCGGTGTATTGCGCGCTCGATCTCGGCGCCAAGGGCCACCACTCCGACGCATGCCAGCTTGCCCGACAATCCTGGCTGGAACAGTGCAAACTCTTCGGCCAGGAAAGCCGGCCGGCGATGCTCACCGGAAGCCATCTGGCGCGGCTCCAGACACCGCAGGACCCCGCAGAGGCCTATCAACTTGGCCTGCACATCTACCGTCTCCAACGGGACCACCTCGGTCTCCGCCACCAGCACACCCTCGACACAGCCCATCATCTGGCGCTCTGTCTCGTCGCTCTGCACGAATTCCGGAAAGCTCTCCCGCTGTTGGAGGAGACCCTGAAGTGTCGGAAGGAGATCTTGCCTCCCAGCCATCCGGACATTCTCTGGACCGCCGCGCATTACCACCTGCTCTCGGCAGACTTGGGTCGGCCGGTGTCCCCGTCGGCCGCGCAATGGACCTGTGATGGCCTGCGCAAGGCTTTCGACAGGGACCACCACGTCGTACGCCGCTTGACGGCACTGGCGAAGTGCTGACCACCCGGAATTAAGTACGCCTTGTCCCACGCGCTGCAGCTGGAACGGATCACACCTGAGCGGATCTTCTGAGACGGTTTGTCCGTGGCGCGTGAATCCCTGATGTACCCAAAGAGCGACTGACCGGTCTCGCGGTGAAACGGGGCTTGATCAGGATGTCAAGCAGGAGGCAGAGCACCGGCGATCTGCTGTGCAAGGTTGTCAACAGACCGAAGTTGCCTGAAGCGGCATTCAAGAGGAAAGGGCTGCTTCGACATGCCGAGCCATGCGCCTCGGGCCGAATCGCCCCGCCCGCCCAAGAACACGAAAGCGACCGAGCCCCCAAGAGGGCTCGGCCCCAAACCAGCACGCTAAACGAATGCCCCTAACGCACAGCCATGGAGTGGTCACACATTGAACCTGAACGTGTAGTACAGGGCTGCGACCTGTGAAAACAGGGTATCCGGGGGTCGCATCCAGCACCGATCCAGCACCGTCGGGACTCATCCAGCACATCCAGCACATCAGGCTGCGGCCCCGTAGCCGGACGGGTCCTGCGGCGCCTCCGGACGCATGGCCATTTGCATGATGTCGCGGCAGCGGTCCCACGCCTCCGGGACGAGGTGGCCGTAGATGTCCACCGTCGTCTTGATCGACTTGTGGCCGAGCCAGCGGGAGACCTCGTGGATCGGCACCCCGTTGGCGAGGGCGGTCGAGGCGAAGAAGTGGCGGAGGCTGTGAGGGGTGTACTTCGCAGACCCGTCCGGGTTGACGAGGCCAGCGGCCTTACACGCCTTCCGGAAGTGGTAGGAGTACGTGTTGGCCGTGGGCATAATGCCCTTACCTCGCTCGCGAGGCGCAAAGTAGACCTCGACCATCTGTTTCCGTCCGCCCTTGTCCTCGAATCCAAGGGGAATCGGCTTCCACTCTTCCGCGTGAGAATGGCACTCATCGACGATGAAAGGCGCCACCGGGACGTCGCGGTATTCGCCTTCCTGTCTGTGCTTGAGCGGCACAAGCCTTGTCTTGCAGTCATCACGATGCGCTTTCGCGCTGATCTGCCAGCGGACTCGAATGAAGTCACCACGCAAGCATCCGGTATGGAATGCCAGCGCCTCGCTAATACGCAGTCCCGCTCCCGCCTGGAGGGGAATCGTGAACTTATACTGCGGCGAGATATGCTGATGGATGAGATTCACCTCGAACAGCTCAGGGATCTCGTCTTCATCCACGGCGTTGTTCGCCGGTGTGTTCTTTACTTCCCTAGTGGGGTCCTCCTGGATCAGCTTGTCTTCCTTCGCCGTCCAGAAGATGTGCTTAACGAGCTTCATCCGGTCATAGACGGTACTCTCCGCCAGGACCTTGCTGATGGACGCCTTGAAGTGCTCAATGTCCCGCTTGGTGATGCCGGCCAGAGTCTTCCTGCCCAGGTGGGGTATCAGGTGATTGTCTATGAAAGCCTTGTAATTCGAGAAGGTGGCGTCGGAGACTATTCGACGCGCAAGGTAGTCCTCGGCGTATGCCCGCAGGCTGACCTTCCCGGCATTCGGGTCGATGTAGACGCCCTGATCCTTGTCGGCCTCCATCTTATTTCCGTGAGCTTCGGCCTGCGTCTTCTTGGGAAAGCTCGACTCGCGCTGTCGGCCAGTCCGCCCGCCCGGCTCGCGGTATCGCACGGTCCAGTCGTGGCCGCAGCGGATCTTCTCGCACGGGTAAAGCGGGCTGCGCTTATCTTCCTTGCAGCGCTGGAATACGGTGGCCATGCGGCCCCCTTCCTAATCGTGGAATTCTGGACAGACTTCACCTGTGGTCGAAATTCAGGAGAGTCAGTCTCAGCCGTAGTTGCTGTTCAGGTAGGTCACGATGTCGCGTTCGCGGAATCGCAGAAGTCGTCCGACTTTTTGGGCAGGCAAGCCCCAAGCGCGATACTTATTCCGAACTGTGGTGTCGCTGACCTTCAGCCATTCGGCCACTTCTTCCGGCGTCAGCAGCCGGTTGCTCCCCCCAGCCGTCACAGCACGACTACGGCGGTTCGGAGGTTGATAGCGCTGATCAGAACAGCCCCTTCCGGTTACATGTTTACACTCAGGCCGCGATGCGCGCGGTGTGGCCCTCGTACGTGCGCCGGCTCTGCTTCGTGAGGTGCCACATGTCGTAATCGCACTGGTAGACGCGGTTCTCGCGGTTCATGGGGTGGCGGCCTTCCCAACGCTGGGCCTGGCGGTCACGCTTGGCCTGGGCTCGGCCGAGGGCCTTTTCGGCGGACCGGCGGTCGGGGAAGGCGCGCTTGTCGGAGCACTCGCAGGCGTGGAAGTCGACGGTCTTCATGGGGGCTTCCTTGGGTCAGGGGCGGCGAGTGTCGATCACGCCGCGGTTCCGGGCCATCCGCATGTAGGTCTGGACGGTCTCCCGCTGTACGCCGAGGTAGGCGGCGAGGTGGCGGGCGGGGTTGATAACGCCCTCGGACTGGGCGGTCAGGTAGTGGGCAGCGAGGCGGGCGAGGAAGGCGTTGGCCACCGGGCCGCTACCTCGGAGAGCCAGCAGTTCCGCGATGTCGGACTCGGTGAGCTTGGGGGCGATGATCTCGGCCATGTCGGCCTCCGTTCTTGGTCACTTGCGGAACTTGTCGCACGGACAGGTGGGTATCTGGCAGGCCCCTCGGGCGGCGCTTGCGAGGGAGTGAGTGAAGGGGGAATGGCCGCACTCGGGGTGCAGGCACCAGCCCTTCCAGCCCTTCTTGCCGTCCACGTTGGCGAGCATGACGCCGGGCGCGTAGAGCTTTACGAGGCGGCCGGTGCCTCCGATCGCGAGCTTCTTCGCGAAGGACTCGGCCTCGGCCGTGTTGCCGAACGGCGCCCAGTTCAGACCCCGGCTCCCGTCCTTCCAGGTGTGAACGAGGGCCACCCACTCACGCATCTGGAGGATCTCCCCCATCTCCTTGAGCAGGGCCTTGGCCATCTGGTCGGCGCTCTCGAAAGTGGGGTCCTCCAAGAGCGCCTTGACCGCTTCAATCTCTTCCTTGCGCGGGGTGATTCGCATGGTATCACCTTAACACGCTGGTCCCATGTTTACATGAGGAGCGGGGTGAGCTGCATAACGCGGTCGTGGAGCTGCTCGATCGTGCCGTCGTTGAGGATCACGTCGTCGAACAGGTACCCGGCGAGGGCGTTCTCGCTCACGTGACCCGCCTCGCGGATGCGCTCCTGCCCGGGGCGCTGGATCGCGACGACCAGACCGCCATGCGACCGGATCGCGTCGGCCTCGTTGGGGAACCGCACGTCCGTGATGACGGTCGCGCCCCACAACTGGAAGTCGCGGAACAGCGCGTCGATCCACACGTCCTCACCGAGGACACCCCGGCCGCCCTCGGTACCAAGACGCTGGAAGTATCCACGGACCTCCGGGTACAGCTCCTTCGTGATCTCCCAGCCGTAGTTGTCGATCTCGTACCGCAGGCTGGTGATGCCGTCGCGGTACTCCTTCTCGACCATGATCGGGTCGAGCGCGTACAGCATGTCGCGAACCTTGTCGGCGAAGGCCCGGCGGGTCCAGCCCGCGTCGAGGAGGGCCTGAGCTGCGGTGTCCTTGCCCGAGCGCGCGGCGCCGGCAAGTCCGATCATGGGGGCGTTCATGGCGCTGGGGTCCTTTCGATCAGGTCAACGTGGGTGAGGCAGATGCCGCCCGCGTAGCAATGGACGGAGACGACAGGCTCTCCGTGGCCGAGGGTCCAAGCGGGGGTGCGGGTGGTGGTCTCCAGTCGCTCACAGAAGCTCGGGAAACCGTCCTCGGGCCGGGTCAGCAGGTAGGCGATGACCCGCGTCCCGACCGGATGCCGGGCGTTCCACTCGTCGGCCATCATCAGACAGCGGGTTCAGCGAAGGCGAGGCGGGCCTCGCCCAGGGTCCACGTGGCGGTGAACCTACGCTCGGCCTCGGCGGCAGCCTCGTCGAGGGCGGTCTCGAAAGACCACTCCCCCGCCATCAGGGACTTGCGCATCTGAAGCTCGGCGTGGCGAGCCTGAAGCGCGCGAAACTCGGCGTCGACCTTGCGGTACTCACGCTCGATCGCGTTCAGGCGGTCGCTCCGGCGGCTGCGGAGGAACAAGGCGGCCATGGCGTGCACGTTCTTCTGGTCGCGCTTGTGCAGGTCGACGAGGGCCTGAACGATCTCGCGGGTCCGGGCGGTGGCACCCTCGGGCGCCGGGTAGTCGCCGATGCCGCTCTGAACACGGCGGACGCTGAAGCGCCAGTCGGTCTGGCCGGGGCGGACGACGGCGTACTCCGCGAGGCGGGAGCCGCACACTTCGAGCGTCCCGGCCGCCCCGGCACGATTCCAAGTGCTACGGCCGTAGCGACCGTGAAGGCGGTGGGGAGGAACTCCCACGCGCGCTCGGACTCGGCGACGTAGGGCTCGTGAAACTCGGGGGCGATCTCGACGACGCCCTTCACGCGGGGGCCGGTCAGCTCGTAGGCGGTGATCCAGGGCTTCGGGACTTCCACGCGCTCGACCGCGACGGAGCCGAAGGACAGGGTAAGCGTGCTGGTCATGGTGGCTCTCTCGTGTGCTGAGGAGGTGTGCGGATGGGTCAGGCTGCGGTGCCGGCGGAGCGGCCCGCGTAAAAGCGGAGGGCCTCGCGGGCCTGGCTTCGGGCGTACGGCTTGCCGTAGAAGCCGAAGCAAGAGTCGACGTGCTCCCAGGTCTCCATGAACTCGTCGGGATCGACGTCGCGGGTCCAGCCGACGCGCTCCTCGACCACGAAACCCCACACATCGCCCGTGGCCCACGCCTCGTACTCCTGCATCTCTGCCTCGACGTACCCCTCGGTGAGGAGGCCGCCGTCGATGGCTCGGGCCTCTTCGCCGGTCACATACCAGAGGGAGCGCGGGCCTCTCTCCGGACTGGACTCCAGCACGATCCCGCCGTGCATGATCGAGACGTAGCGGGTGAAGGTGTCCACACCGGTCCAGCGGTTCCACTTCAGGCGCTCCCACGCTTCGGCGAGCGGGCCGCCGTCCTTGTCGACGGGGTGGTACTGCCCGGCGTGGGTGTCGATCGTGATGACGTGGACGAGCGTCTCGTCGTCGTTGCGGGGGTTCTCGGGGTGGTCGTCGCGGACCATGCGGACGTGGAAGCGACCGTCGTCGGTGGTGGCGAGAACGTCGGCAGACATGTTGGTCTCCTTCGAGTGCGTCAGGCAGCGAGGTGGGCGGCGCGGGCGTCCAGATCCCAGGAGGGAAGGGCGAGGCCGAGTTCGACGTAGCGGGCGGCACGAGCCTTGGCGCGGAGTGGCCCGGAGAACTTGCACCCCTTGTGGCGCCGGGGCGGTGCCGGGTTGGCTCCCTTGCGCTCTCGCATGTGGCTGTAGAAGACCTCGATGTCGACGGCGCACAACAGGCAGTGCAGGGCCCATCGGTGCTCACTGCCGGGGTAGCCCTCGTGGACTCCGGCGCACCGGGTACGCGTGCAGCCCTCGGGCTCGTCGACCGGCTCGGCGCGGGTGGTGTAACCGAGTTCGAGCATGCGCAGCCAGGCGGCGGCGAGCGAATCGCGGTTGCGTTTGACGTCGGGCAGGAAAAAGGACAGGAACGGGCCTGTAGTCATGTGGGCGCCCTTTCAAGGGAGTTGGGGAGTCACTTGCCGCGTGCGCGGTCGAGGGCCTCGTCGGCGTGCTTGGTCAGGATTCGGCGGGCGATCTCGTGCTGTCGGTACTCGCCCGCCATGCGGTCGAGCTTCTGGCCGTAGGCGCCGAGGTAGCCGAGGAAGGGGCCGAAGTCCAAGGTCACGGCGTGCTGCATGTCCGCCTCGATCTGCTCCTTCTCCTCTGTCAGTTCGATGTGGTCGCGCAGGTTCTTCATGGCGGAGTCCTTCGGGTCAGGCAGGTGGAAGGGGGAGGCCCGCGTCGAGGGCGTCACGGAGTTGCGTGGCGGCGTCGCGGAGGCTTCGGAGGGCGGCGCGGGCGCCGTACGTGCCGGGCGCCTCGGACAGGAAGTCATCGAGGGCGGCCTCAATGTCTTCGAGGCTGGCGGCCGGGTCGGTGACCTTGCCGAGGGTGCCGGCGGAGTCGACGGCCCACGCCTCGGAGCCGTCGAGGCTCAGGCATCGGGGGTAGACCAGCGACTCGCAGTGGTCGCAGTCGAAGCCCTGGTCGGCGCGGGCCCGGAAGTTGCCGATCCCGCAGGCGGCACAGACGAGCTTGTGCATCGGAGTAGCCTTTCGAGGTGGTCCCCTCCCTCTCCCTGTGGGAGGGGACCGCTTGCGTCAGGACGTGGTCTTGTAGCCGTCGCGGCAGGTGACGTACGACGTGTCACCGATCAGGGCCCAGCAGTCGGGGTGTCCGTCGATCTCGCCCCAGAGCACGCGCCCTTCGTCTTGCATTCGCTCGTCGAAGCTGGGGGCGGATGGGGCAGGCTTCGGCTCCTGGTGGGCGCCCACGGAGTCGGCGAGGATCAGGAAGACAGCGGCGGCGAGTCCGGCGGCGATCACTTGCCCCCCGCTTCCTTGAGCGCGGCAAGGATGTCGTCGCAGGCCGCGTACTCACCGGGGCTGACGTAACGCCACTCCTCGTCGGGGAGCATCTCAACCGGCAGGGCGAGGGCCAGGCTCTCGGCGGTCTCGGCGAGGTTGCAGAGCGTGTACCACTCCTGCGTGCCGGGGTCGTAGTCGTTGCGCCACGCGTCGACCTCTCGCGTGGTCTTGAGTACATCCGCTACGAGCTTCTTGATCCTGTCGAACGCGATCGACTCGGCGTTCGTGATGGACGGCATCATGTCCGGCTCTTCCTGTGTTCGAAGGGGGCCGCCCCCCGCTCTCCCTGTGTGCAGAGGGCGGCCGGTGATGAGAGGGGGATCAGGCGCTGATGGCTCGACGTCCGCCGACTCGGGTCTGTCCGAGGTCGGCTCGGCGGCCCGCTGCCTTCCCGGCGGCGACGCCGGTCCCGGCCCGGCTGGTCTTGCGGCCGTTCGTCCGGGCGTTGGGGTACGCGGCGTCGAATTGCGCCAGGACCACGGCCTTGCGGTCGGCGACGACCAACTCGGCGGAGCGTCCCGAGGCGGCTGCCGGGGCTTCCTGCCGTGCGCGGGCCTCGATCTCCTGAAGCCGCTCGTGGATGGTCACGACGAATCCCGCGATCCACGACTTCCGATAGGTGATCAGCTTCTCGCCGAAGGCGGGGCGACCCTGGCGCATGCCGTTGAACATCTGAAGGAGAAGCGAGGTGAACAGCAGTTCCACCCGGTCGAGGTCGGACTCGTAGCCGAAGAGGTGAACCTCGGTCCTCCCCCGGCTCTGGTCCTTCGTGATGCCGTGGCAGTTCAGAGCGTCGGTGACATAGCCGAGGAGGATTATGCGGTCATTGGCGTAGTTGCCCTCGACGACGATCACGCGGTCTCCGGGCTTGTCGTGGCGGGGGTCGGAGTCGGCGAGCATCGCTCTCTCGATCCCGTACTTCGCCATCAGTTCGGCCGCCTTCGCGAAGAACATCTGTGCCTCGTCAGGGGTGGCGGCCGGGTCTTCGGCCTTCGCCAGGAGTGCACGGATCTTCGCGAGCTTGTCGTTCTTTGGCTCCATGTTTACACCTTGGGTAGTGGGTACCGACGCGGGCTGGCATCGTCAGAGGGTAGGGACCACCTACCGCCGACCTCCCTTCGGGAGGTTTCGCCTTTGCATCCGGCGCTGTCAGGCGGAGATCAGGTCCCAGCCGTCGAGGATGTGGACGATGGCCAACTCGTCGATCCGGGCCTTCGCGGCGGACTCCCGCTCGGCGTAGGTCGGCAGGTCGAAGGTCGACACCACCTCGCCCATGGGTTCGGTCAGGTCGGGGCTGAAGAACCCGGCGACCACCACGTCACCGATGCGCAGGATGAGGGACAGGGCACCGCACTCGGGGGCGATGAAGGCGATCTTGTCGTCAGGCGTGAGCATCTGCGTTCGCTTTCTCGGAGGGTGGGCCTCCCCGCTCTCCCTGTGTGCAGGGAGGCCCGAAGAGCGGAAGGTCAGGCGGCGGACTCGTACGGGGGCAGCTCGCCCACCTCGCGCAGTGCGTCGCGTACGGCGGTCAGCGCGGCCTTGACCTCGGCGAGGGCCTGGGCCCGAGCCGTGGCCGACTTGTACTGCCAGGACTGCACCCCGAAGACGGGGGTGTCGGTCGCGCCCTCGTACGTCTCCAGCCACTTCAGGACCGACTTGGCCAGCGCGAGATCCGTGGCCTCTCGGCGGGTGACGGCCGCGAGAATCGTCAGCCAGTGGTGCTCGACCCAGAAGGCCGGGGTGGCGACGCGGTTGGAAAGGGCCGTGGCCACGTGCTTGGCGAGGCCGGACTCGTCGTCGCGTTCGTTGGCGAAGGAGTGCAATGCCTTCTCCCGGGCCTTGCGGGCGGAGAGACGCAGTTCCTCACTGTCGGAGATCAGGGCAAGGCCAACGACCCCACGGTGCTTCTCGACGATGCCGGCGGCAGACTCCACCGCGGATCTGACTACGCGCTTCATGGATTCCTCGTGTTCGAGGTAGAAGGACTGAACGCCGGATGGCTCATTCAGAGGGCAGGTCCCGCCTGCCGCTAACACCCCAAGTGGGGTGTTTCGCCTTTGCGTTGGAGTTGGAGAGGAGGTCAGGCCCGACCAAGGTCCGAGTTGCTCGTGACCTCCTGCACAGAGATCCCGTGGTCGTGAATCACGCCGCAGTCGTCCTCGCCGCACTCGCACTCGTCGCGGAGCATCTGTGCGTGCATCTCGGCGCAACCCTGGGCGTATTGCCAGGCCGACCACAGCGAGGTGAAGCGGGACTCCGCGTCGCGCTCGTACCCCTCGCGCTGCGTCACCAGGACTCGGCCGGTTGCCTGGGCCTCGACCTCCCACAGGCCCACTAGGTCGCCGTTCTCACGCCAGACCCGGACCTCGTGGTTCGGCTCGCACTCGCTCTCGAAGGTGCACCCGGAGCCGTCGCAGTACCCGGTGAAGCAGTGCCACGAGTTGGCCGGGTCGCAGTCTTCATTGCGGCAGGACTCGCACTCGTGGGCGTTCATGATGTGCATGCCGCAGCACTCGCAGTCGTGCGCGCCTCGGATGATCTCTTGTGACTCGTCTTCGAGCAGGTCCCAGCCCTCGGGGATGAACTCCCATACATCGGCGGGCTCGTCGTCGAGGTAGTGGTCGATGTACGTCGTCTCGCCTGCGGCGTCCTCAACGATCAGCATCAGGTACCAGCGGGCCTCGGAGGGGGCGACGATCGCAGACATGTGTCCTCGCATTCGAGAGAGGGGCCGCCCCTGCCCTCTCCCTGTGCGGGAAGGGGCGGCCAGGTACAATGTTTACATCAGGGCCTAGACGTCGACGGTCTCGGCGACCCTGACGTCCTCCCGCTCGGTGAGCTGGGCTTCCAGCTCCGCGATCCGCTGACGAGCCTTGTCGTAGGCGTACGACACCTCATCCAGTCGGGTCCGCAGGTTGTAAGCGATGGACAGCAGGTCGAACCGCTGCACATCGGGCTTTGCCAGGTTGACCGGCCGGACCACCTTCGGGGCCTCCATCGCCGCGATCGTTCCGGCGAGGATGAAGACCAGCCCCCCGCAGTAAGAGCACCGCTCGTTGGCGTCCCGCTCAGCGACGTTCCGCTCGTAGAAGCTGAAGTCCACACACTCGTAGCACCTGAAGTCGCCGTCCGACTTCTTGACTCCGACCGCCTTGCCGTACTGGCGATCAATGTCGCTGAACACGTACTCGGTCATGTGACCCTATCTCTCGATCCGAGCTGGTCTCAAGTTTACACCAGCCGCTTTTTTCGCCGCCCCGTTTCCGGTTCGGCTTGGTTCCAACTTTACCATGCTCACCGTTCGAGGTTTCGCGTTTTGCCTGGTCAGCGGTAGGCACTCCCATTGTCCTACCGCCCGGACCGTTGGCCGATCGCGCCCCCTCCCGGACCGCGCGGCCTGTTCGATGCGTGGCTACACCTTAACACACTTTCCGATCCGTCCCGCAGCCCCCTTGCGTGAGCTGCGGTTTCTCGGTCCTGCGTGTCATTCCGCCCATCCCGTTGCCGGTCTGTTCGGTGCGATGTGGCTACACCTTAACACGCTCCCTGGGGTGTCCGTCCAATCCGGCCCGTACGCGCTGCCTGCCCGTTCCTCCGCGCGCATGCGTACGCGTGAGGCAGGCAGGCAGTGACCAACGTCCGCCATGCCTGGCCGGTCATGTCATGCCCCGCTATGTGCTCATGCGCTCTGATACACACGCCATCACCGCGTACAGCACACATGCCTGCATTCATCCGATTGGCCAGATCGATGCACGTGCGTGCGCTCTCGCCCTCCCTCGCGCCGACCCGTACGGATGGGTGGGGGTATGACCCCGCCGGCGTTGAAAGAGGGGCCGCCAGGTCTTAGCAGCTCGGATTCTGCCACGGTTCCAGGGTCGACCAAGCCCCAGCAATGGCGCGAGCTAGCCACGTTTCCGCAGGTAGGGCATCTCCTCGGCGATCGACGACGGTGGCGAGAAGTGCCCCAGAGCGAGCGCAAGCCGCCTACGCCGACCTCGAAGCGTGGCGCCAAATCCGGCTGCCCTGGCGGCACTCACTGAGATCCCCTGAGCACGAACTGACAGCAGTCGTGCGCAGGCAAACGTGATCGTGGAACACGTCACCATTCGTCACGACCAGCATCTTCGGATTGTCGTCGATGAGGCCCAGTTCGTACCCCTTCGAGATCCAGATCAGCGGCCATGTGCAGGCGCCGACGTCGGCGGCCCGCGAGTGCATCCGCTTTCCGCTCACCCTGTGGGCACACCGGTTTGGTCGGCCAGAAAGCTCCGTGCCGACGAAGTCAATCAACCGCGACAGGATCTCTGGTCGGCGCACGGCCGTGTCCCGGTAGCTACGGATCTCGCACTCGGTGACGTCCGCATATCGAGAACCGTCGTAGAGCGCATGGCAGTTGGCGCACAAGGGAAGCATGTTGCCCACATGGTGAAAGTGGCGGAGGGCTTCGGCGTAGTGCCAGCCATCCGGGGCAGCCGCGAACCCTTCGCCAGCGACGGCAACACACTTGGGCCAGTCCATAATGTGCGCCACTTCCAGCGGACGGTCCACGTCACATCGCAGACACCGGGAACCCAGTAGACGGTAGGTCGAGTCGACAAGGTATTGGGGCGTCTTCGGACGCTCGAACGTCATCTCTTCACGATACGGGGAAGGACTGACAGTCCCCGTACCAGCGACCGGGCCCGAGTTGAGCGCACCGCGGGCAAGCTTGATCAACAATGCTGCCGCCCGAGCGGGCGGCCCTGGCCGCTGGAGTCTTCACGCTGCCCGCCCTCCGGGCGGCACTTTCCCTTCCCTGGCGCCCCCGTCGCCGTTGCCCTTCGGGCGCCGCCGGGTGTGAGTAGGGTCACATGGTTCCCCCTTTCCGAAATCAAGATCAACTAGCGACTTCTATATGTAAGTACGTAAGTAGCAAGTTGCCAAGGCTTGAGCCCCTGTCGGGGCTCGCCAGCATGAAGACGCCTTACATATTTCGCGCTTTCGCGAATTGCAGGCCTGGCCCCGAAAGGGGCCACCTGAGTGAAGACGAAAGACGTACGTACGTAATCACGTCCTTCGCGCTTGGGGGTCTGCTTGAAGATCCTCGAACTCTGCGCAGGGTACGGCGGCCTGGGAATGGCTGTCGCTCCCCTCATCGGCGGACGTGTTGTCTACGTGGCGGAGAGCGCGCCAGGACCGAGCGCTGTCCTCGCTGGGAGGTACCCGGACGCTCCCAACCTCGGCGACATCCGCGAGATCGACTGGGCTCAGCTCGTGGGCGAGGTCGACGTGATAACCGCAGGAACGCCCTGCCAGGACATCTCGATTGCGGGCAACCGGGTTGGAATTCGAGGTGATCGCTCTGGAATCTGGGTCAACGCCCTTGACGCAATTCGCGTCATTCGACCAAGGCTCGTCTTCTTGGAGAACGTCTCAAATATCCGGACGCGGGGGCTCGAAGTCGTCCTCGGTGACCTGGCCGAGATCGGGTATAGCGCGCGGTGGGTGTGCATTCGAGCTACCGCAGCTCAAGCCCCTCACCTCCGTGACCGCTGGTTCTGTATCGCGACCCCTGAAAACGCCGACCTCGAACTTGGGCAGTAATGGCGGTGCCTGCCATCCCGAGGAGCGTCGGCGCGGAGGCCACGGTCCGACCCTCGACGACGAGGCGTGCTACCTCCTCCCGTACTCGGACGCGATTCGCGAAGGCCGCGAGCCCGAGACCGCGGTCGACGGCCCCAACTCCCCTGCGCACTGGTGGGGTGAGTACCTCCCAGCAGTCCGGCAGTGGGAGTCAGTGACCGGCCGAGCCGCTCCTCCGCCTACCGAGGTGGGACGGAAGGGCGGCCCTCGCGTCACCGTCGAGTGGATCGAGTGGCTGATGGGCCTCCCCCTTGGCTACGTGACCGACGTGCCCGGCCTGACGCGTGGACAACAGCTCCAGATCCTCGGGAACGGCGTCGTCGCGCAACAGGCAACGGTCGCGTTCACGGCACTGCTCGACCTGGGGGTCTGATGCCGAACTGGGCTTCCTCAGACAGGCGTGAGCGCCTGCCGGCGGATTGGCCGAAGATCCGGCTTCGCGTCCTGCGGCGAGACGGAAACCGCTGCACTCACCGCGATCAGTACGGCGAGCGCTGCGAGGAACTCGCCACAGACGTGGACCACATCGTGCCTGGTGATGACCATCGAGAGACCAACCTTCGAGCGCTCTGCGGGTTTCATCACCGGGTCAAGTCCTCTCGCGAGGGAGCCCTTGCTCTCGCTGCGCGGCGGCAGAAAATCCGTGCCCGCTTCCGCAGGGCGGAGCAGCATCCCGGGCTGATCACCTAAGGTCGCGCAGGTACGCCACTGAGCGTCTCCCGCCCCAGCGCGATGAACCGATCTTCCAGCTCCTCGTACAGTTCAATGGCCTCGCTTGCCCGTTGATCGTCTCCTCGGCCGTCAGCCAGAAGCTCGACTTCGCTGCGCCAACCGCTCATAGCCGAGGCCAAGTTGTCCGCAGCGCACGCAATCCCATTCGGCCCATGTAGCTTCACGACGCTCACAGCTTCGAGAGCTTCCTCAACAGCCGACCTGAACTCCTCAAGCGTTTCAGCATCGTTGGGAGACTGCTGATGGCCCTCGGCCTGCAACGTGGCGTGGGCGGCGTAGCCCACTCGATAGGTGCGGCTACACGCCGTGACGAGGGCCGAGTACGCAGAGGATCTGCCTTGCCTCTCTGACTGATCGTTTTGAGTGCGCCTCTGTTCCGCTCCGCCAAGGCGGATGGTAATCAGCGTTCCCAGCACTCCGCTCACGGCGCCCACGACTGTCCCGATTAACCCAATGACCGCTCCGTCCATGTCTCCATTGAAGTCGAAGGAGAGTGGAGCATGCCCGGCCCTGTGCCAAACCGTGAGGCTGACCTCGCCCGCCCCCGCGAACGCAAGGGCGGAGACGCTCAGTCGGTGACCCGGGGCGTTGCCCGGCCCGCGAAGGTGCCGAACGCCGACCGCACCTGGCACCCCATCGCGAAGCGCCTGTGGGACTCCCTGAAGGAGTCCGGCCAGGCCGACTTCTACCAGCAGTCTGACTGGGCCCTCGCCTACTCGCTGTGCGAAGACCTCTCCTTCTACAAGAAGTCGGGGAAGCGGTCGGGACAGATGCTCCAGACCATCTACGCAGCCTTCGAGCGGCTCCTCGTCGCCGAGGGCGATCGGCGCCGCGTGCGCATCGAGCTGCACGAGCCCGTTCCCGAGGAGCAGTCCGCGGCTGTCCTGGCCATCGCCGACTACAAGAAGGACCTCGGACTCGCCGAGTAGAGCACCGGGTCAGAGACCGAAGATGCTCTTGTCGTAGCGAGACCCGCACTTCGAGCACTGCAACTTGTTGGCGCTGACCCGCTGCACGGTGTTCGTGCCGCACACGGGGCACTTGTGTCCCTTAGCCATTGAGGCTCTCCCTCCATCTCAACGCCTGCGCCACCTGTCGTCACGCATTAGCTCGGAGAGTAGCGCCTGAGCTGCGGCTTCCGGATGGAAATCGGCTAATGATTAATCAGCGCGGTGAGTTGTGCGTCTGTGAGGGGAGGGGGTCCCATCCCCACCCTCATCCTCACCCTCGAAGAGATCGAGGCCCTGGAGCCCGAGTTCCACGGGCCGACCTGGCAGAAGGACGCCTTCGGGCAGTGGAAGCTACCCGAGCGCACGCTCGGTTGGCAGATCGCCGGCTGGTGCGCCGAGTACCTGAACGGCGAAGGGTCGACCGACGAGAAGCGGGTGCCCTGGAAGTTCACCAGGGAGCAACTCCGCTTCCTCCTGTGGTGGTACGCCATCGATGAGGACGCCGAGTTCGTCTACCGCACGGGTGTCCTGCAGCGCCTCAAGGGGTGGGGGAAAGACCCGCTCCTCGCCGTGATCAGCCTCGTCGAGTTCGTGGGCCCCTCTCGCTTCTCCCACTGGGACGAGAACGGCGAGCCGGTAGCCAAGCCGCACCCGCAGGCGTGGGTGCAGGTGACGGCCGTCAGCCAAGAGCAGACGACGAACACCATGGGCTATCTGCCGATCCTGATCTCGGACAAGCTCATCACGACGCACGGCATCAAGATGGGTGCCGAGCTGATCCGGGCCGACCGGGGGCGTAAGCGCCTTCAGGCGGTGACCAGTTCGTACCGGGCCATCGAGGGCAAGCGAACCACCTTCACCCTGTTGAACGAGACCCATCACTGGATCTTGGGCAACGGCGGCCACAAGATGTACGAGACCATCGACGGCAACGCGACCAAGATGGACTCCCGGTATCTGTCGATCACCAACGCCTTCATGCCTGGTGAGGACTCCGTCGCCGAGCGGATGCGCGAGGCGTACGAGAAGGTCCGCGCTGGCCTGGCGGCCGACGTTGGCGCACTGTACGACTCGATCGAGGCTCACCCGGCAACGCCCCTGACGGCCGAGGCCCTGCGGATCGTCATCCCGAAGATCCGCGGTGACGCGATCTGGCTCAAGGTCGAGTCGATCATCAAGTCCGTTCTGAACTTGACGATTTCGGCCGCTCGCTCGCGGCGCATGTACCTGAATCAGATCGTTGCCGAAGAGGACGCGGTTCTCGGTCCGGCCGAATGGGATGTCCTGCGGGACGACTCGCTCGCGCTGAAGCCCGACGACGAGATCACGCTCGGCTTCGACGGCGGCAAGACCGACGACGCGACCGCCCTGGTCGCGGTCCGCGTCTCCGACATGGCGGCTTTCCTGCTCGGCCTGTGGGAGAAACCTGACGGCCCGGCCGGGAAGAACTGGGAAGTGCCGAAGGCCGAGGTCGACTCGGCCGTACACAACGCCTTCCGCGTGTTCGCCGTGCAGGGCATGTACGCGGACGTTGCCCTCTGGGAGTCGTACATCTCCGAATGGTCGGAGGCGTACGGCGAGGGCCTGGCCGTGAAGGCGCCCGGCAAGGACGCGATCGGCTGGGACATGCGCACCAGCCTGAAGGCTTCGACCATGGCTCATGAGCGGCTGATGCGCTCAGTCTTCGATCGCAAACTCGTCCACGACGGCGACCTCAAGCTCCGCCGGCACGCGCTCAACGCGCGGCGCCGGGTGAACAACTACGGGGTCAGCTTCGGCAAGGAAAGCCGAGAAAGCCCGAAGAAGGTCGACGCCTACGCCGCGCTGATGCTCGCGCACGAGGCCCTCTTCGATCTTCGCGCCCGTGGCAAGAAGGTCCGCAAGCGGACTGGCCGGGGCTTCTTCCTGTAGCTGTGTAAACATGTAACCAAGGGCGGTGAACCATGGCCGAACCCACGCCTACCGCCCTGGCGGTGCAGCTCCTTGCCACCCTTAGCCGGGACAAGGACCGGCTGACCCGGATCGACAACTATCTCCACGGTCGCCACGACGACCCGTACATGCCCGCGATGGCCGATGACGAGTACCGGCTCCTCGCGAAGAGGGCCGTCTCGAACTGGACACCGCTGCTGGTCAACACCCCGGCGCAGGCCCTCTACGTGGACGGCTACAGGGCGGGGGACGACGACGGCCAGGGTTCGGCGACGAACCTGTCCTCCCCGCAGTGGGAGCACTGGCAGCGTTCCCGTCTCGACGCCCGGCAGTCCGCCATCTACAAGGGCGCGCTGACGTACGGGCATTCGTTCACGCTGACCGAGCGCGTGAAAGGCCGGGTCCTGACGAAGGGCCTGTCCGCGCTGCGCACGGCTGCCTTGTACGAGGACGCGGCGAACGACGACACTCCGTACGCCGCGCTGACGGTGACGGTCTGGCCCCGCGCCGAGACGCCCGGCACAGCCCGTATGTGGGATGGGCGCTTCGAGTACGCGGTCACCTTCAAGGCGTTGGTCGATGTCGACGGCATCACCGTCGCCAAGGGCAAGCGCCACGGCGCGAGCGAGTGTCCCGTGACCCGCTTCGCGGCGTCGGTGGACCTCGAAGGCCGGACGGTTGGCGTGATCGAGCCGATGATCCCGTTGCAGAACCGGATCAACCAGACGATCTTCGACCTGTTGATCGCGCAGACGTACGCGAGCGTGAAGGTCAGGACCGTCTCGGGCATGGCTCCGCCGGTCCAGCGCGACCCGGACACGGGCGAGGTCGTCTACGACGAGCGCGGCAACCCGATCCCGCTGCCGATCAACCACAACGCCAAGCGGTTCCTCTTCGCCGAGGACCCCGACGTTCGCTTCGGATCGCTGGACGAGACCCCGCTCGGCGGGTTCATCGACTCGATCGACATGAGCATCCGGCACCTGAGCGCCGTCGCGCAGGTGCCCCCGCACCATCTGTTGGGCCAGATCGCCAACCTCTCGGCCGAGGCTCTGCAGGCCGCCGAGACAGCGCTGTCCCGCAAGATCCAGGAGTTCCGCACGGTGTTCGGTGAAGCGTGGGAACGGGTCTTCAGATTGGCCGCCGAGCTGGAAGGCGGTGCGGCCGACGACTTCAAGGGCGAGGTCATCTGGCGCGACATGGAACAGCGCTCGTTGGCGCAGGCCGCTGACGCGCTGGGCAAGTTGCGCGAGCAGCTCGGTATCCCGGCCAAGGGTCTGTGGAAGCGCGTCCCGAACGTCACGCAGACCGAGTTGGACGAGTGGGACGACCTTGCCGACGAGGAAGACTCGGTGGGGCAGCTCGCTTCCGTGCTGAACCGCGCAACGCCTGAGACGACCACCGCGGCCACGGTGCCGGCGGCTGCATGACGAAGCAGACGAGGCAGGCCGAGACCGACGAGGTCTCGGCCGCCTTCCACGTCGCTCTGTCGCAGCTCGGTGCGAAGACCACGGCCGAGGCGCTGGCCCTGTGGGTGGACGTTCCGGTCGACCAGCGCGCCGCTACGGCGGGCGGCTGGCTGCGCAAGGCGATCACGCTCGTCATGTCCCGTCGTCGCCAGTCTCGCGATCTCGCGCGTGCCTACTACCGGCTTGCCCGAGCGCTTCAGACCGGTACGACGCTGGCCGACCCGTACCATCCCGAGCCGACGTACATCACCCTGGCCGACTTGCGGCGCGAGTTCGCCGCCCTGGCGGGCACCTACAGCCCGCCCTCCGAACCTGCGGGCGAGGCCGCGACCGGCACGTCCGGGGAAGCCTCGTCCGCGCAGGAAGTCGGGAACACCTCCGAGAGCGACGACCAGGGCCAGGCGCCCGGAGACGACTCGGGGACCGTCACCGACGACGAGGACCAGGACGACGAGCCCAACTGGGAGCGCGTCCTTGTCGAGGAGCTGGAAGGGCTCCGCGAGGAAGAGCAGCGGATCGAGCGCCAGGCCGAGGAGGAACTTCGGCTCGTGCTCGAAGCCCTCGGCCCGACAAACCTCGACCGGCGTATGAGCGTCGAGGACTCCGACCCTGACGAGGCACACCGGCAGGCAGGCGCGCAGCAGGCCGCAGCCGCTTCCCGCGTCGCCATGAACGGCGCCCGGTCAACGAACTGGACGCACATGAGCCGCGACGGGCGGGCTCTCGGATACGTACGCCTGTCGCGTACGGGCACCCCTTGCGGCTGGTGCGCGATGTTGATCAGCCGGGGCCCGGTCTACAAGAGCCGAGAGTCCGCCACGTTCAACGACGGCGACAAGTACCACGACAACTGCCACTGCTACGCGATGCCGGTCTGGAACCGGGATCAGTACCAGTCGAGCGAACTGACCGCGCTTTCGCGGCAGTACGAGGCCCTGTGGCCGGAGGTCACGAAGGGCCACACCGGCAAAGACGCGGTGAGTGTCTGGCGCCGGTTCATCCGCAAGCAGCAGAGAGCCGCAGCCCCGGAGGCGCGGCAGTCCACGAGCACGGCCCCGGAGGCGTGAAGTGTCTGACGAGAAGCCCCATGAGGAGACCCCGAGCGAGGAGACTCCGCCCGGCCAGAAGCCGGACGACGCATCCGGTGCCGGCGGCCAGTCCACCAGCCCGGAAGACGAGTTGCCCGACTGGGCCCGCAAGGAACTCGCGAAGGTCCGCAACGAGGCGGCCGGGTACCGCACACGACTGCGGGACGCCGAGACGAAGCTCTCCGAGGCCAAGAGCCCAGAGGAGTTCGAGGCCGCCCTCGCCGAGGTGAAGACGAAGAACGCCGAGCTGGAACGCTCCGTCCTGGTCACCACCGTGGCGCGGAAGTTCGACCTGCCCGAGGAACTGGCAGGGCGCCTGCGCGGCGCTACCTCCGAGGAGCTGGAAGCCGACGCCAAGGCCCTTCAGGTTCTTCTCACCCCTGCGGCTACGCCCTCTCTGGGCGGCGGTCTCGACCCGTCCGACGAGGACGACGGAGACATGGACCCGCGCAAGCTCGCGCGGCGAACTCGACGTTTCTAGTAGTCATTCTGTCTCCCTCGTCATGACCCACAGCAGGAATGAGATTCGCGCGAGTTGGAAATAGAGCCCAGCAGTCTCCCCGGAGTGCAGAGCATCTGCGATAGATCCTGCCAATTCCATCAGGATCTCCACCACACGGCACCTCCTCACTGAACGTCCATCCTCGCCGTCCTCGATCGACGAACACTCAGACGCCATCGCTTCCCCACATCTCTCTCGGCACGACGAACCTTTCGCCTCGCACAGAATTAGCGTGGGGCATTTCGAGATGTGGTTGATCAATATGGCCAGCGCGAGTCAACGGTTGCCAACGGCCCACCAGTTGTGCCAACACCTGCCAACACGGGCCCTCCCCTGACATCATGAGTCTTTCCGGGTAACACGACGCGGACCATGGGGAGCCGGCTGTGCCAAGGGTGATACGCATACCTACAGTTGAGGAGCTGCCGAACGGTGCCCCGAGGCGGTTCGTGGAAGCGGTCTTTGAGCTGTACGGCGAAGCCGGGCGTCCCACCCTGCGAGCCATCACCGAGCGCGTTGACGAGATCAATGAGCGCCAAGAGGCCGGAGCGACGGCAAGTCGCGAGACCGTCCGACGCATGTTTCGGGGTCAGATCCCTACAGGGTGGGGTTCAGTCCGAGTGACCCTAATGGCGCTTTGCGAATTCGCGGAGCGTGCATTTGATTCGCAAGAGGACGACGAAGAGTTCGCCTTGGGAAACGGCCTGTACACCGGCCGATTCGATATCTACATGAAGCGCGTGTGGAGTGAGGCACTGGCGAACCCAGAGCCATACAAGAAAGATCCCTGGGGCACCGAACCCCCATTTTAGGGAGCGCCACAAACCATTCACCCCCGGTTTCGCAAGTACCCGGGGGTTTCTCTGTACCCCGGAGGTAGCAACACTTGCCCACTGCACAGCATCAGGTCGTAAAGCCCCAGAAGCTTGTGAACACCGCCGTCGGGATGCTCGAACAGGAGCTGATCATCCCGAACCTGTTCCAGAAGCAGGGCGTCGACCAGTTCAAGGGTGCCGAGAACGACACCATCTCCATGAAGGTCGAAGGCATCCTGCCGTTCCACGACTACGCGTGGCGCAACGACCGCTCGAACCCGATTGTCTTCGACGAATACAGCGAGCGGACCATCGCAGTCACCTTCGGCGGCAACGTCTACTCCGCAGTGAAGCTCACCGACGAGCAGAACGACTTCGACATCGACAACTGGTCCAAGCTCCTGCGCCCCCAGTCGAAGGCCATCGCGCGCGGCCTCCAGCGCCGGGCCGTCAATCTCCTGACCGGCCAGACGTACAACGCCACCATCGGCAACGCCGGTCAGAATCTCCGGGGTGCCCTGATCGAGGCCCGCCGGGTGCTGAACGCTTTCCACGCTCCGCGTGAGGGCCGGTACCTCCTGGTGGGTACCGAGTTCGAGTCGGCGCTCCTGACCGATGAGACGCTGAACTTCGCGCAGAACGTCGGTGACTCCGAGGCCGAGACCGCGCTCCGCACTGCGAGTATCGGCGAGCGCTTCGGCTTCCGGATCGTGGTCGACCAGACCATCCCGGCGGATGCCGCGTACGCCTTCGCGCAGTCCGGCTTCATCTTCCTGTCCGGCGCCCCGAGCGTGCCGCAGTCCGTTCCGTACGGCGCGACCACGAGCTTCGAGAACATCGCGCTCCGCTGGGTCCGCGACTACGACCCGCTGTACATGCAGGACCGTTCCGTCGTGAACACGTACGCGGGCTTCCGCTCGGTGCCTGACGTACTGGTCGGCTGGGACCAGGCGAACGAGAAGGAGATCGTCTCCACCCAGGAGCACTTCGTTCGCGGCATCAAGCTCACCCTTGACGGCAAGTCCGACTACCCGGCGGCTGGCAGCGAGTTGGCCACCATCACCGGCGTTTCTGACGCGAAGGTGTGGACCCCGACCGGCATGAAGGCTGAGACCGACCCGGCCAACGCCTAATGCGGCAGGGGACGGCGTGCTCAGGCTGCCTTCTGTTCGGTCTCTTTCGCCGCCCCCGCCTCCGCTGCGATCTGCGCAAGTTTTGTTGCCAGTGCACGCTTCTTTCCAAGGGTAGTAAGGAGTTCCTCCACGACCGGCAGGTCGTCGAGGTCAATGTCACCGAGCAGAGTCACGACATCCTTCAGATGATCGGGGATGGCGTCGTCAGGCTTCACCGCGTACCACTGCTCGGCGATGAGCTCACCAACTCGCCGTTCGGAGACCTTGAGCACCCGCGCAATCCCGGGGATGTATTTCGGAGCCGGCGGTGTTTCCATCAAGTAGTTGGCCATGTTGTTCCACCAAGCAGACGAACGTTGCCAACCACATTTAGCCGCCATGCTATTGAAGGCCATGCCACCGAATTGATTGCGACGGCGTACAGCCTTGCTAAATACATCGTTAGCCATGCCTCACAGTCTAGATGAGCCGTCTATCAGGATTAACGATCCCAACGAATTGGTTCACCTTTTCGATGGATCAACGAGGGAATCGCTTGACATATGCCACGGTCGACGAGCTAAAAGGTCGCCTCGACTGGGACCTCGACCCTGACGAACTGCGCATCGCAACAGGGGCGTTGGAGGACGCATCCGACCTCGCGGCCACGTACGGCCGCGAGTGGCCCGAGGAGACCGTTCCGCGCCTGGTGCGCACGTTGGTCCTGAAGGCTGCGGCACGGTACATGCGCAACCCCAACGGCTATACACAGAGCCGGGCCGGGGACGAGACGCTCGCCTGGTCGGACATCGGACGTGACGCCGGCACCGTGTACTTCACGCGCGAGGAGATCCGACTCCTGGAGGAGCTTGCCGGGCGAAAGCGCGGCATCTCCAGCGTGGTCGTCTCCGCCTGGGGCACCAAGCGGCGCCCGCGCGATGTCGGCCACGTACCCGTCGACTACTCCCCGGCTTCGCCGTTCCCCCTGTTCGGGGATGAGGTGAGCCCCTGGTGAGCGTGCAGCGCAGGCGAGGCCAACCCGCCCGCGTCTGGCGGACGAAGGAGGTCGTCGACAACCGGGGCAACACCGTCATCTCCGTGGACGAGGACAACCCGGTCGACGTCAGGGCCGCCTTTATCCCGCAGCGCAGCGGCAAGGCCGAGGTGCCAGGTCAGCAACAGATCAACGTCGTCCGCATGGTCGTTGACCCTCATGTCGAGGGCGTGACCCTGTGGTCACGGGTCGAGTACCAGGGCCGCTTGTGGGACATCGTGACCCCTCCGGCCTATCACCACGGCGACCGCCGTACGCGGCACTGGTCGATCGACATTAGGGAGCGGCCCTGATGGCAGAGATCGAAGACAAGGTGGGCCGTCACGAGCTGGAGAAGTACATCGCCCTCCTTCCCGGCGTTCAGGTCGCCCTCGACGAAGTCCGGTTCGAGATCGCCGCACGGGCCGAGGAACTGCTTCTCCAGCACCGTTTGGAGGGCCACGCGCGGATCGACGTGGTTGACGGCGCCGTGGACAAGTACGTCGTCCTGGATGACGAGCGCGGCAAGGCCGCTGCCCTGTCGATCGAGTATGGCCGCGCCGCTGACGTGGTGGTCCGGACGGACAAGAACGGCAGGACGTACCTCGCCATGCAGGGCGCGATGGACGGTCTGTTCATCCTGGCCCGCGCCGCGAACCTGCCCAAGAAGCGGAAGGGGAAGGTGCATCTCGGCTAGCGGCACCTATGGAACAGGTCTCGCAGCGCCCGGATGATCTCCGGACGCGAAGCCGGATCTGACTTGTCCAAAGAAATCCGAATGGTGCTCCGAAATGTCAACGCAATTACGACGATGACTCCGAGCACAACCCATGGGGCATTAACGGCGAGTTGTTCGAGCACGCTTCGCAACAAGGGATTACCTCCACGGCGATGCCGACTGCGTGGAAGCCACCGCGAACGCGGCGAACCTCAACGGACAGACGGCAAGTCTGTAACACACAGCACCCGCCGACTGCGTGCCGTCTTGCGACGGACAGTTCCGTTGAGGTCGAAGTGCATACGACCTGGTGCGCGGGCTTCGAAGGGGTTGCCGCACTCCCCTGTCGCCAGAGGGGGGTAACTCACTCTTCGAGTTTGAGCCTACCGCATCGCGCGGGATGCGAGAGCACGCAGCCAAAAGGAGAAACGGTCTGGCAGGACTCCCTCACCACATCAAGGCCATGGCCGAGCTGTCCCCCGTCGAGGATCTCCTTCTCTCTGTACTGCGCGAGGGCCTGCCGGGAATTCGGGTGAAGTCCCTCGTCGACCTGCACGAGAAGTTCCCCCTCGTCCTGGTCCGCCGCGATCCGACATGGGGTGAGTGGCAGGGCGACACCCGCTTCACGGACGCGGCCCGCATCGTGATCAACACCTTCGCGCCGGACCCCAACGGGGACGAGGACGCGGCGATTCTCGGCGAGGCCGTCCGCGTCGTCATGCGTGACGCCTGGCTGAAGCAGAAGGTCTATCCGCGACTCGGCCACATCATCCGCGTGGACCTGAACTCGGCGCCGAGACGCGCAACGGACTGGGCGACCGCTACCGGCCCCGTCCAGTACGCCGACCTCCCCACGGGGGTGTGGCGCTACGAGTCGATCTTCGACGTGCAGATCCGCAAGCCGCGGACTCGCCCCTTCACCCCCTGACAGTTCCATTCACGCAAGGCCCGGTCCCCCGTCGCGGGGCGCCGGGTCTTTCGCGTGCGCGAGTAAGGATGCAGCCTCTTGGCGATCAACGATGACGCAACCCTTGTCGTCGGCTCCGGTAACTACCTGACCGCCCCGACCGGCACCGCGATGCCGGCGGATCTCCTGACGCCCACTTCCCCGTGGCAGAACGTCGGGCACACCAGCCTGGAAGACGTCTTCGGCATCACCTCCGAGGGCGGCGAGGCGACCACGATCGGCAGCCTTCAGAACAAGAGCCTGCGGACGAAGTACTCGGCCAGGACCGAGACCATGACGTTCACGCTCCAGCAGTTCGACACGGCGGCGCTGAAGCTCTACTTCGGCGCCAACGCGCCGATCCTGCCGGACGGTTCGGTCGGTGTTCCCACCGAGCCGGAGCCGACGCAGGCGGCCTTCATGGCGATCTTCATCGACGGGGACAACCACTTCGCCTTCTACGCCCCGCGCGCCGAGATCTACCGCGCGGACGACATGGCGATCTCGGACACCGAGTCCCTCGCCGGTCTGCCGCTCGGCGTGAAGCCTATGGCGTACGGCAACAACACCTGGACCTACGCCATCACGCCCCTGGGCGGCGTCATGGCTACTGGCGCGACCGCCGGTTCCCCGGGCTCCTTCACTCCCGAGGGCGCCACCGCCCCGACCACCCTCGCCGGTATGTCCAGCGTGATCGCCACCCCGACGACCGCGTGGACCACCGGTCAGCACGTGCTTCTGGGCGACTCCTCGAAGGCGTACTGGAACGGCACTGCCTGGGTGGCTGGCCAGGCGTGATGACTCCCGGCGCGGGCGCATTGCGGACCCGCCCGCGCCGGGCCTCCCTCTTCTCTCCTCGGTCCGCTTCCCCTGTCTGTCTTCTCTCTGGAGGTCCGCACCCCCTTGGCTTCTTACTCCCTCGACGACATCCGCGCCGCCGCTGAGCGCAAGTACGGCTCGACCGACATCGAGGTCGGCGGCGAGTCCGTCCGGCTCCTCAATCCGCTGCGCCTGCCGAAGACCCGCCGTGACGAACTGCTCGCTCTTCAGGAGCAGATGGGCAAGGAGGACAGCGATCAGGCGGAGCTGCTGTCCAAGGCGATCCGCACCGTGGCGCAGTCCGAGAAGGCGGCCGACACGCTCCTCGGCGAGGTGGGCGGCGACCTGGCGATCCTCGCCGAGGTCTTCCGCCACTACGGCGAGAGCACTCAGGCGGGGGAAGCCTCGGCCTCGCAGGGCTGATCGACGAATACGGCGAGGGCCTGTACCCGGACCTGCTGTTCCACTTCGGCGTTGATCTCGCCGGGGTGGTAGCGGGCCGGGGGCCTTCCCCTGCTCTCGTCCTTCTGCTTGTGCAGAGGCTTCCCGACACCTCTCTTACGGTCGCTCTCGCGTCGGGCGGCCGTGCGCTATTCGGCTGGGGTCAGGACCGGCATCTGACCGCCGACCTATTCGACGCGATCAATCAGAACACGCGGGCGACCGGCCAGTGGGGCAAGAGCAAGGCCCCCAAGATTCCGCCCTTTCCGAGGCCAGAGCCGAAGAAGAAGGCCCCGGAGAAGCAGGCCAAGAAGCGGCGCTCTGTCGCGGAGATTTACAAGCAATTCCAGCGGAGGTGAGCCGGTGTCGGATGCGAATGTCGTCGGCCGCGTAGCGGTCAAGGTCATGCCGGATACCTCCGGGTTCAAGGATGACCTGAAGGAAAAGCTCAAGAAGATTGAGCACGACATCGCGGTCACCATCCGTACGAAGGCCGATCCGACCGGCGCTCGCAAGGATGTCCTCGAAGCGGTCCGGTCGATCAACAACGACAACAAGAAGACCGACACCCGCAAGATCCGCTTCTATACGAGGCTCGACCTCGCGGGGATGTCCGGCGAGGTCACCAAGGCCGTCCGCGAGTACCAGGCCCGCGCGAACCAGCACCGCATCACGTTCTCGGCGACCGGCCGCCAGGTCGTACAGGAAGCCCGCAGGACCCGCCGGCAGGCGGAGGCCGAGCTGTCGGACCTGCACCTCGGCGTGAACCTGGACAACCAGGGCTCCGTCATGGCGGCCATCGCCAAGGTGAAGGCCGCCCTCGTCGCGCTCGGCGAGACGGACATCGACGTCGACCTCAACGAGCCGAGCCTGAACGCCGCGATCAGCATGTTCGAGGATCGCCTCGACGAGATCGGGCACATAGACCTCCGGGTCGACAAGGAGAGCAAGGCTTCGGTTCAGGCCGCTATCTCGGAGATCGAGCGGGAGCTTCAGAAGCTCGCCGAGACCGACCTGAAGGTGAAGCTCGACCAGGCGTCCTTGGAAGAGGCGAAGCGGGATCTCCTCGCCGAATCCCGGGCCGCCTCACAGCAGGCAGCCGACGAGATTCAGGCTCAGCTCGACGAGATAGCCATCCGGCCCGAACTCGACGGGCAGAAGGTCGCGCAGGTCCGCCGGCAACTCGAAGCGGCCTTCGGGCAGATGCGCAATCTGCGGGCCCAGATCACGCCCGAGCTGGACGCGCTCGCGAAGCGCAAGGTCGAGCGGGACATCGACGACCTGCAAGACAAGATCGACAAGCTGAAGTCGGAGGTCGAGCCCGAGGTATCCCGTACGGGGATCGTGGCCGTCCTGGCGCACATGGCGATCCTGACCCGGAACCGGGTCGTCGACATCATCCCAAAGGTCAACGCGTCGGCTGCGGCCACGGCCGCCGCGATGCTCAAGGCCCTGTCCGGCGGACGCGTGATCAGCGACATGTTCGAGCGCCTGGGCAACACGATCAAGAACCTCGACCGGTCGGCGCCGATCATCGGCACCCTGGCGACCGCCATCGCCGGTCTGGGCGCATCGGGCATCGCGGCCACGAGTAACCTCGCCGCCCTCTCCTCGTCGCTCGCGTCGATCGCCCCAACAGCCCTGCTTCTGCCCGGACTTCTGGGCGGCATGGCCGTGGGCCTTGGCGTCTCGATCGCCGCGTTCAAGGACTTCAACAAGATCGTCCCCGAGGTCAAGTCCGCTCTTCACGACCTTCAGGACACGATCAGCGAGAACTTCTGGGCGAAGGCCGCGGAGCCCATCCGGGCCGTGGTCGACGACCTGCTTCCGAAGTTCACGGCGGGCGTCTCCAAGACGGCGACCGAACTCGGCGGCTTCTTCGGGTCGTTCGCGACCAACCTCGGCACCTCCCTGTCCCCGGCCTTGGACCAGATGTTCAAGGACCTGTCGGACTCCATCGGCATCGCGACGCAGGGCACGGACACCTTCGCGTCGATCATCGCCACCCTCGGCAAGGTCGGCACCAGCTACCTCCCCTCCCTGGCCGACTGGTTCGTCCGGATCAGCGAGAACTTCGATGCCTGGCTGAAGAAGAAGGGCGACAACGGCCTCAAGGACATGATCGACCAGGGCATCCAGGCCCTGAAGGATCTGGGGTCGATCCTCGCCGACACGGGCGGCATTCTCGCGGGCTTCTCCCGGGCGGCTACAGCTGCCGGCGGTTCGACGCTCGGCACTCTGGCCGACTCCCTCGACCGCATCCACAAGACAGTGGACAGCGAGGGCTTCCAGAAGGGCATGACGGACGTCTTCGCTGCCGCCCACGAGGCGATGCAGCGGATCGCCGACACGTCAGGCCCGGCGGTCGAGAACCTCTTCAAGACGCTCGGCTCGCTCCTGACCACGATCCTGCCGCAGGTCGGATCGATCATCGGCACGGCGCTGGGCGCCATCGCTGGTGCCCTGTCACAGCCCGCGATGGTCGAGGGCGTCGAGGCCCTGTTCAACGGTATCCAGGCCGCGGTGAGTGCCCTCGCGCCCGCGATGGCCCCGGTCGGCCAGGCCCTCGGGGCACTCCTTTCGCTGGTCGGGTCCATGCTGACCAGCCTCGGCCCGCTGGTTGCGTCGATCTTGACGCCGCTTGCAGAAACGTTTACTCAACTCGCTCCCGCGATCGAGCCCCTGGTCGGGCTCCTCGGTGAGGCCCTGGGCGGCGCCGTTGCCGCGCTTGCCCCGCTCCTGATGACCGTCGTCGAGGCGGTCACCCCACTGATCGAGGCGCTCGTCGCCGGGCTCGCCCCGGTCATCCCCTTGATCACCGAGGCCCTGTCGGTCATGTCAGCCGCGCTTCAGCCCGTGATCGAGATCCTGATGCAAATCCTCACGGCCGCGATCCTGCCGCTGATCCCGGTGGTACAGCAGCTCGCCGCCGAGTTCCTGCCTCAGATTTCCGAGGCGTTCGCCGCCGTCATGGAGGCGGTTCAGCCGCTCCTCGAAGCGCTCCTCGCTCTCGTGAACTTCCTGATGCCGATCCTGGCACCGGCAATTGAGTTCATTGCGGGGCTGTTCCTGGGCGCGCTGGTCGACGCCATCGAAGGCGTAGCGGACGTCTTCACCGGCCTGAAGGACATCTTCGTCGGTGTCTGGGACATCATCGTCGGCGTCTTCAAGACGGTCATCGGGTTCTTCAAGGGCACGCTTACCGGCGACTGGAGCACCTTCGGCAACGGCCTGAAGCAGATATGGAACGGCCTCTCGACGTTCCTTTCGGGCCTCTGGGACACGGTCGTTGGAGCCTTCAAGGTCTTCCTGGGCGTCGGAATCCTCGGTGCCGGCGGGAAGCTCCTCAAGGGCATCGGCGAGATGTTCAAGGCCGGATGGCAGGCCGTGAAGACGATCTGCCTGGAGCTGTGGGCATCGCTCACCTCGCGCTGGTCTACGTTCCTCGCCGACCTGCGGGCGGCGCCGGGCGCGGCACTGTCCGCGATCACGAAGTTCTTCAGCCAGACGTGGGCGGACATCCGGACTGCGGCCACCGTGGCGTGGGACGCAGTGGTGAACATCTTCAAGACGAAGGTGCAAGGCTGCGTCGACTTCGTGAAGGAGCTGCCGGGCAAGGTCACGGCCATCTTCAGCAGTGCGAAGAGCCTGCTCGTGGACGCCGGAAAGAAGATCATCACCGGCCTGATCGACGGCCTCAAGTCGATGTTCAGCTCGGTCAAGAGCACCCTCGGCGACCTGACGAGCAAGCTCACCGACTGGAAGGGCCCGGCCCCCAAGGACGCCAAGCTCCTCTACAACGCAGGTCAGCTCATCATCAAGGGCCTGATCAAGGGCCTTGAGTCGCAGTACGACAACGTCAAGACGTCGCTGAACGAGCTGACGGCGAAGATCCCGAAGAACGCCTCGAAGGGCCTGAAGGAGCGGATCGCCAAGGACCGGGCCGCGCTCCTGAAGCTGGCCGCCCAGTGGGAGTCGGTCGGCAAGAAGCTGGAAGCCGCGCGGGACAACCTCGACAAGATCCGCGAGGAAGCCTCCAACTACGCGCAGCAGATCGCGGACACGGTCATCAGCACAGGCGACGTCACGAAGATCGAGGACACCTCGTTCACCGGGATCTCGTCGGGGCTGAAGAACGCGGTCGAGCAGGCGAAGAAGTTCGCGGCGGTCCTGAAGAAGCTCAAGACCCTCGGCCTGAACAGCACGACGTTCGACCAGATCGCGTCGGCCGGGCCCGAGGCCGGTCTCGCTGCGGCCGAGGCCATCGCCAATGCGGGCCTGAGCGGTGTCAGCGAAATCAACGACCTGCAAGCCGAGTTGGAGAAGTACGCCAACAAGGCCGGGTCCACCGCGTCGAGCTACATGTACGACGCCGGTATCCAGGCGGCCGAAGGGCTGGTCCGCGGGCTCGAAGCCCAACAGGACGCGATCGAGAAGCAGATGCTCAAGATCGCTGACGCCATGGTCGCAGCGATCAAGAAGTCGCTGGATATCCACAGCCCTTCGCGCCTGTTCCGCAAGCTCGGCTCGTTCGTCGGCAAGGGCTTCGGCCTCGGCGTCGAGGACCAGCAGGCACAGGTGGAACGCGCGACGAACGCCCTTGCTGCAAGCGCCGTTTCGGGCGCCTCGGGCCAGGTCACGGCCGCTGTCTCCGGCGGCCTGTCGGCGGCTGGATCCGGCCAGTCCGTGACGAAGGTTCTCAACTACTACGCGGGCTCCAACAGCTCCCTCTCGTCCGAGGAGGAGCTGTTCTCTGCTGCCTCGCGGGCAAGGATGGCCGGTTGGTAAAGCTCGAACTCAGTTCCTCCTCGGACAGGTTGAGCCTGTCCGGATTCGAGACGGATGGGTTGGGGTTCCAGGCCCTCGCCGGCATAACCGGCCTGGGCCTGCCCCAGCTCTCCGTGCAGTGGCTCGAAGGCGCAGGGGACGGCGCCACCTACCGTGGGCGGCGCGTCCTCCCCCGCAACATCGACATCCCCCTCGACATCGTGGGCCGGGACAGGGCCCACCTCTCCTCGCTGGTGACTCGCCTCGCCCGGGTCCTGGCCGACGAATGCACCCTGACGTACATCGACGAACCGGGGGTCCGCTGGTCGACGGCGGTCCGCTGGACCGGCGGAGGCAGCATCGACCCCGGCGCGGGCCACCGGGACATTCAGACCGTCATCACACTGCGGGCCCCGAGTCCGTACTTCCTGTCGGAGTCACCTCAGACGGTCGCGATCGGCGGCACCGTGGCGGCCTCGTTCCTGTCGTCGATGTCAGCGATGCCGCTCTCCTCGTCGCAGGCGATCGGCACCGTGGAACTGGCCAACGACGGCGACGTGCCCGCCTACCCCGTATGGGAGGTGACCGGGCCCGGCGACAACTTCAAGGCGGTCAGCCCGACCGGCGAGGTACTGCACTGGACAGGCACGCTCGCGGCCGGGGAGAAGCTCGTCGTCGACATGGGCGCGGGCACGGTCAAGGACAGCACCGGAGCCAACCGGTACACCGCACTGAACACGGCTCCCCGCTTCTGGTCCGTCGCGCCGGGCGCCTCGACGGCGACGGCCTCTCTCCTCAACATCACGACCGCCTCCAAGGTCGTGTGCTCGTGGCGTCCTCGTAAGTGGGTGGTGATCTAGTGCGGCAAGAGGATCTTCTCGTCGAGGTCCGGGACAAGACCCTGACGCGCGTGGGAGCCATCCCCGCGGATCTCCTCACCATGGAAGCGACGGACGTACACAACAACGTCGGCTCCTGGAAGCTCTCGCTGAACGCGGAGCATCCGCTCGCCGCCGTCCTGTCGACCCCGGGCGCCGGCATCCTCGTCACCGGCCCTTCGGACGTTCTGTTCTCCGGGCCGGTGACGAAGACCGAGAACGCGGTCACCGCGACTGACCCCCTGGGCACGCTGACCGTCGAGGGTGTCGACGACACGATCATCCTGTCCGACATGCTCGCCTGGCCCGACCCCGCCAACGGGGACGCGGCCACGCAGAACTTCGCCTACGACGACCGGACCGACACGGCCGAGTCGCTCATGCACTACTACGTCAACGCGAACTGCGGGCCTGGCGCCCCGGCCAACCGGCGCCGGGCCGGACTCATCATGGGCACGAACGGCGCGCGGGGCTCGATCATCAGCAAGTCCGCGCGCTTCGAGACCCTCGGCGAACTGTGCGCGGCACTCGCCGAGCCGAACAACCTGGGCTTCCGGATCGTGCAGCGCGGTACGAACCTCGTCTTCGAGACGTACGCGGTGCAGGACCGTACGAAGGAAGCCCGGCTCGGCGTCGTGAACAACACGCTCGCCGGTCAGCGTGTGTCCGTGTCGACTCCGCAGAAGACGCGGGTCATTGTCGGCGGCGACGGGGACGGCTCCAACCGGCTGTTCGTCGGTGTCGACAGCGTGGACTCGATCGCGGCCGAGACGGACTGGGGCCGCCGGATCGAGTCGTTCATCGACGAGCGGTCCTCGACGGACACAACCGAGTTGACGCAGAAGGGCACGGAGGCTCTCGCCGATGGCGGCGCCACGGTCAAGGCGGCTCAGGCCGTGCCCATGGAGGACTCCGCGCTCGACTTCGGGCGTGACTGGTTCCTGGGCGACAAGGTGTCCGTCATCGTCGGCGGCTCGGAGATGGCGGCCGTCGTCACGGGCATGGTCCTGAAGGTCGACTCGGACGGGTACCGGCTCGGCGCCACCCTGGGCGATCCGACTCCGCTCTCCGCCGAGGCGGCTGCCGCATCCGCGCAGAAGGACTTGGAGTCGCGAGTGTCCTCGCTGGAGCGCACAGCCGAGGCCACCCCTTCCGGCGCTCGCGTCATCGTCCCCACCGGCATCACGCAAGCCACGCCCCCCACCAGCTACCCGGAAAACGAGACCACCGAGTTCTACTTGAGCGCTACCGCCGCTACGGCGGGCGGCTGGGACTTCGGCGGCAAGTGGGGGCACGTCACCACCCGCGCATGGTCCGGCGGCGACGCCTCGCAGACCTGGCGCCGAGTGCACGCGAGCACCACCGCACACGAAATGTTGGTGCGCGGCGGGAACGCAAGCGGCTGGTCTCCCTGGCGGCAGGTCGGGTTCGACCATCAGCTCACGGCTACCGCAGTTACGCAGTCGACAGCCGTTGCGACCTACCCCGAAGGCACCTCCACGCTCTACCTCACCGACACCGAATCCACCGCCGGCGGTTGGGAGTTCGGCGGCAAGTGGGGAATCCTCGTCACCCGGAGACTGCGCGGCGATGCCACGCAGACGTGGCACCGCGTGTCCGGCGCCACCACGCCTGAGACGTGGATGCGCGCGGGCAGCTCGGCAGGCTGGTCCCCCTGGCGGCAGACCGGCTTCGACAACCAGCTCACCCCCGCGAGCTACACACAAAGCTCCCTGCCCAGCGCGTACCCGTACGGCGTCTCCACGATGACGATGACCGAGACGCAGGCGGCCACCGGCGGATGGGACTTCGGCAACGGCGGCAGGTACGGCACCGTGCGGACGGTTCACCCTGTGGGCGCCGCCTTCGCGCACCAGACGTGGCTACGACTGAGCCCGACCGTCACCGAGGAGTGGACGCGCTCGGGCAACGACGCGGCGGGCTGGACCGCTTGGCGTTCCTCGGCGCACGTGGAGAAGACTCCTCGCGGCGTGATGGCCATGCAGGCTCTCGCCAGTACGGCGTACGTCGGCGACACGGAGACGATCGTCTACACCCAGACGTTCACGGCCGAGGCGAACCGGTGCTACCGGATCAACCTGCGGGTGGCCGCCGTGGACACCGACGCGACGGGCGACAACGCGAGCGCCACCATCCGGTACGCGAAGCAGTCGGGCTACACGGCCTGCCGGTGGGCGGCCGGAACAACCGTGAGCAACACGAGCACGCTCCTCGGAACCTTCTACAGCACGTTGTTCGACGACGACTCGTTCACCGCGAGCGGGATCAACGCGAACTGGTACCTCAACAACCCCGCCGCAGGCACGGTCACCATCGGTATCGGCCTGAAGGTGAACCGGGCTGCCGCCACGTACGGGCAGGTCCGGTATCTCGTCTCGGGCGGCTCGCACCTCGCTATCGAGGACGCCGGGTCAGCCATTTAAGGAGTCTCTTCTTGGCAATCACTTCGTACCCGTTCGACGCCCAGGCCGTCACCGAGACCCAGTTCAGCCAGATGTTCCGGGAGTTCCAGGAGTCGGGCGTCGTGGCCTCGTTCGGTGGGTCCGGGTTCAACGTCACGGCCAACACCGGCATGACGCTCAACGTCTCCTCCGGCCTGGCGTTCCTCCGTGGCTTCATGGTGCAGTCGACCGCGACCGAGGTCGTCACCATCCCGGCCGCCGGCACATCGGTCCGCGTCGACCGGGTAATTCTGCGACTGGACCCGTCGCTGAACAGCATCGTCCTCGCTGTGAAGCAGGGCACCGCGGGCTCGACGACTCCTCCAGCCCTGACGCAGACGGACACCGCCGTCTACGAACTGCCCCTGGCCCAGGTCACGGTGAACGCGAGTGTCACCTCGATCACGTTGGCGGACATATCGAGAACGCGCCCCTTCGTGGGGACGCGAATCCTGGCGTGGAACACGCTGACTCGTCCCACGTCCGCGCGCTTGGGACAGATCGGCTACAACGCCGACACGAGCGCATTCGAGTTCTGGAACGACACGGCCTGGACCGCGCTCATCTCCAACGTGAGCTGGTCGACCCTGACCGGCAAGCCCACGACGTTCGCGCCGTCCGCGCACACGCACCTGTGGGCCGATATCACCGACCGCCCTTCGACTCTGCCCCCGTCCGCGCACACGCACGACTGGACGCAGGTCACGGGCAAGCCGACGAGTTATGTCCCGAGCGCTCACGGCCACGCCTGGACGGAACTGACCGGCGTCCCCAGCACGTTCGCCCCGTCGTCCCACACGCACGCGTGGTCGAGCATCACCTCGAAGCCGAGCACCTTCACCCCCGCGTCCCACACGCACTCGTCCTACCTGGAGTCAGGGGACACGATCTCGTGGGCCAACGGCACGAAGCGTGTGCACAACGACTCAGTGTCCGGGTCCGGGACGTATTACGCGGTGTGGGTGCAGGGGGACGGAACCTTCGCCCGGAACACCTCGTCGCGCCGCTTCAAGCAGAACATCCGGGACATCGATATCGACCCCGAGGCAGTTCTGTCCCTGCGTCCCCGCGTCTACGACCGGCGCCCGAAGGAAGAGGGCTCGGACGACTACCTGCGGGACGAGTTCGGCCTGATTGCCGAAGAGGTCGCGGAGACACTTCCCGAGGTCGTCACGTACGACGACGAGGGACGTATTGACGCCCTGCGGTACGACCTTCTCGGGGTCGCGCTTCTGTCCGTCGTGCAGGACCAGGCCGACCGAATCGAGCGTCTGGAGGACAAGCTCCGGGAGTTGTCCCGTTGAGCATGCCCCCGGACGTTCAGGTCGCGGTGGTCTCCGCCGGCGGAATGGTCACCGCGGCTCTCGTCGGCGTCCTCGTCGAGTTGGTCCGGCGCCAGGGGACAGCCATCGCCGAGGTGCGCGAGCACGCGCAGGAAGCCCGCGATCAGGTCTCCAACACGCACAACACGAACCTGCGAGACGACCTGGACCGAGTGATCGCGGGACTTGACCGCGTCCTCGAAGGCCAGGCCGAGCACAGCCGGGACATCCGCGAACTGCGCGCCGAACTGTCCCACGAGCGCGTCGAGCGCCTGGCCGTGTCGGAGCGTCTCGACACGCACATCTCGACGACCACCCCCACCCCCTAAGACCCCCCTCATTCCCCGAGGCCCTGTCCCCACGGACGGGGCCTTTCGCATGTCCCGAAGGAGAACGCCCCCTTGACCACCCAGGCTCAGAAGATCCTCGGCATCGCCCGCGCCGAGAAGGGCTACCACGAGGGCCGGAAGTCCGGTCACTGGAACAACGACCAGAAGTACAGCGACCAGACGCCCGGCCTGGAGTGGAGCGACTTCCAGGCGTGGTGCGCGACGTTCGTGTCCTGGAGCGCGATGAAGGCCGGGCTCGCTGCCCTGTACCCGCGTACCGCGTCCTGCGAGACCGGCGTCGCCTGGTTCAAGCAGCGCAAGCAGTTCAGCACGTATCCGGCCGTGGGAGCGCAGGTGTTCTTCGGTGCCGGCGGCGGGACTCACACCGGTCTGGTCTACGACTACGACGCCGAGTTCATCTACACGATCGAGGGCAACACCAACGACGACGGCGGCGCCGAGGGCGACGGCGTGTACGAGAAGAAGCGGCGCCGCAAGGACTCGTACGTCTACGGCTACGGGTACCCGGCTTTCGCCGAGGGCATCAAGTCGGCCGACCCGGCATGGAAGGACAGGGCGCCCAAGGCCGAGGCATCCAAGCCGAAGCCCGCTGCGGTGAAGACCTCGATCGTTGCCCTCAGTTCGGCCGTGAAGCCGGGCGTGCACCACAAGCAGGTGCGCGAGCTTCAGCAGCTCCTCATCAAGGCGGGGTACGGGCCGATCAAGGGCTCGGTGACGGACCTCTACGGTCCGGAGACTCAGCGCGCGGTGGCCCGCTTCCACGACCGGAACCCGAAGTACCGCAGCGGCCTGCACGACCCGAAGATCGGGCCGCAGGGCTTCATAGCTCTCCAGAAGCAGGCGGGCCGCCGATGAGCAGGCATCGCCGCCCCGCATCCGTTCTCGTGTCCGTCCTGCCCGTCCGCTACCGCTCGCGCGTCGGGGCCGTCATCTCGGCCCTGGGAGTGATCGTGAGCGTCGCCGCCATCGTCTACGCCGACCGGCCCGAGGTCGCCCTGATCGTTCAGGTAGCGACCGCGCTCGGCCTGGTCGAGGGATCGGACTCTGACGAGGCCGAGTAAGTACAGCGCCCCCTGGTGGCCCTCGCGGGTCGGCAGGGGGCGCCTTTCGTCGTTTCAGGTCTGCTCGGCGGCCTTCGCCTTCTTCTCCGCCTCGATCTCGGCCAGAGTCCTGACGGGGGTACGCCGGGGTCGACGTGTTCCAGCAGCCGTCTTCTTCGCCGTCGTCTTCTTCGCGACAGCCTTCTTGGCTGCGGCCTTCTTCGCGGGCGCCTTCTTCGCCGCAGGCTCCTGCGGTGCCGGCGAATCCGCGGAGTCGTCCTCGGTCGCCTTAAGGGCGTCCTCGCCGAACACCGCGAGCACGGGCGCGGCGTCCTCGTCGCAGAGATCCCGCTGACGGGGCTTCCCCTCATCGGGCGTGAGCGTGAAGCGAGTTGCGTTCCTGTCCCGTCGTTTACAGATGTCGCATACGCGCACTGTGATCGTTACGTCCATTCCTCCGCTGTCTCCTCGCCCGTGGGGACTCTCGCTGTAAAGATTGTCCCTCACGGACGAGGCGCGGGTCGCAGTTCTCAGGCAGTGGCTTCTTCGAGTCGGCTGATGTAGCGGGCGCCCTGGCGACGGCTGCGGCCCATGACCCTGGCGAGGTTGGGACCGTTTATCTCTTCACCCCTGGTGCTGAGCGTCGCGGCGGCCTGCTTCAGCTCCTCCACGGAGGGGCCGGGGCGACCGGGGCGACGCCCGGCGCGGCGCTTGGCCACCTCGTCGACCGGCGGCTCGGTGCCGTCGAGTGTCGGCTGAACCGGCATGACGGCCTCGCCCTGATCCTGGCCCTGGTCCTGGTCCTCGACGACCCACTGTGCCTCGGCCTCCGCGGGGCGCGCAGAGCGGATGACCATGTGCGCGACATGACCGGCGACGATGGCCGGGACAGCGGAGACGGCGGCGACCAGCTCCTTCGAGGAGGTCATGTATCCGGCCGCTATCCAGTGGGCGACGACCTGACCGGTCAGGGTCATCCCGAGGGCACCGATAGCTCCTGCCACGGCCGAGCCCCGGCCCTTCTCGCCCTTGGCACGGTTCTCGGTGAACCACACGGCGACGACGGCGTACACGCTCATGCAGACCGGCATGCCGGCGGCGACGAACTCGCCCCATCCGGCAGCGCGGGCGAGCTGGTACTCGCCGGGGGCCGACATTGCGAGGGCTACAGCCAGGACCAGGGCGCCGACGACGTAGGCGTACCAGGGCAGGCGGGCAGACGTAGACATGGGTGTGCCTTTCAAGGGCAGTGCAGGGATGAAGTCGAGGACGGGCGTCAGGCCCGCAGGGCGGCGCGAAGCTCGGCGGCGCGGGCGGCCACGTCCGGCATGACGGGAAGCGGCGCGTGGTCGGTGATTTCGCCCGTGGTGCAGTCGATCTCGAAGACCGTGGTGCCGAGAGCGCAGTCGCCGCAGATGCCCGTGTCCTGGCCAGCGGGCAGCAGCCCACGGCAGCCGCCGGAGCACTCGGCGTAGTTCTTCCACTGCCGCTTGCGAGCAGGACGCTTGCGGTCGAGGCGGTCAGCGATCAGCTTCGAGGCCGAGTAGACCTTCACGGGAAGGCCCTGTGTCACGGCGTCGGTGATCTCGACGATGGTGGCGCCACGGTCGAGCCAGTCGGCGACCTGCGGAACGAGCTTGTTCACCTGCCGGTCGGACAGCCTCAAGCGGGTGTCGATCGCGGCGAAGCGGCGCAGGATGCGGGCAGCCTCGGCGGCCTGCTTGTCGCTCTGGTCCTGCTTCTCGCTGAAGCCCTCCCTCTCCTGGGCCCCGAACGGCGCGGCCTCGTCCTGGACGGGCTCAGCCGGAGGGAAGGGAGGATTCTTGTCCCCGTCCTTTGAAAGATCCTTTTCCCCGTAAGGGGACGCTCCCGCCTTGCGGGTGGCCGGACGGCCGGTGACCGGAGGGGTGGGAACCGGAGCGGAGGCCATGTTCGGCAGCTCGTACACGTCCACGGTCGAGACGATCTGAGCCGTCTCCTGGTCGCGGGCGGTCTTGGTCACCCAGTACCCGAACTCGCGCAGCTCCTTGACGGCCTTGGCCACCGCGGATCGGCCCTGCGGGTAGTTGTCCGAGAGGGTGCGAACGTTCTCCTTGACCCCGCTGGGCAGGGACAGGACAAGGGCGAGGATGCCGCGCGCTGTGTGAGAGATGCGCGGGTCCTGGATCGCCTTATTGGCGATGATCACGAAGTCCCGCTCATGCGTCGGGATACGATGAATCTGCATTGGGAGTGCTAGCTCCTGTGCCAGACCCCGGGGTGTTGGTAGCACCGCCGGGGTCACCTATTTACATAGCTAAGTGACAGCTTCTGTCGAGTCTCAGCTTGACATGACCAGCGTCCGAAGGTCAACCTTTACTCCGACAACCAAGACTCCGGGCTCATCCCCGAGGATGAGACCACCCGGGGATGAGACCGATCTGCCACCGAAGGGGGACACATGGCGCAGTCGAAGATCGTTGACGAATCGGAAGTCATCCGCTGGTTCGAGGAAGACCGCACGTACCCGTGGATGCAGGAGCAGTACCGCGAGAAGTACGGCATCGAAACGACCATCCCCATGTGGTCAGCCTTCCGGCGCCGCAGGGGCCTTGACCGGCGGAATCTCAGGGCCGACGACCTGATCCCCTGGAAGGTCAAGGAAGAGCACCGGCACCTGTACCCGGCCCTCATGCTCCGCGCCGAAGCACGCCGCCGGGCCGAGGAGCAGGCGAAGACCGAGGGTAAGAAGCCCAAGGCCACGATCTCGGACCGCGACGCGAAGCGTCTTGTGTCCTGGAAGCAGATGCTCGAAGAGGGCAGCCTCGTCGTGCATTACGACCCGGACACCGAGGACGGCTTCTTTTACGTGCCCCGCGAGGAGAGCGACGCCGGACTCATCCGGAAGCCGAAGAGTAAGACCGGCAACAAGGCCCGTGATTGATGCGACCCCAAACGCTCGAACGACTGTTCGCATGAGACCCCTGTCTGATCTGGACGGGGGCTTTCTCGTTCTCAGGTCGCATAGGCCCCTGACCTGGGGTTGCGTAGGGTTCACCTAAGTGTGAAGGACACGTGTAAATGCACACCCCGGATCACTGGCTTGCATGCCGGACGCAGATTGACACTCTGCGCGCGAACCACATAGAACAGTGGTCGCAAGTTCCATGTTTACACCAGGGGGGCCAGGTCATGTCGCTTACCACGTGCAACGCAGGCGTGGAACCGGGGAAGCACTGCGACGCCACGGGCCCGTTTCTGCGGGACGGGGAAGACGTTCCGCATGAGGGGGCCCTGCCGGATCTCTACGCGCCGAGCAAGCCTCTGCGCAATATTAAGTTGAACCTACTGCCCGGTCTGTCAGTTGTCGGCAGTCCTGCCGACTGGGACTGCGCCCTGATCATCGCCCCGAACACCCCGGCCGCTCTCGTACGGGAGGCCCTGTACGAGCTGAGCCTCGCGGGCCTGGAGCCGCTGACCGAGGAAGAGCACGAACCGGAGCTTCTCGACGACGGCTCGGTCCGCCTATGGCTGGTACCGACCGACCCCGAGGACCCATTCGAAGACGCCCCCACCACCGAAGAGATGGAGATCGCCGCTTGAGAATCGTCGACCTGACACCGACACCGACCGTCCCCCGCGACGGCTGGGACCGACCGCTCGTCATCCCGAAGCAGGGCGGCAAGCCGGTGCCGCTGACCCGCACGACGACGTTCATCGACTGCATCGAGGACAAGACCGCCCTGTCCGACTGGCACAAGCGTATGACCCTGGTTGGGACGGCGAAGCGTCCGTCCCTGCTGGACGTGGTGAGGCAGCTCGACCCCGAGGGGCCGGACGACAAGCGCAAGCTCAACGCGCTGGCCGAGCAGGCGATCGACATCGCCGGAGCCAACACGAAGCGCGAGAAGGGCACCCACCTTCACACGCTGTCAGAGCACGTAGACCGCGGTGACCCCCTGCCCGCCGGCACCTCCGTACGCGACCAGCTCGACATGGCCGCCTACCTGGGTGCGACGGTCGAGTTCGACGTGAAGGCCGTTGAGCGGTTCGTCGTGGTCCCCGAGCTGGGCACGGGCGGAACCTTCGACAGGCTCCTCGAATACGCCGGGCCGGGGCCGGACGGCGAGCACGTCGAGGGCAACTTCATCGGCGATCTGAAGACGGGCAGCGTCCAGTACGGCGCCCTGAAGATGGCTTCTCAGCTCGCGGTCTACAGCCGGGGCGAGTTGTACGACTACAGCCGCTTCCCCGTGGACCCGGCGGACAAGAAGGCGTTCGCGGCCTGGAAGAAGCGGCAGGTGCCGGCGGACGAAGCGGCCCAGGCATACACACCCCTGCCCGAGGTGTCCCAGAAGTGGGGGATCATCATCAACCTGTCTGCGGGCTCCGCCGACTGCACCCTGTACTGGGTCGACCTTGAGATCGGCTGGGCTGCCGCCAAGCTCGCCCGCGACATCCGCGCCATGCGCAGCACTAAGGGCGCGATGCTTCCGTGGGTGACCGGCCTCACAAACCCGAAGGCCACTTAACTGTCGGCCGCATGTTAAGTTTGTACCCAGAGAGCGAGGGAGTGAAGTGAAGGCAGATCAGGCCGAACTCGTGGCGTCCTATCCGGACGGCTCGATCGGGATCACCATCAAGTACGGCAAGAGCTACGAGGACACCTGGGCGGTATTCCGTGGCTCCGTGAGGCAGGTCCGCGAACTGGTTCGCGACTACTTCGGGTTCGAGTGTAAAGATGTAACCAGCCTCTCTCTGAGTGATCTCGTCGTCAACGCGACGAACCTCGCCCATGGGAAGGGGAACATCGCCTCGATCCTCGACGCCCGGATCATCCCGGACGAGGCTCCCGCGCAGACTCCGGCGGACGACCCCTGGGCAGCGGCTTCAGCCGCACAGCCCGAGCCCGCGAGCGATAACGCGTCCGCCTGGATTCTCGGCGAGATCGAGAAGCAGACGACCATCGACGACCTCAAGAAGCTGTGGGCGGCGAACCAGTCGATGTTCGCCGACCCCGCCGTGATGGCCGCCTACAAGGCCCGGGGCCGGACCGTGAAGGGCGGCTGAGCGGATGTCCGTCGTCGTCCTCGCCCTGGTCCTGGCCGTCTCCGCGCTGGGCTCAGTGATCACACCGCGGTTCTCTGAGCCGACCCCCTATTACCGAACTGAAGGAGAAACCGAGTGCCCCTGAACTTCGTTGAGATCCCGACCGCTGGCGGCGGCTGGTTCAAGCCCGCAGAGGTCAAGGACGCCATCGCGTTCCTCATCGAGGTCAACTCGTACGAGCACCAGCGCCCCACCCCGAACGGTCCGAAGGACTCGGCCCTCTGTGACGTGACCGTGTTCAAGGACCGCGAGAGCATCGACAAGCTCTCCCCCGAGGTCAACAAGGGGACGCGGATCGAGCAGACGCTTCTCGCCCGGGACCTGGAGAAGGTCGTCGGCGGAGCCACCATCGTCACCCTGGCGCAGGTACCCCCGAAGCGGCCGGGCGCGCACCCCGCGTGGGTCTGGCGTCCCTGCAACGAAGCCGGAGTCCGGCAGCGGGTCATCGAGTACGCCGAAGCCCGAGAGGCAGCCGTGAGTGCGGCCGTCGCCGAGGCTCCCGACTTCGACTGATCCCACGCGAAGAGCTGGGGGCCGGTCGATGGGCTGGCCCCCGCCCTCGCGGGCCTGGAGGGCCCGTGAACTCGCACAACCCTGATCCGCGCTGCGGGAATCCGCCGCTTCATCTACAGAGAGGAGTCCATACGTGCTGACCCCCGCTAGGTCCCTCGCGCTGCACGCCGAGTCCGGCAAGGAGCTGCCGAGGGTCGAGGCGTTCGACGCCCTGTACGGCATGGGGTGCCGACCGCGTCACGGCGAGGTCATCATGATCGCGGGCAGGAGTGGCACGCAGAAGTCGGGCTTCGCCCTGTACTGGGTGGCGTCCATGAACATGCCGACCCTGTATTTCTCGGCGGACATGTCGGCCTTCACCGCGTCGTCCCGGCTCGCGTCCATGCAGACAGGCGACACGACCGAGATGGTCGAGGCCGGTATGGGTGCCGGCGGACGGCATCGCGAGGAGTACCTCGCCGCCCTGACCCCTCTGAACGTCACCTTCTCCTTCGGTTCGCCGATCAATTGGAAGACCGTAGACGAGGAGTTGGAGGCGTACATCGAACTGTGGGACAGCTATCCGGCCGTGATGGTGTTCGACAACCTCATGGACTTCGACGGCGCCGAGTCCGACTACACAGAGCAGATGTCCGTGATGAGCGGCCTGACCGAGCTTGCCCGCGCGACCGGCGCGACCGTGATCGTTCTTCACCACGCGAGCGACAAGAGCTGGGAGGCGAAGTCCGACCCGTGGGCGCCGCCGTCCCGCGATCAGGTGAAGGGCGGCCTGTCGGAGAAGCCGGAGCTGTCTCTCTCCGTGGCGCTCGACCCCACCTCTCACGAGTACCGGGTCGCGGTGATCAAACAGCGGATGGGCCCGTGCGACCCCACAGCCAAGCGGTACGCGTCGATGCGCTGCCACCCCGAAGTGACTCGCTTCTCGAAGTTGGAGCGGGTCGTACCGATCGCTTCTCCCTCGAAGCCCTGGTCGCCGACCGGCGCCCTTAACCAGAAGGCGGTGTAAAGTTTGGACCGGATTGCCGAGCGGAACCGCGCCAACAAGCGCAAGGGCGCCGCCTGGGAGACCGAACTCCTCGCGGGCCTGCGGTCCACGGGCGAGGACACCGAGCGCCTGCGGTTGACCGGCGCGGAGGACGAGGGCGACCTCGTCATCCGCGAGCCCGGCGGCGCGTATCTCGTCATCGAGGCGAAGAACGCCAAGTTCGAGCCCGGCCCCTTCCTCGACGAGGCCGAGCGCGAGCGCCTCAACTTCGCCCGGCACCGCGACCTCGACCCGTTCGACGTGGACTCGATCGTCGTCGTGAAGCGCCGGGGCAAGGGATGGCGAAAGGCATTCGTCCTGACCACGGTCGAGACGTACTTCGGGCTGGACGACGCGTGAACGCGATCACGTTCGAGGAAGCCGCCGAGTACGAGCGCCTCGTCGAGGAGCTGGGCCGGTTCGACCTGGATACGGCTGTCGGCGCACGACTCGAATCCCTCGGCTACGACGACAACAAGGGGTGGTTCGTCGGGAGCCGGGTGCCGTGAGGTTCAGCCGGATCGACAACGACCACCAGGACCAAGAGCACGAGAAGCCCGCGCTCGAAGCGGTCCTCGAACACTTCGGCGTCGACTTCAACTCGCAGCGAGCGAGCGGCATGGCGCACTGCCCGCTGCACGAAGACGACAACCCGTCCTTCTCCTGGAACACCGACCGCCAGGTGTGGAAGTGCCACTCGTGCGGCGAGGGCGGGGACTCCTACACGCTGATCATGAAGAAGGAGAAGACCGATTTCGTCGGAGCAAAGCGTCTTGCAGCCTCTCTCGCCTTCGCAACGCGAGATGCTGGAGGAGGCAACCGCGGCCTATCAGGCAGCTCTTACGCCGGGCGTCGCAAGGTATCTACTCGATCGGGGGATCGGACGCGACGAGGCAACTACGTACCGGCTTGGCGTCGTCGGTGACCACCCCTTCCCCGGTCACGAGAAGTACCGGGGCATGCTCGCCATCCCCTACCTCGACCGCCACAGCAGCCCGCTGACCGTCCGCTTCCGCTGCCTGGTCGAAGACCACGACCACCGGGCCTTCGGGCACGGCAAGTACAACACCGTCAAGGACGACCCGCCCCGCATGTACGGGATCGACTCGGTTCACCAGGCCGGGGACACGATCGACGTGGCCGAGGGCGAACTCGACCGGATCATCCTGCGGAAGATCGGCCTTCACGCCGTAGCCATTCCGGGCGCTTCGATCTGGCAGGGCCGACACCGGCGGATGCTCGCGGGCTTCAACCGCGTCCGTGTCTGGGGCGATCCGGACGACGCAGGCGCCGAGTTCACGGCCCGTATCTGCCGGGCCCTGCGGTCCGCCAAGGGCGTACGGCTGCGGGACGGCGATGTGACGGAGACCTACAAGCAGGGGGGCGCCCAGGCCCTCCTTTCCCTGATCAAGGAGGACGACCAGTGACCGAGGCGACCGCCAAGAAGGCCGCCCCACGCAAAGCGCCGGCACGGAAGGCCGATGCCTTCGCAGCCGTTCTCTCCGAGGTGGGCGCGGCTGCCCGCAGGGTCGGCGATCTCCCCTCCACCCTGGTCGGCGGCGACCTCCCCTCTCGCGGGGCGGAGTCCTACCGCAGGCGAGCCGAGGACTGGGACTCGATCAACGAGGCCCGCCAGGACGCCGGGACGTTCGGCGTTGACGGCCTGGCCGTGCAGGTCGCTTTCTCCGCCTTCGGCGGGCGCACGGTCGAGGACATCCGCGAGGGCCTCGTCCGCTTGGCGTCGCTCGCGCTCGCGGCCGTCGAGCAGATCGACCGTGAGGCGAAGTGAGCGAGCCCTTGCCGGGCACTCCTGGCCCCACGCTCAAGCGCCTGTACGAGGAGTTGGAGCCCGACGTTCGCGAGACCGTCCTCGTCCGGCTCCTCGACGGCTCCTCGGCCGAGCGCCTGGCCCTGGTCCTGCGCAGGCATGGGCACACCGTGTCGGCGTCCACCATCCGCACGTACCGCCGTTCCCTTCGCGATGGAGTGTAAAGTTTGAACCAGTCTGAACTGTTGAACGACCTGCTTGCGACACCAACCGCACCGACCCTCGCAGGCCGCCAGGCCGACCCCGACAAGGACTTCACCCGCCAGATCGAGGTCTCGGGCGACGCGGCCGAGGTGACCGTTCGCGGCCCCGAGGGGATCGACCCCGAGTCCACCGCGGCCGACGTGCTCCGCGCGCACCAGCTCGACCCCGCCGAGTGGGAGATCACCGGTTTCCGGTCGAGCGAGTGGACCATGGCGAGCGGCGAGCCGGGCGTCTCGGCCCGCTTCTCCTTCGGTCGCCGCAAGGGCGGCGCCGTCACCGAGCGGCCGAACGTCGACGAGCTGCTTCGCGTCTTCGAGGACTACGCCCCCAGCACCGTGCCCGACGACCAGGACGGCGACTTCACGCTCGTCATCGCCCTGGGCGACATGCAGTTCGGCAAGCTCGACGGCGACGGCCCGGAGGGCACCCTCGTACGGGCCATGCAGTGCATCGACCGAGCGGTGGACCTGCTTGTCGAGTACCGGCAGCGCTTCGACATCGAACACGTTCACCTCGCCTGGCTCGGCGATCACGTCGAAGGCTTCGTCTCGCAGGGCGGCGCGAACACCTGGCGCACACAGCTCACCCTCACCGAACAGATCCGGCTTACCCGCCGGCTGATGGCGCACGCAATCGTCAGGCTCGCCCCACTGGTCGCCCGCCTGACGGTCGTCGCCGTTCCCGGCAACCACGGTGAGGCGGTCCGGCCAGGCGGCAAGGGCGTGACCCGCTACGACGACAGCCACGACACCGACGCCCTGATCTCGGTCAGCGAGGCCCTGGCCCTGGCGGGCGAGGAGTACGCGCACGTCGAGGTGTACGTCCCCGACACGGACGAACTGACGGTCGTCGTCGAGTGCTCGGGAACGGTCGTCGCCCACGCCCATGGCCATCAGTGGAAGGCGGGCAAACACTTCGAATGGTGGCGCGGCCAAGCCTTCGACAAGACCTCGGCGATGCACACCGCGGATCTGCTTCTCGCCGGTCACCTGCATCACGAGTTCGTGGACACGGACGGTCCCCGCACCTTCGTGCAGGTGCCGGCGATGGAGTCCGAGTCGACCTGGTGGCGGCACCGGAAGGGCACGCGAGGCGCCCCCGGCCTGATGGCCATGGTCACGAAGGACGGCGCAGTACCGGTGAAGGAGGTCGTCAGGTGACCAACTCCCCAGCAGCCGACTGGCAGTTCCTCGACCTGCCCGAAGTGGTGAGCCTCACCGGCCGGGCCGCCCGCCGGATCGCCGACGGCTACGAGGACACCCTGACGATGGAGTACGACGACGCCCGCCAGGAAGCACTTCTGATCCTGGCGACCAAGCCCGCCATGGTCAGCGAATGCCTGTCCGACCCGAACCTCGGGCTCGGCGTCCTCTATCACCGCCTCGTCCTGGACTTGATCGACCGAGTCAAGACCGAGGCCAGACGCCGCATCCGGCACACCTCGTACGAGGCGGCGTGCAACGCGGCCGAGCAAGGGCGTGTGTGAGCGGGTACGAGCGGCGCCTCATCGAGCATCTCCTCCCGGCCGTGTGGGACACCGAGGCCGCGTACGGCATCCGCAACCCGCAAGCCCCGGACGCCGACATGCCGAAGGGCACCGTCGACAAGAAAGCCGCGGGTGCCCTGTTCGCCCACCTCGCCGACATCCGGCGGGGCTGGGCGACGGCCCCGCTCTCCCTCGTCGAGAAGCGAGCGCTGTTCATGCGCTTCGCCCTCGACTGGGACGACCGCCGGATAGCGGCCCGCGAGGCGGTCACCGACCGCGCCGTCCGCTACCGACTCGAACGAGGCGTCGGCAAACTCGCCGCCCACCTCAACGGCACTGGCTACGTGGACAGTTACGACGACTTGGAGAGCGCGGCGTGAGCGAGACCTCGCCCGAGGGACCGGTCTCTGTCGAGCCCCCGCCGGGCATGGGCCCGAACGGCTATGAGTATTGGGACGTCGAGACCCGCACCTACTACGAACGCCAGGACGACGGCACGGTCATCACCCGCCCCTACAACGAGGCGGAGAACCAGCAGGCCAATGCCGCCGCGAACCGAGCCGTCCTCGTCGACTGCATCAAGGGCATGACCGTGCTCTTGTCCGGCGACATCGCTTCGAACAAAGCCTTCGCCGCCCTGCCCGACCTCACCAGCGACGAGGGGAGAGCACAGGTCGACGCGCTCACAGCGCAGTCGAACCGCCAGGCCGAGATGCTCGCGGCCATCGCCCGCCTCAGCCTGGGCCGCTTCGAAAGCGTCGAGGTCGAGATCCAGTGACGTTTGTAGGGTCGAGATCGGGGTGCGGAACCTGGCCGGGCATCGGGTCCAACTGCGCGGACTGCGGCAGAGCCCCGGCTGTCCGCCCGAGGGCGGGAGCGATAGCCGGTGCACTCGATCTGTCCCAAACGCTGGGGACCAACACCCTGTTCTCGCCGAAGTGCACCTTGATGCTGTCCTGGCGCGTCGTACGCATCCACAACGGAGCCCCGATAAGGATGCGGCTCACGCCCTCCAGCTCCGGTTCCGCACGGAAGTTCCAGCGGCCCGGCGTAAGCGTCACGTCCTTGTAGATGACGGCCACGTACTCAGTCGCATCGAACCCCATAATCGTGTAGGCGCGGGTTTCGGGACGCCCCTGATGATCGGCCGGGTCGCCGTAAATGCCCTGTGTCAACGCGACCTTGAGGATCTCCACAGCAGCTTCCTCGTCGTCGAGCGGATACGCCCGTCCCGTCCTGGCGCTCACCTCCGCGCCCCGGAGAGCCATGAACTCCTCGATCATCGGAGCATTCGACGAGGTCCATCCGCCGACAGAGTCTTCCTCCGGGACGTCGTAACCTTTCAGGTTCTTCAGGCTCCCGAACAGGCAGAGGTCGACACGGCGGCCCTGCTGGGTGACGGTCTGTGTGTGAGTCAGAGCGGTCCGCCCCGGGAGGCGGAACTCCGGGAACCCCCACCGCTGGAACTCCGCCACCTCGGCCCAGCCCGCACCCTGAACGTAGTGCCCGGAAGTCGGGGCATCGAAGTCCGTGACGATGGACTTGCGGAGCTTCTTCCTCAGCTTCTCGGCAATGTCGAAGGTGGTGTTCTCGCGGTCTCGGCCAGCGAGGTTGACGCCGTTGCCTGCCACGCCAAGATTCACCGCGGGCTTGATGCGGGAGTCCAGCCGAATCCCGTTGTCGTCGATCACCTCACCGACGAGCCTCTCGGACCAGTAGACGTACCTGCCTACGGGCTTAGGCAACGCTGACCTCCGCGGGGAATCAGGCCCGGCTACAGAAGCGAGGCCGCTGGTACAGGAAGACGATCAGCAACCGGCATCAGGTTCCGACCATCGCCCAATCGGGTGACTCCCGTACCACACTGTAAAGTTGGACCCTCCATTCCGGAGGGTCCAACTTGCGTTCCCGGCGTTAAGCTGTAGCCATGTTCAAGATGACGTGGGCGCTGGTCGCCGAGCATGCAGACGAATGGACCGGCGACGACTTCAGCCAGGCGGCTGCTGTCCTGGACGAGAAGGTCGGCGCGGCCGTCTCCGCGAGCGCCATGAACTCGGATGCTCAGGCACACTTCCGCGCGACGTTCCTCGCGCCCGTCCGGGACAGCCTCTCGGGGGAGGGACGGACGGCGATCGAATCCGGCCACCTCTGGAGCGCTGCGGCTGGTCCCCTGCTCGTTGCCCTGGCCCCGGCCGCGTAAGGTCCCTCCCCGAAGTCCTGGCAAGTTTCGGCAAGTTCCTCGCCCCACAGCAAAACCGGGGGCAAGCTCTGGCACAGAATGCGTTCCCGGTACCCGAGGAGGTCATCATGGCCCTGGTTAAGCTCGGCAAGGACCCGGAGAGCCCCAGCGGCGGCTCCCCCACCGTCTACCTCGACGAAGAGAAAGACACCTACCTCGTACAGGGGTGGAAGGTGGAGGACATCGAACGGCTCGGACAGATGGACATCCCCGGACATGAGACGGTGGTGGAGATCCCCCGGCGCATGGTGCAGTTCTTCCAGGAGGTGAAGCAGGTTGACGACAGGGACTCCGACGTTTGAGGAACTGTTCCGCGACTGCCAGAGGACTGCTGTCCACCTGGAGATGCGTGATGCCTACATGAAGTCGGACCCGGCTTTCATCGACTGGCAGGCCGGAGAGGTTCTCGACCCGGCCGAACGCTGGGCCGACTGGCACGCGATCGTCACGGAGGCGGCCTCGCGAGGTGTCGAGGTGCGCCGAGCACGCGTCGTCTCCACGCCCGTCAGCGAGTACATCCGCTTCGAGTACGACGTGACGGATGGCCTGAACATCGCAGCCGGCGAAGACGTGCGCTGGCTCTCGCGGCGGAGCGCCACCGACATCGCGCTCCCTGGAAACGACTTCTGGCTCTTCGACTCCAGCCTTGTCCTCGTCAACCATTTCGACGGCGACGGCGAGAACATGGAGGTCGAACTCACCGATGCCCCAGAAGTGGTGAAGCTATGCGAGTCGGCCTTCGAGGCCGTGTGGAGGCGTGGAACGCCGCACGCAGAGTTCCAGACGGCCTGACAGCTCGACCAGGCAATTCACATCGCCATGACATCCCCCTCTTCAAGTGTCCAGGAGGCCCGAAAGGCCCTGGGCCAACGCCTTGCCGAAATTCGGATTGAAGCCGGTTTCACCAAAAGGGCGTTGGCAGCCCAACTCGGCTGGCACGAGTCGAAGTGTTCGCGCTTCGAGAGCGGTACTCGTTCGCCCTCGGAGCGCGACCTTCGTGAATGGGCGACTGCCTGCGGAGCGCAGGACTCAGCCGAGGATCTCGTCACGACTGCGCGCGGCATCGAGGGCATGTACGTCGAGTGGCAACGGATGGAACGGGATGGGCTCAAGCTGGCCCAGGAGTCCGTCGTTCCCCTGTGGGAACGCACTCAGCGATTCCGTATCTACTCGCCGTGGTTGATTCCCGGCCCCGTACAGACGGCCTCGTATATCACCGCTCTGCTCAACTCAATTCGCGACCGCCGCGGCCTCATTGATGACGTGCCGGCGGCCGTCAAGGTCAGAGTCGAGAAGCAGCAGGTCGTGTACGGCAATCACACGTTCGCCATCCTCCTTGAAGAGAGCGTGCTCCGGTACCGCATCGGCGGAGTAGACGTGATGGCCGGACAGCTCGGCTATCTCCTCAGTGCCATGGCCCTGCCCTCCGTGAGCATCGGCATCATCCCCCAGGACGCGGACCGTTCGAAGCTCTGGCCCGTCGAGGGGTTCTTCCTCTACGACGACGAAATCGTGAACGTCGAACTCGTGTCCGCACACCTCGCGGTGGTTCAGCGCCACGAACTTGCCATGTATGCCAAGACGTTCAGCGACCTGGCCGAACTCGCGGTCTATGGCCCGGCTGCGCGCGAACTCATCACGGCCGCCATCGAATCTCTCGGGTGAACGCCTGGCAAGTTCCGGCAAGCTCGTGGAACCTCAACTGCCGCCCTTCTTAGCTTTGTTAGCACGGCTGAAAACGTGCTCGGAAGGGGCGAAGTGGTGATGGCTTTGGCAAGTACCGGCAAGGAACTGGAGGCAGCCGAAGACCCCTCGGCTGAGCCCCTCCCCATCGACGTGGATGCAATCTCCAGTCGGACCGAATCCATTCTCGGCATGAGGATGGGAACGACCACCCGGAAGGAAATGGACAACGCCTTGGTGGGCGTCACTCGGAACCTGGACCAACTGCTCTGCCAGGACTTGGGGGCCGACGGCGACGAGGACGTACGGACGCTGTTCCGGAAGGGGTACGCGCTGTTTGCCCGCGAGACCCGTCCGACCGCCGAGACCCCTGCGTTCGGCGTCTTCACCCACCTCCGGGACACCGCGCTTCTTACTCGGCAGCTCCTGTGGATCTACACCCAGCGCAACGGGGTGGAGTCCCCGTGAGCGTCCGCGAGGCTCAGATCGTCCGAGAACTCCTCAGCTACATCCACGCGTTTCCCGCCGAGCAGATGGCGCTCATGCCCGTGTACGACTCTTCCCACGACCACGTACGGCGTGGAGAGTGCACCCATGAACACCGCTGCCCTCTCGTCATGACGGGCGCGGTCGTCGTCGACGAACACCATCGCGTCCTGTGCCTGCGCCACGATGGCGGCTACGCCCTCGCCGAGGCGGAGCCGGAGGACAAGGACGACTCACTCAAAGAGGCCGCCCTGCGGCTTCTCGCGGAGGAGGCCGGTGTCCACGACGTGTGGACGGACGAAGTCAGCGGTCTCCCGTTCCTGATCGACGTGACCCGGCCAGGACTGCACAGGTACGGCCCCCGGCTCCGCGTCGGCGTCCGGTACCTCTTCCGGGCTCACTCGGGTGCCGTCTTCCCCGAGAGCATCGCGACGGGCGCGGCGGCCTGGCTACCGCTCTCGGAGATCAACATTCCCCACCTCCGCGACCGCCTGCAAAGCCACCTGATCGGCGTTCCATGAGTCCACGAACCCAGCAACTCGCCTACGTCGCCTGCGTCGTAGCCCTCGGCGGCTCCATCCTTCTGGGCATCTGGAGGAGCTGAATGTACGAACGAAAGCACCAGGAGCCTGACGCCCCTCCGCCCCCGCCTGTGGGCACGATCGGCTCCAACCGGCCTCCGGGAGACGTCCGCATAGGGGACTTCCTCTTGATCGACGGCGCCTACCTCCGCATCCGCGACATGAGGGCCGCCGGCACTGCGAGTCACCGAGTCCTCCACTTCGCCGGTAACCACCCCCCATTGGTCATGAAGGAGCCGGTGACCACGTACCGGCCGATCAACTTCCCCTGACCGCACCCCCGTTCAGGCGTCGACCAAAGCTGTCATCCATGACGCGAGGAGCTTTGCCATGCGCTTCCGCAAGATCCACGGAGCCGGGAACGACTTCGTCCTCCTCTCCAACCTCAAACCAGACAGCACCAAGGAGTGGCCGAAGGAAGCGGAACGCCTCTGCGCCAGGAGAACCGGCGTCGGGGCGGATGGGCTGGTGATCAGCACCGTCTTAAGCGTCAGCCCCGCAGTCCTCGAAGTCTCCTGCTTCAACGCTGACGGCTCCACAGCAACCATGTGCGGGAACGCTCTGCGCTGTAGCGCCTGGGCCGCCCACCACGACCACGGCTTCGCGGAGATGAGCCTCCTCATGGAGGGCGTTAAACACGAAGCAGTCGTAGGCGACGACTCCGTGTGGGTCACGGCTGAGGTTGGTGCTGTCCACCCCCGCCGCGTCCAGACCGTAATCAACGGCAGACCGACGTGGTTCGACAGCGCCCACACCGGGACAGAACACGTAGTCGCCATCGTGGACGACGTAGACGCGATCGACGCGACAACGGTCGGCCGCCTCATTCGCCACCATGCCGACCTCGCTCCGCTGGGAACGAACGTCAACTTCGTCCAGGCCGCCGGCACCCAGGCCCTGAAAATCCGCACCTACGAACGCGGCGTCGAGGCCGAGACCCTGTCGTGCGGGAGCGGAGCCGTTGCGGCCGTCGTCATCGCCACCATGCGCGGGCTCGTCGCAGCCCGCGCCGTCACCGTCCACAACCGCGCCGGGGAACCGCTCACGGTCCGGCCGCACGCCGACCGGCCCAAGCGAACCCACTGGGTCGGTGGACCTGTCACCAACACCTTCGAAGGAGTGCTCGCGTGACCATCTTCCTCAGCTCCGAGTCCCAAGCGGCCGTCCGGGAGGCTGCTGAGCGCCTCCGCGCCTGGCGGCAGGAGGGACTCAACGTCGCCCTGATCTACGGCCCGGTGTCAGCCGAAGACCGGCTCTACCACTCGCTGTGCCCGCCGGGCCAACTGTCTGCCACGGCCCTCTCCGAGGCCCTGGACGACATCGGCGTCCGTTGGAACATCCTCGACCCTTGCGACCCGGACTTCATCGCAAGGTTGTCGACGTACGACGTCGCGCTCTCCAACCTCCACGGCGAGTTCGGGGAAGACGGACGCCTTCAGGGATTGCTCGACTACCTGCGCATCCCATACTGCGGCAGCGGGGTCGGGGCTTCCGCGGTGGCAACCGACAAGATCCTCTGCAAGCGAATGATGGTGAGCCTCGGTATCCCCACGCCCAGCTGGCAGGTCTGGTCGGAAGGCCCAGCACCTTGGAACGGCCACCCTGTGATGGTCAAGCCGCCCCTCGGCGGGTCCAGCGTGAACATGAGCCTCGTCCGTGAACGCGACGACCTCCTCAAGGCCCTGACGAAAGCCGCCGGCACCGAGGGCGGCCCCGTCCTCGTCGAGAACTACCTGCCGGGTGTACCCGTAACCGTGGGGCTCCTGGAGCTGCCCGGAGACTCCGTGGTCATGTTCCCCCCGCTGGCGACCGAAGCCATGGAGGCGGAGTTCTATGACGCCGACACCAAGCTCGACGCGGACTCCCAGGGCAGGGTGAACGTCCAGGTCGCAGAGATGACGAGCGAGGTACGTGACCGAGTCGCCGAATACGCCCGGAACTTGTGGATCGGCCTCGGGCTGCGGGGCTCGGCGCGGATCGACTTCATCCTCGGCAAGGACGAACAGGTGTTGGAGGTCAACACCACTCCGGGCATGTCCCGCGAGAGCAACTTCGCGGTGGGGGCGGCGCTGGTCGGGCTCACGCACTCGGATGTCGTACTGGCGATGCTTTACGAGGCGCTGGCCCGTCCGCCGTACGATGTCCCCCTGCCCACTCCCGCACTCTCCAGCCCCATCGTGACGCGGGAGGCCGCCGTCTCCCCGTAGGAGCCTGCCGCTGTGCCGCGCGTCCACGAAGTCCCCATGTGCCGTCAGCTCATCGACCCCGCCGAATGGGATCTACACGGAGGGTGGGCACTCGGGGACAGGATCGAATGGTCTAACCGGGCGTGCGGCCTGGCCTCGCTGAGAATGGTCCTCCTTGCCTACGGGCGCGAGGCTCCCACGGTTACGGAACTGCTGAAACTCGCGGTGAAGAACGAGGTTCTGACGCCCCGTGGGGCGCTCCACGCAGGGATCGCGAGTCTGTCGGCCGATCTCGGGGTTCCTTCGGCCGCTGAGCCTGTGGCTGCCGATGATCTCCTCGGCCGTCTCGACGAGGCCCCGCTGATCGTCTCTGTGACCGAGCAGTTCCCCAACGACGGCCGCTCTGGCGGCCACCTCGTCATCCTTCGCGGCTACGAGGACGGCCCCGATCCGACGATCTTCATCCGAGACCCGTCGGCTTGGGGCCAGACTCACGACCGGGTCACCCTCAGCCGCCTGTACCCCTCGTACACCGGCCGCGCGATCACCTTCGCACCCTTGAAACTCACTGGAGAGTCTTAATGACCGAGGCAGACGGCGGCACGACCCAGGCCGCAGGTGGCCGCAAGATCGCCGTACTCGGAGAGATGCTGGAGCTGGGCGACCAAGCCGTTGAAGCCCACCACGAGGTCGGCCGCATGGCGGCGGAGTACGGCATTGACCTCGTCGTTGCGGTCGGCGGTGACCTCGCAAAGCAACTCGCCCTCGTTGCGGGCGCGGCAGGCGTACCGGACATCGCGATGGTGGGCGACAACCAGACGGCCGCTGCCTACCTCCATTCCATCCTTCAGCCCGGCGATACGGTGCTCGTTAAAGCGTCTCGCGGTGGTCAGCTCTGGCAAATCGCCCAAGCGCTCACGGGACAGCCCGTCACCAGCCTGTAGACCTTGCTCAGCCCCCTTAACCCACCTGGGCGAGGCTGCGCTCGACTTCCTCTTCACGAGCAGCCGCGCCGAGGCTGTCGACGGTCTCGGGCTCGGACGGCTCGGGCTCGCCAACCGGGGCCACCTCCTCGGCTTCGTCCTGGGCCTCGGTGACCGTCGAGACGGCCTCAATGGGAATCTCCGCGGTGGCCGAAGGCTCGCCCTGCGCCGCGTCCACGACGGTATCCACGATGGCTCCGATGGCGGCCTGCGAGACGTCCTGCGGGTTGTCCACGACGACCGGCTCCGGGGCGGAGATCACCTCATCCGTGGCCGAGTCCGTGAGCGTCACCACGACCGTGCACAGGGGCGCCTCCGGAGACTCTTCGACAGGGGCCACGACTTCCGCCGTGACGGTCATCGACGCGGACACCTGAGCGGTTGCCGTGACCTGAAGGGCCTCCACGACCTCATCGTCGTTCACGTCGAGCGGGACGACCGTGTACTCAGGCTCGGTGCCGGGCTGGCTGATGTCGGCCATGAAGGTGCGGAACGGGCTCAGCTCGTCGGGTAGGGACTCGACCACATCCTCGATCGGGTCCGGCACAACGTCCTTCACGGTGTCACCAAGCACGTCGACAAGCCCCTTGTCCGTCTCCTCGGCCTTCCCCGTGGCCTTGCCGTCCTCCTTGTCTTCCTTCGCGGCGGGCCCGTTGCCCTTCTTCTTGCTGCCCTTGTCGCTCGACGCCTTTCCACTCCCGGCTGCCGGGGCATCCGCCTTGCCACCCTCGCTGGAGGCTTCGCCGTACGAAGCCTCCTCCGCTGGCGCCACCTGCCGGTACATCTCTCCGTCCGCGACTACGTACGTCAGCGCGTTGTCCTTGCCCTCTTCTTCGCCGTAGGCGAGTTCCCGGGCCTCCTTGAGAGTCAGCCCTCGACTCAGAGCCTCGCGGATGATGGCGTTGCGCTGCGCGGCGGTGAACTCCACCCCGGCAATTCCGCCCCGGCCGTCGAAGAAGTCGCCCGTCTCAGCCGCTCTTGCCTCGCGATCCTCGGCTCCCGCGTCGGGGGCAGTGTGGCCCGCCTCGGTGTTCTGCGGGGCCCCCACGTTGCCGCCTGGCTGCAAGGCGGCCAGCGACCCGCCGTATACGAGGGCGGTTGCGAGCATGCCCCACCCCGCGAAGGCCGTTCTTCTCTGCGGCTCCCCCTTCGTCGGCAGCGCGAGGACACGGGAAACGGACAGACGACGTGCAGCCACAGAGAACCCCCCGGTTCGGAACAAGTGCTTCCAGTTATCCAAAACGGACGCGCGTTCGAATGCAAGCGCATTCCGTGCCCGCGAGGCTCACACTTTGTACTGCCGGGTAGCGGGCAACCCTAGCGACGCCTCGTGCGTCGGAAGCCCACCCAGAAGACCCAGCATCAATCCAGCACGGTAGGGATGAAGAGGGGTGACGAGAGGTGACGAGGTGTCAGAAAATCCAGCACCGATCCAGCACGGGAAAAAACCAGGGGCCCGACTCCGAAGAGTCAGACCCCTTCTGAACTGCATATTTGCCAGATCAGCGACGTGATGGTATGTCACCCGCTACACGTTGAACCTGAACTCCACCACATCCCCGTCCCGCATCACATACTCCTTGCCCTCCATGCGGGCCTTGCCCTTGGCGCGGGCCTCGGATACTGAGCCTGTTTCGACCAGGTCTTCGAAGGAGATGACCTCCGCCTTGATGAAGCCCTTCTGGAAGTCGGTGTGGATGACTCCGGCGGCCTCGGGGGCGGTGGCGCCCTTCTTGATGGTCCAGGCTCGGGATTCCTTGGGGCCGGCGGTGAGGTAGGTCTGCAGGCCGAGGGTGTTGAAGCCCACGTGGGCCAGCGTGGCGAGGCCGGGCTCCTCGACTCCGACGGACTGGAGGAGCTCCAGGGCCTCCTCGTCGTCCAGCTCGGCGAGGTCCGCCTCCAGCTTGGCGTTGAGGAAGATCGCCTCGGCGGGGGCAACCAGTGCGCTCTGCTCGGCCTTGAAGGCGTCGTCGGTCAGCTCGTCCTCGTCGACGTTGAAGACGTACAGGAACGGCTTGACGGTGAGCAGGTGCAGGTCGTGGAGGAGCGCCTCCTGGTCCGAGTCCTGCTTGATGCCCGCGGCGAAGAGCGTCTGGCCGCCGTCCAGGATGGACTTGGCCGCCTCGACCGCCGCCACCTTCGCCGCGACGTCCTTCTTGATCCGCGACTCCTTCTGGAGGCGCGGCAGGACCTTCTCGATGGTCTGCAGGTCGGCGAGGATCAGCTCGGTGTTGATCGTCTCGATGTCGTCCTTCGGCGAGACCTTGCCGTCCACGTGCACGACGTTCTCGTCTTTGAAGGCACGGATGACCTGGCAGATCGCGTCCGACTCACGGATGTTCGCGAGGAACTTGTTGCCGAGGCCCTCGCCCTCGCTCGCGCCGCGCACGATGCCCGCGATGTCCACGAAGTCGACCGTGGCCGGAAGGATCTTCTGAGAGCCGAAGATCTCCGCCAGCTTGGTCAGCCTGGCGTCAGGGACGCCGACCACGCCGACGTTCGGCTCGATCGTGGCGAACGGGTAGTTGGCCGCCAGCACGTCGTTCTTGGTCAGGGCGTTGAACAGGGTCGACTTGCCGACATTCGGCAGACCGACGATTCCGATCGTGAGCGACACGTTGCGACTTCCCGTACGTAAGGGTGGAGGACGATCCAGACGATCCACCAGTCTACGGCGTTCCGCGCCCCGTACCGGCGACGTATCGAACGCTTGCTCAAGGTCGGCCAAAGCGCGTGTCCCAGGGCCTATTCCACACATAACCCGACCTAAGTTGGACCTGTGGAGCAACACAGAACTCGCCCCCCTCAGTCACCGCCGCTGCGACGCGGCGCGCCCCTTCCCCCGCAGGCCGGACGGGGCGGAGCCCGTACGACCCGGCAGGCCGGGGCCGGTGTTCCGCGGAGCGCGCCGGCCGTGTCACCGCTCGTGCAGGCCGTCCGCCGGTTCCCCAACCCCCGGCTCACCGGGCTGGGCAGCGGGCTGTTCTGTGCCGCGTCGATGTTCGCGCTGGCCTGTCTGGACGCGCTGCTGTTCGGGTCCTCGCTCGTCGTCTACGGGGTGCTGTTCCTGCCCGTGTGCGCGTTGACGGCGGTGTGGGTGCGGCGGGCCGACCTCGTCACGGCGGTCGTCGCCGTGCCGATCGCCTTCGCCGTCGGACTGCTGCCGATCGCCGACAGCGACGGGGGGCTCTTCGGGCGGCTGATGGGGCTGGTCACCGCACTCGCGCTGCACGCCGGGTGGCTGTACGGAGGCACGCTGGTCGCCGGGCTCATCGTCACCGTGCGCAAGGTACGGATGATGAGCCGTCGTGCGGCGCAGCAGCGGCGCAGGGTCGGCTGAGGTTCGCGTCCCTGTCTCCCCATGGCCGCCCGGGCCTCGGAGCCATGCCCGGGCGGCTCGGCCCGAGTGCCGCCCGGGGTGGTCGACGCCGGGGGCGTCGCCTGCGCCGCTAGCTCGCCTTCGCCGCCCGCATCGCCGCGCCCACGATCCCCGCGTTGTTCTGCAGCTGGGCCGGGACGATCTCCGCCTTGATGTCCTCGATCAGCGGCAGGAACTTCTGGGACTTGCGGCTGACGCCGCCGCCGATGATGAACAGCTCGGGCGAGAAGAGCATCTCCACGTGGGCGAGGTACTTCTGGACGCGCCGGGCCCAGTGCTCCCACGTGAGGTCGTGGTCCTCCTTGGCCTTGGTGGACGCGTGCTTCTCCGCGTCGTGGCCGTTCAGCTCCAGGTGGCCCAGCTCCGTGTTCGGCACGAGGACGCCGTCCACGAAGAGGGCGCTGCCGATCCCCGTACCGAACGTGAGCAGGAAGACCGTGCCCTGGCGGTCGCGGCCCGCGCCGAACTGCATCTCGGCGACGCCCGCCGCGTCCGCGTCGTTCAGCACCGTCACCGGCAGTCCGCCCAGCCGGTCGCCGAGGAGGGCGCGGGCGTCCGTGTCGATCCAGCCCTTGTCCACGTTGGCCGCCGTACGGATGGTGGCGCCGCCGGTGACCACACCCGGGAAGGTGATCCCGACCGGGCCCGTCCAGCCGAAGTGGCCGACGACCTCCTTCACACCGTCCGCCACCGCGTCCGGGGTCGCGGGGTGCGGCGTGAGCACCTTGTAGCGCTCCTCCGCCAGGTCGCCGCGGTCCAGGTCCACGGGCGCACCCTTGATCCCTGAACCGCCGATGTCCACACCGAAGATCTGCATGGCTCTACGTTACGTCGTACGACGGACAGTCACTCCGCCGAGGGGGTGCTACCGGTGCGGTCCGCCACCAGGGCCGCCGCCTCCGCGCGCAGGTCACGGCGCAGTTCCTTGGGGAGGGAGAACGTGATGGACTCGTCGGCCGTCTTCACCGTCTCCACGTCGCCGTAGCCGCGCTCGGCCAGCCACTCCAGCACGCCGTCCACCAGTACGTCCGGGACCGAGGCGCCGGAGGTCAGGCCGACGGTGGTGACACCCTCCAGCCAGGCCTCGTCGATCTCGGCGGCGAAGTCCACCAGGTGCGCGGCGGCGGCACCCGCGTCCAGGGCGACCTCGACCATGCGGATCGAGTTCGAGGAGTTCTTCGAACCCACGACGATCACCAGCTGGGCGTCCTCGGCGAGCTTCTTCACCGCGATCTGGCGGTTCTGCGTGGCGTAGCAGATGTCGTCGCTGGGCGGCGAGATGAGCTGCGGGAACTTGTTCTTGAGCGCGTCGACCGTCTCCATGGTCTCGTCGACCGACAGCGTGGTCTGGGAGAGCCAGACGACCTTGGAGGGGTCGCGGACCTCGACCTTGGCGACGTCGTCGGGGCCGTCGACGAGCGTGATGTGCTCGGGCGCCTCGCCGGACGTGCCGATGACCTCCTCGTGGCCCTCGTGCCCGATCAGGAGGATGTCGTAGTCCTCCTTGGCGAAGCGGACCGCTTCCTTGTGGACCTTGGTGACCAGCGGGCAGGTCGCGTCGATCGTGGCGAGCCTGCCGGCCGCGGCCTCGTCGTGGACGACCGGGGCGACGCCGTGCGCCGAGAACATGACGATGGACCCCTCGGGGACCTCCGCCGTCCGTTCGACGAAGATCGCGCCCTTCTTCTCCAGGGTCTGCACGACGTACTTGTTGTGGACGATTTCGTGGCGGACATAGATCGGGGCCCCGTACTGCTCCAGGGCCTTCTCGACGGCGATCACGGCACGGTCCACTCCCGCGCAGTAGCCACGAGGAGCGGCGAGGAGGACACGGCGGCCAGTCGAAGCAGTCATGCATCCCATCGTAAGGCCGCGCCCTGCGCGTCAAAGATCGCCGCCTTGGGGAGACTGGTCGGGCAGCTGGGGAGCTGGGAGGGGTGGGGCAAGGCGCGACTCTCGGGAGGTACGGATGTCCGGCACGGAGACCTCGGCCGCGCGGGCCGACGACGAACACGACGGACACGACGGACACGGCCTGCGGCGCGATCTCGGCTTCCGCGATCTGGTCGTCTACGGGCTGCTGTTCATCGCGCCCATGGCGCCGGTCGGCATCTTCGGGACCCTCGACGCCAGGTCGCACGGGGCGGTCGCGCTGGTCTACGTCGTCGCCACGGTCGCGATGGCGTTCACCGCTTTCAGCTACGCCCAGATGGTGCGCGTGGTCCCCCAGGCGGGTTCGGTGTTCGCCTACGCGCGCGCGGCGCTCGGAAAGGAGGCGGGGTTCATCGCCGGCTGGATGGCGATGCTGGACTACCTCCTCATCCCCGCGGTGGCGTACCTCTTCTCCGGGATCGCGATGAACTCCCTGGTCCCGGAGGTCTCGCGCTGGGTGTGGACCGCACTCGCCGTCGTCGTCACGACGCTGCTCAACCTGTGGGGCGTACGGGCCGCCGCGCGCGTCGGATTCCTGGTGCTCGCGATGGAAATCGTGGTCCTCCTTGTCTTCGTCGTGTCGGCGGTCGTCGTCCTCGCACGCGACGGGGCCGAGCGGGGGTGGCTGTCGCCGCTGTCGGGTGACGGCTCCCAGGGGGCGTTCGCGCTGTCCGCGGTCGTCGGGGCCGTGTCGATCGCGGTGCTCTCCTATCTCGGCTTCGACGCCATCGCCTCCTTCGCCGAGGAGGTGACGGGGAGTTCGGAGAAGGTGGCCAGGGCGGTGCTGTTCTGTCTCGCCCTCGCCGGTGTGCTGTTCATCGCGCAGACGTATCTCATCGCCCTGCTCGAACCGCTGTCGTCCGCGCAGCTCGCCGCCGATCCGGGCAAGCAGGGGTCGGCGTTCTACGACGCCGTGGACGCCTCCGTCGGGACGTGGCTGCACGATCTGGTGGCGGTGAGCAAGGCGATCGGGGCGGCGTTCGCGGCGCTGGCGGGGCAGGCGGCGGCCGGGCGGCTGCTGTTCGCGATGTCCCGGGACCGGCGGCTGCCGCGGGTTCTGTCCCGGACTGACTCCGGGACGCCTCGGGTGGCGCTGCTCTGTGCTGCCGTCATCACGATGGTGGCCGCGGTGTGGGCCGCTCGGCGTGACGACGGGATGGACCATCTGGTGTCGGTGGTCGACATCGGGGCGTTGACCGCGTTCACGCTGCTGCACGCGAGTGTGGTCGGGTGGTTCGCCGTGCGGCGGCTGGGTGGGGCCGTGGTGTGGTGGCGGCATGTGCTGATGCCTGTCGTGGGGGCGGCGATCACTGTGGCTGTGATCTTCGAGGCGTCGGGGGCGGCGCAGGTGGTGGGGGCGGTGTGGTTGGTTGTTGGAGTGGGGGTGTTGGTGGCTCAGCGGGGGCGGGCCCCTGCGGCCGGCTGACCCGAGGATTTCGCCCCCGCCGCCCCTACCCATTCCCGTCACTTACTCAGGGGCTTCGCCCCCGAACCCCCCAAAAGATTGCGCAGTTCCCCGCGCCCCTAAAAAGGGGCGCGGGGAACTGCGCTCTCAGCCCCGGCCAATCCGCGCCCGCCCAACTCGCCCAGACTCACGGCCGCTCTGTCACAGCCTGCGGCTACGCTCGCCGTATGGCTCTCAACACGTCCTCGGACGCCCCCATCCCCGTCGGTGAGGTGTCGCGGCTCATCGGGGGATGGATCGACCGGCTCGGGGCGGTGTGGGTGGAGGGGCAGATCACCCAGCTGTCGCGGCGGCCGGGCGCGGGTGTCGTGTTTCTGACGCTGCGCGATCCGTCGTACGACATCTCGGTGAGCGTGACCTGCTATCGCCAGGTGTTCGACTCGGTCGCCGACGTGGTGAGCGAGGGCGCCCGTGTCGTCGTACTCGCGAAGCCCGAGTGGTACGCGCCGCGTGGGCAGTTGTCGTTGCGGGCCGCCGAGATAAAGCCGGTGGGCGTGGGCGAACTGCTCGCCCGGCTTGAGCAGTTGAAGAAGTCCCTGGCGCGTGAGGGGCTGTTCGCGGCCGAGCGCAAGAAGCCGCTGCCCTTCCTGCCCCAGCTCATCGGGCTCGTCTGCGGCCGTGCCTCCGCCGCCGAGCGGGACGTGCTGGAGAACGCGCGCCACCGCTGGCCCGCCGTCCGCTTCGAGGTGCGCAACGTCGCAGTGCAGGGCGTCCACGCGGTCCCGCAGGTCGTCCAGGCCGTGAAGGATCTCGACGCGCTCGACGACGTGGACGTGATCATCGTGGCGCGCGGCGGCGGCAGCGTGGAGGACCTGCTCCCGTTCTCGGACGAGCAGCTCGTACGGGCGGTCGCGTCCTGCCGTACACCGGTCGTGTCGGCCATCGGGCACGAACCCGACAACCCACTGCTCGACCATGTGGCCGACCTGCGCGCCTCCACTCCCACCGACGCGGCGAAGAAGGTCGTTCCGGACGTCGGCGAGGAGTACGAGCGCGTCCAGTTCCTGCGGGACCGCGCCCGCCGCAGCGTCCAGTCCCTCATCGACCGGGAGGAGAGAGGCCTCGCCCACGCGCTGGCCCGCCCCTCGATAGAGGATCCGCACCGGATGGTCGACGAGCGCGCGGACCATGTCGCCTCGCTGCTCGACCGCGGCCGCCGCACGCTCGGGCACCTCCTCGACCGTGCCGACTCGGAGCTGACGCACACGCACGCGCGCGTGGTGGCCCTCTCCCCCGCCGCGACCCTCAAGCGGGGGTACGCGGTGCTGCAGAAGTCCGACGGTCACGCGGTCCGGTCCCCGGACGAGGTGACGGCGGACGAGTCCCTGCGGGCGCGGGTCGCCGAGGGCGAGTTCACGGTACGAGTCGATGTCCGAGACAGACCCTAGGGTGGGCGCATGACCAGCAGGACGGACGAGGCGCTCGGGTACGAGCAGGCACGGGACGAGCTCATCGAGGTCGTACGACGCCTGGAGGCGGGCGGTACGACGCTTGAGGAATCGCTCGCCCTGTGGGAGCGGGGCGAGGAGTTGGCCAAGGTGTGCCGGCGGTGGCTGGACGGCGCCCGCGCCCGCCTCGACGCGGCTCTGGCGGGGGCGGAAGCGGGAGAGGAAGCCGAGGAGGCGTCCGGCGCGTCCGGCTCCGGCTCCAGCTCCGGCTCCGGCTCCGGCTCCGAGTAGCTCAGGGGCCTGTGCCTGACGGCCGTCACGCACGACTGTCCCGACTGTCAGGCACGGGAAACCCCTCCCAAAAAACACCCTCCGCGCTCACGTTCACACCCGCTCCGCCAACCCCCGCGGCCTGTGAAACGGATCACCATGCTCCAATTTTGGTTGAACACTAAACTTCCTCGACGTACCTTCGGAAGTGCAAGGCGATCCCCCACAGGGTTCGACACACTCCCCCGAAAAGGTTGATTCATGTCCCTCGTCCTTGACCCCACAGCTCAGGACCTGCTCTTCCGTGAGGCCCGCACCGCGAACGCCTTCACCGACGAGCCTGTCTCCGAGGAGCAGGTGCAGGCGATCTACGACCTGGTCAAGTTCGGCCCGACCGCCTTCAACCAGTCCCCGCTGCGCATCACCCTGGTCCGCTCCGCCGAGGCCCGCGAGCGCCTGGTGCAGCACATGTCCGAGGGCAACCAGCCGAAGACGGCCACCGCACCGCTCGTCGCGATCCTCTCCGCGGACAACGAGTTCCACGAGGAACTCCCGCACCTCTTCCCGCACTTCCCGCAGGCCAAGGACGTCTTCTTCGCCGAGCGCCCGGCCCGTGAGAGTGCCGCCACCGTCAACGCCGCACTGCAGGCCGCGTACTTCATCATCGGCGTCCGCGCCGCCGGCCTGGCCGCCGGCCCGATGACGGGCTTCGACTTCGCGGGCGTCCAGAAGGAGTTCCTCGACGACGACCACACCCCGCTGATGGTGGTCAACATCGGCAGGCCGGGCGAGAACGCCTGGCACCCGCGCTCCCCGCGCCTCGAGGCCGACCAGGTCATCACGACCGTCTGAGCCTCGCCGCATGCATGACGACGGCCCCCGGCACGAACGCCGGGGGCCGTCGTCATGCGCGCGGGCCCTACTCCGTCTTCAGGGCCTGCGCCATCTTCGTCAGCTGTGCGAAGGACGCCGTGCCGGTGACGACCGTCGTGGAGCCCTTCTCCCGGAGGACGAGGGCGTCGTACTTCGCGCCCTCGTACCGCTCCCAGGAGCGCTCGCCGATGCGCTGCGTCTTGTTCGTCTCCTCGGCGCCCTGGCTCGCGTCGTCGATGAACGTGACGGGCTTCTGAGTCGACTGCTCGATCGCGACGTACTCACCGTCGGGGTCGTGGAAGCCGAGGTGCCACGCGTCGAAGTCGGCGCCCTGGAACCGCACCGACGTGGCCTTCCACTCCTTGGCCAGACCCTCGGGCGCCGCCACCGGATAGGCGGCGGCGCGGCGTGCCGTGAGGAGCTCCACGCGGTAGTCGACCCGCTTGAGAGGGGGCTCCGAGTCGTCATTGGGAATGAAGACGTAGATGAAGCCCGCGACTATGCCGATCAGGCCCAGGGACAACACCATGTCCCGGACCGACTGCTTGCCTTTCATACCTGCCACGCCCCCATCGTCGCAGGTGTACTGGTCTGCTCATCCGTGGGCCCCCCTGCTCATTTTGTCGGACTGAGGATAGAGTCGCCCCGAACCCTCATCCGGCCGTCGTCGTATCAGAAAGGTGCGCTCCGATGACCGAGCATCACTTGCCGTCCGAACTCGAGGTCCCGTCCGAGGCCCCCGACCGAAACCTCGCCCTTGAGCTCGTCCGGGTCACCGAAGCCGCCGCCATGGCCGCGGGCCGCTGGGTCGGCCGCGGCGACAAGAACGGCGCCGACGGCGCTGCCGTACGGGCCATGCGGACCCTCGTCTCCACCGTCTCGATGAACGGCGTCGTCGTCATCGGCGAAGGGGAGAAGGACGAGGCCCCGATGCTCTACAACGGGGAGCGCGTCGGAGACGGGACGGGCCCCGAGTGCGACATCGCCGTCGACCCGATCGACGGCACCACGCTCACCGCGAAGGGCATGACGAACGCGATCGCGGTACTGGCCGCCGCCGACCGCGGCACCATGTTCGACCCGTCCGCGGTCTTCTACATGGACAAGCTGGTCACCGGCCCCGAGGCCGCCGACTTCGTCGACATCAACGCGCCCGTGTCCGTGAACATCCGCCGGGTCGCCAAGGCCAAGCGCGTCACGCCCGAGGACGTCACGGTCGTCATCCTCGACCGGCCGCGCCACGACGGCATCATCAAGGAGATCCGGGAGACCGGCGCCCGCATCAAGCTCATCTCCGACGGCGATGTCGCGGGCTCGATCCTGGCGCTGCGCGAGGGCACCGGCATCGACCTGCTGCTCGGCATCGGCGGTACGCCCGAGGGCATCATCTCCGCCTGTGCGGTGAAGTGCCTGGGCGGCACGATCCAGGGCAAGTTGTGGCCCAAGGACGACGAGGAGCGGGCGCGCGCGGTCGACGCGGGGCACGACCTCGACCGGGTCCTGTTCACCGACGACCTGGTCTCCGGCGAGAACGTCTTCTTCGTCGCGACCGGGATCACCGACGGTGAGCTGCTGCGAGGGGTTCGCTATCGGCCCGAGACCGCGACGACCGACTCGATCGTGATGCGGTCGAAGTCGGGGACGGTGCGGCAGATCAACTCGGAGCACCGGTTGGCGAAGCTGCGGGCTTACAGCGCGATCGACTTCGATCGCGCCAAGTAGGTTCGCCGACTGCGCCGTTCACTGCGGGCCGTGGGTATCCGCGGGTTCGTTTGGGCTGGTCGCGCCCCGCGGCGGAGCCGCAAAATGTCACAGCCCCGCGCCCCTGAAGGGGCGCAACCTGGCCGGCGCTTTACGGCAACGGCTGATTCTTGTACGCCGATGGGGCGCCCCTTGTGCGGAGGGGCGCCCCATCGGTGTGAGTGTCAGCCGGCCGCGGCTATCGGGCCGGTGGAGCGGGCCGCCTTCTGCAGTTCGAGGTCGCGGCGGCGGCGCCGGGCCAGGACCACGCGGCGCTCGGCGGCGGTGAGGCCGCCCCATACGCCGTACGGCTCGGGTTGCAGCAGTGCGTGTTCGCGGCATTCGACCATCACCGGACAGCGTGCGCAGACCCGCTTTGCCGCCTCCTCCCGGGACAGCCGGGCCGCGGTGGGTTCCTTCGAGGGCGCGAAGAACAGCCCGGCCTCGTCGCGGCGGCACACGGCCTCCGTGTGCCAAGGGGCGTCCTGGTCCCTCTCGCGCACCGGCACCGGCTGGGGCGGAACGGCAGCGACCTGCAAGGACTGATGCGGCGGATGCAGCACGGTCTACTCCTGACGACGGCTTCGCGAGCGAGAGACGATGCAGCAAGGCCTACCCGCTGTACGCGCGCCTATGCACTCAGTTCCGAAGCGCGGGAGATCCCGACCGGCACTGGACCGTCACTACTGGACCAATACCCTCCGCTCGCCGCGAAATTCGCGACCGTCAATGCCCGAGGTGTTTGCGCAACTTCGCGTTCACCCGGTCCCCGACCCGGTCGAGGATGTCCTCGATCAGCTTGCCCCGCTTGGGTTTTGCCTCGATATTTCCCAGTACGGCCAGTCCGTCCACGTACACCACGGGGGCGTCGTGGTCGACCGAATCCAGCGTGTCCACCTCGAAGTTGCCCAGGACCCCGCCGCCGTTGCCCCGCAACGACACGTTCTCCGGGACCCGGATCTCGACGTTGCCGAAGACCGATATCACCTTGATCACGACCTGCTGGTGCTCGAAGACCGCCTCGCTGAGGTCTATTTCCACGCTGCCGAAGATCGCGTACGCGTGCGTGCGGCGGCCTATGCGCCAGCGGCCCTTGCGGACCGCCGCGCTGAACACCGCCACCACGTTCTCCTCGGCGACCGGGGGGACCTTGCCCGGGGTGGGGCGGTTCGGCGCCGGGGCGAACGTCCCCGCCGGGCGGGACGGGTGGGCCACCGGCAGGTCCGCCACGAGTGGTTCCAGCTCGCCGACGGTCTTCGCGCGGAAGACGTCCTCGACCCGCTCGGAGTGCTCCTCCGCGGTGAGGCGGCCCTCGGCGAGGGCCTCGCGCAGGATGTCCGCCGTCCGGTCGCGGTCGGCGTCGGACGCCCGGAGGTCGGTCGGCTTCCGAAGGTCGGGTGCGGGTGGGGTGCGCTTCTCTAGGTCCACGACAGCAGCGTACCCAAACGCGATAGATCGCGACTAGAGGGTGTGGACGGCGAACTGAGCCTTACCTCACAAGCTTGGTGTCAGCAGCAGGTTCTACGCTGGTTGGCGCCCGCCAACGGAGGCGGCCGCTGTCTGTCGATAAAGGAATGTGGGCGAGATGCCTGAGTTCGCGTACACCGATCTGCTCCCCCAGGGAGAGGACACCACCCCCTACCGGCTGGTGACCTCCGAGGGTGTCTCCACCTTCGAGGCCGACGGGCGCACGTTCCTCAAGGTCGAGCCGGAGGCTCTGCGCACGCTCGCCGCCGAGGCCATCCACGACATCCAGCACTACCTGCGGCCGGCCCACCTCGCCCAGCTGCGGCGCATCATCGACGACCCCGAGGCGTCGAGCAACGACAAGTTCGTCGCGCTGGACCTCCTGAAGAACGCGAACATCGCCGCCGCGGGCGTCCTGCCCATGTGCCAGGACACCGGCACGGCGATCGTGATGGGCAAGCGCGGCCAGAACGTGCTCACGGAAGGCGGCGACGAGGCGGCCCTGTCCCGCGGCATCTACGACGCCTACCTGAACCTCAACCTGCGCTACTCGCAGATGGCCCCGCTCACCATGTGGGACGAGAAGAACACCGGGTCGAACCTGCCCGCCCAGATCGAGCTGTACGCGACCGACGGCGGCGCCTACAAGTTCCTCTTCATGGCCAAGGGCGGCGGCTCGGCCAACAAGTCGTTCCTCTACCAGGAGACGAAGGCCGTTCTGAACGAGTCCTCCATGATGAAGTTCCTGGAGGAGAAGATCCGCTCCCTGGGTACCGCGGCCTGCCCGCCGTACCACCTGGCGATCGTCGTCGGCGGTACGAGCGCGGAGTACGCCCTGAAGACGGCGAAGTACGCCTCCGCGCACTACCTGGACGAGATCCCGGCCGAGGGCTCCGAGCTCGGGCACGGCTTCCGGGACAAGGAGCTGGAGGAGAAGGTCTTCGAGCTGACGCAGCGGATCGGGATCGGGGCGCAGTTCGGCGGCAAGTACTTCTGCCACGACGTGCGCGTGGTGCGGCTGCCGCGGCACGGGGCGTCCTGCCCGGTCGCCATTGCCGTGTCCTGCTCCGCGGACCGGCAGGCCGTCGCGAAGATCACCGCCGAGGGCGTCTTCCTCGAGCAGCTGGAGACCGACCCGGCGCGGTTCCTGCCGGAGACCACGGACGAGCACCTCGACGAGGCGTCGGACGTTGTCGAGATCGACCTGAACCAGCCCATGGACGACATCCTCGCCGAACTCACCAGGTTCCCGGTGAAGACCCGGCTGTCCCTCTCCGGGCCGCTCGTCGTGGCGCGGGACATCGCGCACGCCAAGATCAAGGAGCGGTTGGACGCGGGCGAGGAGATGCCGCAGTACCTGAAGGACCACCCCGTGTACTACGCGGGGCCGGCCAAGACGCCCGAGGGGTACGCGTCCGGGTCGTTCGGGCCGACTACGGCCGGGCGGATGGACTCGTACGTGGAGCAGTTCCAGGCCGCCGGGGGTTCCAGGGTGATGTTGGCCAAGGGGAATCGGTCTCAGCAGGTCACTGACGCGTGCGGGGCCCACGGGGGCTTCTATCTCGGGTCCATCGGTGGGCCCGCGGCTCGGCTTGCGCAGGACTGCATCAAGAAGGTCGAGGTCGTCGAGTACGAGGAGCTCGGGATGGAGGCCGTGTGGAAGATCGAGGTGGAGGACTTCCCGGCGTTCATCGTCGTCGACGACAAGGGCAACGACTTCTTCAAGGACCCGGCGCCCGCTCCGACGTTCACGTCGATTCCTGTGCGGGGGCCTGGGCTGGGCTAGCCGGGGGGGCACTGAGGGCCTTTTTCGCCCCCGCCGCCCCTACCCATTCCCGTCACTACTCAGGGGCTTCGCCCCCGAACCCCCAAAAGATTGCGCAGTTCCCCGCGCCCCTTGGGTTTTTAGGGGCGCGGGGAACTGCGCGATCAGCCCCCACCGGCCCGCACCCGACAACAAACCCCACGGGGTCTGGGGCGGAGCCCCAGGGGACGGGAATGGGTAGGGGCGGCGGGGGCGATGTACCTGTTATGAGCGACTACCGCATCGAACACGACTCCATGGGTGAGGTCCGCGTCCCCGCGGACGCGAAATGGCGGGCCCAGACCCAGCGCGCCGTCGAGAACTTCCCCATCTCCGGGCAGCGGATCGAGCGGGCGCACATCGAGGCCCTCGCCAGGATCAAGGCGGCCGCGGCCAAGGTGAACGCCGGACTCGGGGTCCTGGACAAGGACATCGCGGAGGCCATCCAGGAGGCGGCCGCCGAGGTCGTGGACGGGAAGTGGGACGAGCATTTCCCCGTAGACGTTTTTCAGACAGGGTCCGGGACCTCGTCCAACATGAACACGAACGAGGTCATCGCCACGCTGGCGACGGAACGGCTCGGCAGGGACGTACATCCGAACGACCATGTGAACGCCTCGCAGTCCAGCAACGACGTCTTCCCCTCGTCCATCCACATCGCCGCGACCGCCGCCGTCACCCGCGATCTCGTCCCCGCCCTGGAACACCTCGCGGACGCGCTCACCCGCAAGTCCGAGGAGTTCGCGGACGTCGTGAAGTCCGGGCGTACGCATCTGATGGACGCGACGCCCGTGACGCTCGGGCAGGAGTTCGGGGGGTATGCCGCCCAGGTGCGGTACGGGGTGGAGCGGCTCCGGGCGTCTCTTCCCCGGCTCGCCGAGCTGCCCCTCGGGGGGACCGCCGTCGGGACCGGGATCAATACCCCGGCGGGGTTCTCCGCCGCCGTGATCGCGGAGGTCGCGCGGAGCACCGGGCTGCCGCTCACCGAGGCGCGCGACCACTTCGAGGCGCAGGGGGCGCGGGACGGGATCGTCGAGACCAGTGGGCAGCTGCGGACCATCGCGGTCGGGCTGACGAAGATCGCGAACGACCTTCGGTGGATGGCCTCCGGGCCCCGCACCGGTCTGGCCGAGATCAGTCTTCCCGACCTCCAGCCGGGTTCGTCGATCATGCCCGGCAAGGTGAATCCGGTCATTCCCGAGGCCGTACTGATGGTCGCCGCGCAGGTGACCGGCAACGACGCGACGATCGCCACCGCCGGAGCCTCCGGGAACTTCGAGCTCAACGTGATGCTGCCGGTCATCGCCAGGAACGTACTGGAGTCGATCCGGCTCCTGGCGAACGTCTCGCGGCTGCTCGCCGACCGGACCGTCGACGGGATCACGGCCAATCGCGAGCGGGCCCGGGAGTACGCCGAGTCGTCTCCGTCCGTCGTGACGCCGCTCAACAAGTACATCGGTTACGAGGAGGCCGCGAAGGTCGCCAAGAAGGCGCTCGCCGAGCGGAAGACCATCCGTGAGGTCGTCCTGGAGTCGGGCTACGTCGAGCGGGGAGACCTCACCCGGGAGCAGCTGGACGAGGCCCTGGATGTCCTGCGGATGACGCGCCCGTAACGTCATCCGGCCCGGCGCGCGAACCGTGACGCGCGCCGCAGCGTCGTATGCCATGGGCACCTAATATCTGTTCATGGCAGAGGGTGGAGCGGTGACACACGTGGAAGCGGGCGGGTCGGCGGCGTACTGGAACCCCGGGAGTCGGATCCTGTGGCGTTACCGGGAGAACGCCGGCGAGCGCTTCCACATCGTGCGCCCCGTGACCGTCGTGCGGGACGACGAGGAGCTGCTCGCCGTGTGGCTGGCCCCCGGGACGGAGTGCGTGAAGCCCGTCCTCGCCGACGGCACGCCCGTGCACGTGGAGCCGCTGGAGTCCCGTTACACGAAGCCGAGGACCGTGCAGCGCGGCCACTGGTTCGGCACGGGTGTGCTGAAGCTGGCGCGGCCCGGTGAGCCGTGGTCGGTGTGGCTGTTCTGGGAGCCGGGCTGGCAGTTCAAGAACTGGTACGTCAACTTGGAGGAACCGCTGGCCAGATGGGCCGGCGGGGTGGACTCCGAGGACCACTTCCTCGACATCTCGGTGAACCCGGACCGGACTTGGGACTGGCGCGACGAGGACGAGTTCGCGCAGGCCCAGCGGGACGGCCTGATGGACGCCCGACTGGCCGCGCGGGTGCGGGAGGCCGGCCGGGCCGCGGTGGAGGTGATCCGTGCCTGGGGCCCGCCGTTGTCGGACGGCTGGCAGCACTGGCGCCCGGATCCGTCCTGGTCCGTACCGTCGCTGCCGGACGACTGGGATCGTACGCCCGCGCACGTGTCCACGTGAGACCCTTGATGTGCCCCCGTGGTAGAACCGTAGGATCGTCCTCCGCAACGAACAGTCACGGTCGGTGCGCAGCACCGTCGTTGAGGAGTGGTGGTCGGGTGGCGGGCGGGCGCGAGGCGACAACTCCCGGAGCACACGCTGGGCTTGACCGAACGTCACCGAGGGGCGGCAGGACGTGAGCGAGGGGTACGAGGGCCACAGCGGTACGGTCAGGAGGCGGCCGGACGGGCTGTTCCCGCCGGTGCCCGACGGTCCCTCTTCTGAGAGGCTGTCTGACCACGCGGTGATTCCGTTCCTGGGGCACGCATTCCGGGTATCGGGATTTCTGCGGGACGAACTGCACGCACGGCGCGCAGCACCGGACGGATGGATTCGACACGCGTGACGGAGCACCCCACCTCCAACGAGCGCCGCCAGCCAAGCGCTGCCCGGCCCACCGCCCCCGCGGACCCCCGCGGGGCGCTTCTGCGTACCCCGGAGCCGCCGGCGCGGGGTTCCACCGGTTTACCCGCACAGGGACGGCCGGCCGAGGCCCCCGCCTCACCCGGGATCCCGGGTGCGCCCGCTTCAGACGGCCAGGGCCCGACCGGCTCCCCCACGCCGTCGGGCGCCCTCGCCGCCGCCACGGGCACGCCCGCCGCGTCCGGGACCCCGGCCGGCAGCCAGGGCCCTCCCGCGCCCTCAGGCGGTCACGGCCCGACCGGCGCTCCCGCCGGCTCGGGGTCCGAGCATTCCCAGCCGTCCGTCACGGAGCCGGACCCGCATCGCCCGCGGCCCGCGCCCGAGACCATCCCGGCCCAGTCGGGTGCCGAGGCGGCCGCGGTCCAGAGCGGCAAGGAGCGGCGTACGGGGCAGGGGGCCGCGCCGGGCACTCCCATGCCCATGCGCCGGGACGGCGACCGGCTGCGTTTCGTGGGGGCCGCCACCCGGCGGATCGCCCGCGGCATCGACCTCGACGAGATCGTGATGGGCCTGTGCCGGGCCACCGTGCCGACCTTCTCGGACGCGATCCTCGTCTATCTGCGCGACCCGCTGCCCGTCGGTGACGAACGGCCCACCGGGCCCGTCGTGCTGCGGCTGCGGCGCACGGACCGGATCCCCGAGGACCGGGACACCGAGGGCTTCCTGCTGCCCGCGCTCCAGCCCGAGCCCGACCTCGGCATCACCGCCGAGCTGTGCACCGTACGGCCCGGTGGCGCGCTGAACGAGGTGCTGCGCGGGGTGCGGCCCGTCTTCGCGGACGCGCCCGCCGCTCGGGCCGCGCTGCCCGAGCTGATCGGCGAGGACCTGACGGTGCCGGGCGGCCAGCGGGCGATCCTCGCCCCGCTGCGCGGCCGTCGCCGCGTGATCGGCGCCGCGCTGTTCCTGCGCCGCCCGGACCGGCCCGCCTTCGAGACCGACGATCTGCTCGTCGCGGCCCAGCTCGCCACGCACAGCGCGCTCGGCATCGACAAGGCCGTGCTGTACGGACGCGAGGCGTACATCGCGGACGAGCTGCAGCGCACGATGCTGCCCGAGACGCTGCCGCGCCCGACCGGCGTGCGGCTGGCGTCGCGGTACCTCCCGGCCGCGGAGACCGCCCGGGTCGGCGGCGACTGGTACGACGCGATCCCGCTGCCCGGCAGCCGCGTCGCCCTCGTCGTCGGTGACGTCATGGGCCACTCCATGACCTCGGCGGCCATCATGGGCCAGCTGAGGACGACCGCGCAGACCCTCGCCGGTCTCGACCTGCCTCCGCAGGAGGTCCTGCACCACCTGGACGAGCAGGCCCAGCGGCTCGGCACCGACCGCATGGCGACCTGCCTGTACGCGGTGTACGACCCGGTCGCGCACCGCATCACCATCGCCAACGCGGGCCATCCTCCGCCCGTCCTGCTGCACCTGGGCGGCCGGGCCGAGGTCCTGCGCGTACCGCCGGGTGCCCCCATCGGCGTGGGCGGGGTGGACTTCGAGGCGGTCGAGCTGGACGCGCCGGCCGGCGCCACCCTGCTGCTCTACACCGACGGTCTGGTCGAGTCGCGGCTGCGTGACGTGTGGACCGGTATAGAGCAGCTGCGCGAGAAGCTCGCCGCCACCGCGCAGCTGACCGGCGCCGACCATCCGCCGCCCCTCGAGGCGCTGTGCGACGAGGTGCTCGACATGCTCGGCCCGGGCGACCGGGACGACGACATCGCGCTGCTCGCCGCCCGCTTCGACGGGATCGCGCCGAGCGATGTCGCGTTCTGGCATCTGGACCCCGAGGACGCGGCGCCCGGCCGGGCCCGCAGGCTGGCCCGCAAGGCGCTCTCCCGCTGGGGTCTGGAGGAGCTCACGGACTCCCTGGAGCTGCTCGTCAGCGAGGTCGTGACGAACGCCGTGCGCTACACGTCACGGCCGGTCACGCTGCGTCTGCTCCGTACGGACGTGCTGCGCTGCGAGGTCGGTGACGACGTGCCGCAGTTGCCGCGGCTGCGGCAGGCACGGGCCACGGACGAGGGCGGCCGCGGGCTCTACCTGGTGAACAAGCTGGCCAGGCGGTGGGGCGCGACCCGGCTCAGCACCGGAAAGGTGGTCTGGTTCGAGCTGAACCACGGCTGAGTCGGACCACGGCTGAGTCGGACCGCTACTGAATCGGACCGCTGCTGAGTCGATCCCTGATCGAGGGGTACCCACGGGGGACGCCCCCCGGCAGCCGGTGAGAATCGAACCGGAATTGGACCGCGTCCAAATGTTGCCGACATCCCGTCGGCGGAGTTGACTGCTGGGGTGGCCGAAGCGACCTTACGACTCTCTTCTTGACGGGAGGACGCTCGTGACGCAGACACCCCAGAAGGCTCCGTACACCACGAACAACGTCGGAATTCCGGTGGAGAGCGACGAACACTCGCTCACCGTCGGTCCCGACGGCCCGATCCTGCTCCAGGACCACTACCTCATCGAGAAGATGGCCCAGTTCAACCGGGAGCGGGTCCCCGAGCGGGTGGTGCACGCCAAGGGCAGTGGCGCGTACGGATTCTTCGAAGTGACCAATGACGTCAGCCAGTTCACCAAGGCCGATCTGTTCCAGCCCGGGAAGCGCACGGAGATGCTGGCGCGCTTCTCGACCGTCGCCGGTGAGCAGGGCTCGCCCGACACCTGGCGCGACCCCCGCGGTTTCGCGCTCAAGTTCTATACCGAGCACGGCAACTACGACCTGGTGGGCAACAACACGCCGGTCTTCTTCGTCCGTGACACGATCAAGTTCCAGGACTTCATCCGCTCGCAGAAGCGCCACCCGGTGACCGGGCTGCGCAGCAACGACATGCAGTGGGACTTCTGGACGCTCTCGCCCGAGTCGGCGCACCAGGTGACCTGGCTGATGGGCGACCGGGGCATCCCGAAGACGTACCGCCACATGAACGGCTACTCGTCCCACACCTACATGTGGATCAACGGCGCCGGTGAGCGGTTCTGGGTGAAGTACCACTTCAAGACCGACCAGGGCATCGACTTCCTCACACAGGACGAGGCCGACGAACTCGCCGGTTCGGACGCGGACAAGCACCGCCGGGACCTGTACGAGTCGATCGAGTCCGGGAACGCGCCGAGCTGGACGCTCAAGGTCCAGATCATGCCGTTCGAGGACGCGGCGGACTACCGCTTCAACCCGTTCGACCTGACGAAGGTCTGGCCGCACGGCGACTACCCGCTGATCGACGTCGGCCGGATGGTCCTCGACAGGAACCCCGAGGACTACTTCGTCCACATCGAGCAGGCCGCCTTCGAGCCGTCCAACCTGGTGCCGGGCATCGGCCCCTCGCCGGACAAGATGCTGCTGGGCCGGCTGTTCTCGTACCCGGACACCCACCGGTACCGGATCGGCCCCAACTACGCCCAGCTGCCGCCCAACCGGCCGCACGCTCCGGTCAACTCGTACGCCAAGGACGGCCCGATGCGGTACGTGCCGTCGAACGCGGCCCGCCCGTACGCGCCCAACTCCTACGGCGGACCCGCGGCGGACTACGGGCAGTTCGGCGATCCGGCGAGCTGGCAGACCGCCGGCGAGCTGGTGCGCGAGGCGACCGAGCGGCACCGGGAGGACGACGACTGGGGGCAGGCGGGGACGATGGTCCGGCAGGTCCTCGACGACGCCGCCCGGGACCGGCTCGTGTCGAATGTCAGCGGGCATCTGCTGGCCGATGTGTCCCGGCCCGTGCTGGAGCGGGCGCTGCAGTACTGGCGGAACATCGACAAGGAGATCGGCGACCGGATCGCCCACTCGGTCAACGGGGACTGAGGGCCGCTACTGGTTCCCCGCGCCCCCTGAAGGGGGCGCGGGGAACTCGTATCGCCGGTTACGGATCCGACTGTGGGTCGTCCGGGTCCGTCGGTAGTTCTATGCCGTCCGGTGGTGACGGTGCGCTGGTGGTCGGCGTCGGAGGATCCTCGCTCTCGGTCGGGGTCTCCTCGGGACTGCTCTCCGCAGGCGGGCTGGTGGTCGGCGGCTTCGTCGTCGGGTCCTCGGTGGTCGGATCGTCGGACGGGGTCGTCGACGGCTGAGTGGCCGTCGGCGTGATCGTCGGCTGGACGGCCGCGCCCTGGTCGGTGTCCAGGTCGAACTTGGAGACACCGCCCATCACGCCGAAGGTGTACGTCGCCCATATCTGGGCCGGGAAGCCACCGCCGTTGACCCGGCCGCCGCCGGCCGCGCCCTGCAGCGTGACCTGGCTGAACGCCTTGACCTTGACCGGCTTGTCCTTGCCGCAGCGGGTGGTGCCCGCCTTGGCCGCCTCGCCGAAGACGCCCACCGAGGTGACGAGCTTGGGCGTGTAGCCGGTGAACCAGGCCGACTTGTTGCAGTCGGACGTGCCGGTCTTGCCCGCGACCTGCTGGCCGTCACGGGCCGGGTTGTCGCGTACGGACGTCTTGGCCGTACCGTCGTCGACCACGCCGGTCAGCACCGAGGTGACCGTGTCGGCGGCCTCGACGCTGATGACCCGGTCGCCGATCGGGTTCGGGAACGTGACCGCCCGGTCCTTGTGCTCGACCGACTTCACGAGGGCCGGCGTGACCTTCCTGCCGTGGTTGTCGAGCGTCGCGTAGACGCCCGCCATCTCCAGCGGGCTCGCGCCCATCGTGCCGAGGGTCTGGGCGGGCACCGACTTGGCACCCTCGACGTCCATGCCGAGGTCGCCCGCGGTCTTCATGACCTGGTCCATGCCGACGTCGACACCCAGCTGGGCGAAGACGGAGTTGATGGACTTGTTCATCGCGGTCTGGACGGTGACGTCTCCGTAGTCGACGTCGTCCTCGTTCGGCGGGGCGAAGCCGACCTTCTTGCCGTCGTCGACGACGGGACGCTTGCTGGTGCCGTCGTAGATCGTCTTCGCCGTGACCGGCGTGCCGTCCTGTGTCTCGGCGTCCTTGTCGACGGCCGCGGCCAGGATCAGCGGCTTGAAGGTGGAGGCGGGCTGGTAGTCGCGGCGCGTCGCGTTGTTCGTGTAGTGCTTCACGTAGTCCACGCCGCCGTACATCGCGAGGACCTTGCCGGTCTTCGGGTCGACGGACACGGCACCGGCCTGGACGTCGGCGTCGATGTCCCGCTTCTCGGCGTCCAGTTTGCTGGTCAGCTGGCTCTTGACGGCCTTCTCCAGCTCGGCCTGCTTCTTCCTGTCGATGTTCAGGGTGATGGTCCAGCCACCGGCCTTGACCATGGTCTCGGCCTCGTCCATGTCGGCGGCCGTGCCCTGCGCGACGAGCTGCTTCTTCAGCGAGGTGTCGGCGGCCTCCACCAGGTAGCCGGCCTGGCCCTGCAGACCGGGCGCGCCCTTGGGGTCCTTCGGCACGGGGAACTTCATGTCGTCGCGCTTGGCGGCGCTCAGCCAGCCCTCCCCGACCATGTTGTCCAGGACGTAGTTCCAGCGGTCCGTGACCAGCTTCTTGCTGGTGTCGCTCGCGACCGCCCAGTCGTACTGGCTCGGCGCCTGGAGCAGCGCGGCGAGATACGCGCCCTGCGCGACCGAGAGATCTTCCGCGTCGACCTGGTAGTACGCCTGCGCGGCGGCCTGGATGCCCCATGCGTTGCGGCCGTAGTAGCTGGTGTTGATGTAGCCCGCGAGGATCTCGTCCTTGGACTCCTGGCGGTCCACCTTCAGGGAGATGACCAGTTCCTTCAGCTTGCGCGTGACGGTCTGGTCCTGCGTCAGGTAGTAGTTCTTGACGTACTGCTGGGTGATCGTCGAGCCGCCCTGCTTGCCCTTGCCGGAGAGGGTGTTGAGCAGACCTCGGGCCGTGCCCTTGAAGTCGACGCCGGCGTCCTCGTAGAAGGACTTGTTCTCGGCGGCGACGAAGGTCATCCGGACGCCCTTGGAGACCTGGTCCAGGTCGACGAGCTCGCGGTTCACGTCGCCGTCGCGGGCGAGCGTCCTGCCGTCGCTGTACTTGTAGATGTTGCTCTGCTGGACCGCGGCGGCGTTGCCCTTGGGAACGTCGATCATCAGGTACAGAGCGACGAAGGCCGCCATCCCGAGCAGACAGAGGCCGAAGAACGTACCGAGGAGCTTCTTCCAGGTGAAGAGGCGACGTATGCCACTTTTCGCACCGGCCTTGGCGCCGGTCCCGGCACCGCCCTTGGCGCCGGCTCTGGACGAGCGCTTCGGCGCGGCGCGGTGGCCACCGCCGCGCTGCCGCGCTCGTCTCTCTTCCGCTCGTCCCATGGGTCCGATCCGCTCCGCTTCCGTCTCTCGTGTCTCACAGGTTCACAGCTCGGGTCAGCTCAGCAAACTAACACCGCGCGTGGGGACATAGGACGGTCGATCCCGTCTTTTGCGGACGTGACAATCAGCACCTGTCCCGAACTGTCCCTTTGGAACCGACGATCGAGAGGGCTGGAAGGTTGCTCCGCACTCGTACGTGTGAACCATCGCGCACCCGACAGCACGGGCCGCCCCGGCCTACGATGATGCTCTCGGCACCAGCCCAGGAGGTACGAGATGTCCGCAGCACCTGTCGAGCGCCCGCACGGTTCCGAGGGGTCCGACCCGTACGGCGAGAAGCCGCGGACCCTGCTCGACCAGGCCGACCGGCTCATGGAGCAGCTCCCCGGGTACCGCGTCGAGATCCTCGGAGGAGCACTCACCGTGACACCGCCCCCGGACGCCGCTCATGCGCGGGCGCTGACCGACCTTATGGTCCCCTTCATGGCAGCCGGGCTACACGGAGACGAGGTGAAGGTCCTCCAGAGTGTCGGCCTCTGGCTCCCCGACGGCCCCGAGGACTTCGCCGTCCCGGACCTCTGCGTCGTCGATGCCGACATCGAGGAACACCTGGTCGAGTACAACTGCTACGACCCGGCGGTCTTCCGCCTGGTGCTCGAAGTCACGTCGAGCAACCATCGCAACGACCTGCGGACGAAGGTCAAGGCCTACGGCAACGCGAAGGTCCCCGTCTACGTGATCGTCGATCGGAAGCACGACCGCCTCCATGTGCTGACCGATCTCGTCGAGGCCGGTTACGACACGCACCGAGTCCACCCGCGGGGCGAGCACGTCACGCTCCCCGAGTCGATCGGCGCCGAGGTCACCCTCGACGTGTCGGCCGTGCTCAGCGCGGCCCAGGCAGCGCCGGACCCGCGCATCCGGCGCTGAGATCGCCTCCGCGATGCTCCAGCGGCCGCAGGCGGGCGCGGTCGTCGCCGCGCGGCGGCAGATCATGGACGGTGCGGTCGGCATGGTCGAGGACGCGCTCGCCCGGATCACCATGGGGGTCCCCCCGGCCGAGGTTGTTCGAGGCCGGGGGAGGGACATCGTCGAGCTGGACTCCGAGCGGAAGGCGGCGATGGTGTCGAACCTGTTGGTGGTCCCGTGCGGCGACCGCGCCCCGCAGCCCGTCCTCAACACGGGGTCCCTGCTCCGCCAACGCGCAGATCGAGTTCCTGCTGGCCTCCCCTTTCCGGGGAGCCCGAGGACTAGACACCCACGGGCAGGGGGCTGCGGGTTTGCGATGAGGGTGCGGGCCGGTGGGGGCTGATTGCGCAGTTCCCCGCGCCCCTAAAGACCTAGGGGCGCGGGGAACTGCGCAATCTTTTGGGGGTTCGGGGGCGAAGCCCCTGAGTTAGTGACGGGAATGGGTAGGGGCGGCGGGGGCGAAAAGAAGGGGGCCGGCGCCCCACCCGCCACCCAGTAACAGAACCGTGACAATCAAGCCTGACCTGCGAACCCGTACGCCTCGAAAGCAGCTATCCACGGTGCGTATACACACGGTGTATACGCCCTGTGTACAGTGCTCCGCATGTCCATCGGTCACACGCTCCTAGGGCTCCTGGAGTCCGGGCCCCGCCACGGTTACGACCTGAAGCGGGCCTTCGACGAGAAGTTCGGTCACGACCGGCCGCTCCACTACGGCCAGGTCTATTCGACGATGTCCCGGCTGCTGAAGAACGGCCTCGTGGAGGTCGACGGGATAGAGGCGGGCGAAGGCCCCGAGCGCAAGCGGTACGCGATCACCGAGGCAGGCGTCACCGACGTCCAGCGGTGGCTCGCCACACCGGAGAAGCCGGAGCCCTATCTCCAGTCGACCCTCTACACGAAGGTCGTCCTCGCCCTCCTGACGCACCGCGACGCGTCCGGGATCCTCGACACCCAGCGCGCCGAGCACCTGCGCATGATGCGGATGCTCACCGACCGCAAGCGCAAGGGCGATCTCGCCGACCAGCTGATCTGTGACCACGCACTCTTCCATCTCGAAGCCGACCTGCGCTGGCTGGAACTCACCGCCGCGCGCCTCGGCAAGCTCGCAGAGGCGGTGACTCGATGACCCCCGCAGGCTCCCTGCTCGTGGCCCACGACCTGCGCAAGGCGTACGGCCCCACCAACGCCCTCGGCGGCGCCGGGTTCAACATCCACCCGGGCGAGGTCGTCGCCGTGATGGGCCCCTCGGGCTCCGGCAAGTCGACCCTCCTGCACTGTCTGGCCGGCATCGTGACGCCCGACTCGGGCTCGATCATGTACGGCGGCCAGGAAATGGCGACGATGAACGACGCCCAGCGCAGCGCGCTGCGCCGCTCCCAGTTCGGCTTCGTCTTCCAGTTCGGCCAGCTCGTACCGGAGCTGACCTGCGTCGAGAACGTGGCCCTGCCGCTGCGGCTCAACGGCGCCTCCCGCAAGGAGGCCGAGCGCACCGCCCTGGCCCGGATGGAACAGCTGGAGGTCGACGACCTCAAGGCCAAGCGGCCCGGCGAGGTCTCCGGCGGCCAGGGCCAGCGCGTCGCCGTCGCCCGCGCCCTGGTCACCGACCCGCGCGTGCTCTTCGCCGACGAGCCCACCGGCGCCCTCGACTCCCTCAACGGCGAACGCGTGATGGAGCTGCTCACCGACGCCGCCCGCTCCGCCAACGCCGCCGTCGTCCTCGTCACCCACGAGGCCCGCGTCGCCGCCTACTCGGACCGCGAGATCGTCGTACGCGACGGCAAGTCCCGGGACATGGAGCGCGTCGTATGAGCGCACGCCAATGGTCGAAAGACCTCGCCATGGGTGCCAAGTTCGCGTTCACCGGCGGCCGCGAGGGCTGGGTGCGCGTGCTGCTCACGGGCGTGGGCGTCGGTCTCGGCGTGGCGCTGCTGCTGCTCACCACCGCGATACCGAACGCGATGCAGGCACGGTCCGACCGCGAGAACGCGCGCACGGACCTCGTGTACAGCGAGTCCGAGCCGGCCAAGTCCGACAACACCGTGCTCGTCGCGAACGTCGACACCGAGTTCCGCACCCAGGACATCCGCGGCCGCCAGCTGGAGCCCGAGGGCCTGCGGGCACCGTTGCCGCCGGGGCTGAAGAAGTTCCCCGCGCCGGGCGAGATGGTCGTGTCCCCCGCCCTCAAGGAGCTGCTGGAGTCCAAGGACGCCAAGCTGCTGCGCGAGCGGCTGCCGGAGCGGATCACCGCCACGATCAGTGAGGCGGGCCTCATCGGTTCGGCCGAACTCGCCTTCTACTCGGGCGGCGACAACCTGGCCCGGTACCACGGCGGCCCCAACATCACGCGCATCAACACCTTCCAGGGCGAGGAGCAGCCCTCGGAGGAGATGGACCCGGTCCTGCTCCTGCTCGTCCTGACGGTCTTCGTGGTGCTGCTGATGCCGGTCGGCGTCTTCATCGCCGCGGCCGTACGCTTCGGCGGCGAGCGGCGCGACCGCAGGCTCGCGGCGCTGCGGCTGGTCGGCGCGGACGGCCGGATGACCCGCCGGATCGCCGCGGGCGAGGCGCTCTCCGGGGCGGTGCTCGGGCTGCTCTTCGGCACCGGCTTCTTCCTGGTCGGACGCCAGATCGCGGGTTCCGTCGAGGTCTTCGGCTTCAGCGTCTTCCCGAGCTACCTCAACCCGACGCCCGTACTCGCCGTCCTGATCGCCGTCGCGGTCCCGGCGGCCGCGGTCGCGGTGACGCTGCTCGCCCTGCGCGGTGTGGTCATCGAGCCGCTCGGCGTGGTGCGCACGGCCAGGCCCGCGCGGCGCCGTCTGTGGTGGCGGCTGCTGCTGCCGCTGGGCGGTATCGGGCTGCTCGTCCCGATGATCGGGAAGGGCACCGAGAACGGGAACTTCAACGAGTACATGGTGACCGGTGGCGTCATCCTGCTCCTCGTCGGCATCACCGCTCTGCTGCCGTGGGTCGTGGAGGCCGTCGTGGCCCGGCTGAACTCGGGCTCGGTCTCCTGGCAACTGGCGGTCCGCAGGCTCCAGTTGAGCAGCGGCACGGCGGCCCGCATGGTGAACGGCATCGCGGTGGCGGTGGCGGGCGCGATCGCCCTGCAGATGCTGTTCTCCGGAGTCCAGGGCGACTACACGGAATCCACCGGCAACGACCTCTCGCGCGCCCAGATGCAGATGTCCGTACCGCGGACCGCCCCGCTCGCCGAGGCCCGGCAGACCCTCGCCGACACCCGCGGTGTGCGCGAGGCCATGGCGCTCTCCGACGGCTGGCTGGGCGAGGGCAGGAAGGACCCCGAGAAGTCCACGGGGCTGACCGTCGGCGACTGCGCCACCCTGCGCGAGGTGGCCAAGCTGCCCTCGTGCCGCGAGGGTGACATCTTCGCCGTGCACGACGTCGAGTACGCCACGGACACCCCGGAGCTCGCCGCAGCCGGCCAGAAGCTCTACATCGACCCCTCCTACGACTCCGAGAAGGGCAAGGAGGTCGCCTGGACGGTGCCGCGGGACATCAAGAAGGCCGGCGCGCGCAAGGACCCGAAGGGCTTGGAGCGGGACGGTTTCCTGTTCACCCCGAGCGCGCTGCCCACCGCGGCGGCCTCGACCCTCGACGGGGAGATCTACCTCCAGCTCGACCTGGCGGTCCCGGATGTGCGTGAACTCGTACGCAACGCCGCGGCGAAGGTGGACCCGCTCGCGAGCCCCTGGTCGTACTCGTCGAGCGAGCGCTCCGACACCTTCGGCTCCATCCGCACCGGACTGTTCGTCGGCGCGGCCTGTGTCCTCGCGCTCATCGGGGCGAGCCTGCTCGTCTCGCAGCTGGAGCAGCTGCGCGAGCGCAAGAAGCTCCTGTCGGTCCTCGTCGCCTTCGGCACCCGGCGCCGCACCCTGAGCCTCTCGGTGCTGTGGCAGACCGCGATCCCGGTCGCCCTCGGCCTGCTCCTCGCCTCGGTGGTGGGCCTCACCCTGGGCGCGGTCCTGTTGAAGATGACGGACACCAAGGTGACCGTGGACTGGCTGAGCGTCCTGGCCATGACGGGCATCGGCTCGGCGGTCGTCCTCGTGGTGACGGCCCTCAGCCTGCCGCCGCTGCTGCGGCTGATGCGCCCGGACGGGCTGCGTACGGAGTAACGCGCCCCTCGGCACACCACGCGGCCGCGCCCCCGACAGGAAGGGGGCGCGGCCGCTGCCGGTGCGATCACCCGGCTTGCCCCGACTTGACCTGTTTCACCGGCCAGTTGCTCCATGGCAGTCTTGGCGGCGTCCAACCCGTACGGAAGGCCGCAGAGCGGTCTTTTCCGTCACCCAAGAGGAGCCCTCATGCTCGCCGTAGGTGACCGTCCGCCCGCCTTCGAACCGCCGGCCGGTGAGTGAACCATGTCGCTCGACGCGCTGAAGTCCGCGATTCCGGACTACGCCAAGGACCTCCGGCTGAACCTCGGTTCGGTGCTCGGCAACTCCGAGCTGTCGCAGCAGCAGCTGTGGGGGACGGTACTCGTCTGCGCCATCGCCTCCCGGTCTCCCCGCGTCCTCCGTGAACTGGAGGAGGAGGCCAACGCGAAGCTCTCGCCCGAGGCGTACACGGCGGCCAAGTCCGCCGCTGCCGTCATGGCGCTGAACAACGTCTTCCACCGCACGCGGCATCTGATCTCCGACCCGGCGTACGGGGGTCTGCGGCCCGGTCTCCGTATGAACGTGATCGGCAACCCGGGTGTGGAGAAGGTCGACTTCGAACTGTGGTCGCTCGCCGTGTCCGCGATCAATGCGTGCGGGCAGTGCCTCGACTCCCACGAGCAGGTGCTCCGCAAGGCCGGTGTCGACCGGGAGACGATCCAGGAGGCGTTCAAGATCGCTGCGGTCGTCCACGCGGTGGGTGTCACCCTGGACTCGGAGGCGGTGCTGGCGGAGTAGCTCCGCCGGCTTTCGCCCCGTCCGGCCCCGTTCACGACGATCCAGCGCTCCCCCGGCGTCGCAACGACGGGGCGCCCGCGGGGAGATGACTCCCGGCGGGCGCCCCGCGTCCGGCTCTGCCGACCTGGCTCTGCCGACCTGGCTCTGTCGGCGTAGCTCCGCTTGCCTAGCTCTGCCGGCCGGCCAGCCGCTTCGCGGCCTTGCGGCGTTGGGGCTGGAGGGGGTCGACGAGGACGCCTGCGCCCCTGCCGGGCGTGTAGGCCCAGTGGCGAAGCTTCTCCGCGACCTTGATGAGCCGCTCGTCGCCCGGCGGCACGTCGATGTAGAACAGCGACTCGTCCGGCTTGCCGTCGTCGCCACCCCAGCGGACCACGCCCTCGCAGTCGGCGAGGATGTCCCGGATCACCAGCTCCTCCATGGGATAGAAGCCGCCGCGCGCCCCCGAGGGATAGGAACCGGGCCGGATCCGCACCGCGGTACCGGACGCCAGGTTGGACTCCGCCAGCCCCTTCCGCACGGAACCCGGCGCCTGCCAGCCGAGGACCTCGCCCTTGCGGAGTGTGTCGATCTCGTAGTGGAAGCGGCGGACCACGTGGACGAGGACCGTCTCGACCTCCGCCATACGCATCGGCACGCCGGCGAGCGGAGTGGCGGGGACCGGTCTGGTGTAGATGTGGCCGTGGCTGTCCACGGTCTTCTCCATCTCCCACCCGTTCTTCGAAGGGGTTCCTGTCAGGACTCGCTTGTTGCGCTCCTGTGCTCTCCGTATCGCCTCACGGACCTTGTCCGGCTCGGGGTCCTTGTCCGCCGCACGGGCGGGAAGGGACAGAACCTGTGAGCCGACGGCAACGCCGGCCGCTACGAACGCGGCACGTCGCAGGGCGGCGCGGCGAGAGATGTTCAGGGTCACTTCTTCGTCTCCTCGTACCAGTTTTTGGGGCGCGCAACGTATGTCAGAGCGGCGGCGGTTACCCCGAAAACCCCTGCCACGGGATTCACGTATCCCGGCACGACGGCGTTGTACGTCTGCCCGCCCGTGACGCGACACCTGAATTGCAGCGGAAGGAAGGAATACTCGTAACCGACGACGGACTTGACCTGCTCCGACTTCAATCTCTCCGCACATTCCAGGGCTTGGTTGCTTTCATCCAGCATCAGGAGATGAAGCACGCCCCAGCCGTACATGCCGACCACGCAGGCCCATGCCAGAGCAGCAGCGCCTTTGACGACCCTCTGCGTATCCCGCTTGCCGCCGTTGCGGAACAGCAGGAGCGCTCCGCGGATGGCGAGCCACGGCGTGATGACGACGCCCGCGGCGCTCAGAAGGAGTACGAGACCGATGTAGAGGTCGTCGGAGGCGTCTGTTACCAGCATGGTGAGGAGCCTGTCAGTTGTTCCGAGCGATGGAGTTGTACTTCTCCATGATTTGGTACAGCGCCGTCCGTTGCTTGGCGTGGGGTGTTGCCTCCGATTCCGCCGATCCCTGGTACCGGCGCAGGATCTGGAATATCTCGCTCTCCGTGTAGTCCAGGCGCATCGGGCGGAGAGGCTCCTCTTCTATGACATTGCCCGGAGCCCCGTCCGCGTTCCACAGATGGATCAGGGGGACGGTGGACATGGCGAACTGCTCGTCGAACCGGCAGTCGTCCCAGATGTTGTACTTGTCCTCGTCGGTGGTGCCCCGGATGCTGCCCTCGACGTAGCCCTTTCGTACGGCGTGATTCCATGCCAGGAGGGCGGTGTTGCCGAAGATCTGGGCTATCCCGGTGGAGCTGTCCTTGAAATACCCGGTCGTGTTGAATGTCGTACGGACCGCTTCGTCCACACTCAGGTCGACCGCGTCGATGTGCCGCATCTCCCAGTACGCGGTCGTCTGGATGAGGGCCTTTCGCATCTTGTACCGGTAGGCGAGCAAAGTGGTGACCGAGTCCCACTCGAGCACGACCCTGCGGAAGCACTCCTCGTGCGTGTGCGACCTGAGACCACCGTCGTTGGGGAAGCCGATCGACTCCATGTACTTGCCGACGTCCGTCCTCATCGCCGTGATGAGGTCCGAGTCGAGGCTGGTGTCGGGGAGAGGCGCACGGGGCGGGTTGAACGAGCCCTGTCCGGTGTCGCGCCCCGAGGCGATGTTGATGTCGATGTTGATCGCCCCGGTGCCGGTGCCTATGGTGCGCGTGACGATCTGGTCGTACGCCCAGTCGGGCGGCAGCGGATAGCCGAAGTTGCCGGAGAAGCCGGACGACATGTCGCAGACGAACGACGCCGTGGAGTGGCCGGCCTCGGCGACGCGGATGCACACGTTGCGCGGCCCGTAGACGCCGATCTCGAACCGGTTGCCGTCGTCGGCGACCGCGTCCGCGATGCCCTTGAAGTGCGGCAGGACGTTGCTGGTGACTTCCTGGTCGAGGGCGTCGAAGTCCACGGCCCAGAAGATCCGTGTGCCCGCCTTGAAGCCGTGGTCCAGGGCCGCGTTGATGGCGGCCTGCCCGGCCGCACGGCCCTGCGGATAGGTGAAGCCGTCGGCGTCCCGCCCGTACGTCTGGTAGATCGGGAAGCAGCGCAGTCCGTTCGCGGCGATGGTCTGGAGTTCGCCGGGCTGGATCGCCTTGTGCTTCAGGTCGTCGGGCGGGGTCGGGTCCGGCTGGGTGAGATAGCGGCCCAGGTACTTGATGCCCTGTGCCTTCAGCGTGGCCGCACGCTCGTTGGTGATCAGGGTGACGCCGTCGCAGGCCTCGCCGTTGCGGGACTGGTCGCCGTAGGAGACGAGGAGGGAGGCCCAGGTCGAGAAGTTCCCGGTGCCGGTGACGGGGAGCTTCGCGAACGACTGGAAGGCGGAGACGGCCGAGGCGAGGGCACTGGTGAAGGTGGAGACGAAGTCCACGGGCCGCTGGTTGAGAACCATGGCGGCGGAGAACAGCTTGACGAACGTGTTGGAGTCGCCGGTGGCGACGGTGTGGGACTTCAGGCCGCTCTGCGTGCCGGGCCCGAAGACGCCGTTGGCCGTACCGTCGGCCATGCCGAGTTCGTACTGGACGGCGAACAGCATCGACTTGGCGACGTCGCGCGAGTGGTTGCCGTCGGCCGGGATGATGAAGAAGTCTCTTCGGTGGATGTACGACCCGTTCAGCCATCTCTGGACGGCCCGGATGGTCTCCGAGCCGCCGTTGACGGTGACGTAGGCGTCCATGTTGAGCAGGCCCTTGAACACCTTCGGCACCAGGTTGCCGCCGGGGTAGGCGAAGTCCACGCCCATGTTCTGCTTCAGCTGGGTGACCGAGGCCACCACACGGGAGTTGTACGTCCCGTCGATGTCGCCGCCGTCGTAGCCCTTGCAGTACAGGGCGGACTGGATGATCTTGGCGAAGTTCTGGGACGGCACCGTACCGCTGTTGAGGGACGGGTACTTCGACGTGAGCGTCGAGAGCGTGGTGGGGCCGAAGGTGTCCGACAGGCTCGTGATGCCGAGTTCGTACTGCAGGGCCCGCGTGAGCGCGAACATCATCGACCAGCCGGTCACCCCGGTCTCGGGTATGCGGTCGATGCCGAGCTTTCCTGCGTAGGCGCCATTGATGAACTGCTGCGCTTTGCGCACCATCTCGTCGGCCACGTGGGGCTCCTGTCAGTCACTGGTCTGGCATGAGTCGGACATTTTCGGGCACGGCGAAGAGGGCCGATCAGAAAGTGGTTGCGCGTTCGGCATTTCGAGCCGCGGAAAGGGACCCGCACCGCCCGGCGGGACGCCATTGGCGTCGCCCTTAACCGCAGGGGAATACGTAGCTCGAGCTGTAGTTGATGAAGAGGCTGCTGGAAGTCCGCCCCATTTTCGCGGTGACCGGCGCGCAGGCGAAGCTGGAGACGTACACCGGCCCGGCGTACTCGCTGAAGTTGCCCTCGTCGGGGTCGCAGGCGGTGCCGCCCGCTTTGCACACCTTGAGGTACATGTAGCGCGAGGCGCCGACATTGTTGTCGAGGATCGCGCAGCCCTTTCCACCGTTCTCGTAGGCGAACAGGGTGGCCAGGCGCAGGTCGGGGTCCGTCCCGAGGGGCAGCGGGATCCCCTTCCTCAGCGTGTATCCGGTGCCGCACGCGTTGGCGGCGGCAGCGGCGGCCGACATGTCGGCCCGGGCGACCGCACGGGTCACGGCGTCGGCGTCCTTCGAGATCGGCACGCGCGGCGCGTCGAGAGCGACGGCCTGCGGCGCGACCAGAACAGCGGCGAACAGCGCCATGGCCGCGACAGCCGCGCGCAGGATCGTGGTGGGTCTGAACATGTGACGCGAACACCTTTCAGTGGACGGCATTGCTGAATTCACGGGCACAGCAGTGCACTGCCCAGCCGCCATTCCTCGACCTCGGGGCATGGTCCTGCCACATGGACGAAAGGGAAATAAGAGCAACCGAGCAGTGCCTATGAAACGGGGACCGATCAGGTCCCTTGATTTCTGAATTACCTTAGATGCGCAGGGAATCTTCCTCCAGGGCTTATGACGGTGCCCGGGACGACTGACTGGAATTCACCCCGAAAGCGGAATGACATGCTCATGAAGCGGAGGCCAGGCAAGTAACAGGAGAGGCTCGTGTGAGTGCTGTGAAGCGGAGGACGGTTGAGGGCTCCGGCTCACACAAGATTGGCCGGATGGCGATGGCGACGTTGGCCGAACCCCACGCGGGCCCGGGCAACCGGCAGGAGCGGCAGGAGCGGCGGGGCGATGCCCCCTACGACGGCGAACCGTCCGTCGGCCGGTGTTCCACCGGCGCCACCCTCGTCGCCGTCGCCCCCCGCGGCACCGGGGACGTACGCAGCGCCGGCTCCTGGGAGTACGAACGCAGGTAGCCGACCACGGTGTTGGTGACGGCGACGAGCGGGACGGCGACGACCGCGCCGCCGATGCCCGCGACCATCCCGCCCGCCGCGACGGAGAGAACGACGGCGAGCGGATGGACCCGGACGGCCCGGCCGAGGATGAACGGCTGGAGGATGTGGCCCTCGATCTGCTGGACGGCGAGCACCACGATCAGCGCCATCACCGCGGTGAAGACCCCCTGCGTCACGAGCGCGACTACGACGGCCAGCGCACCGGAGACGACTGCACCCACCAGCGGGATGAAGGCGAAGAGAAAGATGAAGACGGCCAGGGGGACGGCCATCGGGACATCGAGGAAGAAGATGCCCAGGCCGATGAAGATGGCGTCGATCAGCGCCACTATCACCGTCCCGCGGACATAGGCCGTGAGCGTCCGCCAGGCACGCGGTCCGGCCCCCGCCACCCCGGGCCGCGCCGCCGCCGGCACCAGCTTGAGCGTCCACTGCCAGATGCGCTTGCCGTCGTAGAGGAGGAAGAGCGTGGAGAACATCGTGAGGAGGATGCCGGTGAGGGCCTCGACGATGACGGTGACACCTTCCAGGCCCGCCGACGTGATCTCGTCCGTGTTCGCCCCGACCGCCTCGCGCAGGCTCTTGGCGATGTCCTTGATCTGGTCCTCGGTGACATGGAACGGGCTGTTGAGCAGCCAGCGCTGCAACTCGTCGATGCCGTCCTGGATCTGGTCGGAGAGGTTGTCGATGTTCTCCATGACCTGCCAGACCACGAACCATCCGACGAGCCCCATGACCACGAAGCCGAGGGTCGCGGTCAGCGCGGTGGCGAGCCCGCGCGGCACCCCGTACCGCCGCAGCCGCGCCACGGTGGGCTGGAGCAGTGCGGTGATGAGCAGCGCGGCGACGAAGGCGAGGACGACGAGCTGTACGGCGCTGATGACGCGCATCAACACCCAGACGGTGCCCGCGAGTACGAGCAGTCGCCAGCCGGCCTCGGCGGCGACCCGCATGCCCCACGGAACGGCCGCGGCGGGGTCGGGGCGAGCGGCGGGGGCCGGGGCGGCCACGAGGGTGTCCGAGGGCGGGGAGGGGGGAGGGGGCGTGGCGGTCCCGGTGGACGCGGCCGGGGCGTCGGAGCTGTCCCTGCCACCCCGACCGATGCCGTCGCCCCGGTCGATGCCGTCGCTCCGGCCGAAGTCGCCGTCCCCGTCGAAGTCTTCGTCCTCCTCGGCCTGCGCGCGGCGCGCGCTCAACCGGTCTCCCAGTTCGGTGAGGCCGGCGCCGAGCCGGCCGAGCCACCCTGGCACTCGCGACATGATCCGTCCCTTTTCCCCGTTGTGCCCCACCACTCCCCCCTGGAGTCGTCGGCATCGACCGTACATGGCAGAAGCCCCTCACCGTAGGACGGTGAGGGGCTCCGAAAAGGTTGAGAGGACCGAGTGGCTGTCGGCCTAGTAGTAGTTGTTGGCCTGCCAGAAGTTCCAGGCCTCGCACGGGCTGCCGTAGCGGTCGTTCATGTAGCCGAGGCCCCACTTGATCTGGGTGGCCGGGTTGGTCGCCCAGTCCGCGCCGGCGGAGGACATCTTCGAACCCGGCAGCGCCTGCATCAGACCGTAGGCGTCGGAGGTGGGGTTGTCCGCCCGGTAGTTCCAGCTGGACTCGTGGTCCACGATGGTGCTGAAGCACTGGAACTGGTCCGCCGGGACGATCTGGCGCGCCATCGCCTGGATCTCCGCGACGCTGTACGAGGACTGCGTCGGGAAGCTGGAAGCGTCGCGGGTCGCGGAACGGCTGGCGACCTTCTCGGCCTCCTTGCGCTCCTTCGCCTCCTGCTCGGCCTTCTCCGCTGCCTTCTGCTTGGCGACGGCGTCCTTGGCGGCCTGCTTGCGCGCAGACTCCTCGGCGTCCTTCTTGGCGGTCGCGTCGGCCGCGATGGCCTGCGAGTCGGCCTGCTGAGTCAGGGATGCGGTCTGCACCTGCGCCTGCGCACCCGCGGGTATGTCCGCGAGAAGCGTCGCGCCTGCTGCCGTTGCCTCCGCGTCGTCGCTCGAGGACGCGGTGTTGCCCGAGGCAACACCGGTGACAGCGCCGACAGCGGTGACCGCGGTGGCCGAGGCCACTGCGAATCCCCGGACCGAAATCCGGCTCACACGGTTTCCTTCCAGCATCGCCCGCTACAGGTGACCCTCGCGGACGCAATCGTGCCCTTGGCGCTGGCCTCCCAACTGCGGGGTCACGGGAGGCGCGGGCCCGATGGGCAACTCCCGCGAGGGAGCGCCGCGTGGTGCTCGGGCGGCATACGACGGCTTTATGGAGTTCTGTTACTTCTGTGGTGCCGTACCGCTGGGGGCACAGGTGTGTCGTATGCGGGGCCTGACAGGAGTGAGACTCTGCCGCACCCCGACACCGGAGGGCAATTCTGTGTCGGGTGTGAAAGCTCACACCTCGTTTGGCTCAGGAGTTTTTCGGAAACGAGCACACGCCAGGACGCCGCCCGGCTAGGCTCTTCAGCCTTTGCCGGACGGCGTCAATTACCGTGTAGCCACCACCCGTTGGACAGACCGGACGGGTGGGGCGACCTTGATCAGATGTGCCCGTCCTCCAGCATTTCGGTCACAAGCGCCGCAATCTGGGAGCGCTCGGACCTGGTGAGTGTGACGTGCGCGAAGAGCGGATGGCCCTTCAGCTTCTCCACGACGGCCACGACACCGTCGTACCGGCCGACCCTGAGGTTGTCCCGCTGGGCCACGTCATGGGTCAGGATCACCCGTGAATTCGCGCCGATTCGGGACAGAACGGTCAACAGGACGTTCCGTTCCAGGGATTGGGCCTCGTCCACGATCACGAACGCGTCGTGGAGGGAGCGGCCGCGGATGTGCGTGAGCGGCAGGACCTCCAGCATTCCGCGGGCGGTGACCTCTTCGATGACCTCGCGGCTGGTGACCGCGGACAGCGTGTCGAAGACAGCCTGCGCCCAGGGGCCCATCTTCTCGGACTCGGAGCCGGGCAGATAGCCGAGTTCCTGCCCGCCGACCGCGTACAGCGGACGGAAGACCATCACCTTCTGGTGCTGGCGCCGCTCGAGCACGGCCTCCAGGCCCGCGCACAGGGCGAGCGCCGACTTTCCGGTGCCGGCCCGGCCGCCCATCGAGACGATCCCGACGTCCGGGTCGAGCAGCAGATCCAGCGCGATGCGCTGCTCGGCGCTGCGGCCCTTGATGCCGAAGGCCTCCCGATCACCCCGTACGAGCCGGACGTTGCCCTCGGACGTCACGCGCCCCAGGGCCTTGCCGCGCTCGGACTGGATCATCAGGCCCGTGTGGACCGGATAGTCGGACGCCTCCGGGACGTACAGGGTCTCCTGGTCGAAGAGGAGGTCCACCTGCTCGCCGGAGAGCGTCAGTTCGGACATTCCGGTCCAGCCGGACGAGCCCGTGATGGCGAGTTCCGCGCGGTACTCCTCGGCGAGAAGCCCGACCGAGGAGGCCTTGATCCTGAGCGGCAGGTCCTTCGACACGACTGTGACGTCGAACCCCTCGGCCTGCAGATTGCGGGCGACCGCGAGGATGCGGGAGTCGTTGTCCCCCAGGCGATAGCCGCTGGGCAGCACGCTGGGGTCCGAGTGATTGAGCTCGACACGTACGGTCCCGCCCAGTTCCCCGGTGGGGATGGGGGCATCGAGACGGCCGTACTTCACCCGGTAGTCGTCCAGCAGGCGCAGTGCCTGCCGGGCGAAGTAGCCGAGTTCGGGATGGTGCCGCTTGGCCTCCAATTCCGTGACCACGACGATCGGAAGCACTACTTCGTGCTCGTCGAAGCGGTTCATGGCGTGCGGGTCGGCCAGCAGGACGCTGGTGTCGAGAACATAGGTGCGCCGGTCTGGCATACGGCGCTTTGTGCTGGTCACCACGGAAGGACGTACCCCCTCGGATGAGGTCGGGGAGCGACGGAGGAGAGCTGGACCGGTGTCCGGCCGCGATGCACGGGCCGACTACCGGCCCTCTCCGCTTCGTCCGTACTGACCGCACGGTCGGGCTGGTGCAAAGGGCCTCCCGGGCGGACGGCCCCGTGCCGTCCGCTGAGATACGACACCCGTGGTTCGGGCGTCGACCTGCAAGGCTTATGCCCTCGAACGCGCGATGCCATGCCAAGGGCGATGACGGCGCGTTCGTTAACACCAGATGACGTACGTCCCTGAGGGCGCCCCCTGCGAACGGGGCCACCCGAAACCTCAGCCTCCGTAGCGCCTGTGTCGCGCCGCGTAGTCGCGCATCGCGCGCAGGAAGTCGACCTTGCGGAAGGCCGGCCAGAAGACCTCACAGAAGTAGTACTCGGAGTGGGCCGTCTGCCAGAGCATGAATCCGGACAGCCGCTGCTCACCGCTCGTACGGATCACGAGGTCGGGGTCGGGCTGGGCGCTGGTGTAGAGGTGCTTGCCGATCATGTCGGTGTCGACGCTGTCGGCGAGCTCCTCCATCGAGGTGCCCTTCTCGGCGTGGTCGAGGATCATCGAGCGCACGGCGTCGGCGATCTCCTGGCGTCCGCCGTAGCCGATGGCGCAGTTCACGAGTATTCCGTCGACGTGCGCGGTGGACTCCTCGGCCTCCTTCAGGACGGTCTGCATCCGGGAGGGCAGGATGTCGGGCGTGCCGACGTGGTGCACACGCCAGCGGCCGTCGGCGGCGAGCGAACTCACGACGTTCTCGATGATGCCGAGCAGCGGTACGAGTTCTTCCTCAGGGCGGTCGAAGTTGTCCGTGGACAACAGCCAGAGGGTGACGACCTCGACGTCGGTCTCGGAGCACCAGCCGAGGAACTCCTCGATCTTGTCGGCGCCGGCCCGGTGCCCCTGGGCGGCGGTGCTGCCCGCCGCCTTCGCCCAGCGCCGGTTGCCGTCCATGATGACCCCGATGTGCTTGGGCACCTGGTCGTGGTCAAGGTGGCCTTCCACCCTGCGTGCATAGAACCTGACCAGCAAGCGGCGCAGGTTGTCGCGCAGGTTCACGTTTTCGTCAGCCCCTCCGTGCAGATAACGGTCCCCCGAGGGCGACACCCTACCGCTGCTGAGGCCCCGCTCCCCCTTGGGGTGCAAGGCCTTCTGCTCTCCGGGCGGTACGGAGCGAGGACGGGCCGTGCGGGGCGACGGAACGGGCGACCGCACGGGCAACGGCACCGACGACGAGCCGGCGACGGACCGACGACGGGACCTGAGGGCGTACGCCGGGGCGTGTGAGCGCACAAAAAAACGGGCCGGTCCGTGGGGGGGAGACGGACCGGCCCGAGGGGGGGTTTCCACCATAACCCTTCGTAAGTGATGCTGCGTGCATCGGCGTGCCACAACTACTCTCCGGAGTCGCCCGGCAACGCCTGGGTGGGTGCGGAAGCGTTCATTCAAGGGCAGAACATGGCCGAATCACAGCGGATTCCAAGGCGGTGGAGGCGAATCCGGAGGGAACCAGGGGGTTTCCGAGCGGTTCTGGGGCACTGGGCCATCCGCCTCGGACGTACGCCCCAAGGGTGAAGGGCCTGAGAACGTCCACTTGACGCCAAGGATGATTTCGCGACCGCGGCCGCTTCGCGATTCCGTCCGCACCGGAACCCCGTACGGGACTCCCGAACGCGCCCCCCCGGCGCTGTCGGCAGGGCACCGCGCGGCCCCCTCCTCCGCGCGGTACCGTCCCGCGCAGCTTTGCTCACGCGAATTACCTTCCTTCGAATCTACGTGAGCCGGAGAGGTGCGACGGACCATCCGGGGTAACGATGTGGAAACTCTGTGAGCGTTTCCGGGATTTTCGTGAGGGTCCTCACCCGGACTGGGCGGCAACCGGCGACTCTTTGCTCAAGCCTGGGTGTTTACGGGTGACAATTTCCTTCATGTGCAGATCATCCCATTCGCCCAGTGGCATGAGCGCGGTGTTCAGCGCCTTGCCCAGCTCGGTGAGCGAGTACTCCACGCGGGGCGGCACCTCGCCGTACACCTCCCGGTGCACCACGCGGACAGGATCTGACCTAATCCGGGTCTACCGTCGCCGCCATGACATCGAGGATCACATGGGACGGGGCGAGCGCGCGGCGCTACGAGCGGCAGCTGCTGGGAGCGCCCGCGCCGGCCGGTACGCCTGTCGCCGAGGTCGTCTCCACGCTGCTCGCCACGCACGCGCAGGTCCTGTCGGCGGCCGAGCTCTCCGTCGGCCTGCGGCTCGACGGCGCGACCCGCCAGGACGTGCGCGCGGCACTGTGGGAGGACCGGAGTGACGGCCGGAGTGACGGCCGGAGCCTGGTGAAGACGTACGGGCCGCGCGGCACGATCCATCTTCTCGCCGCCGCCGAGCTCCCCTTCTGGAGCGCGGCGCTGACCGCCGTGCCCGGCACTGCGAGCGCCCCGCCGGGCCTGCGGATGACGCCCGGACAGGAGGAGCAGGTCGTCGCCGCGATCGGTGACGCCCTCGACGGACGGCAGCTGACCATCGACGAGCTGTCCGAGGAGGTCGTGGCCCGCACCGGCCCCTGGGCCGGTGACCTCGTGATGGAGGCGTTCCAGGGCAAGTGGCCGCGCTGGCGTCAGGTCATGCACCGCGCGGGCCAGTCCGGCGCGCTGTGCTTCGCCCCCAACCGCGGCCGCAAGGCCGCCTACACCCGCCCGCCGCACTTCGACCCGCTCCCCGCGGACGAGGCGCTCGCCACACTCGTGCGCCACTATTTGCACGCGTACGGTCCCGCGACACCGCAGCACTTCGCCAAGTGGGCGGCCGCGCCCAGGGGTTGGGCCGCCGACCTCTTCGCCGCGCAGGCCTCCTCGGGCCGGATCGAGGAGGTCGACTTCGAGGGGGCACCGGCCTGGGTGGTGACGGGCGACACGGACTTCCCGACGGAGGCCGTACGCGGGGTGCGGCTGCTCCCCTACTTCGACGCGTACGCCATCGCCGCGCAGCCCCGCGAGCGGATGTTCCCCGGGGCGGCGTACGAGCGGGCCCTGGCGGGCGGGCAGGCGGGGAACTTTCCGGTGCTGCTCGTCGACGGTGTGGTGGCCGGGGTCTGGCACCAGCGGCGGCAGGGCAAGCGGACCACGGTGACGGTGGAGCCCCTGGGCCGGCTGACCCGGGCGCAGGAGCGGGAGCTGGGGAAACAGGTGGAACGGGTCGGTGAAGTCCTGGAGGCGGTGCCGGAGTTGGCGGTGGGGAAGGTGACGGCGGGCCCGCACGCGTAACCGGCGGACGTCAACTCAGCCCGGCTCTCGGGGACTTGTTCGCGCCACGCTCGCCACGCTCTCTTGTGATTGCCAAGCTCGCCGCGCGTTCTACGGTCGGCGGGCCTCGACGAGGTGGCGGGAGCTGTGGGCCACGAACGGGCCCTCCGCCATGATCCGCTCGTGCAGGTCCAGGAGCCGGGTCCGGTACTGGTCCACGGTGAAGCCCGGCACCATCCACACCACCTTCCGCAGGAAGTGCACGACCGCCCCGATGTCGTGGAACTCCATGCGCAGCCGCTCCGCGCGCAGATCGACGACCTCAAGACCGGCCGCCTCGGCTCCGGCACGCTCGCGGTCCGGGTGGCGGGCGTTGCGGTTGGTGTCCGGCTGGCGGCCGAGGAAGTACTCGACGAGTTCGTACGCGCTGCTGGGGCCCACATGCTGGGCGAAGTAGGTGCCGCCGGGGGCGAGGACACGGGCGATCTCCGTCCAGTGCGCCGTCACCGGGTGCCTGCTCACGACGAGGTCGAACGCCGCGTCGCCGAACGGCAGCGGGGCGTCCTCCGGCGAGGCGACGACCACCGCGCCGCGCGGGTGGAGCAGGGCGGTGGCCTTGGCGACGTTCGGCGGCCAGCCCTCGGTGGCGACGGTCGGCCGCGGCAACTCCCGCGCCGACGCCAGCACTTCCCCGCCACCGGTCTGGATGTCGAGCGCGGCCTCCGCCATCGCCAGCCGCTCACCCATGGCCCGCGCATATCCCCAGGAGGGCCGCTCCTCCGTGGCCCGCCCCTCGAACCACGAGAAGTCCCAGCCCTCGGTGGGAACGGCCTCGGCTTCCGCGACGAGTTCTTCGAAGGAGGGGGTGAAAGGCGTGGATGGAGTGGAGGCGGTGGACGGGGTAGAGGGGGTGGTCAGGCTCATCGGGCGATGGTGGCAGGCGGGGTTCGTTTGCCGCGACCGAATTCCGGGGTGTACGTGCCGGGGTGCGTGGTGCTGCTCGGGCCTCCTACGGAACCAGGGGGCGTACGTCCTCCGCGGTGAAGCGTACGAAGCCCTCGGGGTCCGGTTCGTCGGCGGTCGGCTGGAGGATCACCGTGTCGGCGCCGGCGTCCGCGAGGCGGCGGACGGCCTCGGCGACCGCTTTCGCCTCCCCGGCGACCCCGAGGTCCGGGACCGACGCCACGCCGTCCGCCTCCAGCTCGGCGCGGAGGCGGGCGGCGGCGTCCGGGCCGGTAGCGGTGAGGAGGTAGACGACAACCTCGTGCCCGCCGTCGCGGGAGCCCGACTTCCGCCCCTCGTCGATGAGTTGGCGCGCCTTGCGTACGCCCTCCGGGGACGTACTGGCGGTGAGGATGGTGCCGTCCGCGAACTCGCCCGAGAGCCGGAGCGTACGCGGGCCGGTGGCTCCCGCGAGGATCTCCACCGGTGACTGCGGGGGCCAGTCGAGGGCGACGTCGTCGAGCTTCACGTACCGGCCGTCCGTGGTCACGCGCTCGCCCCGCAGCAGCGCGCGCAACGCTACGAGGTACTCACGCAGCAGCGTCACGGGCGACTCGGCCCGCGCCCCGACCTGCCCCATCCAGTCCTGCACGCCGTGACCGACACCCACGATCGCCCGGCCCGGGAAGAGCCGGTGCAGGGTCGCGGTCTCCATCGCCGTCACGGCGACGTTCCGCAACGGCACGGGCAGCAGCCCCACCCCCACCCGCAGCCGTTCCGTCCAGGCCAGCGCTGCCGCCGCCGCGGAGATCCCCCCTTCCAGAAAGCAGTCCTCCCACAGCCACAGCTCCTCCAGCCCCGCCTCCTCCGCCGTACGGACCATCGCGCGCAGACGTTCTGGGGGCAGCTGAGGCCGGAACACGGCACCTAGTGCAGTCATGCGGCCTTCCTACCTGCCGACTGTCCGCAACACAACGCCACGGCCCTGCACCACAGACGTCACGCAGAAAGTAGGGGGCAGAGGTCTATTGGTTTCGCCGTCCCAGGGTTTCGTCGGGACCCATCACGTATCCGCAGGTCAGAGAACTGGCGCCGGTGAACCTCTGGGACTCAGACCACACTTACGGAGTTATCCACAGGCCGTGCTGCCGGGGGTGGGTTTGGGGGAGAGTTGGGGGGTGCGGGGATTGCGGGAGGTTGCTGTGGGTGGGGTGGTGGTGGCGGAGTGGGCCTTGGCTGAAGGGTGGTCGCGGTCCGCGCTCTACCGGTGTCTCAAGGAGGACGGGTGGGCAGCGCTCGGTGAGGGGGTCTGGGCGGAGCCTGGTATGGAAGTGGATCTCCGGATGCGGCTCAGGGCCGTGCAGCTCGCCGCGCCGGAGCTCGTCGTGAGTCACCGGGCGGCTGCCTCGCTTTGGCGGATCGAACTGCTGCGGGAGGAAGCCGAGTTCACCGATCCGGAGGGGGTGCGGCAGCGGAAGGGCGTGCGGGTGCACCGTAGTGCGCTGCCCTCCGGGGATGTGGTCGAGCGCGCCGGGCTGCGGGTCACGAGCGTCCACCGCACGCTGGTCGACCTGTTGCTGTCGGTGCCGCGGGACGAAGCGCTGGTGGCCGTCGACTCCGCGCTCGCGCGCCGCACAGTCGGGATCGGGGACCGCGGGCGCGAGCAGCGGATCCGGCGAGCGCCGCTCACCCGTCTCGACGCCGTCGCCACCGCGCTCGGGCACGCGCTCGGGCAGCGCAGGCGTGGTGCCGTCCGGGCCGGGGGCCGGCTCGCGCTCGCCGACCCGGCGTGCGGTTCGCCGGCGGAGACGGTGGCCCGGCTGCGGATGTACGACGCCGGCCTGCGCCCCGAGACGCAGGCCGAGGTCGTCACCTTCAGCGGACGCGTACTGCGCCCCGACTTCCTGTTCCGGGCGCAGGGCGTCGCCGTCGAGATCGAGGGGTACGCCTATCACGGCCGCCGCGAGGACCACCGCCGTGACGTCGCCCGTTTCAACGACCTTCAGCAGTGCGCCGAGGTACGGGTCGCGTTGCGGTTCACGGCGGAGGAGGTGTTCCACGCCCCAGAGGCGATGATCGCCACGATTCGGCGGGCGTTGGGGGCGATGGCTGGGGGCACAGGGATCACAGCAGGTGGTCCACCTTGCCTGCCTTGATGTCCTGGATGAGGGTGCGGAGGGCTTCGCGTGTGTCGGTGAGATATGCCTCCTCGGCTCCGGCGAGGGCGATGTAGGCGTTGCCGGTGGTGTCGGTACCTATGCGGAAGCAGTTGGCGCCCTCTCCGCAGAAGGGGGGTTCCCATGTGATGTCCTGCACGACTGTGTCTCCTGGAGGTCGGCGGCGAGGGTCTGGATGAAGTCGCGTGACGCGTCGGGGGCAAGGGCCACGGCTTCCGCCGCATCGAGCTGTGCCCGGTACTTGTGGAGTTGCATCTCGGTGTCGATGAACTCCGGTCCGTGCGTGCTGTCGAGTTCCACGGTGTCGAGGGCGGAGATGGTCGACTCCGCATAGACGACCGACTGTCCGGCTCCGGGGAAGCCGCCTGCCTTGAACGGGATGACCCGCACTGTGATGCTGTCTCGCTCCGACAGGCACAGGACGTGCTCCAGCTGCCGCCGTGCCACCGCTGTTCCGCCGAACTCCATACGCAGGGCGGCCTCATGGAGGATGACGTCGAGGACAGGCGGTTCGGGTCGGTCGAGCACCTGCTGCCGGTCCATGCGGTGCGCCAGGCGTGCGGCGACATCGGCGGCGGGCAGGCGCGGGATTACCGCCTCGAAGACCGCACGGGCGTGGTCCTCGGTCTGGAACAGTCCCGGCAGGTGTACGGTCAGCGCGACGCGGAGGCGCTCGGCATGCCACTCCATCTCGGCGATGTCCAGGAAGCTCGGGGAGAGTTGGCCCCGGTACGTCTCCCACCAGCCCTTGTCGCGCTCGGCGGCCATGCCGGCCAGCGCCTCGACCAGCGCCACGTCAGCGCAACCGTAGTTGGCTGCCAAAGTACGCACGCGTTCCGGGCTGATACCTGACCGGCCGGACTCCATGTTCGGCACGTTCGTGCGCGGAACGCCGAGCAACCCTGCGGCGTACTCCGTCGTCATGCCTGCGGCAGTACGCATCTTGCGCAGCTCCGAACCCAGCCGCCGCTGCCGCTCCGTCGGTGTGCTCCTTGGCGGCATCCGCCCCTCCAGTTCGGCGCTGTGACGGGTAAGTCTGCCTCCGTGCGAGCAGGCGGGTCCACCACGGTTGAGTGAATCCGAGCCGCAAGGTAGTACACGTACTCCATCATGCTCTACGTTGAGTAACGCACACGCTACACACGGCACTTGGCAGTGCATCGCGCGAGCCTGCCCCGAACTCCTTCCCTGGGAGGGGCGGGCCCGCGTCAGGGAGACGAGCCACCGGCCGCCGTGATCGTCACGTCCTACCTCATCACCGGACAGCACTCAGCTCACCCACGGGAGTTCCGCATGCCCATTTCCCTCTGCACCGTCCGGGGCGACCACTCCGCCCCCGCGCCCGAATCCCTCGCGTACAGCCTCACCCTGCCCGCCGCGTTCAGTTCGCCGGCGATCGCCCGAGCGGCGACCCGTACCGTGCTGGTCATGCACGGGCTTGGCACGCTGATCGACCCCGCCGAGCAGTCCGTGGGGGAACTGGTTGCCGTTGCCTGTCAGTTCACGCCCGCGTCCGAGGTCTACCTCTCCCTTCGCCATCGGGACGACACCCTCCGTGTCATCGCCTACGACGGGCACCCGCGTCACACAAACCCCCACCTCGCAGCCGCCTGCGACGCCCGCCGCCGCGCATCCCTGCGGCTGCTCGGCTGTGTCGTCCGGGCCTGTGGGGGCGACTGGGGGTTCGGGGAGGCGCGGGAGCCGGGAGGGGGGACGCGAATGTGGGCGGTGCTGCCGTGCGGCGGGGCTTCGGCGTGGGCGGGGGACCTCCCGGAACCGGTGTCGATGTCCATGTCGGCATGATCAGGGCACTCCAAGGTCCCCATGGACCGCCTCCGCCGGCACGTCTCCCGGCTGGAGGTGTTGCCCGTCACGGACGCCGTCACTTGGCAGGCCATCCACCTGCTGCGGAACGCGAACCTCGACGGGCACAAGTACGCGATCGACTCCGTCGTGGCCGCGACAGCCTTGGACCACTCGTGGCACAGGGCGTGGCAGCGACGCGATCGCGTTTCAGCTCTGGCCGGGGCTCGCCTCCTCAGCCGCCCTTCGGGAAGGTGACCTCCACACGGCGGTTCTTGCGGCGGCCCTGTTCCGAGGTGTTGTCGGCGATCGGATAGTCCTCGCTGTAGCCGCGTACCGCGAAGGTGACGTTCGTGTCGCCGAGCGCGGAGGCCAGTTCCTCGTGGACGACCTCGGCGCGGTTCTTGGAGAGGGTCAGGCCGTGGGCGTACGAGCCGAGGTTGTCGGTGAAGCCGAAGACGCGGACGTTCGTGGCGTTCTGGGCCTTGATCTCGTCCGCGATCGCCTGGATGCGGGAACGTGCCTCGGGGTTGAGCTTCGAGCTGTCCTTCGGGAAGAGGACCTCCGCCTGGAGCGCGAACGTCACGTCCTCGTTGGTGTCCACGCGGCGTTCCTCGCCGCCGAGGTCCTCGACGACCGACTTGATGTCCAGCACCCGCGCGGGCGCGAGCGTGGCGCCGTCGGCGAGCTTCAGCCCCGGGCTGTTCGCGTCCACTTCAGGGGGTGGGGAACTGCTCACACTGCCCGGCGGGGCGCTCGGGTCCTCGTCGTCCGCCTGGGCCGGGGTGAGCGGCGTCAGGAAGACGAGGGTGGTGAGGGCGGTGAAGGTGATCGCGGTGGTGCGGAGGGTGAGGGACATGGTCACTCGCCCTCGGAGAGCTCGACGGCGGCGGGGGGCATGGAGCCGACCTGGAAGGAGACCTTCGTGGTGTCCTCGGGCGGGGCGGGGAACTGGGCGAACCACTCCGCGGTTTCTCCCGACTTCACGCCGCCGACGAATCGCGTGCAGAGGCAGCGGCCCTCGGTGTCACGAAGGATGAGGTACTTCTTCTTGCCGGTCTGATCCACCAGGCTCGCGCCGGCGACGGATGAGGCGTTCTGTCGCAACTCGTTCTCGTCACCTCGCCAGTCCGCCGCGACCCAGAGCCTCGAACCGCTGTTGGTGACCGTGCCGGACACGGTCACGAAGCCCCCGCTGTCACGCACTGCCGATGTGATGGCGAGTGAGATGTCGCCTTGCTTGGACTCTGCGAGCACCGTGGTCTCGCCTGGTGCCTGCGACTCCTTGTCCTTGCCATCGTCGTCGTTCTTGGAGGAGGAAGACGATGATGCGGAATTGTCGGGCTTGTCGTCGTCGCCGCCCCCACCGCAGCCGGCCACCGTGAGGACCAGCCCAGTCGTGATCGCCACCGCGGTCAGTACCGTGCGGCCCTTCATGGTGCGCCGAATGTTCATTGGTACGGCTTCCTTTCACTCGGCCAGTTGCACAGAGAACAGCACGGACGCGTCGGGAAGGTCGTCCAAATCGAAATCTTCGGGGTCGATGTTCACGGGATCGCCGTCGCAGTCGAGTGTGACGAGCTTCGTGGGATCGGCGTCCGCGGGGAAATCGCACCGCGGTTCGATGACAGCCGTGGCATTCGCGTTGGCGTGCTGGTTCTCCGTGCCCGGGATGATGGAGTCTCCGACTGTGTAGTTCGTCTGGATCTCCACCTCGTAGCCGAGGAGTCCGGCCACGGTCGCGCCTGCGAATCCCGTGACGGTCGCGTCGTTCTCGGCGGCCAACGCGTCGGCCGCGGCGGCGGCCTCGCCGCCTTCCAGCTCTTCGGGGTCGAGCCAGTCCAGCCAGTCGGGGTCCCCGCCGACGGCGTCTCCCAGCCCCTCCACCAAATCGTCCCGGGCGCTCTGCGCGGCGGCCAACGCAGCGGCGTCCGCCGCGGATTGAGCTCCGTTCCGGGCGGACGCCGCTTGAGCGAATGCGAAGAAGGCGAACGCAGCGAAGAGCAGAATCCCCGTCAGCCAGATGTAGATGGGGAGAGTCGATCCTCGGTCACTGCGAAAGCCGGGTGGGGTCAGCCGCCACCTACGACGTCCGCGACCGCATCGCCGATCGCTCCTGAGATCTGACCGTCCAGCCCGAGCCCGTCGATCAGCGTGAAGATCCCGGCAATGAGAATCATCAAGCCCGCGTACTCGACGAATCCAGCGCCCCGATCGCGATCCCGCCCGCGCATCCGGTCGGAGACGGTCCGCGCCCAGGTCTCCAACGCCCGCTCCACGCCTACCGTTGCCCTCAGCGTCCAGCCCTTCGCCATCACGTCCCCTTCCCTCCCACCCAAAACCACTACCTTCCCGCGCACCGTACGTGAGAACACGCCTACTCCGGGTGGGTCCAGGGACCCAACTTCCCGAGTTCGGAGTCACCGGTTCCACCCCCCGTGGGCCGTGCCCAGCCAGTGGGCGATCGCTTCGCTGCGTGTTGAACTGTGCAGCTTTGCGAAGATGCGATTGATGTGGTTCTTTACGGTCTTCTCGCTGATGAAGCACGTGGCGGCGATCTGCCGGTTGTTCATGCCGGCCGCGATGAGATCCATGACCTCCACCTCCCGTGAACTCAGCCCGAATTCCAGTGGGTTGCGGCCGCGACCGCGGAGCGCCGCCGCGGAGGCGGGTCGAGCCTTCGACGACTGTGCCACAACCGATTGCAGATGCGAAGAGTTTTCGTTCGGTTCGTACGAAACACCGAGCGAATCCGACACAGCGGCGGCCTCGGCGGCGGAGGCCGTGAAGGTGGCCCTTCCGTCACTCAAGTCGCGTACGGCGGTGATCAGTTCGTCCGCCGTGAACTCGCCGTGCACGAGGTAACCGACGGCTCCCAGGCTCAACGCCTGTGCCACCACCTCGGGTTCACGGCTGTACGTCAGCATCATCACGGGAGCCAGCGCGGCCAGCGAAGGCAGCGCCGTGAGGCCGTCCGTGCCCGGCATGCGGACGTCAAGCAGGATCACGTCGGGGCGTTGGCGGGTCGCGGCCGTGAGCGCTTCCGCACCGTTCGACGCCCGGGCCGTGACCCGGATGTCGGGGTGGGTGTCGAGCAGGGCCGCCAGGCCCGCCCGGACGACGGGGTTGTCGTCGGCCACGAGCACTCGTAGGGGCGGGCCGGGAAGTGCCTGGTCAGGCATGTGCGGCCTCCTCTTGAGGAGTGTGTGAGGGGGATACCGGCAGGGCGGCGGCCAGCGGAAGGTCGACCTTGACCTCCGTGCCGCCCTGCTCGGCTCGGTGCAGTTGGAGACCCGCGCCCATCGAGGCCGCGCGCTCCAGCATGCCCAGCAGGCCGAAGTGGCCGGATTTCGCCAGGTGTTGTACGTCATCAAGGGATACGGCCGTGCCGGTTCCGTCGTCCCGCACCGTCAGGTGGAGGGAGGACGGCGAGGCGTCGAGGGTGACGTCCACCCGGGTCGCCCCCGTCGCGTGGCGGTGCGTGTTCTCCAGCGCCTCCGAGAGGATCGCCAGGAGGTGGCGGGACGCCTCGGGCGGGAGTACCAGGGCGGAGGGCGCCGTGTAGTCGACGCTCGCCCTGATGCCCGTACGGCCGGAGAAGTCCGCCGCCCTCGTCGTCAGTTCCGTTCCGAGGTCCATGGGCGGGGTCGACAGTGCCGTGTGGTGGCGGAGGTCCGTCAGGAGGTCGCGGGACTCCGCCGCCGCGCGACGGGCCGCGCCCGCCACCGCCGTGGCCTGCGACTTGAGGGCGCGGGGGTCCGTGTCGTGGTCGGCGGCGACCGCGAGGGCCTCGGCGGCCAGGGCCAGGCCGTGCAGGGTCTTCGCCACGGAGTCGTGCATCTCCCGGGCGAGGCGGGCCCGTTCGGACTCGACCGCCTCCGCGACGGCCAGCCGGGAGTTGGCCTCGGCGAGGGCCTGGCTGGCCGTGCCGAAGCGGAACATCAGGTTGCGCAGGGTGACCCCGACGATGCCCGCCGCGATGCAGAAACCGGCGACCAGGAGGGTACTGGCGCCGGCGCCCGGACGGTGCTCCCAGGCTCTGAACACCGTGAGCAGCACGACGAGTTGGAGCCCCGTGAAGACTCCGGAGCCGCGCCAGCCGTACAGCAGGCCCGCCAGGAGCGGGGTGCAGACGGCCGCGTACGCGAGGGGGGAGGCGGGGGACGCGGTCAGCAGGAGTATCGCGCCGAAGACGAGGTCCACCGCCATGAGGGTGGGGTGGGCGAGGAGGCGGGGGGCGAAGCGGTCCCAGTCCCGGAGCATGGCGTACGAGCCCATGACGCCGAGGACCGCCGCGGCGAGGACGCCGTAGCGCGGCGGGCCGTCCGTCGCGTTGGCCGTCGCGAAGGGGGCGCCGATCGCGATCAGGGTGAGCCTGACCGCGAACGCCTGGCGGCAGAGGGCCTGGAGGGCGTTGAGCTGGAGGCGGACGCTGCCGGGCGCTGCCGCGTCGTCTGCGAAGTAGCCTGTGGCCCACTTGGCGGAGCCGACGCCTGGGGGCAGGGTTGGTCGTTGGCCGCGGGTCCGTTGTGGCTTGTCGCGCAGTTCCCCGCGCCCCTTAAAGGGGCGCCATTGCCAGCGATGCCTCCAAGTCACCCTCATCTCAGCGCCCCAGGATCGAGCCGAAGTTCGAGCCGGAGCCCAGGAACATGCCTGTGGCGATGAGGATCATCGTGGCGGGGAGCATGAAGACCAGGGTGACCATGGTGGCCTTGGGGATCGTCTTGGCGGCCCGGCGGCGGGAGTTCTGGGCGTCGGTGCGGCGCATGTCCGTGGCGAGCTGGATGAGGGTGTCCGCGATCGGGGAGCCCAGCTCCTCGCCCTGCTGGAGCGCCGAGACGAACTGGGCGACCTGCTCGGAGGAGTTGCGCTTGCGCAGTTCGTCGAAGGCCTGGCGGCGGCTGACGCCCATGTCCATCTGGCGCAGGGTGATGCGCAGTTCGTCCGCCCACGGGCCCTCGTAGTGGTCCGCGACGCGGTCCAGGGCCTGGCGGAAGCCGAGACCGGCCGAGACCACGACCGCCAGGACGTCCAGGAAGTCCGGGAGGGTGCGGTCGATGACCTCCTTGCGTTCGCGGATGGCCTGCCAGATGAGGGCGTCGGCCGCCAGCAGTCCGAAGGCCAGGGCCATCAGCGAGAAGAGCGGCTGGCCGTTGGTGAGGAAGATCAGGAAGAGCAGGACGCCGAAGACCCCGTACACCGCCCGGCGGGCCGCGTAGCGGTTCAGGGTCAGGCCGCCGGGGTTGCCCGCCATGTCGATGCGACGGCGTTTGGCGTCGACGCGGCGGGGGCCCATCAGCCGCAGGACGAGCGGGGCGAACCGCATGCCGAGGCGGTCGACCGCCGAGTCGGACTTCGAGACGCGGGTGGCGCCGACCTCCAGGGCGAGCGCCATGTCGCCGGGGAGCTTGGCCTCCGCGCGGTACATACGGATGCCCAGGAGCATGCCCCCGACGGCGAGGCCGGTCAGTGCGGCAAGGAGCAAGGCCAGCAACGTAATCCCCTCCTCCTCATACTTCGATCTTGCCGAGGCGGCGGATGACGAAGAAGCCGATGGTGTAGAGGCCCATGGCGATGAGCACCAGGGTCTGGCCGAGCGCGGAGCCGGTCACCTTGGCCAGGGCGCCCTCGTTCGAGGAGTTGATCAGGATCAGGGAGCCGACGCCGAGGAGCGGGACCGTGAAGGCGGTCGCGTTGACCTCGGAGAGCATGGTGCGGACCTCGCGGCGGGTCTCCTTGCGGTCCTCCAGGGTCTGGGTGAGGTTACGCAGGGAGTTGACCACCGAGCCGCCCGCCTTGTTGGACAGGACGAGGGTGGTGACGAGGACGACGAGTTCGCGGGACGGGAGGCGTTCGGCCAGTTCACCGAGGGCGTCGTCGACCGAGCGGCCCAGGGTCAACTGGTCGGCCACCCGGGCCAGTTCCTCGCCCGCCGGGGCCTCCAGCTCCTCCGCCGCCATCGCCAGGGCCGTGCGCAGGGCGAGGCCGGCCGCCGCCGCGTTGGCCAGCAGGCGGGCCACGTCGGGGAGTTGGTTGATGAAGGCCTCGATGCGCTTCTGGCGCTGCCAGTTGAGGAAGATCGCCGCGCTCCAGATGCCCACCAGGCCCGCGATGGGGCCGAAGAACGGGGCCAGGGCGGCGGCCGCGGTCAGCCAGAGGCCGACGACCACGGCGGCGACGTACGTGAAGAACTCGCCCGCGGTCAGGTCGAGTCCCGTCGCCGAGAGGCGCAGCTGGATCGTGCGGCCGAGGCGGGTTCGGCGCAGCCGGCGGTCGACGGCGGCGAAGCGGCGGGCGCGGCCGGCCGCGGTGCGCAGGGGGCCGCCGCCTGAGAGGCGGTCGACGAGGGCCTGGCGCTGGGCGCGTCCCGACGCGTACGTGTGCACGCCCGCGACGGCGAGTGTGCCGCACAGGACGGTGCCGCCGAGGGCGAGCAGGGCCTGGTTGTTCACGGCTCGCTCCTCTCATCATCAGTCTTGTAGGTCTCGGGGGTGGGGGCCCTCCGGCCGAACGTCCGGGCGGTCATCCGATGGCCTGCCTTGTGTTGAGGACGTCGATGGCCTCCGCGACCCCGAAGGCGGGCGGCAGGGGCTCGTTGGCGACGTACAGCTTCTCGGCGACCGAGCGGGGCAGCGGCAGGTGTTCGAAGTGGCCGTGGACGACGCGGTCGGGGCCCGTCGGGCGCGGCACGAAGCGGGTGACCGGGACGACACGGAACTGTTCGCGGCCGTGCGAGACGAGCAGGGCGATCTCGGTGACCTTGCGGGAGCCGTCGGCGTGGCGGGTGAGCTGGACGATGACGTCGACCGCGGAGTTGATCTGGTCCTTGAGCGCCTCGAAGGGGATCTGGACCTCGGACATCGAGCCGAGGGTCTGGAGCCTCATCAGGGCGTCCTCGGCGGAGTTCGAGTGGACGGTCGCGAGGGAGCCGTCGTGGCCCGTCGACATGGCCTGGAGCATGTCGAGGGTCTCGCCGCCGCGGACCTCACCGACGATGATGCGGTCGGGGCGCATACGCAGCGAGTTGCGGACCAGGTCTCGGATGGTGATCTGGCCCTTGCCCTCCACGTTCGGCGGGCGGGATTCGAGGCGGATCACATGCTCCTGCTGGAGCTGGAGTTCGGCGGAGTCCTCGATGGTGATGATGCGCTCGTGGGACGGGACGAGGCCGGAGAGCGCGTTCAGGAGCGTGGTCTTGCCGGAGCCCGTACCGCCGCTGACGATCACGTTGAAGCGGGCCCGGACGAACGCGGCGAGCAGCATCAGCATCTGCTCGTCGAGCGAGCCGAGGCCGATGAGTTCGGGGAGCGTGTACGCGCGGGGGAAGCGGCGGATCGTGAGGGTGGGCCCGGTGAGGGCGAGCGGCGGGATGATGACGTTGACGCGCTCGCCGGTGGGGAGGCGGGCGTCGACCATCGGATTCGACTCGTCCACGCGGCGGTTGACCGTCGAGACTATGCGCTCGATGGTCTGCATCAGCTGCTCGTTCGAGGCGAACCGGAGCGGGAGCTGCTCCACGCGGCCCGCTCGCTCCACGAAGATCGAGTCCGGTCCGTTGACCATGATCTCGGTGATCGACGCGTCGGCTAGGAGCGGTTCGAGGACGCCGAGGCCCAGTGCCTCGTCGACGACCCTTCTGATCAGCTGGGAGCGTTCGGCCGACGACAGGACCGGGCCCTCGCGGCTGATGATGTGCCCGAGCACGCGCTCCAGCCGCATCCGCCGCTCGGCCGCCGCGAGGCTCGACATCTCGGCGAGGTCGATCTCTTCGAGCAGCTTGGCACGGTAGACGGCGACGAGGTGGCCGTCCTCGCGGCCTGATCCGCCCTCTTCGGGGGCGGCGATACGGGCTCGCAGGCTCATGGGGTCGCCTCCTCTCGGTCTCTCTGGTCTCTCGGTCGGTCGGTCAGTCGGTCAGTCGGTCGGTCAGTCGTCGGTGGGCATGGTGGCGTGGCGTTCCACGGTCACGGCGGGCAGCAGAGGGATGACGGCGGGGACGTTGAGGGTGACCGTCGCGGTGGTGAGGTCGGGGCCCTCGACCGGCGACACCGTCAGGTTGTCGAACCATCCGCTCACCGCGGCCTGCCCCGCCGCGGCTCCGTCCTCGCCCTGCGAGGCCGCCCGCGCCGCCGCTCGCGCGCCCGTACCGGCCTGGTTGATGCCGTAGCCGATGAGGCCGAGCTGGATGGCCGCCATGCCGACGAGGAGGAGGATGGGGAGGAAACCGGCGAACTCCAGCATGGATACGCCCCGGTCGTCACCCCGGAGGCGTTTCGCGAGCCGCTTCAGGGGGCGGGTCGGAAGGCGGTTCGGGCGGCGTGCCGGTAGGCGGTTCATTCGTCGTCCCCTTCCAGCGCGGCCCCTGCCTCTGCGTTGACCGTCCAGTTCACGTCGAAGCCGGGGAAGAACAGGGGTACTTGGGCAATGACCGTGGCTCTCATGACCGGCCCATCAGTGCCGCAGTTGATCTGGGTGCCGTCCCAGGCACCCGGGAGGTTCTCGCCGCCCGCTGCGGCGCAGGCACCCCCGACATCGCCGTCGACCGCGTACGCCGCCGTGGCCGCCCGCGCCGCCTCGTCCGCCGCGTTCCCCGCGATGGAGTACGTGTAGCCGTACAGCACGCACTGCCAGAGGATCGTCATCACGACCAGCAGGATGGGGAACATCCCGGCGAATTCGAGGGTGACCGCTCCTCGGTCGCCGCCCTTGCGGCGCAGGGCAAGGGCTCCCCGGTCCGACGATGCCTTACGACGCCGGCCGCCGCCACCGCCCTCCTGCTGGACCACCAGATCCAGCTCGCCCGCCAGGGCCCACAGCGCCTGCTTGACCGTGGAGCGGGCGTCCAGGTCCTGCATGCGGCCGGCGTCCACCACCGACTGGAGCTCCTTGAAGGCGGCGGGCACCGTGGAACGGGCGACCTTCGTGCCGGTGACGCGTTCGACGAGGGAGGGCTGTATCTCCGTACCGCGGGAGAAGCGGTTGACGACCGTCAGCGTCTCCTCGGCCTTGCGGATCTGGAGGCGGTCCCACATGCGGACCATGCGTTTGGCTGCGCGGACAGCGACCACGTCGGGGGTCACCAACAGCAGGGCCTGGTCGGCCAGTTCGACGGCGGCGGCGTTCGCGGCGTTCAGCTGGGCGCCGCAGTCGACGACCACGACCTCGTAGCGGGAGCGCAGGGCGGCGAGGACCTGGCGGGCCACCCGGTCGGTGATCTCCTCGCCGCGTTCGCCCTCGGCGGGGGCGAGGAGGAGGCCGAGTCCGGTGTCGTGGGTGTAGACGGCGTCCTGGAGCACGCGCGGGTTGATGTCGCTGATCCCGGCGAGGTCGGCGATGGAGCGGCGGAACTGCACGTCCAGGTACGAGGCCACGTCCCCCGACTGAAGGTCGAGGTCGAGCAGGGCCACGGAGCGGCCCGAGGCCTGGGCGGCCAGTGCTAGTTGGACCGCTGCGACGGTGGCGCCCACGCCGCCCTTCGCCCCGGTGACGGTGACGACGCGGCCGCCCGGTCCGGTGTACAACTCGGGTGTGCCGCTGCCGAGATGGCGCCGCATGCCCATGGACCAGGCGGCGGCCGCGTGGACGCGTTCGGCGAGGGCGTCGTAGCCCAGCGGCAGGCCGATGATGCCGCGGGCGCCGGAGTCCATGGCGGCGGTGAGCACGTTGGTGCTGGTGTCGGCGGTGATGAGGACGACGCCGACGGCCGGGAAGCTCATCACCAGGTCGCGGATGACGTCGAGCGCCGGGACCGGGCCTATCCGCTCGTGGACGAGGACGACCTCGGGCAGCTCGTCCAGGGAGTCGGCGGCGAGGCGGGCCAGGGTGTCCAGCAGGGCCGTGGTGTCCGCGACGGGCGGCGCGGGTTCGGCGTCGGCGAGCTGGCTCAGCAGTGTGCTGAGCGCGCGGGCCGAGTCGATGTCGCCGACGGCGGGCAGGATGCGGATGGTCATCGGCGGGTCCCTCGGTTCGACCCGTCGGTAGCTCGGCTTGGCGTGAGCGGTTTCGGGGAGGTCCGGTGCGGTACCACGCCCCTTAGGGGGCGCGGGGAACTGCGCGACCAGCCACAACGGACCCGCAGGGTCATGACCGCACCTCCAGCGGAGCGCTTCGTGGGGGCTGAGCGCATCACGGCCTCCTACTTGTCCTCGTCGAGGGTGTACGTGCGGTCGCCGGGGGCGACGGTGGCGTCGGTGCCGCCCGCGACCAGCGCCAGGCGGACGTGTTCGGCGAACGACTCGGCGTACGCCACGCGTTGGGCGTCGGCGGTGTCGAGGGCGAAGGTGATCGGGACCGCCTCGTTCGCGGTGCGGCGGCGGTCGTTGCTCGACTGGCCCGGGTCGAGGGCGGTCAGCTTGCCGACGTCGATGACGCGGGCGTTCTCGACGATGACCTTCGACTGGTCCTTGCCGTTGTCGGTCTCGTCCTTGAACGTGGCGTAGATGTTGACCCGCGATCCCGGGTTGATCTTGCCCGCCACACCGGTCGCCGCGTCGATCATGATCGCGATCTCCTGCTGGCCGGCCTCCAGTTCGGGCCGGTCCACGATCATGTCCCGCTGGAGCAGCGAGCCCTTCTCCAGCCGGGTGACCGCGATCTTGCCGCGGATCTGGGAGAGATCGGTGACGGCGGTGGACGACAGCCACCGCTTGGGCATCGAGACCTTCTCGAACTGGTCGGACGACAACTCCCGGTAGGGCGCGACGTCGTCCTTCAGGCGGTATGCCGCGACCTCGGGGCCGACCTTCGAGTCCACATCGCGGATCACCGAGAGCACGCCGGCGAAGGCGCCCAGGGCGCACAGGGCCGAGAGGACCAGCAGGATGACGCCGCGGCGCTGGCGTGAATTCATGACGCGGACAACCTCGATCGGGGGCGGGGTCAACGGGGTGAGCAGTCGTTCGTACGTGCTATTCAGGTGTACGTACCGGACTTACGGGACTTACGTGGTTTACGAAGCCCCTCGGGGCAGGGCACGTACCGAAGAAGCTGCCCGCACCGTGGCCCTCGGAAGCTCCTGGGGCGGTGGCAAAGGCGCCGCACAGAATCCGCAGCGGTCGCCGATGAGTTCAAGACCGCACCAGTGACACTCCTCGCGCCGCACGGACGAGACGAGTTGGTACAGCACGGACACGTCGTAGAGCCCGGCGGCGAACTCGGCGACCTTGCCCGTGCCCCACCAGCGCCCGGACTCGGCGGGCAGGGGCACGGTCGTGACGCCCTGGACGCGCCAGGCGGGCGCGAGCGTGCCGGTGAGCCACTCGGCGGGCAGCTGTCCGGCCGCGACGAGCATCCGGGTCCCGAACTCGGGCCCGGTGAGCTCCTCCTGGCCGACGCGGACCAGTTGCGGCCGTGGATTGGCCAGTACGGCGAACTGTGCACCCGGCACCCACGACTTGGCGTGCGACTTCAGGGACACGGGGATGCGGTCAAGCTTGGCGACCGAGCCGAGCAGGGCGCCCGCGTAGATGTAGTGGGCGAGCAGCCGCGCGGAGGAGGCGAGCACACCGGGGCTGAAGTCGCAGACGGAGAGCTGGCGCAACTGCTGGGCGAGGAGGGCGAGTCCGAGCGGCGGCAGGTCCAGGCCGAGCAGCGCGATGCGGTCGCTCTCCAGGACGGAGCGCACGGCGTGCAGCCGCCGGGTGACGTCACCCGGCGTGGAGGCCGGGTACAGCGCGATCACGTATCCGTGCTGCTCGATGAGGGCGTGCATCCCGGTGAGGGAGCTTTCGAGGCTGTCGAGGGGCTGGACGGCGGCGGGCGGGGTCTGCCGGTCGTGCGGTGGGAGCACCAGATCGGAACTGGTGACGGCTATCGCGGTCGGCACGCTGCACACCACCCCGTTCACTGCGGCGGGGTGGTCAACCACCGCCTCAGATCGCCCCTGATTTCGCCATCAAACTTTCACGGAGGAACACGAATTCGTCACTGTGGCGCCCTTCCGCAACTGCACCTTATCCACGGCATGGGCCGCTCAACACCGGATCCGCGAGATCACCTCACACAAGGTGCGCGGATGATCCACACAGAGTGAGGCGCATATGCCTCAACTTGACGGTACGGCAAGGGCGTTGACCTCCGTCAGAGGTCTTGACAACCGGATTGGTCTGGACCACCTTGGACCTCCAGCGGTGGCCACCGTAGTCGTCCCCCACTTTTGACTCCCACTCCCCCACCGGAGGCCCCAGTGGACCGCGTACCAGGCATGCCCAGACGCAGACGGACCTGGGCGGCAGCCCTCGCCACCGCGCTCGCCGCGTCCGTCCTCTCCCTCGCCGGAGCCGGCCAGGCCTCGGCCGCCGACGTCAACAACACCAAGAACGCCGGCTATGAGTCGGGGCTCTCCAACTGGACCTGCTCGGCGGGCAGCGGCGCCGCCGTCTCCTCCCCCGTGCACGGCGGTGCGTCCGCCCTCAAGGCCACGCCCGCCGGGCAGGACAACGCCCGGTGCAGCCAGACCGTGGCCGTGAAGCCCAACTCGACGTACACGCTGAGCGCGTGGGTGCAGGGCGGGTACGCGTACCTCGGGGCGAGCGGCACGGGTACGACGGACGTGTCGACCTGGACCCCGGACTCCTCCTCCTGGAAACAGCTGACGACGTCCTTCACGACGGGCTCGTCCACGACGTCCGTGACCGTCTACACGCACGGCTGGTACGGACAGGCGGCCTACTTCGCCGACGACGTGTCCGTGTTCGGGCCCGACGGGGGCGGAGGCGGCGACCCCGATCCGGTCGTCCCCTCGACACCGGCCGGCCTGAACGTGGCGTCCACGACCTCCTCATCCGTCTCCCTCGCCTGGAACACGGTGTCGGGCGCGACCGGCTACAACGTCTACCGCGCCGGTACGAAGGTCCTCGCGGTGACCGGCACCTCGGCGACCGTCACCGGCCTCGCCGCCTCCACCTCGTACTCCTTCCAGGTCACCGCGACGAACGCGGCCGGTGAGTCGGTGAAGTCGACGGCGGTCACCGGGACGACCAAGGCGAACTCGGACGGCGGGACCGCGCTGCCCAAGCACGCGGTGACCGGCTACTGGCAGAACTTCAACAACGGCGCTGCCGTCCAGAAGATCTCCGACGTCCAGTCCCAGTACGACATCATCGCGGTGTCCTTCGCCGACGCCACGACGACACCGGGCGCCGTGACCTTCAACCTCGACTCGGCCGGGCTCGGCGGCTACACCGTCGACCAGTTCAAGGCGGACGTCCGGGCCAAGCAGGCCGCGGGCAAGAAGGTGATCATCTCGATCGGCGGCGAACGCGGCACGATCTCGGTGAACGACTCCGCCTCCGCGACGAACTTCGCCAACTCCGTCTACTCGCTGATGCAGACGTACGGCTTCGACGGCGTCGACATCGACCTGGAGAACGGCATCAACGCCACGTACATGACGCAGGCGCTGCGGTCGCTGTCCTCGAAGGCGGGCTCCTCGCTGATCATCACGATGGCCCCGCAGACGATCGACATGCAGTCGACGTCCAACGGCTACTTCCAGACGGCCCTGAACGTCAAGGACATCCTCACGGTCGTCAACATGCAGTACTACAACAGCGGTTCGATGCTCGGCTGCGACGGCAAGGTGTACTCCCAGGGATCGGTGGACTTCCTCACCGCCCTCGCCTGCATCCAGCTGGAGGGCGGCCTCGCCCCGTCCCAGGTGGGCCTCGGCGTCCCGGCCTCGACGAGGGGCGCGGGCAGCGGCTACGTCTCCCCCAGCATCGTGAACAACGCCCTCGACTGCCTCACCAAGGGCACCAACTGCGGCTCCTTCAAGCCGTCCAGGACCTACCCGGACCTGCGCGGCGCGATGACCTGGTCGACGAACTGGGACGCGACGGCCGGCAACACCTGGTCGAACGCGGTGGGACCGCACGTGCACGCGTTGCCCTGACGGAGCGCTCCCCCTGACCCGAAGCCCGGTGGCAGCAGGCCCACATACCCCTGCTGCCACCGGGCTTCCGGGTTCAGCCGAGCGAATTCACCTCAGGAGCAACACGCCCCGCCATGACCGCTTCCACAAACGCCGCCGGCGGCAAGTAGAAGTGATCTGCCACGTAATGGTGGACGAGGTCCGGCGCGATGAGCCAATCTCCCGACTCGGCGACGACACGAATCTCCGCCCCACCCAGTGTCAGGCTCGTGCCGGAGATATCGACGGAGAGAGGATAGCTTTCCTGTTCACTCTCGTGGCGAAATTGGCACCTGTGCCAACCTCTGGTCTTCATCTGGCGATTGTCACGCACCAGCACACCCAGGGCTTGCAGGAATGAGCTCGGCGGGCTTCCTTCCGCGTACTCCTTCCCTTCCTCCAGCCACCCCACGTTGAGAGCCGTCACCCCGTCAGGGATCGACTCCCGAAAGTATTCATACGAAGAGAGATCCTCGTAGTAGGTCATTCGCTCCGGGTTCCTTCGTTAGATCACGGACCTGCAAGCAGCCCAATGGACCGACCCCATATTGGGCCGCAACAATTCCGACAGGGGGGTCTCGCCTGTAGCTGTCACGTTGCGTGGCGTCCCCAGAATGTTCAAACCGTCCGGTGGGAACAGCGAGTAGTCAGGAAGCTGCTCCCCCGGCCCGTACACCTCCAGGGCCGACGGGTTACCCGTCTCGATCCTGTTTCCGAGTGCATCACTGATCGGCTCCCCGTGCCTGCTGTACATGCTGACGCTCGTGCCCTCGGGAACCGTTACCGACGTACCGTCGCCGGCGCGTATCCCGCCGTGGCCGCTCAGGACCAGTTGGTTGTCCGGACGCCCCATCTGCCGTACGTCGACGATGCCATCCCCACTGCCGGCCACAAAGTTCGGTGCCGCCCGTGTCGTCTCACCCACCGGACAAGGAGACAAGCCAAGAGGATCTGCCCATGCGTGGGGGTTGAGCACATAGCCAACGGGGTTGAGAGCCGGCGCCAGCCCGAGAGGGTCGGACGTGAGGTATCTGGCAGTCTCCGGGTCGTAGTGCCTGAAGCAGTTGTAGTGCAGTTCTGTTTCAGGGTCGAAGTACTGGCCCGGGAAGCGAAGTGGCGTGGACGTCGTGCTGTCTGCCGACCACGCAGGCGTGCCCCACACCGTGCTGCGGGTCCGCCAGGCGATTCGGCCTTGTTCGTCGACGAGTTCGCTGGGGGTACCGACAAGATCGGTGACAATGGCGAAGAAGCGGGAATCGATCTCTTCCTGCGGCGCTTCGGCCGCAGTGACACGTTCCGTCTGCGCTATGGGGCGCAGGCCCTGATGCTCCCAGGTGAGGATGACCGGCCTCGGCAGGGACGGCGCGGTGGTTGTCTGCTCGCAGAGCGTCGTGCCGTCCCAGGTGAAGTCGACCCGTTCGACAACCGTTTCGCCGTCGCCCGCCAGACGGATTTTCGCCGTACGGCGGCCCAGGGGGTCGTATGTGTAGCGCCAGCGAGTTCCGTCCGGTGTGATCACCGACACAAGACGGTCCTCTGCGTCCCACTGATAGCGCCAGGTGTCCGGTTTGCGGGACAGTCGAGTCTTCTGGCGCAGGACGATGCGGCCCAGGTCGTCGTGCTCGTAGCGGACCTGGCCCGCTCGCACGACCCGGGTTCCCTCGTAGATGCGCTCGCCGACGGCCTCCTGACCGGCGTGGGACGCCGGCCAGGACGCGGATGTCTGGTTGCCCGTCTCGTCGTACGCGTACGTCTCCGTCCAGTTCGCCGCGTGTACTGCCGTCACCCGGCCCGCCGTGTCCAGATCGAAGCGGCGCGACCCGGAGAACTGGTCCTCGATACCGAGCAGGTTGCCGTCGACGCGATAGGTGTACGCGCGGTGCTGGATCGGGCGCCCACCGGAAGTCGTCGTCGATTGGGTGGTGACGCGGCCCAGGGGGTCGTAGGTGTGCGTCAGAGCGAATGCCTCGCCCATCCGGCGGCTCAGTTCGCGGCCCGCCGAGTCATAGGCGAAATCGACCTGTCGGCCCGATGAGACCAGGCCCGTGCGATTGCCCACGGCGTCGTACGCCCATGTGCTGGTCGCACCACTGGGCGTCGTACGGCCCGTGCGTCGGCCCAACTCGTCGTATGTGTACGTCACCTCCCGGTCGTTGACCGTCTCCGAGCAGAGTCGGCCGAAGCGGTCCCAGAGGAGCGCGACCGAAGCGTCCGGGTTCGTGGCCCGGACCAGGTGGTCCGCGAGATCGTAGGCGTACGTCGTGACTTGGCCCGCCGCGTCCTTTCGTGTCACCCGGCCCGACGTGTTGCGCTCGAACGTGACCAGCTGGCCGAGGGCGTTCGTGCGAGAGGTGACACGGCCTGCCGCGTCGTGCCCGTACGTGAACGTGCGGTCGTCGAAGTCGTTCTCGGACAGCAGGTTGCCGGCCGCGTCGTATTCGTAGGTCCACGTCAGGCCGTGTGGGTTGGTGACCTTGGTGAGGCGCAGCTCCGTGTCGTGGTCGAATTCGTACCGGACTCCGTCTGGACCTGTACGGGCGGTCAACAGGTCGAAGTGCGTGTACTCGAAGCGCGAGACCGCCCCCATGGGGTTGGTGTGGCTGGTGCAGTTGCCCTCACCGTCGTACGTCCACGACTCGCTCGTACCGTCCTGCGCCGTACGACGGGCCAGCTGGCCTTCGACTGTCCACTCCAGCCACGTGACGGCGCCCGTCGGGTCCGTGATGGCCTTCGGCCTGCCGAAGGCATCACGCTCGTACCGGGTAACCGATCCCAGCGCATCGGTGATCTCGACCGGAAGGCCGGAGCGATCTGAACGGACCGTGCTGGTACAGCCCAGAGGGTCCGTCGCGGAGGTGAGACGGCCCCCCTCGTCGTAGGTGAAGCGGGTCGTGCCGCCCGTGGGGTCAGTGACCGCTGTGCGGTTGCCTCGCTCGTCGTACGCCCGGGTATGGACTCTGCCGTCGTAGCCGACGAGCGTGATCGGTAGCCGGAGGTCGTTGTACTCCGCCCGCGTCTCGCGGCCGTCGGGGCGGGAGATCACGGTGGGCTGACCGTTCTCGTTGTTCACGAACCGTGTGCTGTGGCCGAGGGCATCCGTCTGCGTCAGGACGTGGTGGTGCTCGTCGTACTCGGTCCTCGTCACCGCGCCGAGCGGGTCTGTCTCAGCGATGACCTGACTGTTGCCGTTGACCACAAAGCGGGTGACGGCGCCTTCGGAGGTGGTGAGCGTGGTGACGGAGCAGTCGGGCCATTCAGGATCGGTCCCGTCGTAGTCGAGAGCGATGGTGATGTGCCCCGCCTCGCCGCCCTCTGCGATGCAACGGTCGCGGTCGTCGTAGGTATACGCGTATCGGGAGTTGTTGGTGTCCGTCCACGACGTGATGCGCAGGCGCTCGTCGTAGGTGAACTTCAGTGGCAGGCCTGAGGAGTTGACCGTCTCGGTGAGGCTGCCGTCGGTGTAGCCATAGCGCTTGACCGTGACGTCGGAGCCGTCCTCGGCGGCACCGGCCAGACTCAGTGCGGTGACACGGCCTTCGGCGGTAGCGAGCTTGAGGTGGTGGCCGCTGCTGTGGCGGATGGCAAGCGGGGTGCCGTGCTCGTCGTGGTCGACGGTGATGCTGTTCGCGTTGCGGTCGACGATGCGCGTGATCAGAGCTGTGCCATCGATGGGGAGGGCGAAGTGGCGGGCGTGGCCGGTCAGCGGGTCGTCGACGCGGTAGCTGCCGTCCTCCAGGCGGAACATGGGCCGGCGGGGCCCCGCCTCTGGTAGGACCGCGGTCTCCGGGTCCGTGGGGTGGGGATAGGCGAGTAGGAGACCGTCCTCGGTGACGAAGACGACGCCGTACGCGTCAATTTCCAGACGCTGGTCGATGGTGGATGCCCAGGTCGGACCGAACCACCAGCCGCAGCGATAGTCGGAGGCGACTCGGCGGCTGAAGGAGAGCGGCAGAACGCCGGGCAGTTCCACGTCGGTCTGCGGCAGGTACATGGCGCCGGTGGCCATGTCGACGGGGTCACTGCCCTTGGAACGGACCACGTTCCTGAGTCGGTTGTAGGCGCCCTTCGCCCCGTCCGCGATCGTGCCCCGGGCACTCCTGCCGAGTCCGCGCACGGCGGCGGACATGCCCTTGAGGCCGCCTCTGAGGCCCTTCAGCGCGGACATCCCGCCCTTGAGGCCTTTGGCGAGGCCGCCGAGGGTGGTCAGGCCCTTCATGCCGGGTATGCAGTCCAGCGCGGCGAAGGCCACCTCCCATAGAGATGCCTGGCCCTTCATGTATTTGTTGAGGGTGTCGGCGAGGACGACGAGCGCGGCGATGAGAACGATGGCTCCGAGGATGGGCCCGCCGATGATCATCGCGATGATGCCGAGTACGGCTACGACGACCTTGCAGACCGCGACGATGGTGTCCCAGTTGTCGGAGACCCAGTCGCCGACCTCCTCGTACCATTTGCGGTTCTGAATGCCAGCGTCGGAGGCCTCGTCGAGCTTGCGCTTCGCGTCGCCGGCGGCGTCCTCGCGCATCCTCCGGGCGTCCGCCGCCATCTTCTTCGCGGCATCCAGGGCGTTCTGCGCGGTGGTGACGTCCGACTGGGCGGAGGTGTGGGCGTCCTTGGCACTCTGCGCATCACGGGTGGCGGCACGGACTTTCGCCTCGTCCGGCTTCGGGACATCCTTGCCTGCCGACCCCGGGTCGTCCTTGTACTTGTCCGCTTCCTTGTTGGCGCGGGTCACCCACGAATCGGCCGACGAGAGGCGGGACTTGGCGGAGGAGAGGTCCGCCTGCGCCTCCCGCCCCTGGGCGAGGGCCTTGTCGGCGAGAGCCTGCGCACGTTCCAACTGCGGCCAGTACGCCGCCAGCGCATCCCCGGCCAGGTCGTACGACTTCTTCAGCTTCTTCAAGTTCTTCGGCACACCGGAGAACTCGTCCCGGAACACATCGGCGGTCTTGCCCACCATCGTCAGGACGGCGTCCTCGTCCGCCATCCCCTTCACCAGCCGCAGAGCATCCTGCACGTCATCGGCAAAGTCGTGCAGGCTCTTCGCCAACGACTTGACCCGGTCCGGATCCCCCGGCGTCGGATCCTTCTCCAGGTCCAGCACATGCCAGTCCGTCGGCCGATACCCAGCCACGCTGCAACCCCCGTCACGCGGACATCATCAACAGCTCTGTGCACACGTGAACTTACTAGGTACAGGCGTTCGCGGTGCAGGACGTCGAAAGTCGAGGGTCCTCACCTACCGAGGGAAAGCCACCTGGTACCGGAAACGTCCATCTTTTCCGACCTCGGGAAGGATCAGAAGAACTCCGACCAGGGCTGGTCCCAGATCTGCTTCACGCACAGGACCACGAAGATCAGGCCCGCGATCGTCAGCATGGAGTTGCTCAGGAGACCGTTGCGCCATTCCGCGGGGGTGCGGGAGGAGTTGAGGAGCCAGACCAGGGTGAGGGCGAGGAAGGGGAGGAAGGCGGCGCCCAGGACTCCGTACAGGATGATCAGGCGGAAGGGCTCGCCCTGGAAGAGGAGGACGATGGGCGGGAAGGTCAGCCAGAGGAGGTAGGCGCGGAAGGGCCAGGAGCGCTCGCGGGCGCCGGAGGCCACCTCCTCGCCGGATGTCGACCCCTCACCGGATGTCGACCCGTCGCCCGGCGTCGGCCCCTCGCCGGACGTCGCCTTTCCGGCCGGGGTCTTTCCTTCGCCGGTCGCGCGGCCTGCCCTGTCCTTGCGGTAGCGCTCCACGAAGTCCGCGAACATCAGGCTCACGCCGTGCCAGACGCCGATCAGGGACGTGAAGGACGTGGCGAAGAAGCCGATGAGGAAGAACTTGGCGGTCGCGGTGCCGTACTCGTCCTCCAGGATGTCGCCGAGCTGGATGAGGCCCTTGTCGCCGCTCGCGATGGCCACGTTGGAGGCGTGGAGGAGTTCCGCGCCGACGAAGAGCATCGAGATGACGAAGATGCCGGTGGTGATGTACGCGACGCGGTTGTCCAGGCGCATCACCTTCATCCAGCCGGTGTTCGTCCAGCCCTTCGCGTTGACCCAGTAGCCGTACGCGGCCAGCGTGATCGTGCCGCCCACACCGCCGATCAGGCCGAGCGTGTTGAGGATCGAGTCCTTCTCGTCGGGGAGGACCGGGAGCAGGCCCGCGAAGGCGTCGCCGAGGTTCGGGGTGACGCGGATCGCCAGGTAGACCGTGACGACGAACATCACGCCGACCAGGACGGTCATGACCTTCTCGAAGACCGCGTACTTGTTGAACCAGACGAAGACCACGCCGACCAGACCGGTCAGGACGGCCCACCATTCGAGGTCCATGACGTCCGGGAAGAGCGCCTGCAGTGGCAGGCCCGACGAGGACATGGCCGCGGCTCCGTAGACGAAGCCCCAGATCACGACGTACACGACGAAGAACCACGACGTCCAGCGGCCCAGGCTCGCCCAGCCGTCGAAGAGCGTCCGGCCGGTGGACAGGTGCCAGCGGCCCGCCGCCTCGGCCAGCGAGATCTTGACGAGGCAGCCGATGACGGCGGCCCACAGGAGCGTGTAGCCGAAGTTCGAGCCCGCGATGAGCGTGGCGACGAGGTCGCCGGCGCCGACGCCCGTCGCGGCCACCACGATCCCGGGGCCGATGTATTTCCAACTGGACTTGCGGGGACCGGCGGGGCCCTTCCCGGTGTCTCCCGTGGCCGTGCTTCCAGTGGTGTCCGCGTTCCCAGAGGTGTCAGCCATGCGGATCAAGAAAGCGTAAAGAGAACGGGGGCACAAGAGGGCGTGCGGTGATCACCACCCGATGTGCACAGGTGAGCACAGGTGAGGAGTGTGCGCAGGGAGGAGAAGACGTTCGGGCGGGCGGGCGGTGTTCGAGCAGGCCGACGTCCGGGCAGGCGGCCTTCGAGCAGGCAGACGTTCGGGCGGGCCCCGGCGGCTGGGCGCGCCACCGGGGCCCGGGCTGTGGTTCCGGAGGTGGACAACGGTTCGTCCGGAACTCGCGGGGCACTACGGCTGTCGCCGACCACAGTCGTCGGACCCGCACGTGCCGAGCTCGAACCAGAGGGTCCGGCCCGGCCCGTCCTGGTGGCAGCCCCAGCGCCTCGCGAGCGCATCCACCAGGAACATCCCGCAGCCGCCCACCGCGGTGCCCGCCCGGGGCACCTCCGCGGGGCGGCGGCCGGCCTCGGAGACCTCGCAGCGCAGGACTCCGTGCGCGGCCGAGAGGGTGAGGCGGAGGCGACTCGCCGCGTGTATCAGGGAGTTGGTGACGAGTTCGCTGACGAGGAGCTCCGCCGTGTCGCTCTGTTCCGCGAGCCCCCAGCCCTCCAGCCGCCGCCTGACCTCCGCGCGGGCCTCGGCCGCCGCGACGGGGCGGGGGTCGTACACGACGCTCGAGTGGCCCGCCCCCAAGGGTGGTTGGGGGTACCAGCCGTACGCGGCGTCGGGATCCGGAAGATGTCCTCCGGAGAGTTCCAGCATGTCCAAAGCTTCGGCTCCCCGCGGCTCGTGGACACGGGGAGGACTACCTGAATACCTACCTGAAAACATGCGTTCGCACCGGTTTTGGGGCATGCGGGTGCCTTCGCCGTAGAAGGCAGTAGAGAGCCGTAGAAGGCCGTACGGGAGCATGCGGCGCCGGGTGTCCTACGCGTACTGGACCCGGATCAGCGAGCCGCCGCCCGAATCCGCGTCCCGGATGTCCACGTACGCGCAGACCTGGCGGGTGAACCACAGGCCCTGGCCGGGGGACGGGCCCTCGGCGGGCGGCGGGACGAAGCCGGCGAGCGGGTCCGTGATCCGCCCGGGGACGCGCAGCTCGCAGACACAGGCGGGCGCCTCGCCCCACAGCAGGACCTCGGGGAGGGGCGGTGTGGGGAGGGACGGTGTGGGGATCGGGGGTGCGTACGGGGTTGCCGCCTCGGGGATCGAGGAGGTGTACGGGGTCATCGCCTCGGTGACCGCTGTCGCGAACAGGTTCGCGTCCGCGGGGGTGAGTCCGCGTGCCCGGGCCCGCTCGCGGAGGGTGTCGCGGTCGGGGGCGGTGAGGCGCTCGGCGTCCGGCGGCGGCGGTGGCAGGGCGACCGAGTCCAACTCGTGGACGAGGCGGGCCGGTTGCTCGTACACCGGGGTGTCGGGGTGCGCGCGGCGGGCGGCGTCGACGATGGCGGGGCCCGCGGTGCGGGTGTCGTACGCGCACAGGGCGGTCGTCGCGAACGGCGCGAAGAGGAGGTTGGCGAGCGACTCGTAGCGGATCCACTCGGTGGTCTCGCGCGCCGAGCGCCCTGCGCGGCCGGCCCAGTGCGGCTCCATGAGGAGGTGGAGCACGACCGCCGGGTCCCGCGTTCGCGGCGAGGTAACCGGCGCTCCGGGCAACGGCGTTGGCCGCCGAGCCCGTGTACCACTCGGTGTGGGGCACGAAGGTGATGCCCTTGGCGTCCGTACCCAGCGCGTCCCTCAGGAGGGCGAGTCTGTCGGGGTCGGCGATGGCCACGGGCGGTGGTTCGTCCGGTGCGGCGAGGCCCTCCGCGAGGAAGGGGAGCGCGGCCGCGACGAACGCGTCGTCGGAGCCGAAGACCGCCATGCGGTGGTCGAACGTCCCTGGGGGCGGGGCTGGTTGAGTCGGGTGGGACGGCTCGGCCGCCTGGTTCGCCTGGTTTGGCTTGGCCGCTTGGGTCGGCCTGGTTGGTTCGGCGGTCACGAGGGTTCCCCTTCTGTCGTATCCACCTGGTTGTGTGCGAACCGCCCGGCTATGGGCGGGCGTTGTGGCACGTCGCCGTCGGAGCCCCGGGACCGGGGGTTCAGCGGCGTGCGGAGACCCATGCCGCGATCTGGCTGCGGTTGCTGAAGCCGAGCTTGCCGAGGATGCGTTCCACGTGGCCCTCCGCGGTGCGTCGGGCGATCACCAGGCGGTCGGCGATCTGCTGGTTGCCGAGCCCCTCGGCGACGAGTTCGGCGACCTCCCTCTCGCGCCGGGTGAGCGACGCGAGACGGGGGTCCGCCCGGAAGGCGTCCGGGTGCGGGTTGTCCCGGTGCGGGTTCCCGTCGGCCCGGCGGGGGCCGGGGACGACCGGTTTGCCGGCTTCCTGGAGGGCGTACGAGACGATCGCGGTGAGCCCGAGCCCGCCACCGCGCCGGTACGCCCGGTCGAAGACCCCCGGTCCGACGGCCGCCCGTACCCGCGTCTCGCTCTCCTTGCGCGCGGAGTTGTACGTCGTGGAGCCGAAGCGGTTGCCGTCGATGCCGGCCCAGACGCGGTCGGCGCCGCCGAGCAGGACGGCGGCGCGTTCGTGGGCGCCGCGGGCGGCGGTGATGACCACGAGCAGGTCGAGGGTGAGACCGATACCGATGACGTCGTGCACGCCGAGCTTGCGGCGCAGGGCGTCACGGGCGTGCGGCTCCGCGCGGTCCCACTCCTTCCGCTCCGCGTACGCGAGGGCGAGGACTCGCAGGACGTACGAGCGGACCCACTCCTCGCCGTGCTCCTCGCAGAGGCGGTGGGCGTCCTCGCAGACCTGGACGGCCCGGTCGGTGTCGCCGAGGAAGGCGAGACTGGCGGCGAGTTCGACCTGGTCGAGGACGGCGAGGCTGGGGAGCTGGCCGTCGACGGGGTTACGGGCGACGGCGGCCTCGTAGTGCTCCAGGGCGGCGGGGACGTCGTCGCCGAACAGGGCCATCAGGCCGAGCAGGTACTCCGCGTGCGCGACCTCGGCCGGGTCGCCGAGGCGGCGGGCGAGCGCGCGGGCGTCCTCGGCGCGGTGGCGGCCCCGGGTGAGGTCCTCGGGGCAGCCGGCGAGCAGGCCCGCGACCCAGAGTGCCCTGGCGCGCTCCCGGGTGGGCTCGGGGTGCGCGTCGAGCGCGCGGTCCAGCCAGTACCGGCCCTCGCGGGGGGCTCCGCAGGCGTGCCAGTAGAACCACAGGGTCCCGGCCAGCCCGAGCCCGGCCCGGGCCTCGCCCGGCGCGGTGAGGCTGAACTCCAGGGCGGCCCGCAGGTTGTCCTGGTTGGCCCGCAGCCGGGCCACGATCTCCCGCTGCCCCGGTCCGAACCACCTCCGCTCGCACTCCGCGGCCACTTCCTGCGCCCAGTCCCGCTGCCGCCGCCGGGCCGCCGACTCCTCCCCGGGCCGCTGCCTCAGCTTTTCGAGTCCGTAGTGCCGCAGGGTGTCGAGCAGGCGATATCTGGCCGTGCCGGGGCCGACTTCTCTGCACAGCACGGATTTGTCCACCAGGCCGGCTACGGCTTCGAGGACGTCTTGGGGGTGTACGCCCTCGGGCTTGGGGGCGCCTTCAGCCGTTGTGTGGTGTTTGCCTGCGTGGGGTTCGTCTGTGTGGGGTTCCTCTGTGTGGTGTTCGTCGGCGCGCCTGTCTGTGTTCGGGGTCGGTTTTGGGGCCGCGCATACCGCCTCCGCCGCCTCCAGGTCGAAGCTCCCCGCGAAGACCGAGGCCCGCGCCCACACCAACTGTTCTGCCTCCGTGCAGAGTTCGTGGCTCCAGTCGACCGCCGCGCGCAGCGTCTGGTGGCGGGGCAGAACGGCCGGGCTGCCCGTGGTGAGGAGGCGGTAGCGGTCGTCGAGCCGGGCGACGAGCTGGTCGACGCCGAGGACCCGCATCCGGACGGCCGCCAGCTCGATGGCGAGGGGCAGGCCGTCCAGGCGGCGGCAGAGGCGGGCCACGGCGGCCCGGTTCTCGGGGGTGAGTTCGAAGCCGGGGACGACGGCGGCGGCCCGGTCCGCGAAGAGCGCCAGGGCCGGGTAGGTCGCCGCGGCCGAGAGGTCCGAGTCCGGGTCGGGCACCGGCAGGGGCCGTACGTCCAGGAGGTGTTCCTCGGTGAGGGCCAGGCGGTGGCGGCTCGTCGCGAGGACGCGGACGCCTGTCGTGCCGTGCAGCAGCGCGGCCGCCAACTCCGCGCAGGCGGACAGCAGATGCTCGCAGTTGTCGAGGACCAGGAGCAGTCGGCGGTCGCGCAGCCGCTCGACCAGCGTGTCCAGTGGCGGCTGTTCGGAGTGGTCGTGCAGGCCGAGCGCGTCGGCCGCGGCGAGCGGGACGAGCGCCGGGTCGTGCAGGCCGGCGAGGTGCGCGAAGCGCACGCCGTCCGGGAACGCCCGCTCGACCCGGGCGGCGATCCGCCCGGCCAGCCGCGTCTTGCCGACGCCGCCGGGTCCGGTCAGCGTGACCAGTCGTGCGGTGGCCAACAGCCGCCGCCCCTCGGCCAGTTCGTCCCGCCGGTCGACGAAGCTGGTCGTCTCGACCGGTGGCTGATGAACCCTTCGCGGCGCTGATCCGCCCATGATCAGCCAGTCCTCTGGGTGTGGGACGGGAGCCGGAGTGGGGGGCTCCCCTTGCGCTGGCCCCCCAGCTTTCCGGCTGCGCCCCGGCTTCGCACGCACGCTTCACACCCGTGGGTGCACTTTGGGTGGGTCCGCGACGTGTGGGGTGTGGGCGCGTACACTGCCGGGCCGCATATATGCATTGCGACCGGCTTGTGCGCCCTGTGCCACCCGGCGTGCGCCTGGCGCTCCGCGGGTAGGCCGTCTGATGCCTGCGGGCCGGTGGGGGTTGGTCGCGCAGTTCCCCGCGCCCCTGAAGGGGCAGAAGGGGTGCGGGTCGACACGCACGCGCGCCAGCCGACACGCAGGGCACAGAGACCTGTCCGCCCGGCTCGTTTCGGCCGGTTCGTGGTGGCGGGTTTCGGTCTGGTCTTGACCCGAACATGCCATAGCCCCAACGATGAGCGCCACACCCGCATACGGGGTCCTGTCGGTGCATTCGGCGGACAGCCCCGGCACGTCGCACCGATCCACCCCCCGCTCCACTCCCCACACTTCCGGTGATCCCGGAATTTCTGGAGAAACTAGGAGAATCAATGCGACTTCGCATCAGAGGCGGCGGCACACCCGCCGCACCTCCCTCACCCAGCAGACGCGGCCGACGCACGGCCGCCCTCGCCACCCTGCTCGCCCTGGCTCTCGCGGCCCCCATCGCCGCCACGACCAGCGCGAACGGCGCCTCCGGGGCGGCTCCCGCCTCCGACACGGAGGACATCCGTCAGTACGAGATCCATGTCCACGGCAGCACCTCGGCCACCCGCACGGCGATCGCCCAGGCGGGCGTGTCGATCGACGAGGCCGACGAGGAGACCGTCGTCGTCTCGGGACGCGCGGCCCAGGCGAAGAAGCTGCGGCAGCTCGGCTACGAGGTCACGGCCCTGGGCTCCGCCCCCGACCGGTCGAGCGCCGCGGACGTGGGCATCCTCGACTTCCCCTCCGCCGACTCCCGGTATCACAACTACGCCGAGATGAACACGGAGATCAACCAGCGCCTGGCCGCCTACCCGAGCATCATGAGCAAGCGCGTGATCGGGAAGTCGTACCAGGGCCGGGACATCGTCGCCATCAAGATCAGCGACAACGTCGCCACCGACGAGTCCGAGCCCGAGGTCCTGTTCACCCACCACCAGCACGCGCGCGAGCACCTCACCGTGGAGATGGCGCTCTATCTGATGCGTGAGCTGGGCGCCGGGTACGGCTCCGACTCCCGCGTCACGAACATGGTGAACAACCGCGAGATCTGGATCGTCCCGGACCTCAACCCGGACGGCGGCGAGTACGACATCGCGTCCGGCGCCTACCGCTCGTGGCGCAAGAACCGCCAGCCCAACACCGGCAGTTCGTACGTCGGCACCGACATGAACCGCAACTGGAACTACCGCTGGGGCTGCTGCGGCGGCTCCTCGGGCTCGACGTCCTCCGAGACCTACCGGGGTACGGCGCCCGAGTCCGCGCCCGAGGTCAAGGTCGTCGCCGACTTCGTACGCAGCCGGGTCGTGGGCGGCAAGCAGCAGATCAGGGCGGGCGTGGACTTCCACACGTACAGCGAGCTGGTGCTGTGGCCCTTCGGCTACACCAACGCGGACACCACGACCGGGATGACAGCCGACGACCGCAACGCCTTCGCCACGGTCGGGCAGAAGATGGCCGCCAGCAACGGCTACACGCCCGAGCAGTCCAGCGACCTCTACATCACCGACGGGTCGATCGACGACTACCTGTGGGGCAGTCAGAAGATCTTCGCCTACACCTTCGAGATGTATCCGGGGTCCAGTGGCGGGGGCGGGTTCTACCCGCCCGACGAGGTGATTGAGCGGGAGACCGCGCGGAACCGGGACGCGGTGCTGCAGCTGTTGGAGAACTCCGACTGCATGTACCGGTCCATCGGGAAGGAAGCGCAGTACTGCAGTTGAGTCAGGTCGGTTGAGGTGCGTGGGGAACTGCGGGTTCGTTGTGGCTTGTCGCGCAGTTCCCCGCGCCCCTTACGGGGCGCTCGCCTCGACCTCGGACTCTTCCGCTTCGGCTGCCTCTTCCGCGTCCTCGAAGTACGTGTCCAGGACCTCGTCCAGCTGGGTCTCCCACTCCTTGAAGCGGGACCTGGCCGACGCCTCGATCTCGATCGGGTACCAGCGGCGGTCGGGGGTGTGCACCGTGATGGTGAACCGCTTCCCGAAGCGCGGTGACTCGGTCTCGACGGCGCCGATCTCCTCCCAGCGGAACTCGGCCTCCTGGTCGTCCAGGCGCAGCCGTACGCCACTGTGGTCGGCGACGATCTTCGCCCGGCGGTCGGAGGCCTCGAAGACGGGGCCTCCCTCGGGAGCCTCCTCGGGCTCCTCGGGCTTCTCCGACCCCTCCGGCTTCTCCGGCTTCTCGCTGGAAGGGGCCTCGCCGGAGGGCTCGTCGTCGGAAGGCTCGTCGTCGGAAGGCTCGTCGTCGGAGGGGTCCTCCTTGGCGGCTTCCTTCTTGAGGTCCGTCTGCTTGGCGGGCTCCCGCTTCTCGGGGGCCGTCTCCTCCTCCGAGGCCGTCTCCTCGGAGACGGCCTCCGTCGGCTCGGCGTCCTTCGGCTCGGCGGGGCGCGGGCCCGTGATGCCGGGCACGAACGCCGGGTCGACCGCGGCGCCTTGCAGGGGCTGGATGTTGGGTCCTATGCGCTGCTCCACAGCGGGCAGTATGGTCGACGATCCTGTGTCGAGAACAGTCGACCTCCGCTTCGTCCCGCTATATGAAGATGCTCAGCAGCGCCGCCATCGCGAAGCCCGCCACCGACAGGACCGTCTCCAGGACCGTCCAGGACTTGAGGGTGTCCCGTTCGGAGATACCGAAGTACTTGGCGACGATCCAGAAGCCTCCGTCGTTGACGTGCGAGGCGAAGATCGAACCGGCCGAGATCGCCATGATGATCAGCGCCAGATGCGCCTGCGAGAGGTCCTGTCCCTCGACCAGCGGGACGACGATGCCGGCCGTGGTGACGATGGCCACCGTCGCCGAACCCTGGGCGACCCGCAGCACGACGGAGATCAGCCAGGCCAGCACGATGATGGGCAGGCCCACGTCGTTGAACGTGTCGGCCAGCGCGTCCGCGATGCCCGACCCCTTCAGTACGGCGCCGAAGACGCCGCCCGCGCCGACCACCAGCAGGATGTTGCCGACCGGCTTCAGCGACGCCGTCGACACCGTCTCCAGCGACTTGCGCGACCAGCCCCGCCTGAGGCCCAGCAGGTAGTACGCCATCAGCAGCGCGATCGTCAGCGCCACGAAGGGGTGCCCGAAGAACTCGATGACCGAGCGGAACGTCGACGGGTCCAGGGCGATGGAGGAGAACGTCGCCGCGAGGATCAGGAGCAGGGGCGTACCGATGATGAGGAAGACCGTGGAGAGCGACGGCGGCTGTTCTGCGGGGGCCTCGGACAGGCCTTCGGCGACGGCGACCGAGCCGGAGCCCTTGCCTGTGCCTGTGCTTTGGCCGGGGACTGTGGTTGTGCCGTCCGTGGGGCCCCCTACTGCCGCCCGGCGTGCCGCGCGTTCCGCGGCGACCGCCGCCTTCGCCTCGTCCGCGGCCTCGACCATGTCCTGCGGTACGGGGACGAAGAGGCGCTTGCCGATCCAGGCCGCGTACGCCCACGCGGCGAGCACTGCGGGGATGCCGACGATGACGCCCATCAGGATGACCCAGCCCAGGTCCACCTTGAACAGACCGGCCGCGGCGACCGGGCCGGGGTGCGGCGGCAGGAACGCGTGGGTCATCGACAGGCCCGCCAGGAGCGGCATGCAGTAGAGCAGGATCGACTTGCCGGAGCGCTTGGCGGCCGCGTACACGATCGGCGCGAGGACGAAGATGCCCACGTCGAAGAAGACCGGGATGCCGAAGATGAGGCCGGTCAGGCCCATGGCGAGCGGGGCGCGCTTCTCGCCGAACAGGTTGAGCAGGCGGGCCGAGAGCGCCTCCGCGCCGCCCGACACCTCCAGGATCGCGCCGAGCATCGTGCCGAGGCCGATGATGATCGCGACGTGGCCGAGGATGCCGCCCATGCCCGACTCGATCATCGAGACGGAGGTCGATCGCTGGACCGTGCCGAAGAGTTCGGTGACGGAGAGGCCGGCCGAGAGGCCGACTGCTATGGACACCGCGAGCAGCGCTACGAACGGCTGCAGTCTGACTTTGATGATCAGGACGAGGAGCAGGACTATACCGAGGGCCGCGACCGTCAGCAGGCCTGCGGTGCCGTCGATGAGGAGGAGCAGGCCGCCTGTGTGGGGTGGCGCTTCGGGGGTGGGTGTGGCTGCGAGCGGGGACGACATGGGAGGGCCTCTTCTTAAGGGCATGGAGCTTTCGGGCAGGGGGGATCGCGGTGCGGCGCCCTGGGGTGGGCGCCGGACCTTGATGGCTTACGGGGTGCGGGTGTTGTTGGGGGCGGGTGTTGTGTGGGGGGGGGGCGTGGGGCGCGTTGTGGCTTTAGCCCAGGACTGCCAGCGCGTCGATTTCGATCAGCAAGCCTGCGGGGAGGCCCACGTACACCGTTGTGCGGGCCGCGGGCGGTGCCGACAGGCCCTGCTCCTCGAAGTACGCGTTGTAGATCGCGTTCATCTCCGCGAAGTGGTCCACGTCCGTCAGGTAGACGCGGATCATCATCGCGTCGTCCCAGGAGGAGCCGCCCTCTTCGAGGATGGCCTTGACGTTGGCGAGGGTCTGGAGGGTCTGCTCCCGCAGGGTCGGGCCCGCGGGTGTGGGGGGCTCGCCCTCGACCGCGGGCAGGAAGCCGACCTGGCCCGCCACCTGGAGGACGTTCCCCTTCCTGACGCCGTGCGAGAACCTGGCCGGCGGGGTGGTGTGGGTCTTGGGGGTGAGGGCGATCTTGTCGGTCATGAGCTGGTTTCCTTCGTCGGGGTCTTGCCTGAGTACTCGCCGCTGATTGCCGCCGCGGTACGGCGCACCAGTGGGAGCAGTGTGAGGAGTTCGTCGGCGGTGACGACCACGTTCGGGGCGGAGACGGACATGGCTGCGACCACTCGGCCGTCTGTGCCCCGGATGGGGGCCGCCACGCAGTTGATGGACTCTTCGTGGCCGCCCAGGTCCGTGGCCCAGCCCTGGTCCCGTACCTTCTCCAACTCCCTCAGGAACGCCGGGGCGTTGGGGGTCGAGCGGGATGTGTACATCGGGTAGTCGAGCTTGTCGGCGAACGTGTGGCGCTCGGGTTCCGGGAGGTCCGCGAGGAGCAGTTTCGCTACCGCGGCGACCGTGATCGCTACCGGTTTGCCGATGCGGGAGTACATGCGGACCGGGTAGCGGCTCTCTACCTTGTCGATGTAGAGGACCTCGCCCTCCTCGTGCACGGCGAGGTGGACTGTGTGGCCGCACTGCTCGTTGAGGCGTACGAGGTGGGGGTGGGCGATCTCCCGTACGTCCAGGTTCTCCACGGCTTCCTGGGCCAGGGCGAAGAGGCGGGCGCCCAGGCGGTAGCGCTGGTCGGACTGGCGGTAGACGAGGCCGTGTTCGTGGAGCGTGCGCAGGAGGCGCAGGGCGGTGGACTTGTGGACGCCCAGGCGGTCGGCGACCTGGCCCAGGTCGGCGGGGCCCTCGGCTAGGAGCGGCAGGATGGACAGCGCTCTGTCGACGGTCTGGCTCATGGGGTGGGTACCTCCTCCTGGGCCCGGTCTGCGGGGTGCGTCCAGCCGGGGCCGAGTCGAAGTGTGCCCCACGCGTCGTCGTCCAGGGCGGCGAGGCGGTCGGCGTGGTCGCGGGTGGGGGGTGCGCCGAGGTCTCCGGGGTCGGTGAGCGTGGCGGCGGCCATGAGGTGGCCGTGGCGGAGGCGGGCCCTCGGGGGGAGTCCGCGGAGGGTCGCCGACAGGAAGCCTGCCGCGAAGGCGTCGCCTGCTCCTACTGGGGCCACTACGTCCACCTGTAGGGCGGGGACGAAGGTGATCGTGTCGGTTGGGTGGCGCGCAGTGGTTTGGTCGCCCTGGCGTGGGGTGTGCGGCTTGTGCGCCGTGGTGCGTTCGCCCTCGCCGTGGGGGTGGGTCGGGTGCGCGCCGGGGGGTATCCGTCCTCGGTCTGGCGTGGAATCGGTTGCCTGAAAAGGGCTACGAGTTGACACGCCAGCCGCTGCGGGCGGACACCCCCCGGCACGCCCCCTTCCGTCCGTGGGCGGGTGCGGGTGCGTGGGGCGCGCTGACTCGAAGGCCGTGGCGCCCTGGCTGCCCGCCTTGACCACCAGTACGTGGGGTTCTGGAAGTGCGGCGCGGATCGCGGTGGGGCCGCCTGTGATGCCCCAGGCCTCCTCCGCCTCGTCCTCGCCTACGAATACGAGGTCTGCTCCGCGGGCGAGTGTGAGGAGGGTGGCCCCTGCTTGGGATTGGGTTGGCCAGAGGCCTGCTCGGTAGTTGACGTCGAACGAGATCAGGGGGCGGTGGGGGGCGGGCGCCGTGAGGGCTGTCAGGAGGGAGAGGCAGTCGGGGGAGAGTGCCGCTGTGATGCCGGAGAGGTGGAGGATTCGGCCCGAGTGGATGGCCGCCATGTCGGCGGTGCCCTTGGACATGGCCGAGGCCGCGGAGCCCGTGCGGTAGTACGCCACCTCGTGGGCGTCGGTGGAACGGTCGCTCGCCGTGCGGAAGTAGATGCCTGTGGGGCGGGTGGGATCGCGTTGTACGGCGGAGGTGTCGACGCCGTATGCCCCGATCGCCTCGGTCAGGTGGTCGCCGAAGCCGTCGGCGCCTACCCGGCCGACCCACTTCGCGGTGTGGCCGGCGGCGGCCAGTGCGCAGGCCACATTGGACTCCGCGCCGCCGATCGCCCGGTCGAAGGACGGCACGTCCGCGAGGCGGCCCGGGCGGGAGGGGAGGAACGTGACCATGGACTCGCCGAGGGTGACTACGTCCACGGCGGGCGCGGCTGCCGTGGGGGCGGGTCCGGTGGGGGTCACGATGACTGGGGCTCCTTGGCCTTTGTGGGTCTCGGCGGCTTCGTTGACCCGGCGTTGGCCGAGATGTTAGACAGCAGTAAGCGCGACACGCAATGACTGTTGCAAGGAGTGCAACGGCGAATATTTGGGAGGCTTCATGGCCGCCGATTCCGGTACCGGTGCGGAGCGTCTTGCCTCGCTCGCGGACGAACGTGTCGACCACCGGTTCAAGGGGCTCCCGCCCGACGCCGACGGGCTCACTGTTGGTGAGCTGGTCGCTCAGCGCCGCAATCTGTTCAGTGGTGGGTTCACCACTCCCGTGCTCGCCCTGTCCGCCGAGCGGCTCGATCACAATCTGCGGCTCATGGAGACCTATTCGGTTCGGCACGGGCTCGCCTTCGCCCCGCACGGCAAGACCTCCATGGCTCCCCAGCTTTTTCAGCGGCAGATCGAGCGTGGGGCCTGGGGGATCACGCTGGCCGTGCCTCATCAGGTGCGGGTTGCGCGGGCGTTCGGGGTCCAGCGGGTCTTCCTGGCGAATGAAGTGGTGGATGCGGCCGCTCTGAAGTGGGTTTCCTCGCAGCTCGACGCCGATCCCGGGTTTCGTTTCGTCTGTTACGTCGACTCCGTGCGTGGGGTGGAGTTGATGGACTCCGCGTTGCGGGGTGCCGTTCGGCCCGTGGACGTCGTTGTCGAGCTGGCTGCCGGTGAGGGGGCCCGGACCGGGGTGCGGACCGAGGCGGAGTGTGCTGCCGTCGCGGATGCGGTTGCCGGTGTGGACACCCTGCGGCTGGTTGGTGTTGCGGGGTACGAGGGAGAGGTTCCGGACGCCGATTCCGAGCGGGTGCGGGGGTGGCTGCGGCGGCTGGTCGCGCTGGCCGTCGACTTTGACAAGGACGGTCGTTTCGACGGGGTCGAAGAGATTGTGGTCAGTGCGGGTGGTAGCGCCTGGTTCGATGCCGTGGCCGATGTCTTTGCCGGGATTCCTGAACTGTCGCTGCCTGTGCTGAAGTTGCTGCGGTCCGGTGCCTATGTCTCGCACGATGACGGGCACTACCGGAAGATCACTCCGTTCAACCGGGTTCCCGAGGAAGGTGCCCTGCAGCCCGCGTTCCGGCTCTGGGCCCAGGTTGTTTCCCGGCCCTCTGCCGAGCAGGCCTTCGTCAACGCCGGCAAGCGGGATGCCGCTTACGACCTTGATCTGCCCGAGGTGCAGGTGGTGCGCGGCGACGGCGGGGAGCGTCCTGCGGACGGCATCACCGTCACCGGTCTGTCCGATCAGCACGCCTGGATTCGTACGGACGAAGGAGCCCAGCTTCAGGTCGGTGACTGGGTGGGGATGGGGCTCTCTCATCCCTGTACGTCCTTCGACAAATGGGAGCTGATTCCGGTGGTGGAGCAGGACGGCACGGTCGTCGACTACATCCGCACCTACTTCTAGGAGCCCGCCATGATGGACCTCGTAGTACGTGACGTGGAGGTTGTCGACGGGAGCGGAGGCCCCTCCTACCGGGCCGACGTGGGGATCGAGGGCGGCCGGATCACTGCCGTCGTCCAGGAGGCCGCTGCCGCTGGGTGCCTGCGGCCCGTCGCCCGGCGGGTTCTGGACGCCGAGGGGCTCGTCCTCTCCCCCGGCTTCATCGACATGCACGCCCACAGCGATCTGGCCCTGCTGCGGGACCCCGACCACAGTGCGAAGGTCGCGCAGGGCGTGACGCTGGAGGTCATCGGGCAGGACGGGCTGTCGTACGCCCCCGTCGACGACCGGACCCTCGCCGAGGTGCGCAGGGCCATCACCGGGTGGAACGGCAACGGGGACGACATCGACTTCACCTGGCGGTCCGTGGGCGAGTATCTGGACCGGCTGGATCACGGTTTCGGTGGCGAGGGCATCGCCGTCAATGCCGCCTATCTGATTCCTCAGGGCTCTGTGCGGATGCTCGCCGTCGGCTGGGACGATCGTGAGGCGACGCCACGGGAACTGGACCGGATGCGGCAGTTGGTCGCCGAGGGGATGAGGGAGGGCGCGGTCGGCATGTCCTCCGGGCTCACCTACACCCCGGGCATGTACGCCAAGGACGCCGAACTCACCGAGCTGTGCCGGGTGGTGGCGGAGTTCGGCGGCTACTACTGCCCGCACCATCGGTCGTACGGGGCCGGTGCATTGGATGCGTACCGGGAGATGGTGGAGCTTACGCGCGAGGCCGACTGCTCCCTTCATCTGGCCCACGCCACCATGAACTTCGGTGTGAACAAGGGCAGGGGGCCCGAGTTGCTGGCCCTCGTCGATGACGCGCTGGCCGGTGGGGCCGACATCAGTCTGGACACCTATCCCTACACGCCCGGGTGTACGACTCTCGTGGCCATGCTGCCCAGTTGGGCGAGCGAGGGGGGTCCCGAGGCGATTCTCGCTCGGCTGCGGGAGGAGGGGACCGCGGAGAAGATCCGCCATCACATGGAAGTGGTGGGTGCGGACGGGTGTCATGGCGTTCCCATCGAGTGGGACACCATCGAGATCTCGGGGGTGGCTGATCCGGCGCTCGCGGAGTATGTGGGCCGGACCGTGCAGGAGTCGGCCGACGCTCGTGGCGAGGCTCCCTGGGTCACCGCTCGGCGGCTGCTTCTCGACGACGGGCTCGGCTCTACGATCCTCCAGCACGTCGGTCACGAGGAGAACGTGCAGGCGATCATGCGGCACCGCGTCCACACCGGCGGCTCGGACGGCATCCTGCGCGGCGACAAGCCGCACCCGCGCGCGTACGGCACCTTCCCGCAGTATCTCGGGCGGTATGTGCGGGAGTTGGGCGTTCTCGGGCTGGAGGAGTGCGTCGCCCATCTGACGTCACGGCCCGCGGCCCGGCTCCGGCTGCCCGACCGGGGGCTGGTCCGCGAGGGGTACCGGGCGGATCTGGTGCTCTTCGATCCGGCCACCGTGGCGGCGGGGTCGACCTTCGAAAATCCTCGTACGCTGCCGACCGGCATTCCTTACGTCCTGATCGACGGGCGGTTCGTCGTGGAGGACGGGCGGCGGACGGATGTGCTCGCGGGGCGGGCGGTCCGCCGGACTGCTCCGTGACCGCCCGCCGCGGGATCACGGCTTGGGCAGGGTGCACCCGCTCGCGCTCAGGTCGAGCTTGTTGTCGATGCCGAAGCACGCCGGGATCTGGTAGGTCTCCTGGGCGTAGTTGATGCCCGCGCGGACGGTCACGTTGCCGCTCTCGTCGACCTCACAGGGGTTGTTGTCGGTGCAGCGGCCGCCGTCCTCGTTGCCGGTGTTGTTGACGGCGACTACGTTGCCGGTGGCGTTGTCGACGACGGGCGAGCCCGAGGTGCCGCCGATGGTCTGGCAGGCCGAGGTGTAGCGGACCGAGTCCTTCCAGGTCCAGGCGCCTTCCTTGAGGCGGTACGCGAAGCCGTCGACGTTGCAGGCGTACGTCCGCTTCCAGTAGCCCGAGACGACCGTGATGGCGGTCCCGGCGACCGGGTGCGTGTCGTTCATCGTCAACGGGCTGATGTTGTACGAGCTCTTGATCTGCGCGTACGTGGTGGTGAGCTGGTACAGCGAGACGTCCGTGTCGGTCATCGTCGCGTACGCGATCTTGCTGGCGCGCAGGGTGGCGACCCGGGTGCCCGCGGCGTTGAGCAGGCCGAAGGTGCGGCTGGAGGCCCGGTCGACGATGACCTCACCGGCCGCGGGGAAGCCGGTCTCCAGACAGTGGCCGTTGGACATGACCATCGCCGGGTCGTTGTCCTCCGAGTCCGGAAAGCGGACGACGGAGCCCGAGCAGTTGCTGAGCGAGACGGTGCCGGCGAAGTTGACGGCCTGGACCGTCGGCGCGGTGATCCTGGACACGGCCGCCGTCGTGGACGTGACGGCGTCTCTGACCACCGATGTGGCGGTGTCCGTGTCCACGCCGGTCGCGGGTTCGGGTGCCGCGACCGCGGGTGCCGCGCCTGCCCCGGCTATCACCAGGGCGAAGAGCGCGGCGCCGAGAGGCTTTCTCATGTGGGGGTCCCCTCATTGTGACTCGGGCGGCCGGAGAATTTCCGGCCGCCCATACGTCTGTCATGCACATTGTGAAGTGAGAGGGGGGTGTGGGCAAGGAGCCGCTTCAGGCGAGGCGTTGGCGGGTTCCCTCGCGTTCCTGGGCTGCTCCTGCCCATCCCCCGGCGCGATGAACGTGAACGGGGGTGCCCCCGGGGAGTTGTGCGGCGGTCCGGTCGGCTCGGGGGCGGCCCGGCCGGTGCCGAGTACGTCGACCTGCCGGGTGCTGCGGCCATGTGGTTCCTCGTCCGGCGGCTGCTCGGGCCGGGCGGGTGGTTACTTGGGCCTGGCGGCGGTTATTTGGGCCCCTTGGTGCCGCCCTGGCCGCGCCCCGGCTTGCCGTCGGAGTTGCCCGGGCCCCTCGGGCTCGTGGTGGCGGTGCGTGTGGAGGGGGCCGAAGGGGTGGTGGGGGACTTGGCCGAGGGGTTCTCGGTCTCGTCGCCCGTCGGGGCGAGGCTCGCAGAGCTGCTCGGGTCCCCTGTGCCGGACGGCCCGCCGCCGTCGGACGAGCGTGCGGCGGGGGCTCCGCCCGAGGACTTGGCGTCCGTGGGCGACGCGGGGTCCCCGGCTGTCGGGCTCGTGCGGTCCTCGTTGCCTCGCGCTCCGCCGTCCGACGGCCCGAAGGAGAACCCGGCCATCACGGCGGCCAGGGACACCGCGCCCACCGCCCCGGCGGCGACCACCACACGCCGTGACGTCAAGGCTCTGGGCTTCCGCCGGGAACGGCGGCCGTCGGCCCGGTGGCCGCCGGCCTTGCGGCGATCTTCCGCGCCGGCTGCCACGGGTGGTAGTTCGCGGGTCTCGTCGTACGCGTTCTGCCAGCCGTGGGCGGTCGCCGGGTCGGCGTACTCGTCGTACGCCGGAGTCTCCTCGACCTGCGGGTGGTACACGATCGGCGGGACCACGCGCTCGTCGCCTTCCCGATGCGCACCATGGGTGTCCGGCGCGCCGGCCGCGTTGTTCGCGGCGTTCGCGCCGGGCACCCCGTTCTCGTTCTCAGGTGGCCTCGACATGGCCGCGCATTGTAGGGACGGGAGAGGCCGACGGGACAGCTACCGGCGATAACCACCCAAACCGCCGCGTCTCACGTGGTGGAAAACACGGCCCAAGGGGCGTTACCGGGCCGTAAGCTCACGGACATGCAGGTGATCCAGTCGACCAAGCTCGCCAACGTCTGTTACGAGATCCGGGGCCCGGTGCTCGAGGAGGCGATGCGGCTGGAAGCGGCCGGGCATCGCATTCTCAAGCTGAACACGGGGAATCCGGCCGCGTTCGGGTTCGAGTGCCCGCCCGAGATCCTGGAGGACATCCTCCGCAACGTCTCGTCGGCACACGGGTACGGCGACGCGAAGGGCCTGCTCGCGGCGCGCCGGGCCGTCGTCATGCACAACCAGACCCTCGGTATCGAGACCGACGTCGAGCACGTCTTCATCGGCAACGGCGTATCCGAGCTGATCGTGATGGCGATGCAGGGCCTGCTGGACGACGGCGACGAGGTGCTCGTACCCGCGCCCGACTACCCCCTGTGGACCGCCGCCGTGTCGCTGTCCGGCGGTACGGCCGTGCACTACCGGTGCGACGAGCAGTCCGACTGGATGCCCGATCTGGCCGACGTGGAGCGGAAGGTCACCGACCGCACCAAGGCGATCGTGATCATCAACCCGAACAACCCGACGGGCGCGGTCTACGACGAGGCGATGCTGCGCGGGCTGACCGACATCGCCCGCCGCCACAACCTGCTGGTCTGCTCGGACGAGATCTACGACAAGATCCTGTACGACGAGGCCACGCACACGCCGACCGCCAAGGTCGCCCCGGACCTGCTGACGCTCACCTTCAACGGCATGTCGAAGGCGTACCGCGTGGCCGGGTACCGGGTCGGGTGGATGTCGATCTCGGGGCCGCGGGCGCACGCCGACTCGTACATCGAGGGGCTGACCATCCTCGCGAACATGCGGCTGTGCGCGAACATGCCGGGGCAGCACGGCGTGGTCGCCGCGCTGAGCGGGCGGCAGACGATCAACGAGCTCGTGCTTCCCGGCGGGCGCCTGCGGGAGCAGCGGGACGTGGCGCACGCGCTGCTGACACAGATTCCGGGCGTGACGTGCGTGAAGCCGAAGGGCGCGCTCTATCTCTTCCCGCGCCTCGACCCGAAGGTCTTCAAGATCAAGGACGACCGGCAGCTGGTGCTGGACCTGCTGCGGACCGAGAAGATCATGGTGGTGCAGGGGACGGGCTTCAACTGGCCGGAGCCCGATCACTTCCGGGTCGTCACCCTGCCCACGGCCCGGGACCTGACGGACGCCGTGACCCGGATCGGGAACTTCCTGGACGGATACGGCCAGCCCTGACACCTAATCAGTCACGCTCCGTGGTCGCGCGGCCCGCTTTTCCGAACCATCTCAACTTTAGACGAAATCCAAGCTAGGATGGTTTCCTGTCAGAGCACAGGAGGCCATCTCCCATGTACGAACCGATCCGCACCAAGTCGGTCCACACGATGGCCGGCACCGCCGACTTTCCCCATCGGTCGCGCGAAGAGGAGCTGGACATCCAGCTCGCCGGTCACCTCGCGGCACTGCTGGCGGTGACCGACGAGCTGCGCGGTATCGAACCGTCCACCGAGCTGGACGTCGCCGCCGAACGGCTGACCTCGCAGGTCGCACGTCTTCGCGGGGGCCGTCCGCCGGTCCGCGCGTCGGTGACCGGTGCCGGTACCACCGCCGAGTCCGCCCAGGTCGCGGCGCTCCATGAGCGGGCGCACGCCCTCGCGGGCCGCGCCCTCGTCGTCGCGGCGTCCCGCGCCGACACGGCGGCCGCGATCCTGGCCGCCGAGCGTATGGACGCACACACGGCGGCCACCGAGGCCCGCCGCACACTCACCACCCACTGAGCCCTCAGGGCTCCCCCGGTCGGCCCCGGTCCGCGTGCGCCCGCAGTGACACGCGGGCCGGGTGCCATTGCGCTCCGCTGGAAGCCCGGTGATGAACCTGCGGGTCGGTGGGGGCTGATCGCGCAGTTCCCCGCGCCCCTTACGGGGCGCCCCTAGGCGGATCGTGCTGCTCCGGTTGCGTACTGGGATGGGGCGGCCACTCCTTGTTCACCCGGAGCGCCGGGGAATGTTGGGTTCCGGGAGCAGGCTCCGGGTGTGAGACGAATAGTCGCCATCGTCCTGGCGGTGTTCCTGATCGGCGGAGTGGCAGCAGCCGTCGTCGCGGGCCGCGAAGAGCAGGACAAGAGCACGGCAACGAAGACCGTGCTGGGAGTGATCGGATCGGAGAAGGCGGAGTTCTTCGCCGATCCGGATGTGGTGAAGGCCCTCGCTGCCAAGGGCTACACCCTGGAGACGGAGACCTCCGGGTCCTGGGCCATGGAGGGACTCGACCTCAAGGGGTACGACTTCGCCTTCCCGTCCAGCCAGGCCCCCGCCGACGAACTGGCCGCGAAGTACGACGTACGGCAGCCCCTGCCGCGCCCCTTCTACTCGCCCCTCGTGGTCGTGGCGCACCGAAGCGCCGCCGGGGTGCTGGCCGACAACGGGCTCGCGACTCTGCCGGCCAGGGGCAACGGCACGTTCAGGATGTCCGCCTACCTCAAGGCCGCCGGTGCCGACCGGACCTGGCAGCAGCTCAAGGGGGCCGGGCGGCACGGTGAGTTGAGCGGCACGCTCTTCATCTCCACCACGGATCCAACCAGTTCGAACTCCGGCGCGCTCTACCTCGCCGCCGCCTCGTACGTCGCCGACGGCGGCCGGGTCGCCGACGGCACCGCGGCGGTGAACCGCACGGCACCTCTGATGCGCAAACTGATCAGCGTCCAGGGCGCCCAACAGACCAGTTCGGACGCGGCGTTCAGGGACTTCATCAGCGGCGTCGGCAACCCGCTCGTCCTCGTGTACGAGTCGCAGGTCGCCTCGCTGCTCGCGCGGGGCCAGGAGGTCGGCGACCTGACCGTCCTCTACCCCGACACCACCGCCAACAGCGACCACACCGTCGTCCCCCTCACGGACGAGGGCCGCGCGCTCGGTGAACTCCTCGGCACGGACAAGGAGTTGCGGAGGCTCGCAGTACGGCACGGGTTCCGGCCGCAGGGCACGAGCGCCGAGTTCACGGCGGCCACCGCCGCCCACACCACGTATCTCAACCAGAAGCTGACCGGTGTCCGGCAGTCGCCCGTGCCCGCCTCCAAGGTGCTGCACGAGATGGCGCGCCGGGCGCGGGGCTAGGGGGAACAGCAAGTGAGCAACACCGAAGACACGTTTGTCCTGACACCTCCGCAGGCCGTCGCGGCCGTACCGAGGGAGAAGGCCGGCGGACTCGTGCCGGTCGACGAGTCGGTCCGTACCGACATGGCGCGCAAGGCCGCCGAGTACGTCGACGGGCTCGCCGCGCTCGACGCCCGCTCCCCCGAGTTCGCGGGGAAGATCGGGGAGATCGTCGGCCTCGGCTCCGGTGAGATGCGCGGCGCGGCCGCCCAGTCGAACCGCATGCTGGAGCGCACGATCCGCAGCCTGCCCGCGAACGGCGAGGACGCCCAGTCCCGCGTCTCGTCCTCGCTCGTCGAACTGCGGCGTACGGTCGAGGACCTGGATCCGCGCGACCTGCCCGGCGGCAAGGCCCGCAAGCTGCTGTCCCGGCTCCCCGGCGGCAACAAGCTCCGCGACCACGTCGCCAAGTACGCCTCCGCACAGGGCACGTTGAACAGGATCGTCGGCTCGCTCCGCGGCGGCCAGGACGAACTGCGCCGCGACAACGCCGCGTTGCAGACCGAGCGCGTCCGCCTCTGGGACTCGATGGGCAAGCTCCAGGAGTACGTGGTCCTGACGGAGGCCCTGGACGCGGCGGTCGAGGCCCACATCGCGGGGGTGGAGTCTCAGGACCCCGCCCAGGCGGACACCCTGCGCGCGGACGTCCTCTTCCCCGTCCGGCAGAAGCACCAGGACCTGCTCACGCAGCTCGCGGTGTGCGCGCAGGGCTATCTGGCGATGGACGTGGTCCGGCGCAACAACGACGAGCTGATCAAGGGCGTCGACCGGGCGGCCACCACGACCGTCTCCGCGCTGCGCGTCTCCGTGATGCTCGCCTCCGCCCTCGACAACCAGCGCAAGGTCGTCGAGCAGGTCAACGCCCTGCGCGGCACGACGGAGGACCTGATCCGCGGCAACGCGGAGATGCTCGCCACGCAGTCCGGCGAGATCCAGCGCATCGCCGCCGACCCGGCCGTCGGCGCGGAGACGCTCCGCGCGGCCTTCCAGCAGATCTACCAGACCCTGGACACCATCGACACGTACAAGGCCCAGGCCACGGAGTCCATGGCGGCGACGGTGGAGTCCCTGACGGCTGAACTGCAGCACGCGAGCGCGTACTTGGACCGCAGCCGCTCGCGGGGAGCGTTGGAGGGAGGGCTCGCATGAGACGGGATGACCTCGAAGCTCGCCGGTGGTCTGTGGGCAGGCGTTCCGCAGGGCGGAACGGGTGGGCACAGACCACCCACAGGGCCGCAGCCGCCATCGCACTGGTACTGGTGACGGCAGGATGCACATCGGCAACGGAAGAGCCGAGCCCTTCCAGCAAGCCGGAACCCGGCGCCCTCCGCATCCTCGCATCCAGCGAACTCGCAGACATGAAAACCGTGCTGGCCCAGATCCAGCAGGACACCGGCATCAAGGTCCACCCCACCTACATGGGCACCCTCGACGCGGTGAACCTCCTGGGCAAGGACAAGGCCAAGGGCACGTACGACGCGATCTGGCTCTCCTCCAACGACTACCTGCGCCTCAACCCCACCGCCGCGCGGCAGATCGTGTCGGAGACCCCGGTCATGTCCAGCCCGGTGGCCATCGGCGTGAAGAACGCCACCGTACGAGAGCTGGGCTGGAAGCCGGAGGACGTCACCTGGGCGGACATCGAGAAGGCGGTGGCGGACGGCGACCTGACGTACGGCATGACGGACCCGTCCCGCTCCAACTCCGGTTTCTCCACCCTCGTCTCGGTGGCCTCGGGCCTCTCGGACGCCCAGTCCGCGCTGACGGACGAGGACGTGAAGCAGGCGACGCCCAGGCTGGCGGAGTTCTTCAAGGGGCAGAAGCTGACGTCCGGTTCTTCGGGCTGGCTGGCGGAGGCGTACGACCGGCGCGGCGACGTGGACGCGCTGCTCAACTACGAGTCGGTGCTGAAGGCGCGCAAGGACCTCACGGTGATCCGGCCACGCGACGGCGTGGTCACCGCCGACTACCCGCTCTCCTCGCTCGCGTCCACGAGCCAGGCGGTCCGTGACGACGTCCGCCGCCTCACCGAGGCGCTGCGCGCGCCGGCGGCCCAGCGGCTGATCACCGACCGCACCCTGCGCCGCCCGGTCGTCGCCTCGGTCCCACCCGCGACGGGCCTGGACACCACCCGCCGACGCGAACTCCCCTTCCCGGGCAGCCGTTCAGTGGCGGACGGCCTCCTGGACGCGTACGAGAACAAACTGCGCAGGCCCTCCCGGACCGTATACGTCCTCGACACCTCGGGCTCGATGCGGGAGGACGGGCGGCTCGACCGTCTGAAGAAGGCGCTCACCGATCTGACGAGCGACTTCCGCGACCGGGAGGAGGTGACGCTGATGCCGTTCGGCTCGCAGGTCAAGAGCGTACGCACGCATGTGGTGCGGCCCGAGAACCCGCGCTCGGGGCTCGACGGGATCCGCCGCGACACCGAGGCGCTCACCGCCGACGGGGACACCGCGATCTACACCTCGCTGGAGAAGGCGTACGAGCATCTGGGCGCCGACGACGACACGTTCACGTCGATCGTGCTGATGACGGACGGCGAGAACACGGCGGGGGCGAGCCCGGCGGCCTTCGACGGCTTCTACGGCGGACTGCCGGAAGCCGAACGGGAGATCCCGGTCTTCCCGATCCTCTTCGGCGACTCCGACCGGGGCGAGCTGGAACACATCGCGGAGCTGACCGGCGGCCGGCTCTTCGACGCCCAGAAGGGTTCGCTCGACGGCGCCTTCGAGGAGATCCGTGGCTACCAATAAGTTCCTGGGTTACCTGGAGTCCCGCAAGAACCTCACCGGCAGTGCGTGCGGGATCGTCGGCCTGGCGCTGACGTTCGCGGGGGTGGCGGGTCCGTACTGGCCGATGGTGGTCGTGGGCCTGTACGGCGCGGGGGCGCTGGTCGCGCCGCCGGAACGGCCGCCGGTGCCGGACTTCCCGGACCCGTCCGCTCAACTGGACGAGCTGCGGGGGGATTTCGGCAAGCTGCGCGCGTATCTGGCCGACGTTGAGTTGCCGCCCGCCGCGGCCGGCCGCCTGACGGAACTGACGGACCTCCTGGCGGCGCTGCTGGACCCCGGCTGGGTCGCCGAGATCCTCGCCCAGGACCCGGAGGGCGTCCACGCCCTGTCCCGGGCCGCACGGCAGGACATCCCGGAGGCGGTCGACACGTTCGTACGGACGCGGTGGTGGACGCGGTTGACACCGGGCACGGAACCACCGGAACGCCACCTGGAGCGCCAGCTCGCCGTTCTGCAGGACGAGTTCGGTGAGCTGGCGGCAGGCCTGCGAGACATCGAGGCAAGGCGCCAGGAGTCGCTCACGCGCTATCTGGAGGACCGCTCCAACTGAACCGTCGGTCTCTGGCTTCTCAGAGTGAACCTCACATGAGATCGGCCTCGCCTTTACTCTGACAGTGACGAAGCTGCAGGGAGGAACAGGCCTGATGTCTCCAGATGCCAGCCCGGACCCGTACGCCGACCCGCTCGTGTTCGGCCAGCGCCTCCAGATCCTGCGCACCCGCAAGGGCATGACCCGCGAGCAGTTCGGGGGGCTGGTCGGCAAGACCGGTTCTTGGGTGAAAGGGGTCGAGACCGGGCGCTTGAAGACACCCAAGCTCGAAATGGTCCTGCGCATCGCCGAGTTGCTGCGTGTCCAGGACCTGTCGGACCTCACCGGCGACCAGTCCGCACACGTGGCCCTGTTCACCGGACCGGGCCATCCCCGCCTCGCCGAGGTCAAGGCCGCGGTCGACGTCTTCCCGCTCACCACACGGCGCGAGGCGCCTCCGGCCACGCACCTTCAGGCCCGGCTCGCCCGCGCCTGGAAGGCACGCCATTCCGCGCCCAACCACCGCGAGGTGATCGGCGCATTGCTGCCCGGTCTGATCCGGGACGCTCAGCTTGCCGTGCGACAGGCCGACACCGCACCGGACCGCAGGAAGGCACAGGCCGTACTCGCCGAGGTCTACTCCCTGTGTCAGTTCTTCGTGGCCTATCAGCCCGATCCGGCCTTGCTGTGGAGGGTCGCAGAGCGGGGGTTGATCGCCGCACAGGAGTCCGAGGATCCACACGCCATCGGCGTGGCCGCGTGGCTGGCCGCACAGGCGCACCGCGACGCGGGCCCGGCGCACTTCGACGCCGCAGACGCGGTGAACCTCAAGACCCTTGCGTACCTCGAACCACTGTTGTCCGACGGGTCGACCGACGTCCTTGCCATCTTCGGAGCGCTCACCTTCGAGGCTGGATACACAGCGGCCCGGCGGGCCGAAACCGGCACGGCTTGGCGGTATTGGGACCAGGCGCGCTCCATGGCACAGCGGCTCCCGGAGAACTACTACCACCCCGTGACGTCGTTCTCCCGCGCCATCATGGGCGCGCACGCCGTCACTGTCGCCGTAGAGCTGCGCCAAGGCGGAGAGTCCGTCCGGCAGGCAGCCGCCGCGGACGTAACCACGATCAAGTCGAGGCCACGGCGGGCCCGGCACCGCATCGAGGAAGCGCGCGGCTACCACCTCGACGGACAGCCGGACGTCGCGCTCGCCACGCTGAACAAGGCATTCGAAGCCGCCCCGGAAACGATCAAGTACAACGGGTACGCGAAGCGGATCGTCCTCGAAGAAGCCGAGTGCAAGGATGCTGCTCGGCGCCATCGCGCATCCGAACTCGCTGTGAAGATCGGCCTCTTGGCCGCATGACCATAGGGGCACAAACTGTGCCCCTGCATCGCTCCCAGTGCTCCTAACGTCGCCGACAGCGACAGAAGACCGGCGAGGCGGTGAGACCTCCCGGGCGTGGCCAACGCTACGAAGGAGCACCGGCATGCGCTTTGCACCACGAGCACTCGACCGGGTGAGAGCCCTGCTGGTCGGGGTGCGATCACCAGGCGGACCCGCCCGCATCACCCCGGTTCCCACCTCAGGTCCACACCCGACGGCGCCCTGCCCATCGCCCGAGATGTGGGGCGCCATCCTCGCCAGAGCGCGCCGCCGCCGAGCGCCGCACCTGTGGCCGGCCCTTCAACGGCCGGCCATCAAGGATGACTCCGTCATCGACGCTCCCGTGCGCGCCTACGTGTTGCCGGAGGACGAGCGCACCCGCCCCCTGGCCTCCGCGACGAGGGAGGTCCGGTGACGATGACCGCGTACAACCCCCAACTCGGCGACGCAGTCGAGGACACCCAGCGGCAGAAGGTCGGCAAGGTGATGGGATTCGTCGGCCCGTACGTGCAGTTACGGCCGGTCGGCGGCGGTGTCGAGTGGGACGCCCACCCGGACAGGCTCCAGCCGGTCACGCTCGCCGAGACGCTGAGCGCGGGACTGGCCGTGGCCGACGCGCGCTCTCGGAAGGAGTGCCCGTGACGGTGAACGCGTCCTTGCCGGTCGACACTCTCACGATGCGCGCCACCACTGCCCGCTTGCTCGCGGACGATGCCGGGCCGTTCTCCCCGCGCGAGTTGGACACGCTGACGCTCACGTTGAAGGGGTACCTGCGACTACTCATCCCCGAAGTCGAGCAGGCCGCCGCGCAACCACCCGACCACGACCCCACGATGACCGTGCCCGTGGCCTGCGCGGTCGTGGCCGTCGCGGAGGCCCGCAGGAAGCTGGACATCCCGCTGCACCCGGGCGCAGCGGCGGCCAGGGCGTACGCGCGCAGACTCGCCCGCTCGGTCGATTGGCTCCTCACGGGCCTGGAGAGCCTGGGCGGTGCACAGCCGTGATCCATAGCTTCGCCGTCGCCCTGGACGTGACAGAGGCCGGGGTCCGCACACCATCGTGCGGGCCCCGGCGCCCCCGAGTGGTACTCACCGCGGCCGGCCCCAACCACGTCGCAGGTCAGGGCAACTCAGGGCCGGCCGCGGAGTTCAAGCGGTGGGCGTCAGGCCAAGTAGGAACCAGCTCAAGCAGCCGTCAGCCCAAGTCGCCCCAAGTCGGCCTCAGCCCAGGCGCTTCACCAGGGCCCGGTACTCGTCCCACAGTTCCGTCGGCGTGTGGTCGCCGAAGGTGTTGAGGTGCTCGGGGACGAGCGCCGCCTCCTCGCGCCAGACCTCCTTGTCGACCGTGAGGAGGAAGTCGAGGTCGGAGTCGGAGAGTTCGAGACCGTCCGTGTCGAGGGCCTCCTTCGTCGGCAGGATGCCGATCGGGGTCTCGACACCCTCCGCCCTGCCGTCGAGACGGTCGACGATCCACTTCAGGACGCGGCTGTTCTCACCGAAGCCGGGCCAGACGAACTTGCCCTCGTCGTTCTTGCGGAACCAGTTGACGTAGTAGATCTTCGGGAGCTTGGAGGCGTCCTTGTCCTTGGCCACGTCGATCCAGTGGCCCATGTAGTCGCCCATGTTGTAGCCGCAGAAGGGGAGCATCGCGAACGGGTCGCGGCGCAGCTCGCCGACCTTGCCCTCGGCCGCCGCCGTCTTCTCCGACGCCACGTTCGCGCCGAGGAAGACACCGTGGTTCCAGTCGAAGGACTCCGTCACCAGCGGGACCGCCGTGGCACGACGGCCGCCGAAGAGGATCGCCGAGATCGGCACGCCCTTCGGGTCCTCCCACTCCGGCGCGATGATCGGGCACTGCGCGGCGGGGACGGTGAAGCGGGCGTTCGGGTGCGCGGCCGGGGTCTCGACGGACGGCGTCCAGTCGTTGCCCTTCCAGTCCGTCAGGTGGGCCGGAGTCTCCTCCGTCATGCCTTCCCACCAGATGTCGTTGTCGTCGGTCAGCGCGACGTTCGTGAAGACGGAGTTGCCCCACAGCGTCTTCATCGCGTTGGCGTTGGTGTGCTCACCGGTGCCGGGCGCGACGCCGAAGAAGCCGGCCTCGGGGTTGATGGCGTAGAGACGGCCGTCCTCGCCGAAGCGCATCCAGGCGATGTCGTCGCCGATCGTCTCGACGGTCCAGCCGCCGACCGTCGGCTCCAGCATCGCGAGATTGGTCTTGCCGCAGGCCGACGGGAAGGCCGCCGCCACGTACTTCGACTCGCCCTGCGGGGGCGTCAGTTTGAGGATCAGCATGTGCTCGGCGAGCCAGCCCTCGTCACGCGCCATCACGGAGGCGATGCGCAGGGCGTAGCACTTCTTGCCGAGCAGCGCGTTGCCGCCGTAGCCGGAGCCGTACGACCAGATCTCGCGGGTCTCCGGGAAGTGGGAGATGTACTTGGTGGAGTTGCACGGCCACGGCACGTCCGCCTCGCCCGCCTCCAGCGGCGCCCCGAGCGTGTGCACAGCACGCACGAAGAAGCCGTCGGAGCCCAGCTCGTCCAGCACCGGCTGCCCCATGCGGGTCATGGTGCGCATGGACACGGCGACGTACGCCGAGTCGGTGATCTCGACGCCGATCGCGGAGAGGTCGGAGCCGAGCGGGCCCATGCAGAACGGGACGACGTACATCGTCCGGCCCTTCATCGAGCCGCGGAAGACGCCGCCCTTCGCGTCCGGGCCGGTGCCCGTGCCCTGGAAGATCTCCCGCATCTCCGCGGGGGCCTTCCAGTGGTTCGTCGGGCCCGCGTCCTGCTCCTTCTCGGAGCAGATGAACGTACGGTCCTCGACCCGAGCGACATCGGTCGGGTCCGAGGCGGCGTAGTAGGAGTTGGGGCGCTTGATCGGGTCGAGCTTCTTGAAGGTGCCCTTGCGGACGAGCTCCTCGCTCAGTCGCTCGTATTCGGCCTCTGAGCCGTCACACCAGACCACGCTGTCCGGCTGCGTCAGTTCGGTGATCTCGTTGACCCACGAGATCAGTTCCTGGTGATGGGTGGGAACGGTTGAGGGAGCCGCGATGTCGCGCGCCACGATTGCTCCTAGATGAGGGGTTTTGTTTGGTTGTGCCCCGTGGGGGCTGCGACCCGGATGCTTCACGTGGTGACGCTTAGGCGCTCATCCGGTGCCGACCGCACTCATTTGATCATCCGACGGGTCCGCCCATATGTCCAGAGGGCCTCACACGTGAGCAGCGTGAGCATCACCACTTATTGCCGGTCATTTACCCGGTCATTCACCCAGGCCATTCCCGCCCCACCAGTCGCCCACCAGCCGCTCACCTCGCGCGCCGGTGGAACTCCACCGCGTACGCCGGTGAGACCATGGCCACTTGGCGCCCTTCATACGGTCGGACTGATGTGTAACTTACGGTTCCGTAGGTACGATGCCGTGCATGACTGCGTCCGTCCCCGACGCGCCCTCGGACACGCCGGTCGTAGACCGCGTCGCCGAAGCGCTCTCCCTGCCGCATCCGGTGAAGCCGAGGCTTCGCGGCTGGCTGCACGCCGGGATGTTCCCGGCCGTCCTGGTCTCCGGCCTCGTCCTGACCGCTCTCGCCGACTCGACCCGCGCCCGCATCGCCTGCGCGATCTTCGCTCTCACGGCGTGCCTGCTGTTCGGCGTCAGCGCGATCTACCACCGGGGCACCTGGACACCACGCATGGACGGCGTGCTGCGCAGACTCGACCACTCGAACATCTTCCTGATCATCGCGGGCTCGTACACACCGCTGACGATGCTGCTGCTGCCCGAGACCAAGGGGCAGTGGCTGCTGTGGGGCATCTGGGGCGCCGCGATCGCGGGCATCGCCTTCCGGGTGTTCTGGATCGGGGCACCGCGCTGGCTCTACACCCCCTGCTACATCGCGATGGGCTGGGCGGCCGTCTTCTTCCTGCCCGACTTCATGCGGGCGGGCGGCATAGCCGTGCTGGTCCTCGTGATCGTGGGCGGGCTCCTCTACAGCGCGGGCGGCGTGATCTACGCCCTCAAGCGCCCCAACCCGTCACCGCGCTGGTTCGGCTTCCACGAGGTGTTCCACTCCCTCACGCTCGCGGCGTTCGCCACGCACTACGTCGGCATCTCGATGGTGGCCTACCAGCACGGATAGCCCCCGCACCAGCAGAGACACCCCCTGGCCACCGCGGACAGCCGCGGCCGGCACTCGACGAAAGGGCCCCACCGCATCGCGCGGCGGGGCCCTTTCGCATGCCCGGCCCGCATGCCCGGCACGGTCCGTCCGGCGCGCCCATCAGCGGCCACACATTGACAGCAACCACCTTTTGAGAGTTACTCTCATTTCATGGCTACTGTCACTCCACACCCCGAGACACACCTCGACCCCCGTCGCTGGTGGGCCCTCGGCGCCCTGGTCGCGAGCATGCTCGTGCTCGGCTTCGACATGACGATCCTCAATGTGGCGCTGCCGACGATGGCGGGGCAGCTCGGCGCGAGCACAGGTGAGCAGCAGTGGATGGCGGACGCGTACGTCGTCGTCTTCGCCGCGCTGATGCTCCCGGCCGGGCTGCTCGGCGACCGGTTCGGCCGGCGCCGGATGCTGATGACCGGACTCGGCGTCTTCCTCGCCGGTTCGCTGGTCGGCGCCCTGGCGGGCGATGTGACCTGGGTCGTCGTCGCCCGTGCGGTGATGGGCGTGGGCGGCGCGCTGGTGATGCCGCTCGCCCTGTCCGTGCTGCCCTCGCTCTTCCCGCCCACCGAGCGCACCAAGGCGGTCGGCATCATCTCGGCCGCGTCCGCGCTCGGCATGCCGCTCGGCCCGATCATCGGCGGCTGGCTGCTCGACCACTTCTGGTGGGGCTCGGTCTTCCTGATCAACGTTCCGATGGCCGCGATCGGCATCGCCGCCTGCCTCTTCCTGCTGCCGGAGACCCGCGATCCCGCCTCCCCCAAGGTCGACGCCGTCTCCACCGCGCTCACCGCGGCCGGGCTCGGCGCGCTGATCTACGCGATCATCGAGGCCCCGAACCGCGGCTGGGGCGACCCGCTCGTGCTCGCCCTGATCGCCGGGTCCGTCCTCCTGCTGGCGGCGCTCGTGGTGCGCGAGCGCCGGTCCGTACGCCCCATGCTCGACATGTCGCTGCTCGCGCACCGCGGCTTCCTGCTCAACGCGGTCGCGGCGACGCTCGTGATGTTCGTCCTGTCCGGCCTGATGTTCGTGCTCCCGCAGTATCTGCAGGCCGTCCTCGGCAACGACGCCCTCGGTACGGGCGTACGCATGCTGCCGATGATGGGCGGGCTGATGGTCGCGGCGAGGGCGGCCCAGCCGGTCGTCGAGCGGTTCGGGTCGCGCGGTGTGGTGAGCGCCGGTCTGGTGGTGCTGTCCTTCGCCGCGTTCCTCGGCAGTCGTACGACGGTCGAGTCCGGGTACGGCTTCACCGCGCTGTGGCTGTCGGTCGCGGGCCTCGGCTTCGGCTTCGCCGTCGTCCCGGCGATGGACGGGGCGCTCGCCACCCTCCCCGCCGCCCGGGCCGGCAGCGGCTCCGGGCTCCTCATGACGCTGCGCCAGGTCGGCGGGGCGATCGGTATCGCGCTGCTCGGCAGTCTGCTGGCGAGCGCGTTCCGGGACCGGCTCGATGTGACCGGGCTGCCCGAGGGGGCGGCGGACACGGCCCGGGAGTCCGTGGTCGCGGCCCATCTCGTCGGCGACCGCGCGGGCGCCACCGACCTGGTGACCTCCGCGAACTCGGCGTACGTGCATGGCATGGGCCTCGTCCTGCTGGTGTGCGGGATCGCCTCGCTCGTGGCGGCGCTGCTCGCGGGGGCGTTCCTGCCGAACACCGAGTCGAACACCGGGTCGCGGGACGTCACGGGGTCCGTGAAGGGGAAGCCTGCCCCGGAGGCGACCCCGGACGTGGCCTCCGCCCCGGCCGATGGCCGACAATGACCCCCATGACGGCCGCACGCAGCTCCATCCCCGCCGACCGCCCCCAGCTGGGACTTCGTGAGCGGAAGAAGCTCAAGACACGGACGGCGATCCGTGACGCGACCTACCGGCTGATCGAGGAGCAGGGGTACGACGCCACGACGGTCGAGCAGATCGCCGAGCTGGCCGAGGTGTCGCCGTCCACGGTCTTCCGCTACTTCCCGACCAAGGAGGACATCGTCCTCACGGACGAGTACGACCCGCTGCTGGAGGCGGAGCTGCGGGCACGGCCGGCGGACGAGCCGCCGATGGACTCCCTCCGGCACGTACTGGGGAAGGCCGTGGTTCTCGGGATGGCCGAGGACGCCGAGGTCACCCGGCTGCGGACCAGGCTGATGGCCGAGGTGCCCGCCGTGCGCTCGCGGATGATGGAGAGCATGTCGGTCACAAGTCATCTGCTCTGCCAGGTCATCGGCGAGCGCACCGGGCGGGGCCCCGACAGCTTCGAGGTACGCGTCTTCGCGATGTCCCTCATCGGCGGCCTGATGGAGGTGTCCCTCTACTGGGCCCAGCACGACCACAAGGACGACTTCGCCGACCTCGTCGACCGCGCCATGGATGTCCTGGAGCACGGGCTCACGCCGCGGGCCGAGTAACGGAAGAAGGCAGTTGCCCCCGCCCCTGGGAAGGGGCGGGGGCAACTGCGTCTCACGAACTCACCGGCTCACGAAGGCGAGTTCAGCGCCTCGTCACATCACCCTTCCCGCACGCCATCCCGTCCTTGTTGCGGTCCAGACGCAGCGGGTCGTCCTTGCCGTTCACCTTCAGGCGGCCGTAGTCGTTCTCCTTCAGCCAGGCGCAGCGGGCCGCCGTCGTCTTCTTGACCTCGTCGGGGAAGACCGTCGGGACACAGACGTTGGCGGAGCCGTAGTGGCGGTCGCAGCCGGCCACGGTCGGGCTGACCTTGGCCGAGGCACGCTTCTTGCCGGGCTTCTTGACCTTGCCTTCGAGGGAGTCCGCGAAGGAGTGCTCGTGCGCCGAGGGCGTGTCGGAGGCTGCCGCCGCCATGGCCGACGGGCCCTGGAGGTGGACCCACTTCGCCACCGACGGCACACCGTTGGCGTCGACCGCGAAGAGCATGTACCAGCCGGGCGGGGCCAGGTTGGGGTTGCTCGTCACGTTCAGGTCGACGTTGTTGCCGTCGACGGAGAGCGGCAGGTCCACGAAGCGCTGGTTCGGGTCGGACGAGTGCGTCACCGCGGCCGGGCGGATCAGCTCCGCCTTGGCGATGGGCCGGTCGACCGTGATGCGCTGCGTGTCGCCGTACGTCCACTCGTTGTCGATCACCGAAGTGATCGTCGGGCGGGCGCCCTTGAGGAGGTACGGCGGTGTGTAGATGGACACGTTGTGGTTCCAGGAGCCGTTGCCCGGGTTGTCGCCGGTCGACATCACGCGGCCGTCGGGGAGCAGGAACGCGGAGGAGTGGTAGCCGCGGGCCTCGGGGTCGGCGGCCACCGGGTCGAAGGTCTCCGCCGCCGGGTCGAAGATCGACGACTCGTAGACCGGGTTGGCGCGGTTGTGCAGGGCGCCGCCGGTCTCCAGGACCTTCCCGTCGGGCAGCAGCACGGCGGAGACGTACATCTTGCCCTGGTTGCCGGTCTGCGGGATCTTGCCGTTGCCCAGGTCGACGGTGCCCTGCGGGAGCGGCGGTCCGGCGACGTACGCGGGGTTGGCGGACTTGAGGTCGATGATGTCGGTGAGCCGGTTCGCGTCGGGGTTCGAGTCGATGTTGCCGCCGCCGATGGTGAGGACCTTCTGGTCCTGCGCCGGGGGCAGCAGTACGCTCGCCGACTGGTCGCGCTCGTCCTTGCTCTGCAGGCCGGGCACCTCGGTGGTGGTGTTGGCGTCGTAGTCGTAGATCGCCGAACCGGTGCCGGGGATGTTGTTGCCGAAGGTGTGGCTGCCCGTGTAGAAGAGGCGGCCGTCCTGCATCAGGACCATCGACGGGTACAGACCCCAGTACGACCAGGTCTGGTTGACCTGCCACAGCGGCAGCCACTTGTTCTCGGCGGCCGACCAGCGTTCGGCCGTCACGGACCCCGTCGAGTCCTCCTTCAGTCCGCCGAAGGAGATCACGTCACCGTTGCCGAGGATCGTCGCCGACGGATACCAGTGACCGTCGTTCATGTCGTTCGTCTTGCTGTACGTCTCGGTGACCGGGTCGAAGATGTACGAGTCCTTGTAGCCCTGGTAGCCGATCGTGCCGTCGGCGGACGGGTAGCCCTTGTTGCCGCTCATCACGAGGACCCGGCCGTCCTGCAACTGCACGTGCCCGGCGCAGAACATGTCCTTCGGCGTGGGGATCTGCTTGTACGTGCCGTTCACCGGGTCGTAGACCGCGCTGGTGAACGTGCCCGCGTTGAACATCTCCTCGCTGTTGCCGGAGCCCGCGATCAGCAGCACCTTGCCGTTGTTGAGGACGACGGAGTGCATGGAGCGGACCGGGTTCTGCGTGGGCAGCACGTCCCACTTGCCGTTGGCGCACTCCTCGGCCGTGCCGGTGCACACGGGGTCGGGGATCGGGTCGGCGACCTGGTCCATCGTGTAGTCGTCGGTGGTCACCGCGCCGGTGCCGTAGACGGAGACGCCCCAGGTGATGCGGTCGGTGCCCGCGGGGACCTCGGGTGTACGGACCGTCGCCTCGGCCCAACTGCCGCTGATCGGCAGGGTCTTGAGGTCGGTCCAGTACTGCCAGCCGGCGGTCGTGTCGTGCCGGAAGAGGGTGAGCGAGGTGTCCGGGGTCGTCGACTTGTACCAGAGCCCGAGGTCGTACTGCTTGCCGACGCTCACGACCGGCGCGCACTCGGCGGACTCGGTGATCAGCGCCTTGCGGTCGCCCTCGGTGCGGCGGGTCAGCTCGACCTTCATGGCCTTGGAGCCCGAGTGAGCGTCGGCCACGGTGGAGAAGGTGAAGTCGTTGTCGCCCCAGCCGGACTTCTCCCAGCAGTACGGCATGTCGTCCGTACCGGCGGTCTCGAAGCCGGGGTTCTTCACGAGGTTGGCGGCCGAGGCGGGCTGCGGGGCGATGAGGAGCAACCCCGAGGTGAGGGCGCCCACGGCCAGCAGGGCGGTACGGCGGCGAGGGCGGGCGGGTCTTCTGAAGCGGGCAGGTCTTCTGAACTTCGGAGCGGGTCTACTGAACATCAGCTGGATCTCCTTGCTGTGCGGCTCCCTGCGTGACGGCCGGTCTCGACAGCCGTCGTGTTCCCTGCGCGCCCTCCCTTCCGCGGCAGATAGACGAGGGCCTCCGTGCCCGCGAACCGCAGGACGAAGGTGGTGACCAGAGCGAGTGCGGTGGCGCCGAGGACGGACATCCCGAACTGGCCCACGAACAGCGCGATGAGCGGGATGCGCAGCACCAGGTCGGCGTTGGCCAGCAGCGCGAACCGGCCCGAGCGGTCCCACCAGCGCCGGTGCTGTCGGCGGTCCCGGAAGCAGAGGTGCTCGATGAGCAGGAAGTTCCAGGCGACGCCGAACTGGTTGGCGACGATCTCGGCGGGCAGGTAGTGCATCCCGACGGAGGTGAGGGCCCACAGCGCGGCGAGGTTCGGCAGGAACCCGGTCGCGCCGATCAGCCCGAACACCACCATGCGGGCGACCGGCGAGGCGGTGCGCAGCCCGGCGAGGTGCCGCAGGAAGCGGATCCCCTCCTTGGCGGTCGACTTGGACTCGCCCGCAAACCGGTCCTGGAAGACGAACGGCACCTCGGTGACCTGGCGCGGGCGGGCGCGTACGGCCATTTCGAGGAGGATCTTGTAGCCGAGCGGCTTGAGGACGTCGGCGGTGACCGCGCTGCGGCGGATCGCGAAGAAGCCGCTCATCGGGTCGCTGATGCCGTGCAGGCGCCGCGGGAACAGCGTCTTCGTCAGCAGGGTCGCGCCGCGGGAGACGGCGATGCGGTAGCCGCCCGCGAGTCCGGCCCGGCTGCCGCCCTTGATGTAGCGGGAGGCGACGACCAGTCCGGCGTGCTCGCGCTCGCCCGCGGCCACCAACTCCGGTACCAGGGAAGGGGGATGCTGGAGGTCGCCGTCCATGACGACGATCCAGTCGGAGCTTGCGGCCCGGATGCCCTCGACGACCGCGCCGCCGAGCCCGCCGACCGGCGTTTCGCGGTGCAGCACGGTCACCGGGTACGGGCAGTCCCGCGCGGCGTCCCGGATCACCTCGGGTGTGTCGTCGGTGGAGTCGTCCACGAACACGACCTCGCAGGGCAGCCGCGAGGGCACCGACTCGGTGATCCGGTGCAGCAACTCCCGGATGTTCGCGGACTCGTTGAAGGTCGGCACGACGATGGTGACGGCACCGGGTTCGGGAACGGAGGAGGCCGCTTTCAGGGCGGGGTCGTGCAACTCCCCCGGGACGGTGGACTCGTACGTCATCGGTCGCCTCCGGTGGTCGCCGCGTCGGCGGTGTCGGCCGTGCCCGTCGTGCTTGCCGTGGAACCGCCCCTGACCTGCCGGATCTCGATCCGGTCCGGGCCCTTGCCGAAGGTGGCGACGGGCGTCGAGTGCTTCATCGCCTGCTTGACGTTGGGCAGGTCGGCCGCGTCGCGCCGCACGGTCGGGGAGGCGACGACGTAGTCGATGTCGCGCCAGCCGCGCGGCATCGTCTTGGTCACCGCCGGGTCGAGGTCGGCCTTGTAGAACCAGATGACGCCGAGTCCGGGCTCGTAACCGGCGTGCACGAGGTCGAGCCAGAGCGCGTCGTCGACGAGGACGCGGGTGTCCTCGGGGTGGTCGACCTCGGTGGCCAGCCACTTGGAGGCAGCCCGGTAGGGGGCGTTGGCGTCGGCGGTGACGGCGGTGCGGTCGCCGTCGTACCAGCGCGGCACGACGTACGCCGCCGAGGCCGCGACGAGCAGTGCCGCGACCACGTACCGGGCGCGGGTGACGAACTCCCTCTCGTCGGTGCTGCGCCATCTGCGCAGCACCCCGTGCGCGACGCTCGCGGCGCCTCCGGCGAGGACGAGCGCGAGGAACGGCAGGGCCTGGATGACGTACATCGCGGGCAGGTAGCCGGTCGGGCGCAGGGCCACCAGCGCGAGGATGGCTACGGTGAACGCGGGTCCGGCGAGGGCCCGTGCGGTCACCGACCAGCGCCAGGTGACCAGGAGGAGCAGCGCGCCCGCGAGGCCGCCGAGGGGCAGCACGCGGTCGTAGTAGAGCCAGGACTGCAGGACGCCGTACGAGCCGGAGCCCTGGTCGAGGATGAATCCCGAACCGGGCCTGGTCAGCTGGTATTCGAGGCCGTCCCACAGCGAGACGTGCCCGCCGCCGGGGAAGAGTTCGCCCTTGAGGAGGGCGAAGAGCGGGTACGACAGGCCGATCAGCACGCAGGCCGTGATGGCTCCGGTGAGGGCGAACTTGCGGGTGTCCCGGTGGCTGTGGCGCCACATCGTGATCATCACCGCGGGCAGGACGAAGATCATCGTCTCTTTGGTGAGGACGGCCGCGGCGGCCGCGATGCCCGCTCCGAAGTGGTGCCAGAGGTGGCGGCTCGGGGAGGCGGCGAGGCAGAACGCGACCAGCGTCCACATCACCGCGATGTTGTCGAGGAAGATCTCCCGCTGGAGGACCACGGACAGCGGCGAGAGCCCGAAGAGCAGCATCGCGAGCCCGGCCGCCCAGCGGGGCAGCCACAGACGGCGGGCCAGTACGTAGACGAGGACCGCGCTGATGGCGCTAACCAGGAGCATCACGATCCGCATCGAGCCGACCGTCATCGACTCGGGGCTGATCAGGGACGGTATCCAGGTCAGCAGGGCTATCTGTATCCAGCCGAGCGGCGGGTGGTCGTACCAGTAGGTGTAGTGGGCGAGCCCGTTGCCCTGCTGCACGGACCAGGCCTGGGCGAGGTAGGTGCCCTCGTCGTCGCTGAGCGCCGGGTAGTCGGCGATGTTCCAGCCCTGCACGGTCATGACAACCACGAGGAGCACGCCGCACAGGATCAGGTCGGCACGCGAGGTGCGCAGCCGGGACGGGAGCGGGGTCGTTCGAGGGGTCGAACCGGTCTCGGGGACAGGTGTCCGCTGCGCGGGGACCTTGGGCGTGGTCACCGCGGGAAGGGTGGAGGTCACGCAGGAACGTCCTCTCGGGACCCGCGGGTCGCTACGGCCGCGGCAACGGTTGCTTCAGTGGCTTCGAGGGCGCGGGCGTCCCCGACATCGGTGAGATGTGCGCCGACATGACTGGTCAACTCCCAGTCGTTCCGGCCCCGTTGCTCACGCCACACGGCACGGACGGCCGCCCCGGCGAGGAGCACCTGATAGAAGGGGCCGCCGACGATGAGCTTGAGGTAGTGGACGAATCGGACGCGAAGCCCGTACTGCTTGCCGAAGTCGTGCAGTCCGACAAGCTCGAAGACGAAGGTGACGAAGGCGGTGACGGCCGGCAGGAAGGTGATGAAGGCGATGCCGACCGGGACGTCGAGGAAGAGCGCGACGGCCACGTTGAGCGGGATGATCACGCCGGAGATCGCCTGGAGGTACGGCGTCATCAGTGTGTAGCGGGCGAGCAGCCGCTGGCCGAAGCCGGGCAGCTGCTTCCAGTCCTTCTTCCGGTAGACCTGGAGGAAGCCCTGGTTCCAGCGGGTGCGCTGCTTGAGCAGCGACATCAGGCTGCCGGGGGTCTCCTCCTTGGTCACCATGTCGGAGTCGTACGCGACGACGACCTTCTTGCCGATGCTGGAGAGCCGGACACCCAGGTCGCAGTCCTCGGCGAGGCAGTCGGGGTCCCAGCCGTCGGCGGCCCGCAGGACGTCCGTGCGGACGAAGACGGTGTTGCCGCCGAGCGGAATGAAACCTTTCTGCGCGTGCAGGTGGAGCCGCGAGCGGAACCAGAAGAAGTACTCCAGGCAGTTGCGCAGGCTGTACCAGCTGGAGTTGAAGTTGATGAGCTGGACGCCGCCCTGGACGACGTCGGCGTCGGTCGACCGGAAGGCGTGGTCGACGTGCGCGAGCAGCTCCGGGTGGACCTGGTCCTCGGCGTCGAAGACCCCGACGACGTCACCGCGACAGTGCGGCAACGCCGTGTTCATGGCCTTCGGTTTGTTCTTCTTCTCGTGGGTGTCGACGACGACGCGGACGCGCGGGTCTCGCTCCGCGGCCTCGCAGGCCACCTCGGTGGTCTCCGGGTCGTCGTGGCCGACGATCACGATGATCTCGAAGTCGGTGTGGCTGGATTCCAGCAGTCGCTGGATGGTGTGGTCGAGCACCGCCTGCTCGTGTCTCGCCGGCAACAGCAGCGAGAACGACAGGTGTTCACCCCCGTCGGGACTGCTGAACCGGGTGGAGGCGAGCACTTCGGGCGTACGCCACGCGTGCATCTGCCACCACAGAGTGAAGGCAGCCATCCCGAAAAGGGCAAGCGAAACGGCAGCAATGAGCACAGACGTAAGCAACAGATCCCCCCAGATCCCCAAAACCCCCTGTCGCGACAGCGAGTCACTCCTGTCGCGTCCCGGTGGAGAGACTAAGGGGGTTCTGTGAAGTCCGGGAACTGTTCTGATAAATAACGTGTTTCGGAATGGTCGGTCGACTTGTGGGGCGTACCCGAACACATGCGCACATTAACCCCCAGTGAGCAGGTGTTTCCGCCGCTCAGCGCCCCAGAGCCTCCCGGAGACGGTCGACATCGGTCGTCGGAGCGTCACATGTGAAGTTACGGCAGACATACGCCGTCGGTTCACCGTGCACGAGCGATCGTTCCGCGAGCAAAGGGAGTTCGTCACTGTCCGGCGCACCCACGGCGACGACCGCGCCGGGTGCGGTGGCGAGGAGGGCGGCCCGGTGGAGCGTCTTGGTCGCGGGATCGTCGACCGGTCCCACGACTGCCACCTCACGCGGCCCGTCGAGCAGGGCCTCGGCCGTGGCGAGACCCCAGCCGATGAAGCGCGGGGCGCGCGGGCCGAGCGCCTTGACGACGCCCAACGCCCGCTCCGCGGCGGCCCGGTGGGGTTCGGCGCCGGTCTGGGCGGCGTAGCTCAGCAACGCACCGGCGGCCGCGCTCCAGCCGGAGGGCGTGGCGTTGTCGGTCGGATCCTGCGGTCGGCGGATGAGCTTCTCGGCGTCGGCGGCCGTGTCGTACAGCGTTCCTGACGCCTCGTCGGTGAACTGCACGAGGACGTGGTCGAGCAGGAAACCGGCGAATTCCAGCCAGACGCCCTCGCCGGTCACCGAGGCGAGCGCGAGGAAGCCCTCCGAGACGTCCGCGTAGTCCTCCAGCACACCCGCGTTGGCGCCGACGCGGCCGTCCTTGCTGGTACGGGCGAGCCGGGCGTGCTCGTCCAGATGGAGCCGGACGAGGAGGTCGGCGGCGCCGAGCGCCGCCTCGATCAGGTCGGGGCGGTCGAAGTACGCGCCGGTCTCGGCGAGGGCGGCGACGGCGAGCCCGTTCCAGGCGGCGACCACCTTGTCGTCCCGGCCGGGGGCGGGGCGTTCGCCGCGCGCTGCGAGGAGCCGCGCCCGGATGGAGGCGATCCTCTCCGCGTCGAACACGCCCTCGCTCTGCGGGAGCTGGAGAACCGAGGCGCCCTCCTCGAAGGTGCCGTCCTCGGTCACCCCGAAGTAGTCGACGGCGAGTTCGGCGTCCCGCTCGCCGAGGACCTCGCGGAGCTGCGCGGGCGTCCAAACGTAGTACGCGCCCTCGACGTGCTTTCCGGTGCCGTCGTCGCTGTCGGCGTCGAGCGCGGAGGCGAACCCGCCCTCGTTCGTACGGAGTTCGCGGACCATGAAGTCGGCCGTCTCCAGGGCGACGCGGCGCGCGAGGTCGGACCCGGTGGACCGCCACAGGTGCGCGTACACCCGGCACAGCAGGGCGTTGTCGTACAGCATCTTCTCGAAGTGCGGCACGACCCACTCGCGGTCGACGGAGTAGCGGGCGAAGCCGCCGCCGAGCTGGTCGTAGATGCCGCCGCGGGCCATCCGCTCACAGGTGTCGGCGGCCATCTGCAGCGCGCCCTCGGCGCCGGTGCGGGCATGGTGCCGCAGCAGGAACTCGACGGTCATGGACGGCGGGAACTTGGGCGCGCCGCCGAAGCCGCCGTGGCCGGCGTCGTAGTCACGGGTGAGGCCGAGCAGCGCCCCCGCGAGATCCTCCTCGCCGGGCACCCGGGTGTCGCCGAACGCGATCTCCCGGCCCGCCAGGTCCCGCACGATCTTCTCGGCGACCTCGGCGACCTCGTCCCGCCGGTCGGTCCACGCGCTGTGCACGCCTTCGAGGACCTGCCGGAAGGAGGGGCTCCCGTGCCGGGGCGTGGGCGGGAAGTAGGTGCCGAAGTAGAACGGCTCGGCGTCGGGCGTCAGGAAGACCGTCATGGGCCAGCCGCCCTGCCCGGTCGCCGCCTGCACGGCCTCCATGTAGACGGCGTCGACATCGGGCCGCTCCTCCCGGTCGACCTTGACGCTCACGAAGTGCGCGTTGAGGTAGTCGGCGGTCTCCTGGTCCTCGAACGACTCGTGGGCCATGACGTGGCACCAGTGGCAACTCGAGTACCCGACGCTCAGCAGCACGGGTTTGCCGCTCTCGCGTGCCTCCTCGAAGGCGTCGGCCGACCAGGGCCACCAGTCGACGGGGTTGTCGGCGTGCTGGAGGAGGTAGGGAGACGTCTCATGGGCCAGTCGGTTCGGCATGGGGTCCATCCTGCCGCAGTACCCGGTGGGCAATGCGGATCACCCGTGCGCGCCGGGGGTAGGTGATGGGTCCGACGCATTCCGGATGGGTGTGGACATGACAGAGGCTGAGTCTCTCGCCTTCCCCGCCCATCCGCAGGACACTTGACCAAGAAAGCCGTTACCGGCGGAGGGGGACGCGATATGCGGGACAGCCATCGGGCGGAGGCCGAACGGCTGTTGGTGCGGGCCGTGGAGGAGGAGGTCCGTCGCTCGGGCGGGCGGGCCGACGGGGGCGCGCTGCTGTCGCGGGCACGGGCCGCTCTGGACACGATGGAACAGACCGCCACGGAGGAGTACGAGGCGTTCACCTCGGCACTGGACGAGGCGGAGGCGGGCCGGCTCACCTTCGGCCAGCGGTACGCCCGCGAGGGCGCCGGAACTCCCCTGCTGGTGGCGGCCGTTGCCGCGCTCGCGGCCGTCGTCGCGGACCTCGCGCTCGGCATCGGCACGGGCACGTCGGTGGCCGCCGGCGCGGTCGTCGGCATCGCGGGCGCCGCGGCCACGGTGGCGAAGGTGACGGCCTCCCATCTGCCGGCCGCGAGCCGTCGGGCGGGGGCCCTCGGCCAGCCCGGCGGCCCGGAGCAGCTGCGCCTGGCGTGGCTGACCGCCCTGGAAGTGCGCGGCATCCGGCCGTTCTTCGACCAGCAGCGTGTCCTCATCGCGTCCACCGGCGCGAAGAAGGGGGCGCCCCAGCTGCGGCGTACGGACAAGAGCGCCGCGGCCCGCAGACGAAGTGTCCTGGAGCAGTCGTTCGGCCAACTTCCCGAGCCGGTCGGGCCGTTCGCGGGCCGTCGGCAGGAGCTGTTGCGCGTCGCGCAGTGGGTGCACGCGGCCCGGGCGAGCACGGAGACCAAGCCGACGGTGGTCGTGCTGTACGGCGCGCCCGGCTCGGGCCGCAGCACCCTCGCCGTCCGGGCGGCGCACGAGCTGAAGGACCAGTTCCGCGGCGCGTGCGTGGTGGACCTGCGCGGCGACAGCCCGGAGGAGTCACCGCTGACGACCCGCGACGCGCTGCTGCACCTGCTCAACCGGCTCGGCGCACCCCGCGAGCAACTGCTGTTCCGTGAGCGTTCCTCACAGGACCAGCAGGTCAGGCGACTGTCCGAGCTCTACCACAAGCATCTGACCGGCCTCCCCGTGACGATCGTGCTCAACGACGCGAGCGATGTGGACCAGGTGCGCACGCTCGTGCCCGAGCGCTCCGACAGCCTCGTCGTGGTCACCGCCCGCAAACCCCTGGACCTGCCCGCCGATCTCCCCGCCTGGGTGCACCAGCTGGCGGTGGAACCGCTGACCGCACCGGGCGCCGAGGAGCTCCTGAAAGCGGCGGCACAGGACGACTCGTCCCCGTACGACGCCGAATCGACCGACCGGGTAAGGGACTTGTGCGGCGGCCTCCCGCTGGCGCTGCGCATCGCGGGCTCGTCGCTCGGCCCGCGCACACCCAGCCGGCTCGCCACCGACCTGGCGGCGTACGGCCCGGTCGAGCCGGTCGAGCGGGTGCTGTGGCTGCGCTACACCGACCAGTCGGACACGGCACGGCGGCTGCTGCGCCGGCTCGCGCTGGCGGGCCGCGCCTCGCTGGGCGCGGCCGCGGCGGCCGCCCTGCTCGCGACGGACGAGCCGGAGGCGACCCGCCACCTGGAGGCCCTGTCCCGCGCGGGCCTCATCGACCACGTACGCGGCAGCCGCTACCGCCTGCACGACCTCGTACGCGCCTTCGCGCAGGCCCGCCTCCTCGACGAGGAGGAGCCGTCCGAGCGCACGGCCGCGCAGGAACGTCTCATCGCGAACTACGCCGAGCTCGCGGACTCGGTGATCCGCCTGGTCGACGGCAAGACGTCCACCCGCGCCGACCAGTTCGGCCCGCACGGCTTCACCTCGCTGGACGCGGCCCTGCGCTGGCTGGACGACGAGTCGAGCTTCATCACGGCGGCCCTGCGGCACGCGGAGGGCGTCAACCAGGCGACGGTGCTCAACCTCCTGGGCGCGCTGTGCGACTACTGCCTGCTGCGCGGCGACCTCTACCGCCTGGGCGAGATCAGCGAGTTGACGCAGGCCGTCGACCAGGGGCTGCTGGTGCGCTCGGTCCAGTGGCGTACGGGCATCGCCGCCCGCCAGCTCGGCGAGCTGGACAAGGCGCGTACACAACTGGCCTCCGTGGTCGACCTCTACTTCGAGGCACACCACGACGCGGGCGCCGCACGGGCACTGTGCTCCCTCGGAATCACGCTCCACCACCAGGGCAATCTCACGGAGGCGGCGGCGAAGCTCCAGGAGGCCATGGACCTCCAGGCCTCCCCCGAGCTCTCGGCGGACCGCGCCTGGACGATGCACGCGCTGGCGGCCGTCGAACGGGACCGCGCGAGACTGCGCGAGGCGCTGGACCTCCTGACCCAGGCCCTGGTCCTGCACCGCGAGGGCGAGTCCGTGCACGGCGAGGCGTGGGCCCACTTCCAGCTCGGCCAGCTGGGCCTGCGCATGGGCGACGTACCGCGCGCCGAGTCCGAACTCCGCGAAGCCCTCGACCTCTACGGCCGCACGCGCGACGCCCGCGGCGAGGCCTGGGCCCTCACCCAGCTCGCCCGGGCCCGCCTGGTCGACGGCGATCCGTCCTCGGCGGTGGACGGCCTGCGCCAGGCGGCCTCCCGCCACCGCGACAACGAGGACTCGCGTGGCGAGGCGTGGACTGTCTACTACCTCGGCCAGGCCCTTGAGGAGACCGGCAACCTCGACCAGGCGGTCCGTGAACTGGAACGCTCACGAACGATGTTCTCCCGCATCCGCGACGTGTACGGACTGGCGTGCGCCCGCCACCACTCGGCCCGGGTCACCCGAGACCAGCGCGCCGCCCAGACCGGCTCCCTGCGGAACTCGGGCTTCGCCCGACAGCTCCTGGTGGACGCACGGGCCGACTTCCAGCGGATCGGCGTCGCCCACGGCGAGGCCTGGACCTGCCTGGAACTGGCGGTCGTCGACGCCGGCAACGCCCGCACCCAGCCGGCCCTCACACTCTGCGACGAGGCCGCGAACCTCTTCGCCTCCTACGGCGACCGCCGCGGCGAGGACTGGTCCCGCTTCCTGCGCTGCACACTCCTGCCCTACGCCTCCCCCGGCGGCGTGGAGGTCGGCACGGCGGTGGCCCAGGAGGAACTCACCCAACTCTCCCGCACCGGCCACCCGACCCGCGACGGAAAGCTCGACGACTACATCGAGGCGTACCAGCTGTTGCTGGAACGGGGAGCCGACCTGGAGGCCGGCTGGCAGGCATGGCGGCTCGGCATGGTGCCGAACCGGCATGCGCGGGAGGTGATGGGTGTGGCGGTTTCGGCTCGGCGGGTGTGAGGCACCCGGGCCGGGGCCGAGACGCGCAGGCCGGGTGTGATGCACGCAGGCGTGAGCGGGTCCTGACGCGGTGACGTCTGTGGCGGGTCACCGCATCAGGGCCTCGGCCCTATCGAGCCCCGTCGGCTTCAGCCCTTGGCGGCCGAGGCCTTCCCCCCGGAGCCGGCCTGACCGGCTGGTCCGGCCGGTTCCGGCTCGGAGGTGGTCGCCTTCGGGTCGGTCTCCTCCGTGAAGTCGACCCTTCCCAGCTGCCGGTTCATGGACTTCATCAGCCCCCACACGGCCAGGGCCATCACCGCGAAGACGATGAAGCCGAGGACACCGGGGGTGACCTTGTTCTCGTCGACCTCCTTGGCGAGGGGGACGAGGTGTGTCAGTGCCAGGCTTGCGCTCATGTCAGGCATTGTCGCGGATGCCCGCGAAGAGGTCGTCCTCGGGGAGGGAGGTATCGACGAGGGACTTCGCCAGCTCGTACTCCTCGGTCGGCCAGACCTTCCGCTGGAGGTCCATCGGGATCCGGAACCAGCCGCCGTCGGGGTCGATCTGCGTGGCGTGGGCGATGAGGGCCTTGTCGCGGATCTCGTAGAAGTCGGCGCACGGAACGTGCGTCGTCAGGACCCGCTCGGTGCGCTCGAACTCGTCCCAGCGCTTCAGCCAGTCCCCGTACGGCGACTCCAGGCCGCGCTCCAGCATCGCGTTGTGCAGCGCCTCGGTGCGCGGGCGGTTGAAGCCCTGGTTGTAGTAGAGCTTCTGCGGCTCGAAGACCGGGCCGAACTCCGACTCCGGGTACTTCTCGGTGTCCGCCGCGCCCTCGAACGCCACCATCGAGATCTTGTGGGTCATGATGTGGTCCGGGTGCGGATACCCGCCGTTCTCGTCGTAGGTGGTGATCACCTGCGGACGGAAGGCGCGGATCTTGCGGACCAGCTCACCGGCCGCCTTGTCGACGTCCTCCAGGGCGAAGCAACCCTCGGGCAGCGGCGGCAGCGGGTCACCCTCGGGCAGGCCCGAGTCCACGAAACCGAGCCACTCCTGCTTGACGCCGAGGATCTCGCGGGCCTCGTCCATCTCCTTCTTGCGTACCTCGTGGATGTGCTCCTCGACGTACTTGTCCCCCTGAAGCTTCGGATTGAGGATGGAGCCGCGCTCCCCGCCCGTGCAGGTCACGACCAGCACGTCCACCCCCTCGGACACGTACTTCGCCATGGTGGCCGCGCCCTTCGACGACTCGTCGTCGGGGTGGGCGTGGACGGCCATCAGTCGCAGCTGGTCAGTCAAGACTCAATCCTCGTAAGTCGGCGCCCTGTGTCGAACGGCGCGATCGGCGCTTCTATAGTGACCGAATCGGGGGGCGAATAATTCCGGGCCCCGAACCCCGCCCGCTCGCCCCGGAGAGGACGATCATGAGTACGGTGCAGCTGCCCGAGGGCCGGTACGGCCGCTCGACGGACGGGCGCGCCGACCGCAGGCTCAGGATCATCGGCGCGGTGCTGGGGGCGGCCCTGCTCGCCCTGGTCGGCTATTTCGCCTACTACTACGTCGGCGGCAACAAGATCAGCGCCGAGATCATCACCTACGACCTCTCGGACACCTCGGTCAAGGTGCACCTGGAGGTCCGCAAGGACGCGGACGCGAGCGGCTACTGCACGATCCGCTCCCAGGCCGAGAGCGGTGCCGAGGTGGGCCGCGCGGACTTCCGCTTCGACCAGGACTCCACCCGCATCGACAAGGTCGTCACCCTCCGCACGACGGCCCCCGGCACGACCGCGGAGCTGCTCGGCTGCCACGCGGACTGAGTCCCCTCCCGCGGCTGACGGATGTCACCCTGGACAACTAGCCGCTGACCTGCGTTGACGTATGTCTGATGGCTTATGTCCTCCCCCTTTGGGCCGTGAATTGTTAGGCTCGTGGTTTCGCCCACCCGTGAAGGAACATTCTTCTGGGTAGGGCGATGCTTTGTATTCCCAGTACCTACGAGGAGCACCTGTGACCCAGACCAGCGAGAACGTCACCTGGCTGACCCAGGAGGCGTACAACCAGCTCAAGGCCGAGCTGGATCACCTGTCTGGTCCTGCGCGCACGGAGATCGCCGCCAAGATCGCGGCTGCGCGCGAGGAGGGCGATCTGCGCGAGAACGGCGGGTACCACGCGGCCAAGGAGGAGCAGGGCAAGCAGGAGCTCCGCGTGCGCCAGCTGACCCAGCTCCTGGAGAACGCCAAGGTCGGCGAGGCCCCGGCGGCCGACGGCGCGGTCGCGCCCGGCATGGTCGTGACCATCGCCTTCGACGGCGACAAGGACGACACGCTCACGTTTCTGCTCGCCTCGCGTGAGTACGCGAGCACGGACATCGAGACGTACTCGCCGCAGTCCCCGCTGGGCTCCGGCGTGAACGGCAAGAAGATCGGCCAGGACGCCGAGTACGAACTGCCGAACGGCAAGCTGGCCTCGGTGACGATCCTGGAGGCCAAGCCGTACGCCGCGTAGTTCCCGCGTCGTGACGCGCAGTCCCTGCGCCTCGCGACCCGTCCGGCGCGTCGCCCCTGGTGAGCCCCCGGTGCCCATTCTCCGGGGGCTTCACCATGATCATGCTCCGGGCGGGCCCGCCGCGCCTCAGGCCGCCGCCGAGCGGTACTTCCGCACCGCCAGCGTCCGGAAGATGATGACGATCAGGATCGAGTAGATCAGCGAGGCCCAGACCGGGTGCTGCATGGGCCAGGCGCCGGACGTGGACAGGCCGGGGTCGCCGAAGAGCTTGCGGCAGGCCTGAACGGTCGCGCTGAACGGGTTCCAGTCGGCGATGTGGCGCAGCCAGGGCGTCATCTTGCTGGAGTCCACGAACGCGTTGGACAGGAACGTCACCGGAAAGAGCCAGATCAGACCACCCGAGGTCGCCGCCTCCGGGGTGCGCACGGACAGTCCGATCAGGGCGCCGATCCAGGTGAACGCGTACCCGAGCAGCAGGAGCAGGCCGAAGCCGCCCATGATCTTCCCGAAGTTGGTCGGCTCCATGGAGCCGGGACGCCAGCCCACGAGCAGCGCGACCATCGCGAGGACGAGCAGCGTCAGGGCCGTCTGGACGAGATCCGCGACGGTGCGGCCGGTCAGCACCGCACCGCGCGCCATGGGCAGCGAGCGGAACCGGTCGATGAGGCCCTTGTGCATGTCGTCCGCGATGCCTGCCCCGGCGCCCGCGGTGGCGAAGGTGACGGTCTGCGCGAAGATGCCGGCCATCAGGAAGTTCTTGTAGACGTCCGGATTGGTGGTGTCCCCGATCTGCATCGAGCCGCCGAAGACGTACGTGAACAGCACCACGAACATCACTGGCTGGATCAGGCCGAAGAGGATCATCTCGGGGATACGGGTCATGCGGATCAGGTTCCGCTTGGCCACGACCAGGGAGTCCCGGACGGACTGGCCGAACGAGCCTCCCGGGGCAGCGGTCCGCACGGCGTCTGTGACGGCGCTCACTTGGCGGTCTCCTTCTTGTCCTTGCGGGCCTTGGCATCCTCGTCCGTGCCGTTCTCCTGGTCCTCCGCCTCGGCGTGGTGCCCCGTCAGGGAGAGGAAGACGTCGTCGAGGGTGGGGCGGCGCAGTCCGATGTCGTCGATCTCGATACCGCGGGTGTCCAGCTCGCGGATGACCTCCGCGAGGAGCTTCGCGCCACCGGTGACGGGCACGGTCAGCTTGCGGGTGTGCTGCTCGACGGTGGTGTCGCCCTTGCCGAAGCCGCGCAGCACCTCGGACGCCGTCTCGATGTGCTCGCGCTCGTGCACGACGACCTCGACGCGCTCGCCGCCGGTGCGGGCCTTGAGCTGGTCGGCGGTTCCCCGGGCGATGACGCGGCCGTGGTCGACCACGGCGATCTCGTGCGCGAGGTGGTCCGCCTCTTCGAGGTACTGGGTGGTGAGCAGCAGTGTCGTGCCGCCCGAGACCAGGTCCTTGATGACCTCCCACAACTGCTGGCGGTTGCGCGGGTCGAGGCCGGTCGTCGGCTCGTCCATGAACATGACCGGCGGCGAGACGACGAGGGCCGCCGCGAGGTCGAGCCGGCGGCGCATACCGCCGGAGTACGTCTTGGCGGGGCGGTCGGCGGCGTCCGTGAGGTGGAACTGCTCGAGCAGCTCGACCGCGCGGACCTTGGCCTGCTTCGCCCGCATCTGGTAGAGCTGGCCGACCATGTGGAGGTTCTCGCGGCCCGTCAGGTATTCGTCGACCGCGGCGAACTGGCCGGACAGGCCGATCGAGCGCCGCACCTCGTTCGGCTGCTTCAGCACGTCGATGCCCGCGACGACGGCCTTGCCGCTGTCGGGCCGGAGCAGGGTGGTGAGACAGCGGACCGTGGTGGTCTTTCCCGCGCCGTTCGGCCCGAGCAGGCCGAGGACGGTGCCCTCCGGGACATCGAGGTCGACGCCGTCCAGAGCCCTTACGTCGCCGAAGGTCTTCACCAGGCCTTCGGCGTAGATGGCGCCTGGCATATCAGTCTCCGAAAAGTGGTTGGGGATCCTGCGGAAGAGAGGCTATTTTTCTCAGGTTTGCCCCGCCCGACGAGCGCGTCGGCGACGAGGCGGACCTGTGACCAGAGACACACCATAACGCGATGTATCGCGTTTCTCAACGGATTATTCCAACCGGGGCGACAGCCGATCCGACTCAGTCGATGACCGAGTAACGACCTCAGTCGATGACCGTGTAACCCGCCTTCCGCAGCGCGGAGTTCACCTCGGCACAGTGCTCCGGACCCTTGGTCTCCAGGTGCAGTTCGACCTCCACCTCCGTGAGCCCGAGCCGTGGATCGGTCCGTACGTGGCTCACATCGAGGACGTTAGCGTCCACCACTGACAACACCCCGAGAAGTGTCGCCAGAGCACCGGGCCGGTCCGTCAGCCGCAGCGTGACCGCCAGGTAGCGGCCGCCCGCTGCCATGCCGTGGCGCAGGATGCGCTGCATCAGCAGCGGGTCCACGTTCCCGCCGGACAGCAGCGCCACGACCGGGCCCTCGAAGGCCTCCGGCTCGCTCAGCAGCGCCGCGACGGGACTCGCGCCGGCCGGCTCGACGACCAGCTTGGCCCGCTCCAGGCAGAGCAGCAGCGCGCTGGACAGATCGTTCTCGGAGACCGTACGGACCTCGTCCACCAGGTCGCCGATGATCCCGAACGGCACGTCGCCGGGCCGCCCGACCTTGATGCCGTCGGCCATCGTCGCGGGGTTCTCGATGGACAGCGGACGCCCGGCCGCCAGCGAGGGCGGGTACGCAGCCGCGCCCGCCGCCTGCACCCCCACGATCCGTACGTCCGGCCGCAGTGCCTTCACGGCGACCGCGATGCCCGCGGCGAGACCGCCGCCGCCGATCCCGACGACGATCGTGCGCACCTCGGGGCACTGCTCCAGGATCTCCAGGCCGACCGTGCCCTGCCCGGCGATGATGTCGGGATGGTCGAAGGGGTGGATGAAGACGGCGCCCGTCTCGGCCGCGTACTCCTGCGCGGCGGCCAGCGTCTCGTCCACCACCGTGCCGTGCGCGCGCACCTCGGCGCCGTAGTGCCGGGTCGCCGCGACCTTCGGCAGCGGGGCCCCCTTGGGCATGAACACCGTGGAACGCACACCCAGCAGGGAGGAGGCGAGGGCGACACCCTGCGCGTGGTTCCCCGCGCTCGCCGCGACCACGCCGGCGGCCCGCTCCTCGGGGCTCAGCCCCGCGATCCGCACGTACGCGCCACGCAGCTTGAACGAACCCGTCCGCTGGAGGTTCTCGCATTTGAAGTGGACCGGCGCGCCCACCAGCCGGGACAGGTGCCTGCTGCCCTCCATGGCGGTCATCCGCGCCACGCCCGCGAGCATCTTCTGGGCGCCGCGTACATCGTCGAGGGTCACCAGCGGCAAGGAGTCAGCCGTGCGGTAGCTCATGACCACCAGTCTCGCAGTTCACGTGGCGCCACACCGGCTGTGACCAACGTCCGAGACCGGTTTGCTCGGCGCAGGTACGGCCCGCCCCCCGTCCGCGTACTCTGTCCCCCAACCCAGCCCCACGCATGAATAGAGCCTCCGGCCATGCCCACAACACCTGAAATGTCGATGGACATGACGACCGTCGGTGACACCGGTCTTCTCGAATCGCTGCAGCACGAGGTGGCGGTGTTCGCCCGCCGTGCCGAACAGACCCGGCTCGGCGGGGTCGGCCAGGTGCGCAACTCCATGGACCGAGCCGCATACCTGCTGCTCAACCGCCTCGACAAGGAGGGGCCGATGGGCGTCAAGGCACTCGCCGCGAGCATGGGCATCGACTCGTCGACGGTCACCCGGCAGGTCGCCCCGCTCGTCGACACCGGGCTCGTCAAGCGCACCTCCCACCCGGAGGACGGACGTGCCGTGGTGCTCCAGCTGTCACCGCGCGGCCTCTCCCGCCTGGAGGAAGTGCGGTCCTCCAGGCGCCAGTTGATGGCCGAGCTGACGCAGGAGTGGGCCCCCGAGGAGCGCGAGGCGTTCTGCACGCTGCTCACCCGGTTCAACCTCGCGCTCTCCGCCCGCATGGCCGCGTCGCCCTCCGCGGAGGTACCGGAGCCCTCCTGAAACACCCCGTGCGCACCGCATCGGCCCCGGCCTCTTGACCAGGGACCCGCGCCTGGCCTCATATGAGACCGGGTCCTGTCGTACGCGGCTGTCCTCGGCGTACGTCTCCAGGGCCCTGTTTCCCTCAGCCGGGAGGCGCAGTGCGAGAGCGGCAGGCGTTCCAGAACGCCCGCCGGGCCCGGGAGTTCGAGGCGTTCGTCGCGGGCGCGGCAGGGCGGCTGCTGCATGCCGCCACACTGCTCACGGCGGAGCCTCCGGACGACAACCCGCGCGCGCGGCGCCTGCTCACGGCCGCCCTCGCCCATACGTACGCCTCCTGGGACCGGCTGCGCGGCGAGGACCCGTACGACCGGACCCGGCAGCAGCTTGCCGTGCGCTTCGCGCGCGGGGCGTGGCATCAGTACGGCGGCCTGGGCCGGGCGCACCCCCGGAGCCACCGGAAACCCGACAGCGTCCTGTACTGCCTCACTCCCCAGGAGCGGCTGATCCTCGTGCTGCGTATGTACGAGGGCGTCGCCGAGGAGCAGGCCGCTGCGCTGCTGGGGCTGCCCACGGAGCGTGTACGGGCCATCTGCGCGCGGGCCATGGCGACGCTGCTGCATCCGCCGCGGGAGCCCGCTCCGGTGATCGCGAAGGTGGCCCCGTCATGAGCTCGATGAGCCGCAGGGAGGCGGACGTCCGCCGGATCCTGGAGGAGCCGCAGCCGCCCGTACCGCCCGATCTGTACGGGGAGGCGCTGCGCCGGGGCGGGCGGATGCTGCGCCGCAGGAGGGCGGCGAGGCGGCTGTTCTGGCTGGTGCTGTTCGCGGCTGTCGTGGCCTTCGTGGTGTGGGCGTCGCTGGCCCAGCCGTGGGTGGAGCCGCCGTCGGAGACGACTCCACCGCTGACCGGTTGGTGAGCCCACCGGCGGCCGGCGGGCCCGTCGACCAGGTGACCTGTTGCCAGGTGACCTGTCTGCCCGGCCGGTGAGCCCGTCGGTGACTAGCCCAGGGCCTGCTTGAGGTCCTGGAGGAGGTCGTCGATGTTTTCGATGCCTACGGAGAGGCGTACGAGGTCGGCGGGGACCTCCAGGAGAGACCCGGCCACGGACGCGTGCGTCATGCGCCCCGGGTGCTCGATCAGGGACTCGACGCCGCCCAGCGACTCGCCCAGCGTGAACACCTTGGCGCGGTTGCAGACCTCGACGGCCGCCTCCTCGCCGCCCTCGACCTGGAAGGAGACCATGCCGCCGAACGACTTCATCTGCTTGGCGGCGATCTCGTGACCGGGGTGCTCCGGGAGGCCCGGGTACAGAACGCGCGTCACGCGCGCGTGCCGGGTGAGCATGTCCGCGACCTGCGTGGCGTTCTCGCTGTGCCGGTCCATGCGGACGGCGAGCGTCTTGATGCCGCGCAGCACCAGCCAGGCGTCCATGGGCCCGGCGACCGCGCCCATCGCGTTCTGGTGGTAGGCGAGCTCCTCGCCGAGCGCCTGGTCGGCGACCACGAGCGCGCCGCCGACGACGTCCGAGTGGCCGCCCATGTACTTGGTCAGCGAGTGCACGACGATGTCCGCGCCGAGCGCGAGCGGCTGCTGGAGGTAGGGGCTGGCGAAGGTGTTGTCGACGACCAGCTTGGCGCCGGACTCGCGCGCGACCTGCGAGAGCGCGGCGATGTCGGTGATGCCGAGGAGGGGGTTGGAGGGGGTCTCCACCCAGACGGCCTTGGTCTTCGGCGTGATGGCGGCCCGTACGGCCGCGGGGTCGCTGGTGTCGGCGACCGACCACTCCACGCCCCACTGGGAGACGACCTTCGCGAAGAGGCGGAACGTACCGCCGTACGCGTCATTGGGGATGACCACGTGGTCGCCCGGGCTGAGCAGCGTACGCAACAGGCAGTCCTCGGCCGCCAGTCCGGACGCGAACGCGAGCCCGCGGCGGCCGCCCTCCAGGGCGGCGAGGTTCTCCTCCAGGGCGGTCCTGGTGGGGTTGGCGCTGCGGCTGTACTCGTAGCCGCCGCGCAGACCGCCGACGCCGTCCTGCTTGTAGGTCGAAACCTGGTAGATCGGCGGGACGACCGCGCCGGTGAGGGGATCGGCGGTGTTGCCCGCGTGGATCGCCACGGTTTCGAAGTGCTGGCTGATGTGCCTGTCGCTCATGGGCACCGAGGGTAGTGCGCTCGCGGGGAAAGTGACGGCATGGGGCGTGGGCGGGCCTGGACGGAGGCCTGGACAGGGGCCTGGACAGGGTCGGGCCGCGAGGCGGCCTTATCGCTGGGCGGGCCGGGGGTAACGGGCCTGGGACCAGGCTGCGACCGGCGGTTTTCGGGGGCATCCCACGGTTTTCCACAGGAACCGCCGAGCGGTTTCCACAGGATCGGTGACCAGGTTCGCCAATTGTCGGACCAGTCTGGTTCGCTTGAGGCATGGAGATTCTCTGGGTCCTGATGGCGATGCTCATGGTGAGCCTCATCCTCTGGCCGTACCTTCTGCGCAGGCGTGCCGGTGGCATCCAACAGGTCGCCCCCGGCGACCCGGACGCGGCCGACCCGGCGAACTACGGCTTCCTCCGCCAGGAGGAGCTGGACATCCGCATGCCCGGCCCCGACCAGGACCTGCTGGAGGTCCTGGACCTCGTGCAGCGCACCCAGGACTACCGGGCGGCGTCGCAGCTCCTGGCCGGCACCGAGATCGAGGGCGAGCGGCGCTGGCAGCGCGTGCAGGCCTTCGCGGGCGCCGCGTCGCTGGAGCTGCAGCAGCGCCCCGGCGGGGTGAGCGACTCCCCCGGCGGACAGTGGCTGCGGGTGTGGCGGGCCGAGAATCCCAAGGACGCGGGCGGCGCAGCGGTGCACGCGGAGTTCCTGGTGCAGCAGGCGTGGCGTACGTCGTCGCCGGGGACGGACGAGTTCCGGATCATCATGGAGGAGGCGAGGGCGGCCTGCGGCGAGGCCGCGCTGCTGTCTCCGGGCGACCCGATCCCGTACGTCATCGAACTCTCCGTGGGCCGCGGACTCGCCTACCCTCAGGCGGAGTTCGAGAAGGTCTGGCTGAAGATCCTGGACCGCGCGCCCGCGCACATGGGAGCGCATCTGGCGGCGCTGCACTACTGGTGCGAGAAGTGGCACGGCTCGCGCGAAGTGGCGTACTCCTTCGCGGAGGCGGCGGCGGCCCGGGCGCCGCAGGGGTCCCTCCTGGCCGCGATGCCCCTCTTCGCGGTCTTCGAGCACCTGCCCGAGGTGAACCTGGTCAGCAGCTTCTACCAGAGCGAGGTCGTGACCAAGGCGGTCCACGGCGCCCTCTACGCGGTCCACTCGGCCCGCCCGGACGACCCGATGCTCGCCCACGTCCGCCACCTGCTGGTCTTCTTCCTGGTCCGCAGCGAACGCTGGTCGGAGGCCATGACCCAGCTGGTCCACGTCGACGGCCACGTGGGAGCCCTCCCCTGGACCCTGACGTCCGACCCGGCGGCGGACTACGCGGTCTACCGCGCACTGGCGGTGGGCGGCTACGAGGCGAACGGGGGGAGCCCGGCTACGCTGCCGCACTGAGCGGGCCGGCGGTCTCCGGGCGGAACGCTCTCGCCCGGCCCGCAATGGCCGAGCCGGGCGGAGTGACGGTGGCGGCCCGCTGACCAAGTGGTGGACCGGTGCCGACCCGGCTGGGCCCGAAATGCCGAGGGAGCTCAAATGTTGTGGCCACCGGGATCCAGGCCTGAAGAGAGGAGATCGTATGTTCCTGCACGGCCGTACCCCCCGGCTGCCGACCCCTGAGCAGGCCCTGCGCGGGCGCACCGAGCCGACGTACTCGATCCCCGAGCGCCACGCGGTCCTCGGCAACCCACTCCTCGGCCCATACCCCGAGGGCTTGGAGATCGCCGACTTCGGCCTGGGCTGCCTCTGGGGCGCGGAGCGCAAGTTCTGGCAGCTCCCGGCCGGTGTCCACACGACCTTGGTGGGCTACCAGGGCGGCTTCACCGAGCACCCCACGTACGAGGAGGTCAGCTCGGGCCTGACCGGCCACACCGAGAGGGTCCGAGTGGTCTACGACCCCGCCGTGATCTCGTACGAGAGCCTTCTCAAGCTCTTCTGGGAGTCCCGCAACCCCACGCAGGGCTTCCGCCAGGGCAACGGCGTAGGCACCCAATACCGCTCGGCCATCCACACCCACACCCCCACCCAGGCAGCAACCGCCGAGTCCTCCCGCACCGCCTACCATCCGGCGGGTTACTGCGGGATTGGCGGGACTGGTGTGTCCTGCCCGCTCGGTGTCGCCAAGGCTGATGGCTGAGCCTCTCTCGCAGGACGCGACGACGACATTGAAGGCGCTACTGACCGGCTCAGATCCGGTGAGCAGCGCGCTGCGCGCTCAGATCCCGCACACGCAGGTTGCGGGCACCTGCGGTTGCGGCTGCGTGACGCTCGACCTCGTGGTGGACCGTACGAAGGTGCCGGCTGCTCCGATACATGGCAATCCAGCTGCGGACGCCTGGTACGTCGTACCGGAGGACGCCGGAGTGATGGTGTTCACGGCGGGCGGGTACCTCTCGCTCCTGGAGATCTACTCGGCCCGCAGCGAGCCGATCACCAGATGGCCGGAGCCCCGCTTCGTCGAGCACTGAGCACACTTGCCGGCACTTAACGTGAACGTGGTGACTGTGGGCTGTCCTGTAATTCCAAGGAGCCAAAGCCCCACACGGTGGCGCGGCGAGAAACGCGCCGCATCTCGCTCTTGGGGCTGTCGTTCTCTCGGATCTCGGCACGGTGTCAGTGCCAGGCGTCAGAATCGCGTGTGTGGATGTGAGATCTGACTTTGCGCTGAAGTTGCAACTGGAGCACGTCGCCGAGCAAGCCGTCGATCCCAGGATCAAGGACGCGCTTGAATCGGTCTTCAAGCATATGGCCAGTGGCAGGAGCCCCTACAGAGGCGGCCGAGCACTCGTCACCCTACTGAAGGAGGCTCGTTCAGAGGCGGCAACGGCGGACGAGTGGCAAGTCGTTCGACTGATACAGGACTCTCTGGACTACGCCGAAGGACGAATCCTCCGGCCAGACTTCGAAGAGCGATACAGGCTCTTTCAACGATCGACAGAGCCGTTGAGCTCACACCAGGACTACCTGGCACGAACGCTCTCCGCGAGTCTGGCTTTCTTCATGCAACTCGGCGACCAGTACCTCGGCCAGCATCCCGATGCGAGCCCGAGCGAGGTACTTTCCCATGTGGAGGCCGTCGCCCGGGACGCACGGTACATGCAACAGTCACAGGAGCGGCCCGGCCGGTATCGGATACTTCGTGGCACTGCCGAGGTGGCCGCGTGGCTGGAGCAAGTTTTCCGCGAAAGGGTCGACCTGGAAGACCCGGAGCAAGCTGCCCGCCGCGTTGTGATGTCCCCGGACTCGTTGGCTATTTTGGCAGCCGACAAGGAGGGGCAGCTGTTGCTCCGCGCCGCAGAGATTCAGAGGCGCCGGAGAGGCCTGAAGGCGCTGCGCGAGGCGGTTGAGGATACCGAGGCGAGCGAGTTGGACCTGCAACGCGCGTTGGACGGTCAACACTGGATCTTCGGGGGACAGTTCGCGAGCCAAGCAGTCCAGCGTCGACTCGTGCCAGGTGATGAGGTGGACATCCCCCTGATACGTGGGGATGGCGCACTACATATCGTCGAGTTGAAGCGTTCCATGAGCCTCCAGGGCTCCCTGGTCAAGAGACACCGAGGGTGCTGGGTGCCGACTGCCGAAGTACACGACGCGGTAAGCCAAGCGGTGAACTACCTTGTCGGATTGGACGAACACCGACTCCGCATCCGGGATGAACTGGGCATCGAAACTCGCCGAGCAAGCGCACTCGTATTGATCGGACACCCATCCGTACAACCGAACGTTTCCGAAGACGAAATCAACGAGGCCCTACGCACCCTCAACACACATGTGAGCCGCGTTGAGGTCGTGACCTATAAGGAGTTGGTCGACAACGCTGAGCGCGCACTGAACGGCTGGCGATGAAATTCCGATAGGCCCTTTACGTCCTCTGGACGACAGCTCTGCCGCGCCCCCAGGCCACCGTTACGCCCCTCTGGCGGCCGCGCCGACGATCTGCTGCGAGGCGTCGCAGACGACGCGCTCGCCGAGGTATTCCTCACCGATACGGGACTCCGCCGCATCCACCACCCGTACGACGGCGGTGCGGACGTCGTCCTCGCCACGTCCGAGGAGCGGGACCGGATGCGCGGCCGGCACGTCGACTGGCTCTCCAGCCACCCGGCCGGTCTCTGACCGGCCGGTCACGGGCAGCCTTCACATCAGCGACCTTCGTGCACGGCCCGGGGCACCGCCGCCCCGTAGGCGTCGGCGGGGCACCGCCGATCCCCGCAGGCGCAGACGCGGCCCGGCGGGGCGGAGTCTCGGCCGACCGCTTCCCCTGCCTCGCCTCCGCCCCGCCTCCGCCTTCGACGGGGCGCCTCGCGGTCAGCCCTCCGTGCGGGCGGGCAGGCGCCATCCCGGGCGGGGGAAGTGGCAGGTGTAGCCGTCCGGGTAACGCTGCAGGTAGTCCTGGTGCTCGGGCTCGGCCTCCCAGAAGGGGCCGACCGGCTCCACCTCGGTGACGACCTTGCCCGGCCACAGCCCGGAGGCGTCCACGTCCGCGATCGTGTCCTCGGCGATGCGCTTCTGCTCGTCGTCCACGTAGTAGATCGCCGAGCGGTAGCTGAGGCCGATGTCGTTGCCCTGGCGGTTCTTGGTGCTCGGGTCGTGGATCTGGAAGAAGAACTCCAGGAGTGCGCGGTAGTCGGTCTTCTCGGGGTCGAAAACGATCTCGATGGCCTCCGCGTGCGTGCCGTGGTTGCGGTAGGTCGCGTTCGGCACGTCACCCCCGGTGTAGCCCACCCGGGTCGCCGCCACACCCGGGAGTCGGCGGATCAGCTCCTCCATCCCCCAGAAGCATCCGCCCGCCAGCACGGCCCTCTGCGTCTGCGCAGCCATCACGGCCCCTTCCAATGTCTGTTTCTGTCAGCTCGGTCACTCGTGGTCATCGGCTCGCACACCACCGGCATCCCTTACCCACTGTCCTCAACGCACGAGGGTTCCGGGCGATTCCGTGCCCGCCCAACCGGCCGTCGCTGCCGGGGCGGGGCACACGGCATCGCGGACCCGGCGGGACGGAGAAGCAGCCGGTGGCGCGAGCCCTGGTACGTGAAGCTGACGGCCGTGCCACTGGCACATCAGACAGTGCTACGGCCCGACTCCCCCATACAGGCCCCACTCGTCAAGGCCGGAGTAGATGAGCGCTGTGCGCCCCCGGGGAAAGGGGAGACTGCCGGCCTCCCCGGAATAGATCGCCACCAACGAGTCCCTTCCCCGCCACCAGGTGTCGGCCAACCCCCTCACCTCTGGCACCGGCTCGTAGGTGTCCAGCGCGATGCGATCGACGTCATCGCCAGTGGCCTTCGTGATGTGCTTCGCCCACGTGGACGCGTGGTACGTCAGCGCTATCGACTCCACCCATCCCTCAACCGTCGCGTGAAGAGGCGTCCACAGACCTGCATGGATACCGAACTCACCGGCCGGTCCGATCATGAATGAGTAGGGGACCGCGGTCCGCTGCATGCCTGCCTCGAACCACCACCCTTCGGACGCTGAGCCTTCGGGCGAGTCGGGATCGAAGCACTTGGGTCCCCCGTCGTACTGCGATGCGGGCGGCAGGAGCAGACCGCCCCACCGCTCTTGATAAGCCACCATCCGGTCGATCACCTCAACCGGGATTTCCCGGTCGAGCCACCACTGCCTGTGCTCCGCAACCGGCCGGACGTCGACCTTGACGCCGTGCGCACTGACAAAGGACCGGGCTCTTCGGGTCAGCCCGTCGGGCACGTCGTCGACAAGGTGAAGATTCACCAATGGGACGCTACTGGGTATGACGACTCGGCTGTCGGCCGTCCGACCGCCGACGCGGTCGAAAATCGGTCGCCACCCGGACCCGGCCGACCCCACGTTGTACGCCGTGGAAGAACCGCACCGCCGGATCCGTGCGGTGCAATCGAAATCCACAATCACCGTCTACCAGGCGCACGCTCCAGAAATCGGCCTGCCCGCCGTCCACGAGAACCACTTTCCCGCCGCGTGAAAGCGTGACCGCATGACGTGGGTCATCAAACGGCGTTCACAGACCTGTGTCGCCATGTGACCCGGGCCGGTGCCCCCAGTTGTGCCCTGATCGCCGGTCAGGGGCGCAGGTGGGCCAGGAGTTCTGCGCCGGCGGGGTATCCCCGCTCCTGGGGTAGCAGTCGGGCAACTGAGTCCAGTTCGCCGTCCCTGACGAGTGCGTGGATCTGGTTGGCGAGCGGGGTCACGTCGCTGATGGACACGATCCACTCGTCCGCGTAACGCGACGATGCCTCACCCGAGAGCCCCAGTTGCAGCGAGCGGTGTGGCAGGGGACGCAGGTGCAGATCGCGTTCGGGATCCCACTGAACACGGGCCGGTGCGCGCTTGAGGTCACGCTGCCAGGTGCCGCGATCGGGATGCAGTCCGCGAACGTAACTCGACAGGCAGGCATGGCGCAGCGCCCAGTCGAATCCGTCGCGAATGATCTCGACGGCGAGGACTGTCTCCTGACCCCCGGCAGGCCTCAGGCAGTCGGCACGGCTTGACTTGAGTCTTCAAGCCGCGTTCAAAGCCTTATGAGGAAACCAGCGCGTTCGCGGAATCTGAAGGCTGCCTTGGCGGGAACACGCTGGCGGGGTGTGGGTTCTGCATTGGGGTGCCACGCGGGCTCGCCGCGAGTGAATATCGACGTGCGGCTCCGCCGCGTGGGCCCGCCGCAAGCGCCTGCTCCCACCTCCACCCGCGTCCACCCGCGTCCACCCAAGTCCGCCCGCGTCCGGGAACGCCACGTCCCCGCCCCGCGTTGGCACGAGCATGACGACGAATGCGCCAGGGCCCGAGGTACTGCGATACACCGCCTTCTCCAGCGACCCCGACGGCGGAAACCCTGCCGGTGTCATTCTGGACGCCACCGCCCTGGACGACAGCGACATGCTGGCCATCGCCGCCGACCTCGGATACTCGGAGTCCGCGTTCCTGACCGCGCCCCCGGAGAGCCTCGGCGGCCGGGAGGGGCGGGCGTACAGCATCCGTTACTTCAGCCCCAAGGCCGAGGTGCCGTTCTGCGGGCACGCCACCGTCGCGACCGCGGTCGCGCTCGCCGAGCGGATGGGCCCCGGGGAGCTGGTGTTCGCGACGCGCGCCGGCACCGTGCCGGTGGAGGTGGCCGAGGAGGGCGGGACGCTGCGGGCCACGCTCACCAGTGTCGAACCGCACATCGAGGAGATCGCCGACGCCGACCTCGCGGAGGCGCTCGCCGCGCTCGACTGGCCCGCCGCCGATCTCGACCCGGCCTTCCTGCCCCGTATCGCCTTCGCCGGCGCCCGCCATCTCGTTCTCGCGGCGGCGACGCGCGCCCGCCTTGCAGATCTCGCGTACGACTTCGCGCGCCTCGAAGCCCTCATGCACCGCTTGGACCTGACCACGATCCAGTTGGTGTGGCGGGAGTCGGCCACCATCTTCCATGTCCGTGACCCCTTCCCCGTCGGCGGCGTCGTCGAGGACCCGGCGACCGGCGCCGCGGCCGCCGCGTTCGGTGCGTACGCGCGTGAGCTTGGCCTGGTCCCCGAGGACGCCGTCCTCACCCTGCATCAGGGCGAGGACCTGGGCCGCCCTGGTGAGCTCACGGTGACGCTGCACGCGGGAGACCCGCGCGTCCGTGTCGGCGGCACAGGAACTCGCATCAGCTGAAGCGCCGGCCATGACGGCAGTGCAGGATTTGCTGTCGAACACCGGGATGGTTCACCGGACCGGCACTACCGGTGTGTGCTGAGCGAGAAGGCCCAAGTAGCCCAAGTAGCAACGGTCTTCGCTGACTTCACTTCAGGTGAGGCCGCATGGAGCCTGGCTCGGCGCTGCGCCGTTCGCAGCAGGTGAGGAAGAGTCGGCCGCCCAGTCGGGGCGTCCGTCGAATCGTCTGCGGCAGTTGGCCCACCGAGGGGTGATGCCGTCTTCATCATGACAGCTCGGAGGCCGTTTCCGTAGGACCAACGGCACAGCTCAGTCGCCTTGTTCGGCCCTCGTCCGGCCCTCAGAATCGCCGGCATGGATCACACCGAGAAGGTCGATCAGGATGCGGTGCTGCGCGCACGAACGACGCTGCTCGGATCGGGCAGACCGAGCATCGGTCAACAGGTCGAGGCGTACCGGGTGCTTTCGGCGGTGAGTCCGCTGACCTACCTGCCGAGGCTGACGGAGGCACTGCTCTCCTACGCATACGCGCCAGAGGTCCGGGACCGGCCGGACGTGCGACTGGCACGTCACGCCGAGGCGGCTGCCGCGGCACGGCGCATCGAAGCCGGCGAACACAACAGGACCGAGTTGCTCGTACGTGCTCTGTCCCCGTACCGGCACGAGCTCTATGCAGCCGGACGACGGGCAGAGGGCTTCGCCGTATGTGAGGAGATGGCCGCGGCCGGGCGGTGGGGTTTCGCACACGGCCAGGTGTCGAGTCCCATGTACGGGCACAGGCCGCTGACGACCGTACTGGCCGAGGACGGGCGTCACCGGGAGGCCGCGGAACTCTGGGGGAAGCCGGTACGAACCGCTCTCTCGGACAGTTCGACGGAGGTCTCCTTCTGGGATCTGCTCGCGTGGGCGGCCGAACTGGATGCCGCCGGATGCCACGACGCGGCGATGGATGCCTTTGCTGACAACGTGCGCGTCACCCGCGCCGAAGTCGATGAGGACCGCTCCTCGTTGGCCATCCTGATATGGCAACTGGTCCATCAGGCCGGGATGCTGGACACCGCCGGGCAACGCGTCGAGGCCCGGGCCGCCCGAGAGGACGCCCTTGCCTTTCTGTCCGAGCTGGACAAGACCGGAGAGCGCAAGAGCTGGAGCAACATCCTGACGTGGTGGGTCACCCTGTTTGCCTTGTCGGGCCGGTCGGCGGAACCCGTGGCGCTTCCGGGGTCCCCGGCGCCTCCGTTCGGCTTCCCGTTCCACGACTGGTCACCCGACGTCAAGCAGGCCTACGCCGACGGCCTGCCCACCCTCGAAGAACAGGCGGCAGGCCTGAGAGACGCGGCCCGGACAGAACCGTACGGACATCTTCCCGAAGCGGTGGCCCTGCACCGAAGGCTCACCATCCGTTCGGCCGTTTGCCGGGAGAACCGCGGCCACCGCATCCTGAAGCCACTCCGCCCGCTCTTCGATGAAGGCGTGGCACTCGCACGCGGCTTGGCCGACATGGCAGGCACGGAGCAGAGCCTGGAAGCGTTGGGACAGGCCTTGACCGACCGTTCCATGTTCCTTGTCGCCGCCAAACAGTACGGCGAGGCCTACGACGACTATCTCGAAGTCCTCAACTTGCTGGGCTGACGCGTCACATGAGCGGCGTGCGCGGGCAGAGCGCGGGCAGAGCGCGTTCAATGAGTCGGAGAACGGGCAGGCCCCGGCGACCAGTCATGTAGACACTCCGTTGTGGCCAGAGGACATGGGCAGTCCGTACGGCTACCCCTGCGAGCTGGAGCGGCTGCCGATCACCCCGGCGCTCCGGACCGAGCTGGCCAGGCTGTCCGAGCGGTATCAGTCGTCGATCGACTGGGACTATCCGCCGAATCCGTCGCCGTGGTCCGACGAGGAACATCAGCTCTTCAAGCAGCAGGCGCACGCAGCGTTGAGGCTCTGAGGCGCGAGTTGGGTGCAGGCTGGACAGTTCGGGACGAGAGCCTTCTCTGAAGAGGGCAGAGTCTCCACGCGAGTTGCCTGGAACCCTGGCCCCGGAACGGGCTGTGAGCGCGGCTTGGCGTGGGTCAAGCCGTCGTTCCTCTGGACGATGTACCGCTTGGGACCCCGAGCGTGATCCGCACCCGCAACCCTTGGCGTACCGCTCGCTCCAACTCGGGCTCTGCGGTGAGGCCGTGCAGCGTTACGCGGACGAGTGGACGGTCGGGATCGCAAGAGCGACCTCGCCGACACGTGCCGCTGCTGCGGGCCTGGAACGGGGCGTGGGCCGCTTCGGACAGAAGCTGAATCTCACGTTCCCCTCAGCCTTTTCGCTGGGATCTTGTTTGTCTGAGGTGCACGCTACAAGATCGGGTGACCTCGGGCGGGGGCCGCACGACCGGTTGTCCCCACTCGTCTGACCAGGGGGAACCGTCATACGAATTTCAAGAGCGGCATCGCTGCTGATGGGCCCGAGTCTCGCGATGGGAGCGCTGGCGCTTGCAGTTGCCTGCACGTCCGATCAGAGGACGGACGTCGCACGTACTCCGGGGCCTGCTGCTCCCGGCACAACGGCAGCCGCCGTTTCTCCCCGCCCTGAACAGGACTCGAGACCGAACACGGACTCGGACCCTGACCCCGCCCCTGCCCCTGCCCCTGCCCCTGCCCCGGGCTCCCTGAAGTCCCCACCCGCATTGGACGACTCCGAGACCGTCGCCGGTCGTCAGGGTGAAACCCGTGGTAGCGGCACTTTCGAGTTCAGTGAGGGTGAGAGGGGTGTTGCCCTGATCGTCGCCGTTCGGTGCCAGGGCGAAGGGGAGATCGAGGTCTCCGTAGAGCCGGTGAACGTCGGCTTCCCGCTGGAATGCGTCGACGGCGAAGCAAGCGCCACCACAAGCACCATCTACCACCAGATCAACGTCGCGGGAGCGGAGAAGAAGGGCACCGTCTCGGTTCTGGCGTCCTCGTCGGTGCGGTGGTCCATGACGATCGGCCGCGGCGAGCCCGAGCAAGCAGAAGCGCCTGAGCCGCCGGGCGAGACGGAGTAGGGCCGTCCTCGTCACTCCGGCTCCCGCCCCAACTCCCGTTACCAGCGGAGTCGGAGAACGTTTGCCGTTCGCCCCTCACATCCCGCCTGCCCTCACATCCCGCCTGCCCTCGGAGCCGCCCGCTCCGGCAGGCCCATGTCGGCAGCCATGACCGCGGCTGCTCGCCCGGGGTCAGTCGCCCGCCGTCACCGCCTTGAGTTCGTTGAGCGACTCGCGCAGGAAGTCGGCCAGCGGGCGTTCCCCGTTGTCACCGACCCAGCGTTCGTAGCCGACCTTGAAGACGGTTATGCCGGCCTCCGCGGTGAGGGTCGCGGCCGGGTCCTTGACGCCGCGGCGGCGGAGTGTGGCGGCGAGAGCCGCGGACAGGGACGCGAGCTTGATCAGCTCCCGCTCGCGCAGTTCCGCGTTGGCCACGATGACGGCCTGGCGCTGCCGGGAGTGCTCGTGGCGCTCCAGGAAGAGGGCGGCGACGGCCTCCAGCGTCGTGGCCATCGCGTCGATCGGCAGGGCCGTGTCCGGGGTGCCGGCGAGGGCGTCCACGAAGAACTCCTCCAACCGGCTCGAACCCCCGAAGAGCACCTCGCGCTTGTCGGCGTAGTGCCGGAAGAACGTCCGCTCGGTCAGCCCCGCACGCTCGGCGATCTGCGCCGCGGTCGTCTGCTCGTACCCGCGCTCGCTGTAGAGGTCCAGCGCCGCCTTCTCAAGCCGCCCGCGCGCGTCCGGCTGCCATCGACTCATACCCCTGATCGTACGCGATGACAGTCACTGACATCAGGTGCTACGGTTGATGTCAGTCACTGACATCGGCTCGTTGGCCGCATGGCCCGTGCATCGCGTGCGCCGCGTGCGTTCCGCGCATCCCGTGCGCTGCATGCGTTCCGTGCGTTCCGTGCGCTGCGTGCGTTCCCCGCGCTCGTAGCCCGGGCTCCCGCGGCCAGGACGGTCGACCTACCCGGAGGTTCTCCTCATGCGTGTGTTCGTCACCGGCGCGTCCGGCTGGATCGGTTCAGCCGTTGTTCCGGAACTCATCGGCGCCGGTCACCAGGTCGTCGGGCTCGCCCGCTCGGACGCCTCGGCCGCCGCTCTCGCCGAGGCCGGCGCCGAGGTGCGCCGCGGTACGCTCGACGATCTCGACACCCTGCGGGACGCGGCCGCCGAGTCCGACGGCGTGATCCACCTCGCCTTCAAGCACGACATCGCGTTCAGCGGCGGCTTCGAGGACGCGGCCGACGCGGACCGGCGCGCCATCGACACGTTCGGCGAGGCGCTCGCCGGTTCCGACCGCCCGTTTCTCATCGCGTCCGGGACGCTCGGGCTCGCGCCTGGGCAGGTCGCCACCGAGCAGGACGGTCAGGCGTCCGGCCGGACCGGCGGCCACTTGGCCGCCGGTCCCGTCAAGCGGCTGGCCAACGCGCACGCCACGGCCGCCCTCGCGGACCGCGGCGTCCGCTCGTCCGTCGTACGGCTTCCTCCGACGGTGCACGGCGACGGGGACCACGGCTTCCTCGCCACCGTGGTGGCCGTCGCCCGCGAGAAGGGCGTCTCGGGCTACATCGGCGACGGGACCAACCGCTGGCCCGCCGTGCACCGGTCCGACGCCGCGCACCTCTTCCGCCTCGCACTGGAGAACGCTCCGGCCGGCTCCACGCTGCACGCGATCGCGGACCAGGGCGTGCCGATACGTGCCGTCGCCGAGGTGATCGGGCGGCACCTCGGCGTGCCCGCGTCCTCGGTCTCCCCCGACGACGCGGCCGGGCACTTCACCTGGCTGGCCGCCTTCCTCGCCATGGACAGCCCCGTCTCCAGCGCGTACACCCGCGAACTGCTGGGGTGGCAGCCGACCGGGCCCGGGCTCCTGGACGACCTCGACAAGGGCCACTACTTCGCCACCCCGTCCGTCTGACCACCCGCAGGGTCCGGCCCCGTGGTGTCTGACGACCGGCCCCGCCATCGGCCGGCACAGCGGCCGATCCACCGTACGTACAGAGGGAGTTGGAGGGAGCTGGAGGGAGTCGGAGGGAGTCGGAGGGAGCAGACGATTTCTATACTGATCGAATGATCACCGTTCCGCTCAGCGCGCTCGAAGTGGCCATGGTTCAGACGGGTACTCCGCCCGAGGACACGTTGCGAGACACGACCGAGTTCGCCCGACGCGTCGAGGAACTCGGTTATCTGCGGCTCTGGTACGCCGAGCATCATCATTCCCCGGCCATCGGAGCGTTCCCGCCCGTCGTACTGACCACCCACGCGGCCGCGTTGACGGCGTCCATCCGTCTCGGCTCCGGGGGCGTCCTCGCTCCGAACCACGCCCCGATCATGCTGGCGGAGCAGTTCGGCACGCTGGCCGCGCTGCACGGGGGCCGGATCGACCTGGGCATCGGCCGGGGCCCGGGGACCTTCGACGAATCCACGGCGCGGGCCCTGCGCCGCGGGGCCGGTCCGACGACGGACGACGAATACCGCGACGACGTGTCATCGACACTGCGGCTCCTGGTGGACGAGGTCGGGCTGGACCCGCTCCCGGAGCCATGGCTGCTCTCCTCCAGCACGGCCGGTGCCGCGCTCGCCGCGGGACTCGGACTGCCGATCGCCTTCGCCCATCACATCCGTCCCGACAACACCCTGGCCGCGCTCGCCCACTACCGCGAGCACTTCTCCCCGTCCCGCTGGTGCGCGAGCCCGCGCGTGCTGGTCTGCGTGGAAACGGTGTGCGCCGAGACGGACGAGGAGGCGGCCCGACTCGTCGGCCCGATGGACGTCATCAAGGCCGGACTCCTCAAGGGGCAGGGCGGCATCCCCTTCCCCACGCCCGAAGAGGCCGCGGCCCACTCGTTCACCGCGGACGAGGCGCGGATGTTGGCAGGCTTCCGCGCCCATCAGGCACAGGGGTCGCCCGAGACCGTCTCGAAGCAGCTGACGGACCTGGTCGACCTGACCGGCGCCGACGAACTCATGCTCGTAACTCCCGTCTACGCACTGGCCGACCGGCTGCGGTCGTACGAACTCGTCAAGCAGCACGTCATGACGCCGACGACGACGGCCTAGCCCCGGCCTGACCCCGCGATGGTGGTCGGCCATCAAGGACGTCCACCGCCCACCCCGTCGCCTGGGGCAGGAAGACGTGCTCCGCCGCGTACGCCGCCATGCGGGCGTTCCGTGCCTGGGCCTCGGGGCCGTCCGGGAGGTGGAAGTCGTCGCCCGCGCGCGCTGAGTTGGCCTGCATGCTGGTGGCGGTGGCCAGGCGGCGGCGTACGTACCGGTCGAGAGCGTCGGGTACGTCGGCGGGGGTCGCACCCGTGAGGGCGTCGCCGAGTACGGCCGCGTCCATGATCGCCTGCGCCGCGCCCTGGGCCTGGAACGGGACCATCGCGTGGGCGCTGTCGCCGAGCAGGGTCACCCGGCCGATGTTCCACCGCGCGAGCGGCACCCGTGTATGGATGCCGTAGCGGAACACCTGGCCCGCGCGTTCGAGGACGTCGAGCACCCGGGAGTCCCAGCCCTCGAACTCGCGCAGCTGCTCGCCCGGTTCCGCCCGCGCGGTCCACGACTCCGTCGCAGTCGCAGTCGCAGCCTCCGCCTCGGCCGTGAAGACGGCCACGACGTTGAGCAGTTCCCCACGACGCACCCAGTAGTGGACGAAGTGCCGGCCCGGACCGAGCCAGATACCGAGGTCGGGCAGACCCAGATCGGCCACTTCGTCGGCCGGGAGCAGCGCGCGGTAGGCGACGGTCCTGGAGAAGACGGCCTCGTCCGCGCCGAAGAGCCACTGGCGGGCCGCCGACCGGATGCCGTCGGCGGCCACGACCAGGTCCGCCCGCAGGCGCTCACCGCTCGCCGTGGTCACGGAGGCGGACTCGTCGTCCTGGTCGATGCCCACGACAACGGTGTTCAGACGCACCGACGAGGGCGGCACCGCCGCGGCCAGGGCCTGGTGCAGATCGGCCCGGTGGAGCAGCAGGTAGGGCGCCCCGAACGCGTCCTCGGCCTCCCGCCCCAGCGCGTAACGGCAGATCTCGGACCCGTCGGACCAGGTGCGGAAGCTCACGTGGGAGGGGCGGGCGGCCTGTGCGGCGACCGCGTCGAGGAGGTCCAGCCGGCGCAGCAGACGCGTGGCGTTGGGCGCGAGCTGGATCCCGGCACCGATCTCGGTGAACCGCGCCGCCTGCTCGACCAGCGTGACCTCATGACCGGCCCGGCGCAGGCTCAACGTCGCCGCCAGTCCCCCGATACCCGCACCCACGACGACCGCTCGCATGCCAAGCCCCCATGAAGACCGCTCAACCGCCACGACCTCACGCCGACATTTCAGCACTTCGGCACTTCGACACGATCACGCACCCAAGCGCCCGGAGCACCCAGCCGTCGGCCCGGGCAGGCTATCGAACACAACTCCAGGGCCGTACGGGGCATTTCGGCCCACGTTGTGCCAGGCGGACGCAGCCGCCGCCCGCAACAGCTTCGAGTGGGCAATGCGTCACTCGTGCCTCACAGGGCTGTGTCGAGGGGCTGTTGTGTGCCGCCAGGACGGCGGCCGAAGAACGCTGTTGACGTCCGGTCGGGTGTCACGTGTGGTGGCGCTCCGTCATGATGCTGGCACTACAACGGCATGCCAGCAGGGGGCAGAGCGTGCAACACAAACGCCATGCGAGGCTGGGCGCGGCAGCGGCCGGGGCCTTGGCGCTCGTAACTGTCCTGCTGGGGCCGGTGACGAACTACGCGAGCGAATCCGTTCCCGGCTGGGCGCGCAGCCCATGGGTGGCCTGGTGCGTCTTCGCGCTGCTCGCGCTGCTCGGCACAGCCTTGGGTCTGGCGAGCAGACGCCTCGATCTGGAGGCGCCGGTTTCCAGTCAACTGCTTCAGGTCGACGCGACCGCCGCGACCGGGCTGAGCTCACTTCGGGCTCCGCACGTCGTACCGGCTCTGGTGCGGGGCCGCGAGCCGGAACTGGCCGTCCTCACCCGCCTGTTACGGAATCCCGCAGACCGTTTCGCCGTGCTCTGCGGGGTGGGCGGCATCGGAAAGACCACCGTGGCCGCGACTCTGTGCGCCCAGGCGAAGAGCGCCGGATACACGGTGTTCTGGGTCCGGTGGCGCGATCACGTCGATCTGGCGAAGTACCTCACCCAGGTCGCCCTCGCATGCGGCCTGCCGCTGAGCGCACTGGAAAGGGCTCACGCGGGTCACGAGAACCTGCCCGACACGGTGTGGCAGCAACTGGCCCGTACCCGCAAGTGGCTGATGGTCATCGACGACGCGGACGAGACGAGCAGGATAGGCCCGGAGCCGGAGAAGGTACGGAACTACCGAGGCTGGATCCGCCCCGAGGGCGGGGGGCTCCTGCTCGTGACGAGTCGGGACACCAGCACGGATACGTGGGGACCGTGTGCCGAGGTCCTACGACTCGCACCGCTGACCGTCCACGCAGCCGCGCAGGTCCTCGCGGACGCGGCCCCCAGAGCGGGAACGCTACGAGAGGCCGAGGCGCTGGCCACTCGCCTGGGCGGCCTGCCACTGGCTCTGCACTCGACGAGCGCCTACCTCACCAGGCCCACGAGCCGGTACCAGACATTCATGGCGTACCGCGGCGCCCTGCTGGACGACATGCACTCGCTTCTCGGGGCGGAAGACCCCAACGCCGCCGACCCCGAGGTGGCCCGGCAGGCCGTACGCCACACCTGGGAACTCTCGCTGGACCAACTGAGCAACGAAGGGCACTCGCTGGCACGCCCCTTGCTGCGGCTGCTCGCTCTCTTCGCGGAGGCTCCGGTGCCCCTGTCTCTCGTCACACCGGGTCTGCTGGAGTCCGCTCTTCGAGCGACAGTCACTCAGGGAAGCCTGGACGCCGCGCTTGCCGGCCTGAACCGCTACGGGCTCCTGGGTATCCCCGATGCCTCGGCGACGAGCGGCAACGCCCGCACGATCACGCTGGATCCCCTGGTCCGCCAGATCAACATCATCGCCCTGACCGAGGAGACCGCCGATGTCACTCGTTGGCATTCTGCCGTCGCGCAACATCTCACCGACGCCGTGACGGACATCCGCGCGAGCGGACGGTCCGGCTGGGCGGTGGCGCGCGTACTCGCCCTCCACATCCCTCTCCTGCTGCATCAGGACAGTCAGCTCCCGCTCGGCGACGCCCGCCGTCTGGTGCACGCTCTCGCCGATCTGCTGAAGGAAGCCGGTCTGAATGCCGAGCGGCTCGCTCTGCGTCAGATCATGCTGAACGTCGACAACCGGGTTCAGGGGCCCGAACACCGCGACACCCTCACCAGTCGCGACAACCTGGCCGGCGCGCTGTACGACCTCGGGGACTACAGGCAGGCCGCAGAGCTTCACCGCCAGACCCTCGACATCCGCCGACGCACCTTGGGACCCGAGCACCCCGACACCCTCACCAGCCACGGCAGCCTGGCAGCGGCCCTCGCCGCCCTGGACCGGCCCACAGGACCGGCGACGTAGGGCAGCGAACCCGACACGCCACAGACCCGACCCGCGGCCTCGGCACAGACGACACGCCACAGACTCGACACAAACGCGGCACAGACCCGGCCCAACACACACACTCGGCCACCTTCGCGCGCCCCGCCAACTACGCTGCTTCTCGATTCAACTACCAGGCCGCGACGTGCTGTTGGAGCGGCGAGGCCGATCCCTGGGGTGCAGCTTTCATGAAGAACCTTCAGCCTTCGGATCCGTCGTCCATCGGCGGCTACCCGCTTTTGAACCGGCTCGGAGCGGGAGGCATGGGGCAGGTGTTCCTGTCCCGTACGCCGTCCGGGCGTCTGCTGGCGCTGAAGACGATCCGCGAGGATCTCAGCAGTGATCCGGGGTTCGAGGAGCGGTTCGCGCGCGAGATACGCAACAGCGACCGGGTGCGCTCGCCGTGGACCGTGACCGTCGTGGACTACAGCCCGCCGGGCCAGCGTCCGCAGTGGCTGGCCACCGAGTACGTACCGGCGCCGTCGCTCGACGAATGGGTCGGGCGGCACGGCCCGCTGCCGGAGGCCGCGGTCCTCTCGCTCGCCGCCGAACTGTGCGGCGCGCTGCAGTCGGTGCACCAGGCCGACCTCACGCACCGGGACGTGAAGCCGGGCAACGTCCTGCTGGCACGCGACCGCCCGCGGCTGATCGACTTCGGCATCGCGCGGGCCGCCGACGACCCCCGGCACACCCAGGTCGGCGGAGTTCTCGGTTCGCCCGGTTTCCTCGCGCCGGACCAGGCCGTCGGTGGCGTGCCTGCCGAACCCGCCGACGTGTTCTCGCTGGCCGCGGTCCTGGTGTACGCCGCCACCGGCCACGGCCCGTTCGCGCGCCCGCAGGAGAACGTGGCCATGGCCGCGCTGGTCTACCGGGCCGTCCACGAGGCGCCCGACCTCCAAGGCGTTCCGCCGGCCATGGTCCCCGTACTCGCCTCATGTCTGGCCAAGGCCCCGGGTGACCGCCCGACCGCGGCCGAGCTGGGCAAGCGCCTGGAGCAGCTCGGTGCCCGTACCGGCAACTGGCCGGACGTCCGCCCTCCCGCCCTCGCCACCGAACTGACGGCGCACGAGCAGCCGACGCACACCCTCGTCGACCCCGGGCCCGACCTCCCGCCCGACCTCCCGCCCGACCTGCTGCCCGGCTCACAGACCCACGTGCAGCCCCACCCCGCGTACCACCCTCATCCCCACCCCTCCATGGCTCCCGGCCCCGGGCACCCGGCCGCCGGGCAGACGCAGGACGGCACCGTCCTGGCCGTCCCGGGCGGCCCGCCCGAAAGACGGCGGCGCCCCCTCTGGCTGGTCGTCGCCGTCGCCGCGGCGTCCGCCGTCGCCGTGACCGCCGTCTCGGTCGCCGCGTACGTCGGTATGCGCGGCTCCGGTTCGGGTTCCGATGCGTCGGACGGCTCCTCCGGCGGCGCGAAGACACGGCCCTCGGCGTCGGCCGGGGCCACGAAGCCGGTGAACCCGGCGAGCCCGGTACGCAGAACCCTTGAGGCCGTGTACGACCTGGGCGTCGGAGAGTCCGTGCAGACCGCCAAGACGAAGCTGGTCATGCAGCGGGACGGCAACCTCGTGATCACCGACAAGAAGGACCGCCCCCTCTGGGCCGCCGCGACATCCGGCACCGGCAACACCGCCCGCTTCCAGGACGACGGCAATCTGGTGGTCCACAACAGCGCCGGGAAACCCGTGTGGGCCTCGCAGACGTCCGGCCATCCGGGAGCGGTCCTGGTCATCCAGGCCGACGGCAACGTCGTGATCAAGTCCGGCGAGACCGTGCTGTGGGCGGCGAAGACCGTCCACTAGCCGACAGTCAACGACTGTTGGCCAACAGCCGTCGACCCAACCGCCGACCGGCCCACCGAGCGCCGAGCGCCGAGCCTCCGACGTCACCTGCGCGCGGCCCCGGAAGTGGCCACTCCGGAACGCAGGATAAGGTAAGCCTTGCCTTATAGATCGAAAAATCGGAGAGAGTCGTGCGCACATCGGGACTGAACGCCGTCCTGGCAGTGACCGTGGTCGGCGGACTGATGGCCGGATGCGCGTCGTCGGAGAGCGACAAGAGCAGCGAGGGCGGCGCGGGCGGCGGCAAGGGCGCCCGCAACCCCGTCGCGGGCGCCTCCGAGGGCCCCTCCGCCGCCCCCAGCGCCCTCGCCGACGGCATGGGCACGAAGGCAGCAGACGGCGAATTCCCCCGTACCGTCAGCCACTTCAAGGGCAAGACGGAGATCGCGGCCGCGCCGAAGCGGATAGCCGTGCTCAGCACCGGGCAGCTCGACGACGTACTCACCCTCGGGGTCACACCGACCGCCACCACCCGCGCCGACAACGCCGGACTCGTACCGGACTACCTCGCCGACGCCTTCCCCCAGTACAAGAAGCAGCTCGCGAAGATGACCGACGCGGGGACGCGGGCCGCGCCCAACCTCGAGACGCTGGCCACCGCCAAGCCCGACCTCATCCTCGCCAACGACTCGCTCGGCGACCTCTACCCCAAGCTGTCGAAGATCGCCCCGACCGTGATCACCGCGGGCAACGGCATCAACTGGAAGCGGGACCTGCTGCTGGTCGGCGACGCCGTCGGCAAGGGCGAGCAGGCGCAGAAGCTCCTCGACGAGCACGCGGACGAGGCCGCCGCCGCGGGCAAGAAGGTCGACGGGAAGAACACCGCCGTGTCCATGCTGCGGTTCACGCCCGACCGGACCCGGATGTTCGGCGTCTCCTCCTTCACCGGTTCGATCGCCGTCGACATGGGGATCGGACGGCCCAAGTCCCAGCGGTTCAACGCCATTTCGGAGGACATCGGCGCCGAGAGCATCGATGTGGCGGACGGCGACTGGATCTTCTACTCCGTGCAGGGCGCGCAGGACAAGACCGACGCCGGGAGCGTCCTCGCGGGGCCGCTCTGGAAGTCGATGAAGGCCGTCGAGGCCGGGCACGCCGTGAAGGTCGACGACGACCCCTGGTACCTCAACGCGGGCCCCACGGCGGCCGACCTGGTCGTGAAGCAGCTCACCGAGTCACTCGCCAAGTAGGTCCGCGAGCACGTGACCACGCGCACCGCGACCGTACGCACCCCTCGCGCCTCCGTACGCACGTCCCGCGCCTCCGTACGCGCCTTCTGGCTGGCGGTCGCCGTCCTCCTCACCCTCGTCGCGGTGGCCCTCAGCCTCGCCGTCGGCACCCGGCAGGTGCCGCTGTCCGCCGTGCTCGACGCGCTGCTGCACGGCGGCGGCTCACGGGACGCGCTGGTCGTACGGTCGCTGCGGCTGCCCCGGACCGCCGTCGGGCTCACCGCGGGGGCCGCGCTCGGGGTCGCGGGGGCGGCGCTGCAGGCCGTCACCCGCAATCCGCTGGCCGATCCGGGGATCCTCGGGCTGAGCCAGGGTGCCGCGGCCGGCGTGGTGTTCGCGATCACGGGCGGACTGGCGAACGGTTTCGGCGGCTACGTCTGGTTCGCCTTCGTGGGCGCGGTCGTCGCCGCCTGTCTGGTGTACGCCGTCGCCTCGCGCGGCCGGGGCGGCGCCTCGCCCGTCAAGCTCGCGCTCGCCGGAACCGCGTTGTCCGCGATGGTCGGCGGGGCCACCACCGTGGTCCTGACGTCGAGTTCGGCGACGCTCGACCAGTTCAGGTTCTGGCAGGTGGGCGCGCTCAGCGGACGCGACGCGGGAACGGTCGGGCAGATGCTGCCCTTCCTCGTCGCGGGCGCGCTGCTGGTGCTCGGCTGCGCCCGCGGCCTGGACGCGCTCGCCCTCGGCGACGACACCGCGCGTGCGCTGGGGCACAAGGTCCAGCTCGTACGGGTCTGCGCGGCGCTCGGCGCCACCGTCCTGACCGCCGCCGCGGTGGCCGCCGCCGGGCCGATCGCCTTCATCGGCCTCGCCGTACCGCACCTGGCCCGCCGCCTCGTCACGGGCGGCCACCGCTGGACCCTGCCGCTCTCCGCCCTGCTCGGGGCGGCCCTGCTGCTCGCGGCGGACGTCGCGGGACGGGTGGTCCGCGCCCCCGCGGAGGTACCGGCCGGGGTGATGACGGCCCTCGTGGGCGTACCGGTCCTGGTCGTTCTCATACGCCGGAAGGGGGCGGCTTCGTGACAACGGCATCCCCGCACGCGTCCAAGCAGGCGACACCCTCAGGGCCGTCCCTGTCCCCGGACCCCACCTATCCCCACTCGGCGGGCCTCTCGGTCCTCCGCCGCCGCTCCTTCTCGCTGCTCCTGCACCGCCGCTCGGCAGCAGTGGTCGCCGTACTGCTGCTCCTCCTGGCAGGCGTGATGGTGCTCGCGGCGTGCGTCGGGCAGACGTACGTGTCGCCGGGCGAGGTCTGGCGGGTCCTGCGCGGCCACGGCGGCCCGTACGACCTGATCGTCGGGGAGCTGCGGGTCCCGCGGATCGTGCTCGGCGCGCTGGTCGGCGCCGCGTACGGGCTCTCCGGGGCGCTCGTGCAGACCGTGACGCGCAACCCGCTGGCCAGCCCGGACGTCATCGGCGTCGGGCACGGGGCGGCGGCCGCGACGGTCCTGGCGCTCGCCACCGGCACGGTCGCCTCCCCCGGCGCGCTCCCGGCGGTCTCCGTCGCGGGCGGTCTAGGTGCGGCGGCGCTCGTGTACGTACTGGCCTGGCGGCACGGCATGCAGCCCAGCCGGTTCGTGCTGACCGGGGTCGGCATCGGGGTGGCCCTCTCCGCGGTCGTCCAGCTGTACCTCACGGAGAGCGAGCTGGGCGCGGCCGAGCAGGTCAAGCTGTGGCTGACCGGCAGCCTCAACGGCCGCGGCTGGGACCAGGCGGGACCCCTCACCTGGATCCTTCTCCTCTCCCTGCCCGCCCTGGTGTGGGCGAACCGGGCCCTGCGACCGCTCGGCCTCGACGCCGACACGGCCGCCGCGCTGGGCGTCCGCGTACACCGGACCCAGCTCGCCCTGACCGTCCTGGGCGTGATCCTCGCGGCAACCGCGACGGGAGCGGCGGGCCCCATCGGCTTCGTAGCCCTGACGGCCCCCCAACTGGCCCGCCGCCTGACCCGCACCCCCCAACTCCCGCTGGCGGCATCGGCGTTGACGGGTTCGGTGATCCTGGTAGCGGCCGACGTGGCGGCCCGCACGCTGATGCCCCCACTGGAAATCCCGGTGGGGGCACTGACGGCCTTGGTGGGCGGCCCGTACTTGCTGTGGCTGCTCGCCGGCGGCCCTAGAGGACAGGGGCGCAGCCCCGTCCTTTAGGGGCGCGGGGAACTGCGCGACAAGCCACAACGAACCCGCAGCCAAACAAGCACCCAGCGGAGCTAGATCGTCGCAACGTCGATCACAAACCGGTACCGCACATCACTGCTCAGCACCCGCTCATACGCCTCGTTGATCTCACTCGCACTGATCAGCTCGATCTCCGCCCCGAGCCCGTGCTCGGCACAGAAGTCCAGCATCTCCTGGGTCTCCTGAATGCCACCGATCCCGGACCCGGCAAGGGTCTTACGGCCACCGATCACCGAGAAGAGGTTCAGGGAGACGGGCTCCTCGGGCGCGCCCACGTTCACGAAGGCGCCGTCCGTCTTGAGAAGGGACAGGAAGGTGTCCAGGCCCAGCGGGGCGGACACCGTCGACAGGATCAGGTCGAAGGAACCGCGCAGTTCCTGGAAGGTCTCCGGGTCGCTGGTCGCGTAGTAGTGGTCGGCGCCCAGCTTCAACCCGTCGTCCTTCTTGCGCAGGGACTGCGAGAGAACGGTCACCTCGGCGCCGAGGGCGTGCGCGATCTTGACGCCCATGTGGCCGAGACCGCCCATGCCGACGACGGCGACCTTCTTGCCGGGGCCGGCGTTCCAGTGCTTGAGCGGGGAGTACGTGGTGATGCCGGCGCACAGCAGCGGCGCGGCCTCGTCGAGGGCCAGGCCCTCGGGGATACGGACGGTGAAGGCCTCGTCGACGACGATGTGCGTCGAGTAGCCGCCGTAGGTGGGCTCGCCGTCCTTGCCGACGGCGTTGTACGTGCCGACGTTGCCCTGGGTGCAGTACTGCTCCAGGCCCGCCCTGCAGTTCTCGCACTCGCGGCAGGAGTCGACCATGCAGCCCACGCCCACGCGGTCGCCGACCGCGAACCTGGTGACACCCGTGCCGACCTCGGTGACGATGCCGGCGATCTCGTGGCCGGGGACCATCGGGAAGATGGCCTCGCCCCAGCCCTCGCGGGCCTGGTGGATGTCGGAGTGACAGATGCCGGCGAACTTGATCTCGATCAGAACGTCGTGCTCGCCGACCGGGCGACGCTCGATGGTCGTGCGCTCCAGCGGAGCCTTGGCGGCGGGAGCGGCGTATGCGGCGACAGTGGTCATGCCGGGGGTTCTCCTAAGGAGGGATTCCGCGCCCGGCCTGCCTTCCGGCCGGGCACGGCGTCCAGCCTGCTCCTCGTCCGGGAAGTCACCCAGACCACGGCTTTGCGTACGTTCGCTGGTCCTACTACTGATGGGGGCAGGTTCGTATGCGTACGACCGTGAATACTGGACGTATGGATGAACAGCCCTCTCAGGAGCCCGCCGGGCAGCCGGGACAGGCAGGGCAGGCTGGGCAGGAGCCGGGGCGGCCGCTGGACCGGCGTGCCGAGCTGAGCGAGTTCCTGCGCACGCGCCGGGCCCGGCTGAAGCCGGAGGACGTGGGGCTGCCGGACTTCGGGCGGCATCGCCGGGTGCCCGGGCTGCGCCGCGAGGAGCTGGCGCAGCTGGCCGGGGTGTCCGTGGCGTACTACACGCGGCTTGAGCAGGGCAACGGGCGGAACGTGTCCGCGGAGGTGCTCGACTCGATCGCGCGCGCCCTGCGGCTGACCGGTGCCGAGCACGCGCATCTCACGCATCTCGCGAAGCCGAAGCAGCACAAGAAGAAGCCGTCGGTCCGGCCGCAGCAGGTGCGGGTCGCTCTGCGGGAGCTGATCGACACGTTCGACGGGGTGCCCGCGTATGTCGTGGGGCGGCGGTCGGAGATTCTCGTCTGGAACCGGATGGCCGCGGCCGTCTTCGGGGACTGGTCGGAGGTGCCGCCGCAGGAGCGGAACTGGGCGCGGATGGTGTTTCTCAAGCCCGAGTATCGCGAGCTGTTCGTGGAGTGGGATCAGAAGGCGTCCGACATCGTGAGTTTGCTGCGGATGGACGCGGGGTGCCATCCCGACGATCCGCGCCTCTCCGCCCTGGTGGGCGAGTTGTCCGTGAAGAGCGAGGAGTTCCGTCGGCTCTGGGCGACGCACGACGTCAAGGAGAAGAGTCACGGCGTCAAGCGCCTGCACCACCCGCTCGTCGGTGAACTGACCCTCTCCTTCGAGTCCTTCCGCCTCGTCGACGACGACGAACAGTCAATGATCACCTACCACGCCGAACCGGGATCGCCCTCCGCCGACGCCCTCCGCCTCCTGGCGAGCTGGGGCAGGGACGCGACCCGCGCGGGCACGTCGACGCCGCAGGCGTAGGTTTTTCGCCCCCGCCGCCCCTACCCATTCCCGTCCTTCTGGGGCTCCGCCCCAGGCCCCGTGGGGTGTGTTTTCGGGTGCGGGCCGGTGGGGGCTTGTCGCGCAGTTCCCCGCGCCCCTAAACACCTAGGGGCGCGGGGAACTGCGCAATCTTTTGCGGGGGTTCGGGGGCGGAGCCCCCGAGTAGTGACGGGAATGGGTAGGGGCGGCGGGGGCGAAAAAAAACGGGCCGGACGTCAGCCCTGGTACGGCGGAGCCGAACCCCACGTCCACCTGGGAACCGGCTGCTCCGCCGGAGGCACCACGTCGGGGCCGGAGAAATACACGGCAAGCCGAGTCCCCCACTCCGCGTACGCCACGAACGCGGAGCGGAACTCGGCGTCGGAGGGCAGCCCCGCATCGTCCGCCGCGTCCTGAAGGAGGTTCACCCACCGCCTCCGCTGCACCTCGGTGATCCCCTTCCCGAGATGCTTCGCGACCATGTGCCCGTGCCCACCCTGCGTCTCGGAGTACCCGGCCGGCTCCCCGAACACCTCCCCGAGCCATAGCGCGACATGCGAGGCGTGCTCGGGAGCGAGGCCCTCGAAGACGGGCGCCAGGACGTCGTCCTTGAGGACCTTGTCGTAGAAGACCTCGGTGAGCCGGTCGAAGGCCTCGGCACCTCCCGCCCACACGTACAACGTGGGCACGGATGCCCCCGTCCCCCGTACCGTCGTCGGTTTGTAGTGCCGCATCTCCTCGATGGAGCTGATGTACGGCCGGATCTCGGCGAGGAACTCCTCGAAGAGCTCGGACTTGCGGAAGCCCTCGATGTGGTCCTCGGTGGAGGTCCAGGTGATGCGGAGCACGAAGTGCTCGAAGTCCTCCTCGCAGCGCGCCAGTTCGTAGTCGACACACTGCGGGGCCGCGGCGAGCTGGGTGGCGGCCCGGGTGTAGGCGGCAAGGAACTCCGCCGACTGCTGCTCGGGAATGCGGTACCGGATGTACTCAACGGTGTGCGCTGTCATACCCCCACACAAACACGGACGGCCCGCGGAAGCTTCACTTCCGTCGGGCCGTTCGCGTCAGTCAGCGTTCAGCGAACCACGGGACCAGGACCATGGATCAGGGACCATGGATCAGGGATCAGCCTTGAGGACCGCCCCGAGGAGCGGCCCCGCCGGCTCACTTCCCGTAGTACGCGTTGTAGATCGAGATCGTCGACTTGTTGTTCTTCTTGTCGGTGATCTTCGCGTGGAACGAGATGCCCTTGCCCTTGGCCGGGTTCGTCACGCCGATCTTTCCGTTCTTGACGGTGACCTTCTTCCAGGTCTGGCCGTAGTCGTACGACACGTACACCGACAGCGACTTGAGGTTCTTGCCGGCGGCCGAACCCTGGACGGTCACCGGGATGGAGACCTTCTTGTCGGCCGGTGCTTTGCTGTCCAGTCCGACGGCCGCGTTGAAGCGGACCGAGGAGGTGGGCAGCGAGGCGCTGGTGACCTTCTTGGAGCGGAAGGTCCAGCTTGCGTCGATGCGGGTGGAGGCCGCGGCGACCTTGACGCTCCGCTTGACCGAGGTGGTCAGCTTGTACGAGGCGTCACCGGCCGGGACCTTGAAGACTCCCTCGCCGAACAGCGGGTCGGCGTTCGAGCCGACCTTGGTGCCGTTGCGGTAGAGAGTCGTGGTGACCGCGGAGAAGAGCGAGGAGCCGGCGTGGGTCTTGCCGTCGGCGAACAGCGGCAGGTAGCCGTAGATCTCGTTGCCGTCGCGCTGGATGCCGAAGCCGGAGCCGACGCGCGGACCGAAGACCGCCGTGTTGTAGGTCTTCTCGTAGCTCTTGCCCGCCTTGAAGGTCTGGGCGCTGCCGAGCGTGTAGAAGACCTCGGTGATCGGGAAGCCGTCCGGGTCGATCCCGCCGTGCTGCTCGAAGTCCTGCTCCCACTTCACGCCGCCCGCGGTGGTCACGTGCACCTTCCGCGTGCTGGGCAGCGTCTGCGCGACACCGATCGAGGAGGCGCTGGAGCTGCCGGGCAGCCAGCCGATGGTGTTGACCGCGCCCTTCTTGCCACTCGTCGAGGCGCCCAGGCCGACCTTCAGGGTGGCCAGTTCGCTCGCCTTGTAGTGCTTGGTGTATCCGGTGGCGAGCTTCTTCACCTTGCCGCCCGCGACGGTGTTGTACTCCTCACCGTCCTTGGCCCAGTGGCCGCCCCACTGCTGGAACAGCGAACCGTCGGTGATCTCCGCACCGGCGTGCGCGGTACGGAAGTTGGCGTACGTGTCCAGCCACCAGCCGAACCCGTAGCTGCTGTTGCCCACGTCCACCGTGTAGTCCGGCGACGCGAACTCCGACTTGGCGGCCGTGTCGGGCACGGTGATGTCCACCGGCTTCGCGGTCCGCGCGTCCACCGTGATCGTGGTGTTCTTGGTGATGCTCAGCTTCGGCTGGGCCACCCAGTCGGCACCCTTGGTGAAGTCCTCCGGGTCGGCGAAGAACGCCGAGTTGAGGATGAATCCGCCCTTGGGCACCCGGACCTTGACCGTGCCGGACTCGTCGTACGGCGAGAACCACTTCTCCGCGGCCAGACCGGAGACACCGGTCAGGCTGGCGTCGTAGTACTTCGCCGGGTTGCCGTCACGGTCGATCATCTTGAGCTTGACGTCGTACGACTCCACCTCCCGCTGCACCGCAGCCGCCGTGCGCACGCTCTGGCCGCCGCCGGTCGCGGTCACGTACGCGGAGTAGGCGCCGTCGAGCGTGCCGCCCAGCTTGGTGTTGACCGTGAGGTCGACGGAGGCCGTGCCGCCGCCCGCCGGGACAGTCACCGTCTTGGCGCCGAGGGTGAAGAAGCCGGCCGGTGCGGCCTGGCCCTTCGGGTTGGTGGCGGTCGCGGAGAGGCTCAGCGTGACGTCGGTCGTGCCGAGGTTCTTGTACGTGATCTTCTCGGTGACCGGGGTGTCGTCGGTGTGCGGCCACTGCTGGATGCCGAAGCTCACGGACGACGGATCGGCGATCACGGTCTGCTTGATGGCCTTGTCGACCTGGATGCGGCCCGAACCCTGCTGGAACGGCGTGTACTTGCCGCCCTTGGCGGAGCCGGTCAGCGCGGCCTTGAGCTCGGTGTACTTCCAGTCCGGGTGCTGCTGCTTGAGGATCGCGGCGGCGCCCGCGACATGCGGGGTCGCCATCGACGTACCCGAGATGGTGACGTAGCCGGCGGGGTTCTCGCCGACCTCCTGGGCGATGATGCTGCCCTTGGCCGAGGCTGCGGTGGTGTCCACGCCGGGTGCGGTCACGTCGGGCTTGATGGCGCCGTCGAGGCCGGGTCCGGTGCTGGAGAAGTCGGCCAGCTTGTCGCTGTCGTCGACGGCGCCTACGGTGAGCGCCGCCGCCGCGCTGCCCGGGGAGCCGACCGTCTGCTCGCCGAACTGGCCGGAGTTGCCGGCGGCTATCGCGAAGAGGATGCCCTTCTCCTCGGACAGCTTGTTGACCTGGGCCTCCAGCGGGTCCACCTCGGGGGTGTCGCCGCCGCCCAGGCTGAGGTTCACGACGTCGGCGCCCTGCTCGGCCGCCCAGTCCATGCCGGCGAGGATGCCGGAGTCGTCACCGAAGCCGTTGTCGTCGAGGACCTTGCCGTTGAGGAGCTGGGCGCCCGGTGCGACGCCCTTGTACTTGCCCGCGGACTTGGCGCCCGTACCGGCCGCGATGGACGCGACGTGCGTGCCGTGGCCGTACTTGTCGGTCGCGTCCGGAGCGGCGGAGAAGTTCTTCTCGGCGACGACCTGGTCCTTGAGGTCCGGGTGGGTCGTGTCGACACCCGTGTCGAGGACGGCGATCTTGACGCCCTTGCCGTCGAACCCGGCTGCCCAGGCCTTGTCGGCGCCGATCTGCTTGACGGACTTGTCGAGGCTGGCCTTGCGGACGCCGTCGAGCCACACATGGGCGATGCCGGAGGCGGTGCGCGCGTTGCCGCCCTGTGCGTCGGTGACCGCTGCCCAGAGGTCGGTCGCGTCGGCCTTCGGCGTCAGGACGGCGTCCGCGTTCAGCGACTTGAGGGTCCGGCGGACCTTGGTGTCACCGGCGTCACGCACGTCGGCCTTGGCCGCCGCTGCCGCGCCGCGGTAGCCGACGATCAGCTTGAGGCCCTGCTTCTGGGCCTTGCGGTTGGCCGACTTGTTGAGCTCGGTGACGTCGAAGAGCCGCTGGTCGAGCTTGCCGGAGGCGATCAGCCGGGCGGCGTCGGCCGGCACGACGAGCGTGTGGCCGCCGGCCGTGCGGATCTGGACGGGTATCCCCTCGCGGCCCTTGGCCCGCTCCAGGCCGACGACGCGGCCCTTGGCGTCGACGACCACACGGTCGCCGGTGATCAGGGTGACGCGGTGCTTGGGCGTGGTCGGCACGGCCGAGTCGGCGGCCGTGGGCCTGGCCTCCGCAGACGCCGGGCTGGTCATGCCCGCCGCCAGGGCCACGGCTGCCGCCGCGGCGATCGTGGCCACGCACGCTCTTTTCACTTGTCTGCGCAAGTCTCCCCCTGGAGATGCAGGTCCGGGATGAATCCCCGTTCATCCGGCCGGGGGACATCCCGTACGCATGCTCGCGCGTAACCCCCCGGAATACTCAGTATGCCGGGGGGTGAACAGGCGCTCAATAGTGAGACGGCTGTTAAGAGTTCGCGTTTTCCTTCACCGTGATCCTTCCCTTGCGGATCGTGGCGAGCCGGGGGGCCTTTTTCGCGATCGCCGAATCGTGCGTGACCATGATGAAAGTGAGCCCGTGCTCCTTCCACATGGTTTCGAGTACGTCCATGATCTCGTCGCGCATGGACTCGTCGAGGTTTCCGGTCGGTTCGTCGGCGAGGAGCACCTTCGGCTGCTTGACCAGGGCACGGGCGATCGCGACGCGCTGCTGCTGACCACCGGACAGTTCGGCCGGCAGATGCCCGAGCCGCTCGGCGAGCCCCACCGAATCCAGTGCGGCCGCGGCCCGTTCGCGCCGTTCCTTGACCTTCAGCTTCAGGGGTACGAGGGCGGTTTCCACGTTCTCCTGGGCGGTGAGCGTGGGAATGAGGTTGAAGCTCTGGAAGACGAAACCGATGTTCTCGCTGCGTACCTTGGTGAGCTTGCTCTCGGACAGCCTGGCGAGATCCGTACCGTCGAGTTCGACGCTTCCGGCGGTGGGCCGGTCGAGTCCGCCGAGCATCTGCAGCAGGGTGGACTTGCCGCCGCCGGTGGGGCCCTGGATGACGAGCCGGTCGCCGTCCCCGATGGTCAGGTCGACCCCGTCGAGCGCGTCGACGGACTCCTTGCCCCGCTTGTAGCGCTTGGTGACGCCTCTGAGTTCGTACATGGTGCAACTCCTGGGATGCGTAAGGGGGTTGGCGCCCGCCGCGACGCGCGGCCGGGCAGGCGCCCGAGGCGGCCGGCTATTCGACGCGGCGCAGGGCGTCCGCGGGCCGCAGCCGGGAGGCGCGCCAGCCGCCGAAGGCGCCCGCGATCAGGCCGCCGGTGACGGCGAGGCCGACCGCGAGGGCGATCGTGCTGAGGGCGACGGGCGCGGTGAGCGCCACGTCGAGGGCCTTGGACGCCGTCTCACGGGCGGGTCCGCCCATGCCACCGCCGGGGCCACCGCCACCGGGGCCGCCGACCGCCCCGCCCGTGGAGCCGACTTCGGCCTGGAGCGTCGGGCTGATCGCGGTGACGACGTAGGCGCCGCCGAGGCCGAGCGCGATACCGAGGGCGCCGCCGACCAGACCGTTGACGACGGCCTCGCCGACGACCTGCCGGGTGACGCGGCCGGACTTCCAGCCGAGCGCCTTGAGGGTGCCGAACTCCCTCACGCGGCGGGAGACGGCCGAGGAGGTGAGCAGGCCCGCGACCAGGAACGCGGCCACGAGCACCGCGATCGAGAGCCACTTGCCCACGTTGGAGGCGAGGTCGGAGGCCGTGGAGAGGGAGCCGGAGACCGTGTCGGCGAGGTCGGCGGAGGTCGTGACGGTCGTACCCGAGATGTTCTTCTGGATGGTCGACTTGACCGCGCTGATCTGCTGCGAGTCGGACGCCTTGACGTAGATCGTGGTGACCTTGTCCTTGGAGTCGCTGAGCGTCTGCGCCTGCTTGAGCGGGATGTAGAGGTTGGCCGCCGCGTCTCCGCTGTCGGGCGTCGCGATGCCGATGACCTTGTACTTGACGCTCTTGATGGTGACCGTGTCACCGAGGGCGAGCTTCTTCTCCTTGGCGTACGACTTGTCGGCGACGACGACCTTGGCGTTGGTCTCGGAGGACTTGAAGGTCCGGCCGCTGGTGATCTTCGAGGAGGTCAGCGGGCCGAGCGCGGGCTTGGTGACGTCCGCGCCGTAGACGGAGTAGTTGTTGACGTCGAAGTCGGCGCCGCCGCCCTCGACCCGGCCCTCCGGGGACTGCTGGGCGCCGGGCCCGCCGCCCTGGTTGCCGCCGCCGCTCTGCTGGTCCTGCTGGAACTGGCCCTGGCGGAACTGGCCGCTGACCTTGACCACTTGGAGGCTGAGCCCCCCGACGACGTCCGAGACACCCTTCTGGTCGCCGACCTTGGAGACCGTGCTCGTGGCCAGGGTCTGGAAGCCCTGCACCATGACGCGGTCGCTGCTCTGTTCTTCGTCGGAGTCGCTGCCCCGGGCGTCGAACTGGAAGCGCGGGCGCTCGCCCGTGCTCGACTGTGCCTGGGCCGCCTTGGTGACCGTCATGTCCGTGCCCAGTCCGTACAGCGACTGGAGGACCTTGCCCTGCGCCTTCTCCATGCCGGACGACACGGAACTGACCACGATGACCAGGGCGATGCCCAGGGCGAGTCCGGAGGCGACGACGAGCGCCGCCTTTCTGCGGCGGCGCAGTTCGCGCCTCAGGTAGGTGAAGAACATGGCCGAAAGCTAGGGACACCGCGTGATGGCGGGATAAGGCCCGCATAAGAGAAGGATGAGAACACTGTGCGCCGCCGCGGAACCCTGTGAGAACGCCGAGGGCGGTTGCCCGTACGAGTCGTACGGGCAACCGCCCTCGGGACGGAGAACGTTCGGGTCGGGTCAGACGGCCGAACCGGCCTTCCACGCCGCCCAGTCCAGGTTCCAGCCGTTGAGGCCGTTGTCCGGGGCGATGGTCTTGTCGCCGGTGTTCCGCACGTCCACGACGTCACCGATGATCGAGTTGTTGTAGAACCAGGCACCCTCGGTGTTCGGGTCGTCGGCACCCTTGGTGTCGTTCAGACCGACGCAGCCGTGGCTGGTGTTGACGCTGCCGAAGATGGAATCGGCGCCCCAGTAGTTGCCGTGGATGAACGTGCCGGAACTCGACAGGCGGATGGCGTGCGGCACGTCCTTGATGTCGTACTCGCCCTTGCCGTCGTCGTCCGTGAAGCCCACGGTCGCGCCGTTCATGCGCGTCTCCTTGAACTTCTCCGACATCACCATCTTGCCCTGGTACGTCTTGTTCTCGGGCGAGCCGGCGGAGATCGGGATGGTCTTGATCGTCTTGCCGTCCTGGGTGACCTTCATGGTCTTGGTCTTGGCGTCGACGATCGAGACCTGGTTGCGGCCGATCTTGAAGGTGACCGTCTTCTGCTGCACGCCGTAGACGCCGTCGGCGCCCTCGACGCCGTCGAGGTTCAGCTTGAGCGTGACGGTCGAGTTGCCCTTCCAGTACTCCTCGGGGCGGAAGTCGAGCCGGTTGGCGTTGAACCAGTGGCCGACGACCTCCTGGCCGCTGCTGGAGGAGACGGTGATCCCCTTCTGCACGTCGGCCTTGTTGGTGATGGCCTTGTCGAAGTTGATCGAGACCGGCATGCCGACGCCGACGGTGGAACCGTCCTCGGGCGTGAAGTTGCCGATGAAGCTGTTGGCCGGCGAGACCGTCGTGAACGACGCGTTCTCGTGGGCGGCGCGGCCGTCGGAGTCCTTGGCCGTCGCGGTGATCTTGTAGGCGGTGGCGCGCTCCAGCTGGGCGCTGGGCTTCCAGCTCTTCTTGTCCGCGGATATCTCACCCGCGACAGCCGCGCCGGCCGTCGTCTTCATGGTCACGTCGGTCAGTGTGCCCTTGGTCACAGTGACGGCCGCGGCGCTGTTGATGGAGGCGTTGTCGGAGCCGTCCTTGGGCGTGATCTTGATCTGGGCCTCGGAGGACTTCTCGGCCGCCGCCTCGTCGACCTTGGCCTGCGAGGTGCTGTCACCGCCTTCACCCTTGGGGTCGTCGTCGCCGCCTCCGCTGCACGCAGAGAGCACCAGCACCCCGCCGAGCAGTGCGGACGCGACCGTGAGGCCCTTGCGCCGCTTACTGTCCGTCATCACACGCTTCTCCATCGTTGCCGAATCCCCAAAACCCCGAGAGTCCCCGTAACACCTGTAAACGCTACGACCGGTTCGTCCCGTTCCACACCCTTCCCAGGTGTGGGGCACACCACGTCGATCCATTTCGGCCCACGTCGGATCGCCCTCGATCCGACCGGTGCGGCCGTTACGACTGATGCGGGTGTCGGTCACTGCGCCCCTTGAGACGACAGAACCCCGGGTGGCGGTTGCCGCCCGGGGTCACGATTCTCCCAAGCCGCCTCAGCCGACCAACTCTGCCTCGTCTCCGGCCTCATCATCCTCGTCGAGGTCCCAGTCCGGCGAATCGGGGTCGTAGTCGATCCGCTCGGTGCTCCAGGATGCCTGCGCGAGTTCGACCCCGGCCACCTCGCTGACCAGGTCGAACGGGTCGACGAGGTACGCGAGGGCCTCGGCAGTGTCTTCCGTCACTGTGCTCTCGGCGTGCGCCCGCTCGTCGCCCGCGATCTCGGGGTCCTCGGCGATGCGCCCCAGCGCCGCCTTGGTGAGCGCGCCCTCGTCGTCGACCTCGACGACCAATTCGACGCGCAACCGTACAAAACGTGATGTCTCAGGTGTGCTCATACGTCGGAGCGTAAGGCTCTTCACCACCGTGACTTTCCCGTGACCCGCACCTTTCACTAACATCTCCCCACACGGCCAATTCGCCAGCGTCACAAGGGGATCGATATTCCGTGTCCGCACGTCGATCGTTGCTGACCGCCACCGCCGCGGGGACCCTGCTGGGCGCCCTGTGGTTCGTCCCGTCCGCCAATGCGACCGGGGACGGGACGGCAGAACACAGAACACAGACAGCGACGACCACGACCCTGCAGACCAAGGCCGGGGAAGAGACCGAGGCCGAGGCCGGGACGTCCGGCGAGGAGGGCGCCGCCAGGACCTCCGTCCGCACCCAACTGGCCGACACGGGAAGCTTCGACACGACCCCGTACGTGGTCGGCGGCACCCTGTTCCTCAGCCTGGGCGCCGGGTTCGTGGTGTATTCGGTACGCCGAGAACGTACGACCTTGTACTGAGGGCCCCTGCCGCCGGATGCCCACACGTCCCGGCACAGCGATATCCGCCCCCTTTCAGCCATTTCGCGTCATCCTCGAAGGAAGACCGGCGAGAGAGAGGCGGACCCGTTTACAGTCCGTGGGGTTCACGTACGCACTCCCTGTCGCGTCTCCATACCGCGTGAACAGGGAGTGGCCCACGTGAAGATCGTCTTCCTGCTGCACAACGCCTATGCCATCGGCGGCACGGTGCGCTCGACGCTCAACCTCGCCGGTGCGCTGGCCGCGCGGCACGAGGTGGAGATCGTCTCGGTCTTCCGCAGCGACGACAGCCCCCTGCTCGGGGTGAACCGCAAGGTCCGTCTCGTCCCGCTCGTCGACGAGCGCCCCGGCGCGCCGACCTACGACGGCGAGAACCCGCTCATGGCGCGCCCGTCCACGGTCGTACCGCCCGCCGAGGTCCTCGCCCACCGCTACACCGAACTCACCGACGAGCGCCTGCGCGGCTTCCTCGACGAGACGGACGCGGACGTCGTCGTCGCGACCCGCCCGGCGCTGGTGGTCTTCCTGGCCCGGCACGGCTCACGCCGCTATCTGCGCGTCGGACAGGAGCACCTGTCGTACGACAACCACGTCCCTGACGTACGTACCGCGCAGAACGAGGCCTTCCGGCACCTGGACGCCTTCGTCACCGTCTCCGCCCAGGACGCGGCCGACCACCGCGACCGGCTGCCCCGGCTGCGGACGCGGATCACCGACATCCCGAACGCCGCGCCCCGCCCGAAGGCCGAACGCTCCGACGTACAGGCCCCGTTGGTGGTCGCCGCGGGCCGGCTGATGCCGGTCAAGCGCTACGACCTGCTCATCGAGGCATTCGCCAAGGTCGTCGCCGTACGCCCGGAGTGGCGGCTGCGGATCTACGGCCAGGGGCCGGAACGCGCCAACCTCCGCGCAGCCGTCGACGCACACCGCCTGAACGACCACGTGTTCCTCATGGGCCCCCATACGAAGATGGAGACGGAGTGGCCCAAGGCCTCCGTCGCCGCCGTGAGTTCGGACTGGGAGTCCTTCGGCATGACGATCCTGGAGGCCATGCACGCCGGCGTCCCGGTGGTGGCCACCGACTGTCCGCACGGCCCCGGCGAGATCATCACCGACGGCTCCGACGGACTGCTCGTACCGCCGGGAGACGCGGACGCGTTCGCGGCGGGACTGCTGAAGCTGATCGAGGACACCGACCAGCGCCGGCTCATGGGCGACGCCGCCAGGGAGAGCGTCCAGCGGTTCGCTCCCCGCCGGATCGCGGACCAGTACGAGCGCCTGTTCGGCGAACTGCGCGAGGCGCGGACCTCGACGGCGACAAAGGTCACGCGCCGCGTGCGCCGCGCACTCGGGGCGCTGCGCCCCCAAGCCTCACGCGCCCTCCCCGAGGAAGCGCCGACGACGGCCCCGCCTGCCGCTCCTCCAGTCCCCGACTCCCAACCACGCGTCCTGCGCCCGAAGGGCGGCTGCACGACCGACTCCAGCGGTGGCGTACGGATCACGGTGAACGCGGCGGGGGTGTCCGGCGAGGACCTGACGCTGGTACTGCGCCACCGGCACGGCGACGACGAGACGCGCGTCCCGCTGGAGCGCCCGGCCGACCCGAAGTCGCCCTGGACGGCGAACCTGTCCCATCACCAGGTCACCCTGGCGGAAGGCCGTTGGGACCTGCACGTCGAACGCGCGGAGGACGGCGCACGCCGTCGGCTCAGGGCAGGACTGGTCGAGCAGCGCGGCCTGCTGACGGCGAGACCGACGCCGTCCACTCCGGACGGGGCCTTCGCCTGGTGGATCCCGTACGCGACCAAGGACGGCTACCTCGCCCTGCGGACCTTCCACCGCCCGGCCCACGCGGAGGCCACCGCCCTGCGGACCGACGTCGACTCGCTGTCCGTCGAAGGCACGCTCCACGGGGCTGTCCTGGGCGAGGGCGCGGTCCTGCTCGGCGTCTCGCGCGACGGCGAGGCCCACAACTTCACGACACCGGCGAGACCCACCGGAGAACAGACGTTCCGGGCCCGCATCACGACCCTGCCCCGCCCCACCGACGCGGACAAGCCCCTGTGGGACCTCTTCCTACGCCCCTCCGAGGCCGCCGCCCCCGTACGAGTGGGCCGCATCACCGACGACATCGTCGACCGCAAGCCCACAACGAAACACCCGAGCACGACACTGACCACCCCAACAGGGAAGTCGGCGCAGGCCCACTTCTTCTTCACGATCACCAACGACGTGGCAATCAGCGCCCCTTAGGGACGCGAGCGAGCTGCGCCCCGTAAGGGGCGCGGGGCTGTGACATTGTGCGGCTCCGCCGCGCGGGCGCGACAAGCCACACTCAACCCGCAGCCGCCAACCCACATCCCCCGCCGAGCTGTCAGGCGGACCGACGCCCGCCCCCTTGACCTCCACGCGCACGCGAAGACCCCGCACCACCACGCCCCCGCGAACCCCCACCGGCACCGCCACCGGACCGCGCCCCGGCGGGCGCCCCACGCCCACCGCCACCCCGCCGAGCCCGAGACGGCGACTTCGCCTGAGCCTGCGCGGCAACCGGCTCCGGCACAGGAATGACGACAGGAACCCCGGACGGCTCCCGAGCCCCCGTGATCCGTACGAGCTCTTCGTCGCTCGACTTGATCCGAGCCGTCCGCGGACTGATCCCGGCGTCGGCCATCAGCCGGGTCATCTCCCGCTTCTGCTCGGGCAGGACGAGCGTCACGACGCTCCCGGACTCCCCCGCGCGAGCGGTACGCCCGCCCCGGTGGAGATAGTCCTTGTGGTCGACCGGCGGATCGACGTTCACGACGAGGTCGAGATCGTCGACGTGGATCCCACGCGCGGCGACGTTCGTCGCGACGAGCGCGGTCACAAGACCGGTCTTGAACTGGTCGAGCGTCCGGTTCCGCTGCGGCTGCGAGCGCCCGCCGTGCAGCGCGGAGGCTCGCACACCACTCGCCAGCAGCCGCTTGGCGAAGCGGTCGGCGGCGCGCTTGGTGTCGACGAAGAGGATCACGCGCCCGTCGCGCGCGGCGATCCGCATGGCGACGGCCTTCTTGTCGGTCTCGTCGGCGACGTGCAGCACGTGGTGCTCCATCGTCGTCACCGCGCCCGCGGAGGGGTCGACGGAGTGCACGACGGGGTCCGTGAGGAACATCCGTACGAGCTTGTCGATGTTCTTGTCCAGGGTCGCCGAGAACAGCATGCGCTGCCCGTCCGGCTCGACCTGGTTGAGGAGCGCCGTGACCTGGGGCATGAAGCCCATGTCGGCCATCTGGTCGGCCTCGTCGAGGACGGTGATCCCCACCCGCTCAAGGGTGCAGTCACCGCGGTCTATCAGGTCCTTGAGCCGCCCGGGCGTGGCCACGAGCACCTCGGCGCCGCGCCTCAGCAGACCGGACTGCTTGCCGATGGAGAGCCCGCCGACGACGGTCGCGAGCCGCAGGTTCACGGCCGTGGCGTACGGCGTGAGCGCGTCGGTGACCTGCTGCGCGAGCTCGCGCGTGGGCACGAGGACGAGCGCGAGCGGCGCCTTGGGCTCGGCGCGCCGGCCGGCCGTACGGGCGAGCAGCGCGAGGCCGAAGGCGAGGGTCTTGCCCGAGCCGGTGCGGCCCCGGCCGAGGATGTCGCGCCCGGCCAGGGAGTTGGGGAGCGTCGCGCCCTGGATCGGGAACGGCTCGATGACCCCCTGCGCGGTGAGGGTCTTGGTCAGTGCGGCCGGCATGTCCAGCGCGTCGAAGGACTCGACGGCGGGCAGCGCGGGCGTCAGCGTCTGCGGCAGGGTGAACTCGCGCGGAGCCGTCGACTGCTGGGACGGCTTCTTGCGTACGTTCCTTGCGCCGCCGTTGGCGGAAGCCGCAGGGGCTCCGCCGCGTGTGCCACGAGAGCCACGGGAACCCCGGGAATTCGCCGGGCGTTTGCCGGCGGGTCGTTCAGGACGTTCGGATCGAGTCATGCTGGATCTGGAATTCCTTCCTGGGCCTCACGGTTTTCCCGTGTTCAAGGACACACGGACAGCACAAGCCGGGGCCCGCACCCGAAGGTGCGGGCCCCGGCTCGCGTGATGCGCGTCCCGGAATTAGGCGGGGACGATGTTCTCCGCCTGCGGGCCCTTCTGACCCTGCGTGACGTCGAAGGAGACCTTCTGGCCCTCCTGCAGCTCACGGAAGCCCGAGGTGGCGATGTTCGAGTAGTGGGCGAAGACGTCGGCGCCGCCGCCGTCCTGCTCGATGAAGCCGAAGCCCTTTTCCGCGTTGAACCACTTCACGGTGCCAGTAGCCATGTCATTTCTCCAAGATAGGTGGCTCCCATCCGGAAATGACCGGAAAAACAAAACGCGCCTGAGAGAGGATTCCTTTCAGGCGCACAAAGTTAATGGGTACCAAAAACGTTTCGTTAGGAACCCTAGCACAGTTTTCGGTGGGGGCGTCGCGACGCCCCGGCGCCCCCACCTCGCACATCTGAAGGAACCCCGGAAATCGCTACGCCAGTGGGCCCGTCACCGATTCCACGGCCTCGACCAGGTGGCCGCCGCGCACGAACGCGTCCGCGGCCGCCAGGTCCGGCGAGAGGAAGCGGTCGGGGCCCGGGCCCGCGACACCGGCGGCGCGGGCGGCGGAGATCGCGGCCTGCGAGGCGGGGGCGGGGGTGAGCCCGGAGCGCAGCTCGATGGCGCGCGTGGCGGCGTACAGCTCGATGGCGACGATCCGGGTCAGATTGTCGACGGCCGTACGGAGCTTGCGGGCGGCCGACCAGCCCATCGAGACGTGGTCCTCCTGCATGGCGGAGGACGGGATGGAGTCGGCGGAGGCCGGGACGGCGAGCCGCTTCATCTCGCTGACCAGGGCGGCCTGCGTGTACTGGGCGATCATCAGGCCGGAGTCGACGCCGGCGTCGTCCGCGAGGAACGGCGGCAGGCCGTGCGAGCGGTTCTTGTCGAGGAGCCGGTCCGTGCGGCGCTCGGTGATCGAGCCGAGGTCGGCGGCGGCGATGGCGAGGAAATCCAGGACGTACGCCACCGGGGCGCCGTGGAAGTTGCCGTTCGACTCGACCCGGCCGTCGGGCAGGACGACGGGGTTGTCGACGGCGGAGGCGAGCTCGCGGTCGGCGACGAGGCGGGCGTGGGTCATGGTGTCGCGGCCGGCGCCCGCGACCTGCGGGGCGCAGCGCACGGAGTAGGCGTCCTGGACGCGCGGGGCGTCGTCCTGGTGGTGTCCGGTCAGCTCCGAACCCTTCAGCACGGCCAGCATGTTGGCGGCGCTGGCGCCCTGGCCCGGGTGGGGGCGGATGGCGTGCAGTTCGGGGGCGAGGACCCGGTCGGTGCCGAGGAGGGCTTCGAGGGAGAGGGCCGCGGTGATGTCGGCGGACTTGTAGAGGGTGTCGAGGTCGGCGAGGGCCATGACCAGCATGCCGAGCATGCCGTCGGTGCCGTTGAGGAGGGCCAGGCCCTCCTTCTCGCGCAGTTCGACGGGCTCGATGCCGTGCGCGGCGAGGAGTTCACCGGCGGGGCGAATCGTTCCGTCCGGGCCTTCCGCCTCCCCCTCGCCCATGAGCGTCAGGGCGCAGTGGGAGAGCGGCGCGAGGTCGCCGGAGCAGCCGAGGGAGCCGAACTCGTGGACGACCGGGGTGATTCCGGCGTTCAGGATGTCGGCCATGGTCTGCGCGACGGACGGGCGGACGCCGGTGCGGCCCGAGCAGAGGGTCTTGAGCCGCAGGAACATCAGGGCGCGGACGACCTCGCGCTCGACGTGCGGGCCCATTCCGGCGGCGTGCGACCGCACGATGTTGCGCTGCAGCTGGGCGCGCAGTTCCGGGCTGATGTGCCGGGTCGCGAGGGCTCCGAAGCCGGTGGAGACCCCGTACACGGGCTCCGGCTTGGCCGCCAGCGCGTCCACGATCTCGCGGGCCGCGGCGAGCGCGGACACCGCCTCGTCGGAGAGCTCGACCCGGGCGCCGCCGCGCGCCACGGCGAGAACGTCGGACGCGGTGACACCCGTCGTCCCCACCACCACAGTGTGCATATCCATATTCAGGAGCGTACGCAGTGAATGCCTTGGTGTCACTAGTGGGTGGCGGGTTGGGTCCTTACCTGCGAGGTCGCGCGGAGACTCACGGGACTCACACCCGCGGGCGGCTACCGACGACCGCGGAACCGCCGGCGTTCGGCCGCCGCGGGCGGGGGTGCGTCGGCGAGGCGGACAACCGGATCGTCCGGCCCCTCGCGGCCCGCGACGACGGGCTTGGCGGAACGTACGGCCTTGGCGCGGTACTGGGCCGCGTCGGCGAGCCGGAAGAGGCGGCGGGCCGAGCGGACCGGCCCGAGCGGGTCCTCGGTGGACGCGATCCCGCACGCGACGCCCTCGCCGAGCTCCAACTCGGCGGCGCGGCGGCACAGTTCGTCGGCGACGCGTACGACCTCGTCGGCGGCGGGACCTACGGCCAGCAGGCAGAACTCGTCGCCGCCGAGGCGGGCGGCGAGCGTGCCGGGCAGCATCGCGCCGCACAGCGAGAGGACCGACCCGAAACGCTCCAGGAGCCGGTCGCCGACGGCGTGGCCCCGGGTGTCGTTGACGCGCTTGAGGCCGTTGAGGTCGCAGACGACAAGGCTCACGACGACGCCCTCCGCGCGATGGCGTTCGATGGCCTCGTCCAGGCGCATGTCCACGGCACGGCGGTTCGCGAGCCCGGTGAGGGCGTCGGTGAAGGCGAGACGGCGGGCCTCCTCCAGGCGTTCGGTCTGCGCGATCCCGGCAGCGACCACGGAGGCGAGGACGGTCGCGAAATCGGCGTCGGCACGGTCGAAGACGGGGGCTCCGGCCGGGCGGGCGACGTACAACTCGCCCCAGGCGCGCCCGTGCATGACGATCGGTGCGACGACACAGCACCCGCGGCCGCGTCTGCGCAGGGCGGCGACGCGCTGATGGCAGTACTCGGCGTGCCCCGCGGCCGGTCCGTCGGCCGTCTCCACCCAGGCGTTGGGTCCGCCGCCGCCGACCCAGCGTTCATGCAGGAACTCGGTGATCTCCGGGAACTGGTGCACGGGGTAGGCCTCGCCCTCCGGGAACTCCTCCTCGTCCCGGGCCCGGTCCCCCACGTTCGCCAGGACCCGCAGCCGTCCGAGCTCCCGCTCCCACACGGACAGCGCGGCGAAGCTCCCGCCGAGCGCCCGGCAGGCTCCGGCCGCCGCCGCGCGCCACGACTCCCGCGGGGCGTGCGCGGCGGCCATGCCCTGCGCCAGCGCCACCACGGCCCTCAACCGCACATCGTCACCGCCCATCACTCCAGGTTAGGTATGTTTGTAATGATTTGGGACATTGATGCGGCGAACAGGGGTCCGGAGCGGGGCTTTCCCCGGCGGCGGACGGCTGGAATGATCGGGGCGCGGCAGTTAACCGCCGTTAACATAATGAACCGTGAACCGGGAGGGTCTGATGTCCGAGCAAGGCGCGGAGCAGCGGTTCGGGGAGTACGTCGTGGTGCGACGCCATACGTCGTCGTACGTCGCCGAGCTCGTCCTGGACCGGCCCAAGGCCATGAACGCCGTGTCGACGGACATGGCCCGCTCCATCGCAGCCGCGTGCGAGGCGCTGGCCGCGGACCGGGACGTCCGGGCGGTCGTCCTCACCTCCACCCACGAGCGGGCCTTCTGCGTCGGCGCCGACCTCAAGGAGCGCAACTCCCTCACGGACGCCGAGCTGGTCCGTCAGCGTCCCCTCGCGCGTGCCGCGTACACCGGCGTGCTGGAGCTGCCGATGCCCACCGTCGCCGCCGTGCACGGGTTCGCGCTGGGCGGCGGTTTCGAGCTGGCCCTGGCCTGCGATCTGATCGTGGCGGACGGTACGGCCGTGGTGGGGCTGCCCGAGGTGTCCGTCGGGGTCATTCCCGGGGGCGGGGGTACGCAGCTGCTGCCGCGGCGGGTGGGTGCGGCGCGGGCGGCGGAGCTGATCTTCTCGGCGCGGCGGGTGGAGGCGGCGGAGGCGGCCGACCTTGGGCTGATCGACGTACTGGTTGCCGTGGGCGAGGACCGAGCGGAGGGGTTGGCCGTGGCCGGCCGTATCGCCGTCAACTCGCCCGTCGGGCTGCGGGCCGCCAAGCGGGCGCTTCGGCTCGGGCACGGGCTCGATCTCCGCGCCGGTCTGGAGATCGAGGACGCCGCGTGGCGCTCGGTCGCCTTCTCGGGCGACCGGGCGGAGGGGGTGGCGGCCTTCAACGAGAAGCGCCGCCCGGAGTGGCCCGGCGAGTAGTTCCTCGCCCCCGCCGCCCCTACCCGTCCCATCCCTGGGGGCTCCGCCCCAGACCCCGTGGGGTGCGATTTCGGGTGCGGGCCGGTGGGGGCTGATCGCGCAGTTCCCCGCGCCCCTAAAAACCTAAGGGGCGCGGGGAACTGCGCAATCTTTTGCGGGGGTTCGGGGGCGAAGCCCCCGAGTAAGGGACGGGAATGGGTAGGGGCGGCGGGGGCGAAGAAACCCCGTTCGGGTGATGGGGCACCCGATCCGCCCCCAACCACCCCAGCACGCGCATAACCTGCGCACCGCGACAGCGCGCCGGGGAGCGCCCTCGCATCGGGGAGGGGAACCGCATGCCGCACACGGCGACGAAGCCAGCACCGGTCACGCCGGAGACGACACCACCGGAACAGGTCCTCGCCCGCCCCCGAGGACGCCACCGCAAACCCCGCCCCCACCGCATCCTCTTCGCGGTGGGCGGCCTCGCCCTGGCCGCAGGAGCCCTGAGCCTCCTGCGCATGGCACCCCAGCCCACCGGCGGAGAGACCGGCGTGGAGGCCACGGACATCGACCCCAGCGCGGCCAGTTCGACGGACAGCCCGGCTCAGGACGACGCGGGGGCGGTACCCGTGGCCGCACCACCCACCACAGGCGCGTCCCCCTCGGCCACGGCCGCCTCGGAACCCTCGGGATCCACGTCGACTTCCGAACGTAACGGGCTGGACGCGCCGGGCGGGCTGAGCAGGACCAACGAGTCCTACCGGCCGAACGAAGCGTCCCCTCCGGGCGCGCAGGGCGGAGCCACAGGACGGACCGGAATCCCAGGACCGGCAGGCCCCAACCCCTCCGGCGCCCTCCAGGACGCCCTCCCCATCAACGCCACCCCACCCGCCCGGGCGGACCGGCAACCAGCAGCGTCCCGACCCCCCGCCGCCACACCCTCGGCCCCCGCGCCGACCCCCACATCCCCCGGTGCACCGCAGAACCCCGCCCGCCCGGGCACAGGCCTGTGCGTACCCATCGTGGGCTTCTGCCTCGACAGGTAGCGACAAGCGGGGAAAGGGGGGAAGGGGGAAAGACCGGACAACCGCTAGTTACTGCGACGCCTGAGCTGCCACGGCTCGACCACGCCCAGCCCCCGCACCGCCCGCTGCCACATCGGCTGGAGCGCGAAGCGGTACGACGGCGGCTCCTCGCCCTCCTTCTCCGCGGCGGCGGCCTCGTCGGCGGCAGCGGCCTCGGAGGCGGGCGCGTCGCCGGTCCGGGTGAGTTCCTCGGCGAACGCCCCGTCGACCAGGACGGCGTCCTTCGGAGCTATCGAGGTCAGCCGGGACGCGAGGTTGACGGTCGTACCGAAGACATCGCCCATCCGCGTGGTGACCGTGCCGAAGGCGATACCGACGCGCAGCTCGGGCATCGTCTCGTCGCCTGCCATGGTCTCGATCAGGCGGAGCGCGATCTCGGCGGCGAGGCCCGCGTCGTCGGCCGCGTACAGCACCTCGTCGCCCAGGGTCTTGATCAGGCGCCCGCCGTGCGCGGCCACCAGGTCCGCCGCGGTGGTCTCGAAGGCCTCGACGAGTTCGCCGAGTTCCTCCTCCTCCATGCGCCGGGTCAGCCGTGTGAAGCCGACGAGGTCGGCGAAGCCGACGGCGAGCCGCCGGTCGACCATCTCCTCGTCGTCCGCGGCCTGCACGACACGGCCGGTCGCGGCGGCGAGCTGGCGCCGCCAGACGTAGACGAGGAACTCCTCCAGCTCGGGCAGGAGCAGCTCGACGAGGGGGTACGTGACCTCGGTACGTGTCATGCCCGGTTCCGGGGGCTCGGTCAGGCCCTCCAGGAAGGAGTCGATCTGCCACTCGGCCAGCCGCGCGGTGGTCTGCCCGGTCGAACGGGCGACCTGGACCGCCATCGCCTCGCTCAGCAGCCCCGCCTCGACCAGACCGGAGAGCCGGCGCAGAGCCAGTACGTCGGCCTCCGTGAGGGCCTTGGCCTGGCCGATGTCCGCGAAGCCCATGGCCCGCCAGAAACGGGTGGCCAGCTCCACGGAGACGCCCGCGCTGCGGGCGGCCTGGAAGGGGGTGTAGCGGCGCTCGGCACCGAGGATGAGCTGTTCGAGACGCAGGGCCAGCGGATCCTCCTCGGAGGCGGCGGCCTGCGCATCCGCACGGTCCGACCCCTCACCCCGGCCCGGGGCCTCACTTCGGCCGCCACCGTCCGGCCGGCCCGAGGTCTGCGTCCGGTCCGAGCTCTCCGCCCGGCCCGCGGCCGAGGTCCCGCCCGACGCCTCCGCCTGAGGCGCCTGAGCCGCCTGATCTGCCCGATCCGTCTGTTCCGCCTGATCCGACGCCTCGGGCGCACCCGTCGTCCCGTCCGGTGTCTCCGTCCGGTCCGGCGTCTCCGCCCGGTCCGTTCGGCCGTCCTGCGCGTCCACTCGGTTCTGTTCCTCCACCCGCGCGTGCGCCTCGGCCCGATCGATGCGTGCGGCCGCCGTGCCGGCGACAGACCCGGTGGTACGCCCCGGCTCACCGTCGGAGGCGGTGTCACCCGTGCCGGAGCCCGTGTCGTCGACGGTCACGCCTGCTGCCCTTCCGATCTGCCGCGGTCAGGTATCGACCGGCCTCAACTCTACGGCAGGTGTGCTCTGGCTCACTCCCGACCGCCGAGGCCGGACGGCCCGAGGCCCACTCCTCCCGCGTAGGTCCGGCGGCCCGCCCCCACTCGTACGGCCCGTACGCGCCCCTTGCTCACCACCAGGCACGACAGGCACGAAGTGTCCCGCACGCCCCTGTGGGCACGTCCGTCACCGGTCTCCCGGGGCCCCCGCGTCTCCCGTGTCGCCCGTGTCCCCCGCCGGCCGCAGATGCACGATGTCCCCCGCCCCCACGGGCTGCTGCACGCCCTCCGCCGTGGCCAGGACCAGCCGTCCGTCGCCGTCCACCGCCACCGCCTCCCCGGTGATCGACTTGTCGCCGGGCAGTTCGGCCCGTACGACCCGCCCGAGCGTGGCGCAGCCGGCGGCGTACGTGTCCTGGAGGCCGGACCTGGCCGGGTCGCCGCCCACGCTGCGCCACTTCTCGTACCACTGGCCGAGGGACCGGAGCACGGCCCGCAGGATCGTGTCACGGTCCGTGGTCGTCGCTCCCGCGAGGACCAGCGAACCCGCGCCCGGCACGGGCAGCTCGTCCTCGCGGAGCGTGACGTTGATGCCGATGCCGACGACGACCGCGTCGGGCCCGGCACGCTCGGCGAGGATGCCGCCGGTCTTGCGTTCCCGGCCGTCCACCGTGACCAGCAGGTCGTTGGGCCACTTGAGTGCCGTGTCGACCCCGGCGGCCCGGGACAGCGCGGTGGCGGTCGCGACCCCGGCGAGCAGCGGCAGCCAGCCCCAGCGCTCGACCGGCACCCCGGTCGGTTTCAGCAGGACGGAGAAGAATAGGCCCGAGCGCGGAGGTGCCGTCCACTGCCGGTCCAGACGCCCGCGCCCGGCGTCCTGCTCCTCGGCGACGAGGACCGTGCCCTCCTCGGCCTTGCCGTCCGTGGCGAGGGCGACGAGGTCGGAGTTGGTGGAGCCGGTGCGCTGCACCACGTCGACATCGCACCAGAGCCCCTCGTGCCCCCCGTTGCGCACGAGCGCGCGGCGCAGGGCCACGGCGTTGAGCGGGGGACGGTCCAGGTCGGACCACCGATTGCTGTTCGCGTCTGAGTCGTCTCGCGGCGTCATGCAACCCACCCTAGGTGTGGTAAACGCCGCACTGCTGAACCGTAGGCACGCCACTACGCTACGGATGAGTAGCCAACCCCCCTGCTGAGCACCACCCAGCAGCGTTCAGCACGTCCGAAACACCTCGTGTCACCTCACCCTCACGTCCCCACTGAGCACGCAGGGAGCCGCATCCCGATGTCCGAGCCGGAACAGCAGCATGAGATCGACATCCACACCACCGCGGGCAAGCTCGCGGATCTGCGGCGCCGCATCGACGAGGCGACGCACGCCGGCTCGGCACGTGCCGTCGAAAAGCAGCACGCCAAGGGCAAGTTGACGGCTCGTGAGCGGATCGAGCTGCTGCTGGACGAGGGCTCCTTCGTGGAGTTCGACGAGTTCGCGCAGCACCGCTCGACGGACTTCGGCCTGGAGAACAACCGCCCGTACGGCGACGGGGTCGTGACGGGCTACGGCACGGTGGACGGGCGCCCGGTCGCCGTGTTCTCCCAGGACTTCACGGTCTTCGGCGGCGCGCTCGGCGAGGTCTACGGCCAGAAGATCATGAAGGTGATGGACTTCGCGCTGAAGACCGGCTGTCCGGTCATCGGCATCAACGACTCGGGCGGCGCCCGCATCCAGGAGGGCGTCTCGGCGCTCGGCATGTACGGCGAGATCTTCCGCCGCAACACCCACGCCTCGGGTGTCATCCCGCAGATCAGCCTGGTCGTCGGCCCGTGCGCGGGCGGCGCGGTCTACTCCCCCGCGATCACCGACTTCACGGTGATGGTCGACCAGACCTCGCACATGTTCATCACCGGCCCGGACGTCATCAAGACGGTCACCGGCGAGGACGTCGGCTTCGAGGAGCTGGGCGGCGCGCGCACGCACAACGCGGTGTCGGGCGTGGCCCATCACATGGCGGGCGACGAGAAGGACGCGATCGAGTACGTCAAGTCGCTGCTGTCCTACCTCCCGTCGAACAACCTCAGCGAGCCGCCCGCCTTCCCGGAGGAGGCGGACCTGGCCCTGACGGACGAGGACCGCGAGCTGGACACGCTGATCCCGGACAGCGCGAACCAGCCGTACGACATGCACACGGTGATCGAACACGTCCTGGACGACGCCGAGTTCTTCGAGACCCAGCCGCTGTTCGCGCCGAACATCCTCACCGGCTTCGGCCGGGTCGAGGGCCACCCGGTGGGCATCGTCGCCAACCAGCCGATGCAGTTCGCGGGCTGCCTCGACATCGACGCGAGCGAGAAGGCGGCACGCTTCGTCCGCACCTGCGACGCATTCAACGTCCCCGTCATCACGTTCGTGGACGTCCCCGGCTTCCTCCCCGGCGTCGACCAGGAGCACACGGGCATCATCCGCAGAGGCGCGAAGCTGATCTACGCCTACGCGGAGGCAACGGTCCCCCTCATCACGGTGATCACCCGCAAGGCCTTCGGCGGCGCGTACGACGTCATGGGCTCCAAGCACCTGGGCGCCGACCTCAACCTGGCCTGGCCGACCGCCCAGATCGCCGTGATGGGTGCGCAGGGCGCGGTGAACATCCTGCACCGCCGCACGATCGCCGCGGCCCCCGCCGACGAGCAGGAGGCCACCCGGGCCCGTCTGATCCAGGAGTACGAGGACACGCTCCTCAACCCCTACACGGCGGCCGAGCGCGGCTACATCGACGGCGTGATCCTGCCGTCCGACACCCGCTCCCACGTCGTACGCGGCCTGCGCTCGCTGCGTACGAAGCGGGAGTCCCTGCCGCCGAAGAAGCACGGCAACATCCCCCTGTAGGACGCCTGTAGGACGCCGGTCGAGAGCAGACGAGTCGAGAGCGGGAACGTTCATGATCAAGGTCGTAAGGGGCAACCCGACCCCCGAGGAGCTGGCCGCCGCACTGGCGGTGGTCCAGGCCCGCGCCGCGGCGGCGGCAGCATCCCCGCCCGGCGCACCCCAGGACCGGCCGGCCTGGTCCGACCCGTCCCGGGTGGCCCAGAGGCGCCTACCCCAGCCGGGCCCACGAACATGGGCCCGCACCTTCTGGCCGGGTTAGAGGGCAGCGCCCCTAAAGGGGCGCGGGGAACTGCGCGACCAGCCACAACGCACCCGCAGTCAAAGAACACGAGCAACGGCTTCGGCCATCACCTCGTACCCGACATCATTCGGGTGCAGGTGATCGCCGAAGTCGTACGCCCCACACAGCACATCCGGCGAGGCGGAATCGCCCAGAACCCGGTGGAGATCGACAACCGCGTCGTACTCCCCCGAGCAACGAATCCACTCGTTCACCTCATGACTCACCTTCGCCGCCCGCTCCCCCCAGTGATCGGACCCGCCGAAGGGAAGCAGGGTCGCACCGACGGCCCGCACCCCACGGGCCCGTGCGAGCCGTATCAACTCCCGGTGCCCCTCGACGAGTTCGCCCACCTCCACGAGCGGCGCGGGCCGATACGTCGGCTGCTCGTCCGTCTCGCTGAAGCCGATGTCGTTGAGCCCCAGCAGAACGACGAGCGTGTCGACGCCCGCGAGCGCGAACACGTCCCGCTCCACCCGCCGGACGCCCTTCTCCCCGTACCAGGCCGAGTCGTTGAGCAGCAGGTTCCCGCCGATGCCCGCGTTGAGCACGGGCCGCCCCGTGCGCTCGGCGAGGGCGTCGGACCAGCGCCGGTTCGCACCGGGCGTGGACCCGAACCCGTCGGTGATCGAGTCGCCGAACAACGCCACGGCGTCCGTGCGCCCCGCCGAGACGTCGACGCCGGACAGGAAGTACCAGGACTCGCTGACCTCGTCGAAGGCCTCGCCCCGGGTGTCCTCCAGGAGGTCTCCCGCGCCCCGGTAGCTGGTGGTGAAGGCCTGCGCGTGGAAGGTGGCGGGCCCGGTGACGGCGTCCAGATGGAGGGTGACCGTCACCGACTCGCCTGATTCCAGGGCGAGTTCGGCCGCATCACCGATGATCTCCCCGCGCGCCGACACTTCGACGGAGGCGGACCCCGCGAAGGTGAGCCGCCGGACCGAGTCCGGCCGCACGGCGGCTCCGCGGGCCGTACGGGCGACGGTCGCGCCCGCGATCCGGAGCGGCGAGGTCCCGTACACGTTCGTCAGGCGGATACGGATCCGGTCGCCGCCCGCGGTGAGGCGGACGACCTGACGCAGGGACTGCCGCCAGAAGCCCTCCTGCGACCAGTTGGGCGTGAAGCCCGTGCTGGGCAGCTGGGGCGAGGCGGTCCAGGCGGTGGTGAACACGGCACATCCTCCCTGGGACGATCAAGACCCCGTTCTCTAATGGAATCGGAGTCCCTTTAGTGATGCCCGGAACGGTAGCAGGCGGGCAAGCCCTAATGGAACCCCAGGCCCTTTTAGTCAAAATGAGTACGCGTACTCAGGCGCCCGCGCCCGCGCCGGAGTCACGATCGTTGACATGCTGTGGTCCGACCCGGAGAACGAGCCGCCGAAGGAACTGCGTGACATGCAGGACATGTTGCGGCGGCTGGGCGTTCTCCTGGCGCTGGCCGCGGTGCTCGCGATGATCGTGCTCGGCGTGATGTGAGCCGCCCCGGCCCCGCCGATACCCTGGCCGCATGACTGATCAGCCACGCCGCCGACTCGTCCTCGCCTCCCAGTCCCCCGCCCGGCTCGGACTGCTGCGCCAGGCCGGACTCGCCCCCGAGGTCATCGTCAGCGGGGTCGACGAGGACGCCGTGACCGCCCCGACCCCCGCCGAACTGGCACTCGCGCTGGCCGAGGCGAAGGCGTCCGTGGTGGCGGCGAAGCCGGAGGTCATGGGCGCCCTGGTGATCGGCTGCGACTCGGTGCTCGACCTGGACGGCGAGGCGCTCGGCAAGCCCGCCGACGCCGAGGAGGCGACCGCGCGCTGGAAGGCCATGCGCGGCCGCGCGGGCACACTCCAGACCGGGCACTGCGTATGGGACACGACGGCAGGGCGCCACACCTCGGGGGTCGCCTCCACCGTGGTCCGCTTCGGCGAGCCGAGCGACGCGGAGATCGCCGCGTACGTCGCCTCGGGCGAGCCCCTCCACGTCGCCGGGGCGTTCACGCTCGACGGCCGCTCGGCCCCGTTCATCGACGGCATCGACGGCGACCACGGCAACGTCATCGGGATCTCGCTGCCATTGGTGCGCCGCCTGCTGGCCGAACTGGGCGTCGACATCACGGAGTTGTGGACCCCGCGCGAGAAGTGACGCGCGGGGCGAGCCGGGCGTGACGAGCGGTCAGGAAGCCGAGGGCGCCGGAGGCGGGATGACCGGCGTCCCGCCGTTGCTCCCGCCCGTCGCACCACCGTCCGGCTTGGCGTCGTCCGGCCCCGCGTCGGAGACGACGCCCTCGCGACGGTCGTACGTCATGAAGATGAGCACGATCAGTCCCAGCACGACCATCATGAAGGCGAACGCGCCCCAGCCCACCAGGCCCACCGTGAACGCGCCGAGCAGGGCGTGCACCACCGCGGCGCTGAACAGCAGGATGCGGCCGACCCCGGCGGGGGCGCGGTCGCGCAGGGCCACGCGCAGCGCGACGACGCCGCAGAGCGCGAAGTAGAGGCCGAAGAGCAGGCCGGCGACCTTCGAGGACGTGGACATCACGTCGGAGTCGAGCCCCGCCAGGGACATGTCCTGCCGGTCTACGACGATCCCCATGAACCAGTTGACCAACGCGATGCCCATCGCCTCCGCGAAGAGCACGATCGCGGTCACCCATGCCACCGGTCTGCGCACCACCGGTCCCCACCCACTTCCGACTGCCGCCCGACCAAACTGCTGTTACCTCAAGTACGTTCGAGACAGCCTGCACGCTACTAACGGGTAAACCGCGGGACAAGGGATCTACAGAGGGCAAAGTTTCGTTGGGCCATTCGTAGGGACTCCACAAAGAAACGGAGTGGGGCGCAGCACGCTCGCACAGAGACCTTGGCCACATCGGAGGGCTAGGGTTCTTGGGAAGCCCCCTGCGTACCGCGGTGCGACAAGGGATTTCGCGGGCGAGCAGGCCTCGTATCACGCTCCGTGTGGGCAAGCTCACCACCGGGGACGGGTCGATACGTCGTGTCGGCAGTCCCTAAACTCGGCTTGTTTCAAGGAGAGGGAGCCAACGTGCGCAAGGTGTTGATCGCCAACCGTGGCGAAATCGCTGTTCGTGTCGCCCGGGCGTGCCGAGACGCCGGTATCGCGAGCGTGGCGGTGTACGCCGAGCCGGACCGGGACGCACTGCATGTGCGGGCCGCCGACGAGGCGTTCGCGCTGGGCGGTGACACCCCCGCGACCAGCTACCTCGACATCACCAAGGTGCTGCAGGCCGCCAAGGACTCCGGCGCGGACGCCATCCACCCCGGCTACGGCTTCCTCTCCGAGAACGCCGACTTCGCCCAGGCCGTCCTGGACGCCCAGCTGATCTGGATCGGCCCGCCCCCGCAGGCCATCCGCGACCTGGGTGACAAGGTCGCCGCCCGGCACATCGCCCAGCGCGCCGGCGCCCCGCTGGTCGCCGGCACGCCCGACCCGGTCTCGGGCTCGGACGAGGTCGTGGCCTTCGCAGAGCAGCACGGCCTGCCGATCGCCATCAAGGCCGCCTTCGGCGGCGGCGGCCGCGGCCTGAAGGTCGCCCGCACCCTGGAAGAGGTCCCCGAGCTGTACGACTCGGCCGTCCGCGAGGCCGTCGCTGCCTTCGGGCGCGGTGAGTGCTTCGTGGAGCGCTACCTCGACCAGCCCCGCCACGTGGAGACCCAGTGCCTGGCCGACAGCCACGGCAACGTGGTCGTCGTGTCGACGCGTGACTGCTCGCTGCAGCGCCGGCACCAGAAGCTGGTCGAGGAGGCCCCGGCCCCATTCCTCTCCCCCGAGCAGAACGACCAGCTGTACGCCGCCTCCAAGGCCATCCTCAAGGAAGCCGGCTACATCGGCGCGGGCACCGTGGAGTTCCTGGTCGGCACCGACGGCACGATCTCCTTCCTGGAGGTCAACACCCGTCTGCAGGTGGAGCACCCGGTCACCGAGGAAGTCGCCGGTATCGACCTGGTCCGCGAGATGTTCCGCATCGCCGACGGCGAGGAGCTCGGCTACGGCGACCCGCAACTGCGCGGCCACTCCTTCGAGTTCCGCATCAACGGCGAGGACCCCGGCCGCAACTTCCTGCCCGCCCCCGGCACGGTGACGGTGTTCGCCCCGCCGTCGGGTCCGGGTGTGCGGCTGGACGCGGGCGTGGAGAGCGGCAGTGTCATCGGCCCGGCCTGGGACTCCCTGCTCGCCAAACTGATCGTCACCGGCGCCACCCGCGAGCAGGCCCTGCAGCGGGCCGCCCGCGCGCTGGCGGAGTTCAACGTCGAGGGCATGGCCACCGCCATCCCCTTCCACCGCGCGGTGGTCGAGGACCCGGCGTTCGCCCCCGAACTGACCGGCTCCAGCGACCCGTTCACGGTCCACACCCGCTGGATCGAGACCCAGTTCGTCAACGACATCAAGCCCTTCGCGGCCCCCACCGACACCGAGGTGGAGGACGAGCCGGGCCGCGAGACGGTCGTCGTCGAGGTCGGCGGCAAGCGCCTGGAAGTCTCCCTGCCGGTCTCCCTGGGCATGTCCCTGGCCCGTACCGGCCTCGCGGCCGGGGCCAAGCCCAAACGCCGCGCGGCCAAGAAGTCCGGCCCGGCCGCCTCCGGCGACACCCTCGCCTCCCCCATGCAGGGCACCATCGTCAAAGTCGCCGTCGAGGAGGGCCAGGAAGTCAAGGAGGGCGACCTCGTCGTCGTCCTGGAAGCCATGAAGATGGAACAACCCCTCAACGCCCACCGCTCCGGCACCGTCAAGGCCCTCACCGCCGAGGTCGGCGCCTCCGTCACCTCCGGCGCCGTAATCTGCGAGATCAAGGACTGACCCACCTCCTCGGCTCCTGAGTCGCGTCAGGGGGCGGGTGGTTCGCCTATGTTCGGTCTGCGAGCCCGGTGGGGGCTGGTCGCGCAGTTCCCCGCGCCCCTTGGGGCCGGCGGCCGGTTCGCATACTGCGGGTCGACGTGGGTTCCGAAGGCCGAGGCGCCCGGCAGACAGGCTTAGCCTGTCTGCCGGGCGCCTCGGCCTTTCAAGGGGCGCGGGGAACTGCGCGACCAGCCACACAATCCGCAGCCCCGGAACAACAGCAATCGGGCAGACGAGTAGGGCTTCGGGCAACCACATCCCGGCCCGCGCTCACAGAGAGGCGAGGGTGAATCACATGGCCAAGCCGCCGCCAGGCACCCGCATGCGAGCCGACGCACGCCGCAACCACGACCGGCTGGTCTCCGAGGCGCGGACCACGTTCGCCGAGTTCGGCGCGGACGCCTCCCTGGAGGACGTGGCCAGAAGGGCCGGAGTGGGCATCGGCACGCTCTACCGGCACTTCCCGAACCGCCACGCGCTCCTGAGTTCGGTCTTCTCGGACGCGGTGAGCGATCTCCTGGACCTCTCGCGCGAACTACTGGACGACCCGCAACCGTGCACGGCGCTCGTGGCATGGCTGCGCGCCATCATCACTCATGCGGGTGAGTACCGCGGTCTGTCACGGGCGCTCATGGCGGCCTCGCACGACGACGCCTCGGAACTCGCCCGGTGCAGCGCTCCCATGCGCGAGGCGGGCAGCGCCCTGCTCGCCCGGGCGCAGCGGGCGGGCGCCGTGCGCTCCGACGTCTCCATCGGCGACCTGCTCCAGCTGACCAACGCCATCGCGCTGGCGGCCGAGGAGACCCCGGACGATCCGGAGTTGGCCGACCGCCTGCTGACACTGACCCTGCGGGGCCTCAAGGCCTGACGCCCCGCACACCGAACACACGTACTGCCGTGGCACCGAACATACGTACTGCCGTGGCCGCGCTTCCCGACGTACGAACTGGACCGTCGTCCGTCAGGATCCGGGCCGGGCGGCCGACCGCCCGTCAGCGTCGGCGCAGGTCCGCGACCCGCGCCCGCTCGCTCTGGGGCTGTTCCCGTTCCCCCAGCACCGCGGCCGCGCTGCGCAACTGCGGGCCTCCACCGGGGACCTGGCTACGCCTGGGGCCGGGCAGCGGCACGTCCCGGCGTGGCGGCTGACGCCCCGCCGGGACCGTATCCCCGCCCGCACCGCCGGCTCCGGCCACCGCGATCTGTACGCCCTGATCCGCCAGGGCCTGCAGTTCGGTGCCCGCGCGGTCGTCGTGGGCGGGCGGCTCGTCGGTGACGAGCCGGGTGATCACATCGGTCGGCACGGTCTGGAACATCGTGTCGGTGCCGAGCTTGGTGTGATCGGCGAGGACGACGACCTCGGCGGCCGCCTGCACCAGCGCGCGGTCGACGGACGCCGACAGCATGTTGGAGGTGGACAGGCCGCGCTCGGCGGTCAGTCCGCTCCCCGACAGGAAGGCCCGGGAGACCCGCAGCCCCTGGAGGGACTGCTCGGCCCCGCTGCCGACCAGGGCGTAGTTGGAACCGCGCAGGGTGCCGCCGGTCATCACGACCTCCACGCGGTTGGCGTGGGCCAGCGCCTGGGCCACCAGCAGGGAGTTGGTGACGACGGTCAGACCGGGGACCCGCGCGAGCCGGCGGGCCAGCTCCTGTGTCGTGGTTCCCGCCCCCACCACAATGGCCTCGCCCTCTTCGACGAGACTTGCGGCGAGATCGGCGATGGCCGTCTTCTCGGCGGTCGCGAGATGAGATTTCTGCGGAAAGCCGGACTCCCGCGTGAACCCGCCCGGCAATACCGCACCGCCATGCCGGCGGTCGAGGAGTCCTTCTGCCTCCAGTGCGCGCACGTCCCGCCGTACGGTCACTTCGGAGGTCTGGACGACGCGGGCGAGCTCACGGAGCGACACGGCCCCATTCGCTCGCACCATTTCGAGGATCAATTGGCGACGTTCTGCAGCGAACACGAAACTGACAGTAACCCCAACGACCGTCTGCTTTCAGCAGTTTGCGCCGAATAACAGAAGTTGTTCGCACCGCAGGGCACGAAGTGGTATACGGGCCTAATCACGGCGCCTATGCCGTACGAATGGGCGACGACTCACCGTCACCAAGGGCCGACGATCCCCGTGACCAGCGGGGAACCGTCTTTCACCGTCAGGATTCGCCCTCGGTCTTCCGGGTGTGCAGCTGCCGGGCCACCTCGGCGATCGAGCCCGACAGGGATGGGTACACGGTGAAGGCGTTCGCGATCTGTTCGACGGTCAGGTTGTTGTCGACCGCGAGCGAGATCGGGTGGATGAGTTCCGAGGCGCGCGGCGAGACGACCACACCGCCGACGACGATCCCGGTGCCGGGGCGGCAGAAGATCTTGACGAAGCCGTCGCGGATGCCCTGCATCTTGGCGCGCGGGTTGCGCAGCAGGGGCAGCTTGACGACCCGGGCGTCGATGACGCCGCCGTCGACGTCCGCCTGGGAGTAGCCGACGGTGGCGATCTCGGGGTCGGTGAAGACGTTCGACGAGACCGTCTTGAGGTTCAGCGGGGCGACCGCGTCGCCGAGGAAGTGGTACATGGCGATCCGGCCCTGCATGGCGGCCACGGAGGCGAGCGCGAAGATCCCGGTCACGTCACCGGCGGCGTACACGCCCGGGGCGGTGGTCCTGGAGACCTTGTCGGTCCAGATGTGGCCGGACTCCCGGACCTTGACCCCGGCCTCTTCGAGACCCATGCCGTGGCTGTTCGGGATGGCGCCGACGGCCATCAGACAGTGCGAGCCGGTGATGACCCGGCCGTCGGCGAGCGTCACCTCGACGCGGTCGCCGACACGCTTGGCGGACGCGGCGCGCGAGCGGGCCATGACGTTCATCCCGCGCCGCCGGAACACGTCCTCCAGGACGGCGGCCGCGTCCGGGTCCTCGCCCGGCAGCACGCGGTCGCGGCTGGAGACGAGCGTGACGCGCGAGCCGAGGGCCTGGTAGGCGCCGGCGAACTCGGCACCGGTGACACCGGAGCCGACGACGATGAGTTCCTCGGGCAGCTCGTCGAGGTCGTAGACCTGCGTCCAGTTGAGGATCCGCTCCCCGTCCGGCTGCGCGTCGGGCAGCTCGCGGGGGTGCCCGCCGGTGGCGATGAGCACGGCGTCGGCGACGAGCGTCTCCTCGCTGCCGTCCACGGCCCGTACGACGACCTTGCGCGAGCCGTCCAGGGCCTGCATGCCTTCGAGCCGCCCGCGGCCCCGGAGCACCCGGGCCCCCGCTCGCGTCACGGAGGCGGTGATGTCGTGCGACTGGGCGAGCGCGAGCCGCTTCACACGGCGGTTGACCTTCCCGAGGTCGACACCGACGACCCGCGCGGGCGTGTCGATGTGAGGAGTGTCATCGGCGACGATGATCCCCAGCTCCTCGTACGACGAGTCGAAGGTGGTCATCACCTCCGCCGTCGCGATCAGGGTCTTCGACGGGACGCAGTCGGTGAGCACCGACGCCCCGCCCAGACCGTCGCAGTCGACGACGGTCACCTCCGCGCCGAGCTGGGCGGCCACCAGGGCCGCCTCGTATCCGCCGGGTCCGCCACCAATGATCACGATCCGAGTCACGTACTCCATTGTCCCGCACGCTTCAAGGTGCTTCCGCCCGGGGGGCGCCGACGGGGCGAGGATCACGGGATCCGGGCGGTGCGGGTACGGGGTCCCGGCGGCCGGGATACCGAATCCGGGTGCTCCGGTTACGGGAGAGGCGTACGCGTTCGCTGCCGTACCCTCGATCCATGTCGCTCTACGCCGCGTACGCCGGCAATCTCGACCCGCGGCTCATGACGCGCCGCGCTCCGCACTCGCCGCTGCGCGCCACGGGATGGCTGAACGGCTGGCGGCTGACCTTCGGCGGCGAGCACATGGGCTGGGAGGGCGCGCTGGCCACCATCGTCGAGGCCCCGCGCTCACAGGTCTTCGTCGCCCTGTACGACATCGCGCCCCCGGACGAGGAGTCCATGGACCGCTGGGAGGGCGTCGGCCTGGACGTCTACCGGCGGATGCGGGTACGGATCCACACGCTGGAGGGCGAGGAGGCCGCGTGGGTCTACGTCCTCAACGGCTACGAGGGAGGGCTCCCCTCGGCCCGCTACCTCGGCGAGATCGCCGACGCGGCGGAATCGGCGGGCGCCCCGCACGACTACGTGATGGAACTGCGCAAGCGCCCCTGCTGACGCACGGGCCCCACGTTCGGCTCCCGAGCGGGTCCCCGTCCTCGGGTCGGCGGCTTTCTCGGTCTTCGCGGTCTTCGCGGTCTTCGCGGTCTTCGCGGTCTTCGGCGGAAACAACAAGACAACGATCGCAATCCCGTGACCATCACCATCTACGCGCGTAGGCCCGGACCGGCTACCCTCGTGCGCGTGAACGCATCTCTTCTTCCGGACGACATCCAGGGCGACCCGTACGCCGCCGCCGACGCCGCCGCCGTGCGCGTACGGGAACTGACGGGCGCCGAGACCCACGACGTCGCCCTCGTGATGGGCTCCGGCTGGGCGCCGGCCGTGGACGCCCTCGGCGATCCCGCGGCCGAGTTCCAGGTCACCGAGCTGCCCGGCTTCCCGCCGCCGGCGGTCGAGGGACACGGGGGCAAGGTCCGCTCGTACGAGATCGGCGACAAGCGCGCGCTCGTGTTCCTGGGCCGCACCCACTTCTACGAGGGCCGCGGTGTCGCCGCCGTCGCGCACGGCGTCCGTACCGCCGTGGCCGCCGGCTGCAAGACGATCGTGCTGACCAACGGCTGCGGGGGGCTGCGCGAGGGCATGCGGCCCGGGCAGCCGGTCCTCATCAGCGACCACATCAACCTGACGGCGGCCTCGCCGATCGTCGGCGCGAACTTCGTCGATCTGACGGATCTGTACTCGCCGCGGCTGCGCGCGCTGTGCAAGGAGATCGACGGGACCCTTGAGGAGGGGGTGTACGCGCAGTTCCCCGGGCCGCACTATGAGACGCCCGCGGAGATTCGGATGGCGCGGGTCATCGGGGCGGACCTGGTGGGGATGTCGACGACTCTTGAGGCCATCGCGGCGCGTGAGGCGGGGGCGGAGGTGCTCGGTATCTCGCTGGTCACGAACCTCGCCGCGGGGATGACGGGCGAGCCCCTCAACCACGAGGAGGTCCTCCAGGCGGGCCGCGACTCCGCCACCCGCATGGGTGCGTTGCTGACCCAGGTCCTGGATCGGCTGTAGTTTTCTCGCCCCCGCCGCCCCTACCCATTCCCGTCCCTGCCTCGGGGGCGCTGCCCCCGAACCCCCGCTCCTCAAACGCCGGAGGGGCTGGATTTTCCGCAGCCCGGGCCGACACCTTCAGCCCGTCCGGCGTTTGAGGACGAGGCCGTTCAGGCCGATAAGGGGGGTCTGGGGGCGCAGCCCCCAGGGCACGGGACAAACCCGCGGCACCACAGGACAAAAGGCAAAGAGAGAGGTTGACCCGACGTGCAGGACGGACTCACCGCACGGGCCAAGGCATGGCTGGCCGAGGACCCCGACGCGGAAACCCGTGAGGAACTCGCCAAGCTGATCGACGCCGAGGACACGGCGGAGCTCACCGCACGCTTCAGCGGCACCCTCCAGTTCGGCACAGCCGGCCTGCGCGGCGAACTCGGCGCCGGCCCGATGCGCATGAACCGCTCGGTCGTCATCCGCGCCGCCGCGGGGCTGGCGGCGTACCTCAAGGCGAAGGGCGAAACCGACGGCCTCGTCGTCGTCGGTTACGACGCCCGCCACAAGTCCGCCGACTTCGCCCGCGACACGGCGGCGGTCATGACGGGCGCGGGCCTGCGCGCCGCCGTACTCCCCCGCCCACTCCCGACCCCCGTACTCGCGTACGCCATAAGGCACTTGGGTGCGGTGGCGGGCGTGGAGGTGACGGCCAGCCACAACCCCCCGCGCGACAACGGCTACAAGGTCTACCTCGGCGACGGCTCCCAGATCGTGCCCCCGGCGGACGCCGAGATCGCCGCGGAGATCGCCGCGATCACGAGCCTGGCCGACGTCCCCCGCCCCGACAGCGGCTGGGAGACCCTCGACGACAGTGTCCTGGACGCCTACCTGGCCCGTACGGACGAGGTACTGGCCGCCGGCTCCCCGCGTACGGCCCGCACGGTCTACACGGCGATGCACGGCGTCGGCAAGGAGACCCTCCTGGCGGCGTTCGCCCGGGCCGGCTTCCCGGAACCGGTCCTCGTCGCCGAACAGGCCGACCCCGACCCGGACTTCCCGACCGTCGCCTTCCCCAACCCGGAGGAGCCCGGCGCGATGGACCTGGCCTTCGCGAAGGCCCGGGAGACCGACCCCGACCTGATCATCGCGAACGACCCGGACGCGGACCGCTGCGCGGCGGCCGTGAAGGACAGCGGGGCCTGGCGCATGCTGCGCGGCGACGAGGTGGGCGCGCTCCTCGCCGAGCACCTCGTCCGCCGGGGCGCACGCGGCACGTTCGCGGAGTCGATCGTCTCGTCCTCCCTCCTCGGCCGGATCGCCCAGAAGGCGGGCCTGCCGTACGAGGAGACACTGACGGGCTTCAAGTGGATCGCCCGGGTGGAGGGCCTGCGGTACGGCTACGAGGAGGCGCTGGGCTACTGCGTCGACCCCGAGGGCGTACGGGACAAGGACGGCATCACGGCCGCCCTCCTGATCACGGAACTGGCCTCGGGGCTCAAGTCCGAGGGCCGTACCCTCCTCGACCTCCTCGACGACCTCGCGGTCGAGCACGGCCTGCACGCCACGGACCAGCTCTCGGTCCGCGTGGACGACCTGTCCCTCATCTCGGACGCGATGCGCCGGCTGCGCGAGCAGCCGCCCACGCGGCTCGCGGGCCTGTCCGTCACGAAGGCCGAGGACCTGACGAAGGGCACGGACACGCTCCCGCCCACCGACGGTCTGCGCTACACGCTGGACGGCGCCCGCGTCATCGTCCGCCCGAGCGGTACGGAGCCGAAGCTGAAGTGCTACCTGGAGGTCGTGGTCCCGGTGGGCACCCACGACAACCTCCCGGCGGCCCGCGCGAAGGCGACGGAACTCCTGACGACGATCAAGCGGGACCTGTCGGCGGCCGCGGGCATCTGAGGTCCGGACGGATACCCGACGGGGGCCGTGTCACCGTGACCCCCGTCGACCACCCTTGCTCTCGGACACCCCTGTCAACGGCCGGGCGTCACAGGCCGTACCGGCTCTTCAAGTGGCGCCAGAAGTCCCGGAACATCCACTTGTCGAACTCCGTGATCTGCGCGGCGCTGCCCGCCTTCATGAGGAAGCAGCACTGGCCGGTCGGGGTCCAGTCGTAGAAGTCGTCGAGGCCGAAGGTGTGGCCGACCTCGTGCAGGTAGATGTGGATGTTCTCCTGCGACAGGGCGCCCGTGAAGTACTCCTGGCCGACGCGCTGGCCCCAGTCGCCGCCTGCGCCGCCCTGGAAGCCCTTGGTGAGCCAGAGGGACTGGTCGTAGTGGCGGGCCGCGCCACCCGGACAGCGGGAGTAGTTGCCGTCCTGGTGGAAGAAACGGCCGCAGTCGGGCGCGCACTGCGGGGCGCCGCCGCTGTCGAGGCCGGTGTAGATGTCGACGGAGTTGTCGGCCCACTGGAGGGTCGAACGGTTCTTCACCGCCCAGCCGACGATGTTGACCGGCACGCTGGTGTACGGCCAGGCGTTGTGGCCCGTGCCGTTGTCCAGCATGGCAGCCGTCCACTTGCCGAACTGCTTCTTCAGGGCGGCGTGGATCCGGTCGCGCAGATCGGTGCTGACCGGGGCGTCGGACTCCCAGCGGACGCAGTAGTTGATGCTTCCCCGGTTGGCCATGACCTGGTCCCAGCCGTAGTTGCGGAAGCCGTAGAGGTCCGGGTAGGTGGTCGAGACGTGGTTCCACACCTCGCCCAGCGGCTGTACGAGGTTCGCGGGCGGGTTCCACTGGTCGGCGGCCTTCGCCGGGGACGCCGACGTGAGGGGCGAGGCGACCAGCGCGACCAGAGCGGCGAGAACGGTGACCAGCCGCGCCAAGTGTCTGTGCACGGTGAACTCCCTTGGTGGGGGACGGGATTTCACCCTCAGGTCGCCGCCGGCACCCGCGAGGGTTGCCGGTCGGGCACGGCCGACGCGGGCCGCGCGCGCTCGCTCACCTCAGCCCCACACCACCAGCACCGCCGCCCACACCAGCCCCAGCACCACGGCCAACGGCCAGAGCGGGCGCCCCCGTTCGGGTGCGGTGCTCTCTCCGGTGGGCCGCAGCGCGGGGTCCGTACGCATGGCGGTGAGTTCGGCGGCCAGGGCGTCATAGGGATGGACCAGGCCCTGGCGTCGCTCGAACCAGGCCCAGCGCGGCGCCGCGACCGACCAGTTGTCGCCCCGCCAGCGGAGCTTCAGTTCGAAGGACTGACGGCGTACGGATCGGAAGTCGTCCCAGGGGACGTGCCGGGGGCCGCGCAGTCCGGTGACCCACAGGCCCGAGCGGTCGGCGGTGATGCGCCAGGCGAGCTTCATGGGGACGCGTACGACTCCGTAGAGACCGAGTACGCCGAGGAGTGCCAGCTTCCACAGGGGCGCTCCCGACTCGGAGAACCACATCGCGACGAACCAGGCGCCCCAGAGTACGAGCAGCGCCGCGGCCACCCAGTCGAGCCAGCCCGCACGCCAGCGGCGAACCGGGACGGGTGCCCGGTCGAAGACCAACTCCCTTGCCTGTTCCTCAAGTTGGCGGTTCTGCTCCTCGCGGGCCTTCTCCTTGGCGACCCGTCTCATTCCGGCGCTCGGCGACAGCGGCCGGACCGGTCCCGTCGACCACTCCGTGAGCGGCGGCTGGTCCGGGTCCTCGTCGGCGCTGACGACCACGAGTTCGGCGCCGTCGAAGGGGGCGCCGTAGAGGACGGCCTCGCGGACCGGCCCGGGGGTGTCGTCGTCCACCGCGTCGAGGAGCCGCTCCAGCTCCTCGTCGCCCGCTTCGCCGTCCGCGTCGTCCCCGTCCTCGTCCTCGTCGTCGTCCGACTCCTCACCGTCGTACGACGTCAGGTCCACGGTGAAGAGCGGGCGCACCGCGGCGAGGTCGTCCGCCGCGTACACCTCCGTGGTGCCCTGCGCGTCGTCGCGCACGAGGACGCGCAGTACGGGCGCGGGGGCCCGGCGCAGGGCGAGGGCCCGGTGACGGCCCAGCCACGCCGAGGCCAGGGCGGTCACGGCGAGCCCGGCCAGGTAGATGGCCATGACCCAGGAGCCCCGCTGGTCGTCGGCCGTGCCCCACAGGCCCGCGGTGGCGCCGATGAGCACGCCGATTCCGAGCACCGTGAGGCCGGCCGGGAGCAGGAAACGGCCACGCTGGAGCACGGCGTCCGCGTCCGGTGTACGTGCCGTGATGTCCCCGGCCGCCTCCAGCGCCCGTTCGAGCTGACCGCTCCGGGCCCGCAGGCGTACGGCGACAGCGGCCCAGGTGACCACGACAACGAACGCCACGACTGCGGTCACGACCCACGGCAGCGACCGCGCCTCCAACGCGAGCGCCAGCAGCAGGACGGGCGCCCCGCCCCAGACCAGCTCGGGCCGTGCGAGCACCCACAGGACGTACACCGCGAACCCGGCCGCGACGAACGGCCACAGTCCGCCGAGCATCGCCGCCCAGGCGCCCGCGCACAGCGCGAAGGTGGACGCGGCTGCCGCGACCGACCTGCGCACCCGCAGGAACGACCAGCGCGGAGGCAGCGCGGCCGACCAGACACCGGCCCGCCCGGCCGTCCAGTCCCGGCAGCCGTCGGGTATCGCGGCCACGGGCAGTCGCAGCGGCTCGTCGTACGACACATGCACTCCTGGATCGCGTGGGAACGCCGGTGATGACACCGGCGCCGGCACAGGTGGTGACAGTAGCGACCGGACGCCCCTGCCCGGGCCACCGGACCGGCTCCGCCCCCACCGAGGTGCCGCCCTCTCGTACGGCCGGACGCGCCCATCGCCTCAAACACACGGGGACGTCGAGCCACGAAAAGCCATGAGAAGGCTCAAGAAATCGAAAGAGTCAAGAGCACGCCCCCAACGGCCTCACCCAAGGCAGCCTCGCCGACCCCGGCGAACGTCAACTGCCCCCGGCGGACGTCAACTGCCCCCGCCGGACCTCAACTGCCCCGGCACCCGTCAACCGACCCCGCCAGCCGCCAACCGGCGTCGCCCCAGGCAGCCTCGCCGACCCCGGCGCCCGTCAACCGGCCCCGCCGGCCTCAGCCGACCGCCAGCAGAATCGCCAGCAGCACGGCACCCGCCACCGCCGGCGCCACGATCTCGTACGCCCACCGCACCGACACCTCGCCCTGCGCCCGCGGATCCTTGCCCCGGGCCTCCAGCAGCTCGCGCAGATCCTCCATGATCTGGTCGCCCGCGGCGCGCACGGGTCCGGTGGCCACCGCTGCGGCATGGTGCTGCTGACCGCCACGGGCGGCCGCCGCGGCCCCGCGGGCCTCCCCGCGCGCCTCCCGCCGCGCCGCCCGCTTGCGGCCCCGCAGCGAGACGGGCACGGCCCACACCTGGTACTTGGCGCCGGCCTTGTCGAGCACCTCGTTCGAGTAGCCCGACCTGAACACCTCGACCGTCCCCCAGGGCAGCACGATCACCCGGAAGGGGTTACGGATACGCAGCCGCTGCTCGTTGGCGTACACGGCCGGACGCACAGTGAACGCGAGCACCAGCGGAACCAGAAAGATCAGCACGGCCAGCGCCACCCACGGCGCCCGCCCCTCCCCGGTGACCAACGCATCGATCCCGAGCCACCCCGCGATCGCGAGCAACAACACCCCACCCGCAATACCGGAGGGCGACCGATAGACCCGATCCTTGAACTGAGGATCCGGTGTCTCCGGCGCGGTCGGCTGCTGGTCGGGCGTCGTCATACCCCGATTCTGCCCGACGCCGCCGAGGATCGATTTCCAGCCCCGGCAAATCCAGCCCCTCCGGCGTTTGAGGAGCGGGGGTTCGGGGGCGGAGCCCCTGAGTAGTGACGGGAATGGGTAGGGGCGGCGGGGGCGAAATCCCACGCACCCACCCCCACCCTCCCCTCCCCCCACCCAACCCCAGGGCTGTACAGCCGCTACGCGCGTAGATATGCTCGTCTGGTGACCATGCCCACCACTGCACCCGCAGCACACGCACTCACAGACGTGACCACGTCCGACAGCACACTGCGCCGCTTCCTCCACGGACTCCCCGGCGTGGACGCGGTCGGCCTGGAGGCGCGCGCCGCCTCCCTCGGCACCCGTTCCATCAAGACCACCGCGAAGGCGTACGCCATCGACCTCGCGATCTCGATGGTCGACCTGACGACGCTGGAAGGCGCGGACACCCCGGGCAAGGTCCGGGCGCTCGGCGCCAAGGCGGTCCGCCCGGACCCGACGGACCGCACCGCCCCGTCGACCGCCGCCGTCTGCGTCTACCCCGACATGGTGGCCACCGCCAAGGAGGCCGTCGCCGGCTCCGGCGTGAAGGTCGCCTCCGTCGCCACCGCCTTCCCGGCGGGCCGCGCCGCGCTCGACGTGAAGCTGGCCGACGTACGGGACGCCGTCGCCGCGGGCGCCGACGAGATCGACATGGTCATCGACCGCGGAGCGTTCCTCGCGGGCAACTACGCGAAGGTGTACGAGGAGATCGTCGCCGTCAAGGAAGCCTCCGGGGCGGCCCGCCTCAAGGTCATCTTCGAGACGGGCGAGCTGTCGACGTACGACAACATCCGGCGCGCGAGCTGGCTCGGCATGCTGGCGGGAGCGGACTTCATCAAGACGTCCACCGGCAAGGTGGCGGTGAACGCGACTCCCGCGAACACCCTCCTGATGCTGGAGGCGGTCCGCGACTTCCGCGCCCAGACCGGTGTGCAGGTCGGCGTGAAGCCCGCCGGCGGCATCCGTACCAGCAAGGACGCCATCAAGTTCCTGGTCGTGGTCAACGAGACCGCGGGCGAGGACTGGCTGGACAACCACTGGTTCCGCTTCGGCGCGTCCTCGCTCCTGAACGATCTGCTGATGCAGCGGCAGAAGCTGGCCACCGGCCGTTACTCCGGCCCCGACTACGTGACGGTGGACTGATCACCATGACCACGGAAAACACCGAGAAGCGGTCCTCCGCTTTCGCGTACGCACCGGCGCCCGAGTCACGCTCCGTCGTCGACATCGCGCCCTCGTACGGCCTGTTCATCGACGGCGAGTTCGTGGAGGCGGCGGACGGCAGGGTCTTCAAGACCGTCTCCCCCTCCACCGAAGAGGTCCTCTCCGAGATCGCCCAGGCGGGCACCGAGGACGTGGACCGCGCGGTGAAGGCGGCACGCAGGGCCTTCGGGAAGTGGTCCGCGCTCCCCGGTTCCGAGCGCGCCAAGTACCTCTTCCGTATCGCCCGCATCATCCAGGAGCGCTCCCGCGAGCTTGCCGTTCTCGAAACGCTCGACAACGGCAAGCCCATCAAGGAGACGAGGGACGCCGACCTCCCCCTGGTCGCCGCGCACTTCTTCTACTACGCGGGCTGGGCCGACAAGCTCGACCACGCCGGCTTCGGCGCGAACCCGCGGCCCCTCGGCGTCGCGGGCCAGGTCATCCCCTGGAACTTCCCGCTCCTGATGCTGGCGTGGAAGATCGCCCCGGCGCTGGCGACGGGCAACACGGTCGTGCTCAAGCCCGCCGAGACGACCCCCCTCTCCGCTCTCTTCTTCGCGGACATCTGCCGCCAGGCGGGCCTGCCGAAGGGCGTCGTCAACATCCTTCCGGGGTACGGCGACACGGGCGCGGCGCTCGTCGAGCACCCGGACGTGAACAAGGTCGCCTTCACCGGCTCCACGGCCGTCGGCAAGGCGATCGCGCGCCAGGTGGCGGGCACCAGGAAGAAGGTCACGCTCGAACTGGGCGGCAAGGGCGCGAACATCGTCTTCGACGACGCCCCCATCGACCAGGCCGTCGAGGGGATCGTCTCGGGCATCTTCTTCAACCAGGGCCAGGTCTGCTGCGCGGGCTCCCGCCTCCTCGTCCAGGAGTCCATCCAGGACGAGCTGCTGGACTCGCTCAAGCGCCGTCTGTCGACCCTGCGCCTCGGCGACCCGCTCGACAAGAACACGGACATCGGCGCGATCAACTCCGCCGAGCAGCTCTCGCGCATCACCACGCTCGTCGAGCAGGGCGAGGCCGAGGGCGCCGAGCGCTGGTCCCCGGCCTGCGAACTCCCCTCCTCCGGCTACTGGTTCGCCCCGACGCTCTTCACGAACGTCACCCAGGCACACACCGTCGCCCGCGACGAGATCTTCGGCCCGGTCCTGTCCGTCCTCTCCTTCCGCACACCGGACGAGGCGGTCGCCAAGGCCAACAACAGCCAGTACGGCCTCTCCGCGGGCATCTGGACGGAGAAGGGCTCCCGGATCCTGGCCGTCGCGAACAAGCTGCGCGCGGGTGTCGTCTGGTCCAACACGTTCAACAAGTTCGACCCGACGTCGCCGTTCGGCGGCTACAAGGAGTCGGGCTTCGGCCGCGAGGGCGGCCGCCACGGCCTGGAGGCGTACCTCGATGTCTGAGAAGCCCAAGAACACCGAGAAGCCCAAGAACACCGACAAGGCGGAGCAGCAGCGCCTGAGCGTCTTCAAGACCTACAAGCTGTACGTCGGGGGCAAGTTCCCCCGCAGCGAGAGCGGCCGGGTGTACGACGTGACCGACACAAAGGGCAAGTGGCTGGCCAACGCGCCGCTCTCCTCCCGCAAGGACGCCCGTGACGCCGTCGTCGCCGCCCGCAAGGCCTTCGGCGGCTGGTCCGGCGCGACCGCGTACAACCGCGGCCAGGTCCTCTACCGCGTCGCGGAGATGCTGGAGGGCCGCAGGGACCAGTTCGTACGGGAGGTCGCCGACGCGGAGGGCCTGTCCAGGTCGAAGGCGGCGGCGGTCGTCGACGCGGCGATCGACCGCTGGGTCTGGTACGCGGGCTGGACCGACAAGATCGCCCAGGTCGTGGGTGGCGGCAACCCGGTCGCGGGCCCGTACTTCAACCTCTCCACCCCCGAGCCGACGGGTGTGGTGACGGTCCTGGCCCCCCAGGAGTCGTCGTTCCTCGGTCTGGTCTCGGTGATCGCCCCGGTGATCGCGACCGGCAACACGGTGATCGTGATCGCGAGCGAGAAGTCCCCGCTCCCGGCGCTGTCGCTGGGCGAGGTGCTGGCCACCTCCGACGTGCCGGGCGGAGTCGTCAACGTCCTGTCCGGCCGTACGGCGGAGATCGCGGCCCCGCTGGCCGCGCACCAGGACGTCAACGCGATCGACCTCGCGGGCGCCGACGACGTACTCGCGAAGGAACTGGAGGTCGCGGCCGCCGACAACCTCAAGCGGGTCGTCCGTCCACAGGCTGTGGATTACCCGGACTACTTCGCGGATCCGGGCATCGAGCGCCTCACCGCCTTCCTCGAAACGAAGACGGTCTGGCACCCGACGGGCGCACTGGGCGCCTCCGGCTCGTCGTACTGACGGCCACCGTCGTACTGACGGCCACCGCGCCGGCCACCGCGCTCGTCGTACCGACGGCGGGCGCCGAAGACGGGAGAGCCGCGCTTCCCCACCGTCCGGGGGAGGCGCGGCTCTCTCTTCGGCCTCGCGCGACTCGCCGCCGCGCCGCGGGCTGTCGTACGGCTCAGCGCAGCAGGCTCGTCGCCTGTCCCAGTACCGGGACGGCGCCCAGCGACTGGGCCTGGGCGAACGGGGCCGTCAGCATGGTCGTGGCCAGCGGGGGGAAGTCGGCGACCTGGGTGGCGAGTCCGTTGTCGAGGGGGTCGACGCCCGTGCCGGCCAGCGGGTTGGGCTTCAGACCCGCGACCGGGCCGGTCACGTAACCGACGGTCCCGGTCAGGGCCTGGACGCCCGCCTGCGGGTTGACGTTGCCCAGCGAGGTGGGCCGGGTGCGGACCACGTCGAGGACGGGTTCGGTGTCCGCGGCCGCCGAGGCCGCTCCCACGCCCACCGCGATGCCCGCGGTCGTGAGGGCCAGCAACGCGCGCCGGGCGGTCGGGTTCTGGTGGGCCGGGAATCGTGCCATGGCTGCTGCCACCTTCTGCTGCGCAAAGTAATCAGGTCGACACGAAGGGTAGTTGAGGTGTGATGCCCGCTCCAAAGCCGACCCGCGGGGTCGGCCGGGGGCGCTCGATGCGTCAGACTGGTGTCTCGTGAGTTCACATCTCCCGAATTCCGCGACAACCGCCCGCGTCGTGCTGCTGTGCGGCCCCTCGGGCTCCGGCAAGTCCCTGGTCGCGGCCCGCTCCGGCCTTCCGGTACTGCGGCTCGACGACTTCTACAAAGAGGGCGACGACCCGACGCTGCCGCAGGTGGCGGGGAGTTCGGACATCGACTGGGACCACCCGCTGTCCTGGGACGCGGACGCCGCCGTCGCGGCGATATCGGAGCTGTGCCGGACGGGACGTACGAACGTTCCGATGTACGACATCTCCCTCAGCGCGCGTACGGGCGAGGAGACCGTGGACATCGAGGGGTCGCCCGCCTTCATCGCGGAGGGCATCTTCGCCGCGGAGATCGTGGCGCGGTGCCGTGAGGCCGGGGTGCTCGCCGACGCGCTGTGCCTGAACCGGGGGGCGGTGGCCACGTTCCGGCGTCGGTTCCTGCGGGATCTGCGGGAGGGGCGCAAGTCGGTGCCGTTCCTGCTGCGCCGCGGCTGGCGGCTGATGCGGGCCGAGCGGTCGATCGTGGCCCGGCAGACCGCGCTCGGCGCGTACCCCTGCGACAAGGACGAGGCCCTGGACCGGCTGGCCGCCGCGGCCGCCGGGCACTGCGCGGCACCACGCCCGACGACGGCGTAGCGGCACCTCCCCCGGCGGCGCGGCTCGCCGTCAGCCCGCGGGACAGCCCGCGGTCGCGCCGCTCCAGCAGTGCGAGGACGGCGTGTTGTCGAACGAACCGGAGAAGTTCGTGTTGGCGCCGGCCGGCAGGCCCCACGAGTCGCCGGTCCAGTTGGTGCCCGAGTAGAACCACAGGTTGCTGTCCGGGTCACGGTTCTTGGCCGCGCTCACCGAGTTGTCGGTGGCGGTCGAGGTGCCGTAGTACGTCATCCCGCTGTAGGTCTTCTTGCTGTTCAGCGTGTCGTAGACACCGCCCGTGTAGTCCAGGTTGCGGTAGAGGCACGCCTCGTCCACGTTGCAGCTGCCGTCGTAACTGGCCGCCTGCGCGGGCGTGATCGCGGCGAAGACCGCCGCGACGGACATCGCCGACGCCGCCAGAAGACCTCGTGCTCTTGTCATTTCCTGCCCTTCGTTACGGAGCGATCGCGCAGGTGACCTTGGCACGCGGGCCGACACGCCAAACGATCACTCCGGAACAATGGCCGAAATGCCGATGATCATGACCAGAACACATATGTTCGAACCGCCGGGCCCCTTGGGCCACTTGACCGCTTCGCATCACGAATGATCATCTGAAACATGCGTATCAGGACGAGCCCGGTGACGAGCCCGGTGACCGGGGCCCGCGCGATGATCCCCCTGGCGGCTGCCACCGCACTCCTCGCCACCGGCTGCGGCGACAGCGGCGACACGGCCCGGGACGAGCGGAACGGCAAAGACACCGACCCGGTCGTCGCCACCTCGTTCGCCAACGCGCCCAAGGCCTACCCGCTGGACGCCTACCGCCCGACCGCCGCGGAGACCTCGACGGTCGACCACGCGGTCCGCGTCCTGGCCGGTCCCTGTCTGAAGAAGTTCGGCGTGGACTGGCCCGCGTACGAGGCGCCCGGGGCCGCCATTCCGCCCAACGCCCGCAAGTACGGGCCCACGGACCTGGAGTCGGTCCGCGTATACGGCTACAAGCCGCCCCTGCCCGACGGCGTCACCCGGCAGGAGGCCGTGGCGGCGCAGCGGAGGGCGCAGGCCAGGGACAAGGCCGTCACTCCCCTCGCGGCCGCCGTCTACACCGGGAGGGCTCAGGAGGCGGAGAAGAAGGGCGGCACCACTACCGAGGTCCCGGCCGGCGTCCCCGAGGGCGGCTGCCACGCTCAGGCGCGACGTGCGGCGCTGGCGGACCGGGCCGCCGACGATCTGACCGAGGTCCAGACGCTGTTCTTCGAGGCGTCCGCCACCACGAAGAAGGATCCCGGTACCGTCGCCCTCGACAAGCGGTGGAGTTCCTGCATGCGGAAGGCCGGACTGACGTATCCGGACCCGCTCGCGGCGGCCGACGACGAGACCTGGCGCACCCAGCGGACCAGCCCGAACGGCCCGCACCCCAGCTTCCCCGCACCCTCCGCCAAGGAGATCGCCACGGCGGAGGCCGATGTCCGCTGCAAGGCCGCGACCGGGTACGTGGCGAAGCGGCACGCCATCGAGTCCGGCCACCAGAAGCAGCTCATCAGGAAGAACGCGGCCACGCTCACCGCGGTGAACGACCGCAAGCTGCGCATGATCGAGCGGGCCGAGACCGTCGTGGCGAAGGAAGAGAAGTAAGGAAGAGAAGTGACGGACGAGAGGTAGCGGGCGCGGAGAACGAGCGGGCGCACGCCGCGCGAAGACCGCGAGAGCCCCGCGAAGGCCGCGAGCCGCGAGCCGCGAGCCGCGAGCCGCGAGCCGCGAGCCGCGAAAAAAATAGGGCCACAAACGAAAGGAGGCCCAGTCAGACCCCCCGGTCTGCCTGGACCCACTCTCGTTTCCCCCGTGGTCCCCCGTGACCCCGTTGGTTCCCCCCGGTACTGCTCCCCCGTGCTGTCCGCCGCCTCCCCCCGGAGTGACGAACACCCTGCCCGCTACCTCCCCCCGGAGTGACGGGCATCCCCCCACACCCTTCAGGCGACAAGCTCCCCGAAGGACTCTTCCTCGTCACGGCCGAAGCTGAGGACCTGGTCCTCGCGCAGCCGGCGGAGTGACCGCCAGATGCTGGACTTCACCGTGCCGACACTGATGTCGAGGATCTCCGCGATCTCCGGGTCCGTACGGCCCTCGTAGTAACGGAGGACCAGCATGGTGCGCTGGAGTTCGGGCAGCCTGGCGAGCGCCTGCCACAGGACGGCGCGCAGCTCGGTGCCGCGCATCGCGTCCGTGTCGCCGGCCGTCTCCGGCAGCTCCTCGGTCGGGTACTCGTTCAGCTTGCGGCGGCGCCACGCGCTGATGTGCAGGTTGGTCATGGTGCGGCGGAGGTAGCCCCCGACCGCGGCCTTGTCGCTGATCCGGTCCCACGCCCGGTAGGTCGAGAACAACGCGCTCTGCAGCAGGTCCTCGGCCTCGAAGCGGTCACCGGTCAGGTGGTAGGCGGTTGCGTACAGGGAGGCGCGGCGCTCCTGGACGTAGGCGGTGAACTCCGCCTCCGACACCGAGCGACGCTCCCCCGTGACCTCCCCGTACGCTGCCCCCGTTCCCCCGTGGGCAACCCCCGTGTTGCTTCCCCCCGCATGTGCGTCAACCACCGTCATGTACCCGGTGTGCTGACGCCCGGTGCCGCGAGCGCACCCCCGCCCGCTCACGGCACCGGACTTCTCCGTGCTCCTCGTGACGTCGTGGAGCCGCGTGACAACTGCGCCAGTACTGGTGCTGTGCAGCGTGTTCATCTCGCGCCCCCCGTCGTGGAGTTCCGGTTCTTCGGTACTTCGCTGTGGTGCTTCCTTGCCTGTGACCAAAAGCTTGCCGGGGCCACTTCATGACGGTGTCCGCCGACTGTCACAGACCTGTCACAGGGGCTTGCCCCAGCCGGTCCACAGACCGATCACAGAGAAGCGTCGTACGGCTACTCATCCGGCACACGGACCCCCACTCGTACGCGGGACATGTGTGGGAGCGCTCCAACAGTCGATACACGCCCATGTCATGGGACAGAATGACGTCCGTGCCTTCCCTGTTGCTGATCGAGGACGACGACGCCATCCGGACGGCCCTGGAGCTCTCTCTGACGCGCCAGGGACACCGGGTGGCCACCGCTGCCACCGGCGAGGACGGTCTGAAGCTGTTGCGCGAGCAACGGCCCGATCTGATCGTCCTCGATGTGATGCTGCCGGGCATCGACGGATTCGAGGTGTGCCGCCGCATCCGGCGTACGGACCAGCTGCCGATCATTCTGCTGACTGCGCGCAGTGACGACATCGACGTGGTGGTCGGGCTGGAGTCCGGCGCCGACGACTACGTGGTGAAACCCGTGCAGGGGCGTGTGCTCGACGCCCGTATCCGGGCCGTGCTGCGCCGCGGCGAGCGCGAGGCGAACGACGCGGCGACCTTCGGTTCGCTGGTCATCGACCGTGCGGCGATGACCGTGACGAAGAACGGCGAGGATCTGCAGCTGACGCCCACCGAGCTGCGGCTACTCCTCGAACTGAGCCGGCGGCCGGGGCAGGCGCTGTCCCGGCAGCAGTTGCTGCGGCTGGTGTGGGAGCACGACTACCTCGGCGACTCACGGCTCGTCGACGCGTGTGTGCAGCGGCTGCGCGCGAAGGTGGAGGACGTGCCGTCCTCCCCCACCCTGATCCGTACGGTTCGGGGAGTCGGCTACCGGCTGGACAGTCCTCAGTGACAAAACCGCAGGACAAGCTCCGCGGCTGGGCCGCGGCGCGCAAGACGATAATGGCGGGTCTGCGCTTCACGAGCCTGCGGCTGCGTCTGGTCGTGGTGTTCGGGCTCGTCGCGCTCACCGCCGCCGTGTCGGCGTCCGGGATCGCGTACTGGCTCAACCGCGAGGCGGTGCTCACCCGCACGCAGGACGCGGTGCTCGGCGACTTCCAGCAGGCGATGCAGACCCGCGCCAGCGCGCTGCGGCCGCATCCCACGCAGGAGGAACTGCAGCGCGCCGCCGGGCAGATGGCGAACAGCAGCCAGCGTTTCAGCGTGCTGCTGATCGCCGAGGACGAGGCCGGCAGGACGGTCCGCGGGAACTCCGACCTGGACACCTTCACGCTGGAGGACGTACCGAAGTCCCTCCAGAAGGCGGTGAACAAGGAGCAGGAGATCTCCTCGAACAACAAGTACACGTACCACCTGTACTGGCAGCGGATAGTCCAGGGCGACAAGCCGTATCTCGTGGGCGGTGCGAAGGTGATCGGCGGCGGGCCGACCGGATACATGCTCAAGTCGCTGGAGCCGGAGGCGAAGGACCTCAACTCCCTTGCCTGGTCGCTGGGGATCGCGACCGGGCTCGCGCTGATCGGCTCGGCGCTGCTCGCGCAGGCCGCCGCGACGACCGTACTGAAGCCGGTGCACCGGCTGGGCACCGCGGCCCGGCGGCTCGGCGAGGGCAAGCTGGACACCCGGCTGCGGGTGTCGGGCACGGACGAACTCGCGGATCTGTCACGGACGTTCAACCGCACGGCGGAGTCGCTGGAGAAACGGGTCGAGGACATGAGCGCCCGTGAGCAGGCGTCCCGGCGGTTCGTGGCGGACATGTCGCACGAGCTGCGGACGCCGCTGACGGCGATCACCGCCGTGACCGAGGTGCTGGAGGAGGAGCTCGACGCGGAGACCGGCAGCGTCGACCCGATGATCGAGCCCGCCGTCCGGCTCGTCGTCAGCGAGACCCGGCGGCTGAACAACCTCGTGGAGAACCTCATGGAGGTCACCCGCTTCGACGCGGGCACCGCCCGGCTCGTCCTCGACAACGTCGACATCGTCGACCAGATCACCGCGTGCATCGACGCGCGGGCCTGGCTGGACGCGGTGGACCTGGACGCCGAGCGCGGCCTCATGGCGCGGGTCGACCCGCGCCGGCTGGACGTGATCATGGCGAACCTGATCGGCAACGCCCTCAAGCACGGCGGCTCCCCGGTGCGCGTGAGCGTGCGGGACGAGGGGAACGACCTGGTCATCGAGGTCCAGGACCACGGTCCCGGCATCCCCGAGGACGTCCTGCCGCACGTCTTCGACCGCTTCTACAAGGCGAGCGCCTCCCGGCCCCGTTCGGAGGGCAGCGGCCTCGGTCTGTCCATCGCCCTGGAGAACGCCCATATCCACGGCGGTGAGATCACCGCGGCGAACTCGCCCAAGGGCGGCGCGGTCTTCACCCTGCGTCTGCCGCGCGACGCCTCGGAGGTCGAGGACCCCGACAACCCCGGGGGCCCGGGTGCGGCCGTCGCCGACGACCGCACCGAGGGGGGCGCGTGATGTCCGAACGCCGCGCATGGGGCGTACGCCGGACGCGTGCGGCCCACGAAGGGCGCGTACGTGTGACGCGTGCGGCCCACGAAGGGCGCGTACGTGTGACGCGTGCGACTCGTCTCGCGCTCGCCGTGCCGTTGCTCGCCGTGACGCTCGCCGGGTGCGGGATCCGGGCGACGGAGGTGCCGACCGACTTCGGTCCCGCGCCCTCCCGGGTGCCGTGCACGCTCAACGCGCCCGACGTCGGTACGCAGTCCTCGCGCGGGATCCTCGTCCAGGTCTTCCTGCTCTGCTCCTCGCAGCTGGCGCCGGTGGACCGGACCGTGCGCATCGAGGCCGGACCCGCGGCGACGGACCGTGTACGGGCCGCTCAGGCGCTCCTGGACGAGCTCTCCGAGTCCCCGTCGGACGCCGAGAAGCAGGCGAACTACACGACAGATGTGCCGCAGGGCCTCACCGTGAGTGGCCCGGGCCGCGGCGAACCGGACGACACGCTGCGTCTGAGCACCCCGCCCGCGGAGCTGACGCCGTACGCGCTGGCCCAGGTCATCTGCACGTTCAGCGACTCGGCGGCCGCCTCGGACGGCGACTCGGTGACGCTCGGCGGGCCCGGCACGGACGCCCCGCGCCGCTACCAGTGCACGGAGTCGGTGCGCTCCCGCCCCGGCACGGAGACCCCGCCGCAGACGGAGGCCGAGGGGGCCTGAGCCTTCCCGGCCGGCCCTCTGCCGGACGCTGACCGGACCTCGGCCGGACCCCGGCCGGACCCCGCCTGTGGCGCACGCCTCACCCGTGCGGGCCAAGCGCCGCCGTCACACGGAACCGATCCTGCCGGTGCCCGCGTCTTGGGGATCGTGCAGCGTCAAGGCTCGAACGGCAGCAGCGCCGTGATCCGCTTTCGTGCGGCGGGGGGTGTCCTCCTCGTCGCACATCTCGCGCTTGTCGCCTGGGTGACGCTGCGGCCCCTGGACGTGCCGTGGGTGAGCGCCGCGAATCTGCGTCCGTTCGCGAGCATCCGGGCCGATCTGGCGCTGGGCCCCGAGGCGGCCGCCCGCAACATCGGCAAGGGCCTGCTGCTGCTCGCCCCGCTCGGAGTGTTGCTGCCGATGGCCGGCGGCAGGCTCGCCGTCTCCCCGCTGCTGTCCCTGATGCGTACGGTCGCCGCCGGCGCCCTGCTCTCGCTGGGCATCGAGCTGCTGCAGACCGGGGTGCCCGGGCAGGTCGTGGACGTCGACTCGCTGCTCCTGAACACCGTGGGCGTGGCGCTGGCCCATGTCGCCGTGGTGCCCGCCGCCCGGTCACTGCTGCGCCGCCGGGCCGAGACCCGGCGCCGGATCGCCGCCGCCCTCCGCCGGAAGCAGGCGGCCGAGGAGGCGACTCAGGGTCGGACCCCGACGATTCCCAGGGTCGGGATCGCCCCCTAGAGCGACGCTTTGCACCCTTCGTCTCCGTAGCGTTGACGACAGATGAGGCAGCCACACGGGAGGCCTCGGACCGACGCTCACGAAGGAGCCGTTCATGAACCGCCTTGCCCGCCCCACCAACGGCCGGATGATCGGCGGAGTGTGCGCTGCGCTGGCTCGGCGCTTCGGCACCTCCGCGACCACGATGCGGGTGATCTTCCTGGTCTCCTGCCTGCTGCCGGGCCCGCAGTTCCTGCTCTACATAGCGCTGTGGATCCTGTTCCCCTCCGAGGGCAAGGCGGCGCGTACGGCCTGGTGACGCACCAGCACGAACGTCGATGGGGCGCACCCGGTCCGGGTGCGCCCCATCGGCGCGAGAAGGGTGGCGCTCAGGGTGCCGGGGACTCAGCCCAGCGGAATCCCGTTCACCGGCAGGCCGTGCGTGGGCAGGCCCTGGAGCGGCAGGCCCCCGAGGAGACCGGCGACCGGCGCGGCCGGACCCTCGGCGAGGAGGTTCGCGACGGCCGGCTGGGCGGCGGCGAGGCCACTGCCGAGCGCGTTCTGCCCCTGGGCCAGCGACTCGCCCGAGCCGGGCAGGGTCTTGGTGACCCCGTCCACCGGCAGCGCGCTGGTGGCGGTGGAGAGCGCCGAGGTGGCGTCCGGGACCGCCGGGGCCGCGTTGGCGGCACCCGCGCCGGCGGCGGCGAAGGCGGCACCGAGAGCGGCGACACCGAGGGTCTTGGCAGCAGACTGCTTCATCTTCGTCCTTGCATGCTGTGACGGGGATTTGAGCGGTCCGAAACGGTAATCACGTGCGAGCTCGCCCCGCAAACATCGAAAAGCGGCCGAGTCGTCATCGCCCGGCCGCTTCCCATCCTTCTTCTTCAGCCCTCTTCGCTCACAGAACCGCTGGTGGAAGCGGTTTGCTGGAACAGCCATTCGGACTTCAGCTCGGCATAACCGGGCTTGATGACGTCATTGATCATGGCCAGTCGTTCATCGAAAGGAATGAATGCTGATTTCATCGCATTGACTGTGAACCACTGCATGTCGTCGAGCGAATAGCCGAACGCGTCGACAAGGTGCTCGAATTCCCGGGTCATGCTGGTGCCGGACATCAGACGGTTGTCGGTGTTCACCGTCGCCCGGAAGTGCAGCCGCCGCAGCAGCCCGATGGGGTGCTCGGCGTACGAGTCGGCGGCGCCCGTCTGGAGGTTGGAACTGGGGCACAGCTCCAGCGGGATGCGCTTGTCACGTACGTACGAGGCGAGGCGGCCGAGCTTCACCGAGCCGTCCTCGTGGACCTGGATGTCGTCGATGATGCGCACGCCGTGGCCGAGCCGGTCGGCGCCGCACCACTGCAGGGCCTGCCAGATGGACGGGAGCCCGAAGGCCTCGCCCGCGTGGATCGTGAAGTGGTTGTTCTCCCGCTTCAGATACTCGAAGGCGTCCAGGTGACGGGTGGGCGGGAAGCCCGCCTCGGCACCCGCGATGTCGAAGCCGACGACACCCAGATCGCGGTAGCGGTTGGCGAGTTCGGCGATCTCCAGGGCGCGGGCCGCGTGCCGCATGGCCGTCAGCAGGGCGCCGACGCGGATCCGGTGGCCGTTCTCGCGGGCCAGCCGCTCGCCCTCCCGGAAGCCCTCGTTGACGGCCTCGACGACCTCTTCGAGGGTGAGCCCGGCTTCGAGGTGCTGCTCGGGCGCGTACCTCACCTCGGCGTAGACGACGCCGTCCTCGGCGAGGTCCTCGGCGCACTCGGCGGCCACACGGACGAGCGCCTCGCGGGTCTGCATGACGGCACAGGTGTGCGCGAAGGTCTCCAAGTACCGCTCCAGGGAACCGGAGTCGGCGGCCTCGCGGAACCAGATGCCGAGCTTGTCGGGGTCCGTCTCGGGGAGGTTTTTGTAGCCCGACTCGCGGGCCAGGTCGACGATCGTCCCGGGGCGCAGGCCGCCGTCGAGGTGATCGTGCAGCAGGACCTTCGGCGCCCGGCGGATCTGCTCCGAGCTCGGGGTGTTCTTGGTCTGGCTCGTCATTTCCGCACTCTACCGCCTACGCGCGTAGATCTCCTGTTGTGCGGAACCGTCGATACGTAACGGTGACCGTGCGGACGGATGGCGTACACCATCGCTTCTGACACTGTTCTGTCATGGCACAGCAAGCGACGCCGCTTCGCACGGCCCGGCTCGGGCGGGCACTCGGAACGGAACCGACGGCGGTGAGCGGCGTGGTGCTGCTGCTGCCGGGCGGCGAGGAGGCCTCGGCCCGCAGACCCTCACCGATGATGGCGACCGCGTCCGTACGGGCGTTGGGGCGCCGGCTGACCCGCGCGGGACGCGACGACGGCCTGGTGGTGCACGTAGTGCACTACCGGTTCCGGGGCTGGAACGGCACACAGGCGGACCAGGCGCGGGACGCCTCGTGGGCCGCCGACGAGGTCGTACGGCGGTACGGGGACGTTCCTGTGTGTCTCGCGGGGACAGACATGGGCGGGCGGGCCGCTCTGCACTCGGGCGGGCACACCGCCGTCAACTCCGTGCTGGCGCTGTCCCCTTGGCTGCCCGAGGAGGATGTCGCCGCGCCGCCCGAACCGGTGAAGCAGCTCGTGGGGCGGCGGGTGTTGATCGTGCACGGCACGAACGACGAGCGGACCGATCCCGAGTTGTCGTTCCGGCTGGCGTCCCGGGCGAAGAAGGCGAACCGGGATGTGTGCCGGTTCGAGGTGCATTCCGACGGGCATGCGTTGTCCGCGTTTCGCGATGAGGTGCACGCGTTGGCCGAGGATTTCGTGATGGGGGCGTTGTTCGGGCGGGCTTTCGCCCGGCCCGTGGAGGACGCGCTTGCGGCTCCGCCGCCTTTGGGGTTGCGGATGCCTCTTGCCTCCGGCTTCGGGCGGTCCCTTCGCCGTTGATGGTTGGGGGTTGTGGGGGTGTGCGGGTCCGGTGGGGGCTTGTCGCGCAGTTCCCCGCGCCCCTGAAAAGCCCACCGCTGAGCCCGACTCGCCAAGAATCCTCAGTTGGGGAGCAGGTTGCCCCTCCTTGACAAGAGGAATCTCTTGAATGCCGCCACCGGGGGCGTGTCCGGGTGGCCGTCCAGCCAGGCCACGCCGATCTCGCGGGCTGCTCTTGGGGCCGTGACCGTCAGTTCCACAACTCCCGGTCGTGCCACCGCCGGTGGGGGCAGGAGGGCCACTCCCAGGCCCGCCGCCACCAGGCCCCGCAGGGTCTCCGCCTCCTCGCCCTCGAAGGCCACCCTCGGGCGGAAGCCCGCCTGTTGGCAGAGGTCGTCGGTGATGCGGCGGAGGCCGTAGCCGGGTTCCAGGGTGACGAAGGTTTCGTCGGCGGCCTCGGCCAGGCGGATGCGGCGGCGGGAGGCGAGGCGGTGGTCCGCGGGGACGACCAGGCGGAGTTTCTGTTCGTCGAGGCGGCGGGCGACGAGGTCGGGGGCGTCCGGGACGGGGGACGTGAGGCAGAGGTCCAGTTCGCCGGAGCGCAGGCGTTCGATCATGGCCTCGCCGTAGTTCTGGACGAGGCTGAAGCGGACGCGGGGGTGGTCGGCGCGGAAGGCGCGGATCAGGCCGGGGACCGTCTCGGAGCCCATGGTGTGCAGGAAGCCGAAGGCGACCTTGCCGGTGGCCGGGTCGGCGTCGGCGCGCACCTCGTCGGCGGCCCGCTCGATCTCGGCGAGAGCCCGCTCGACGGAGGACAGGAAGGTGCGTCCGGCGGGGGTGAGGGAGACCGTGCGGCCTCTGCGGGCGAACAGGTCCACGCCCAGGTCGTGTTCGAGGCGGACCATCGCGCGGGACAGCGTCGACTGCGGGACCTGCATCTCCTGCGCGGCCCGGGTGACGTGCTCGGTGCGGGCGACCCCGGCGAAGTACGCGAGGCGCGGGGCGAGGATCGCGACGATGTCTTCTGTGTCACTGGACGGTGACAGGTGAGGCTCTGACCTCTGCTGATGCATCACAGGAACGATTATGACGATTCCATGCATTGGACGGATGAGCGGCACGGTTTTAGGTTCGAAGCATGCCTTCCGCAAGTACCGGGGCGTCCACGATCGTGGACGCCTCCGCAGTCACCGCCGTTCGTACCGAAGCCGCTCCCCTCGACGTCGTTCCCGTCGATTCCCGTATGGCCCCCGGCGGGCCCGGCTACCGCCGGATGAGCCTCGCGCTCTTCCTCGCGGGTGTCGCGACCTTCGCGCTCCTCTACTCCACCCAGGCCCTGCTGCCGCTGATCTCCGGCGACTTCGGGGTCACGGCGAGCACGGCGAGCTGGACGGTGTCGGCGGCGACCGGAGCGCTGGCGCTGTTCGTCCTGCCGCTGAGCGCGCTCTCGGAGCGGTTCGGCCGGCGTACGTTGATGACGGTGTCCCTGGCGATCGCGGTGGCCGTCGGGCTGCTGGTGCCCTTCGCCCCGTCGGTCGGCTGGCTGGTCGCGCTGCGGGCGGTGCAGGGTACGGCGCTGGCAGGGCTGCCGGTCTCGGCGATGGCCTATCTCGCGGAGGAGGTACGGCCGAAGGCGCTGATCACCGCGATCGGTCTGTTCGTCGCGGGCAACAGCGTCGGCGGCATGAGCGGCCGGGTCATCACCGGCTGGGTCGCGCAGGAGTGGGGCTGGCGGGTCGCCCTCGGGGTCATCGGACTGATCGCGGTGGGCTGCGCGGTCGCCTTCCGGCTGCTGCTCCCGGCACCGAAGCACTTCAAGGCCGGTTCTCTGCGGCCCGCGGTGCTGGTCCGCACGGTCCGCGGTCACCTCGCGAACCCGCTGCTGTGCAGGCTGTACGCGATCGGCGCGCTGTTCATGACGGTGTTCGGCGCCGTCTACACGGTGATCGGCTACCGCCTCACGGACGCCCCGTTCTCACTGCCGCAGGGCATCATCGGCTCGATCTTCCTCGTCTACCTGGTCGGCACGGTCTCGGCGTCGACCGCCGGGAAGCTGGTGGGACGGCTCGGCCGGCGCGGAGCGCTGTATCTGGCGGGCGGCACGACGACCGCGGGCCTGCTGGTCTCGCTGGCCGACTCCCTGCCGCTGATCCTGCTCGGCCTGGTCCTGATCACCGCGGGCTTCTTCGCGGGCCACGCGGTCGCGTCCTCCTCGGTCAGCCACACCGCCAAGGAGGGCCGCGCACAGGCCTCCGCCCTCTACCAGTCCGCCTACTACCTGGGCTCCAGCGCGGGCGGCACGCTCGGCGCGGTCGCCTTCCACACCGGCGGCTGGGCCGGGACGGTGGCGCTCGGCCTGCTGGCGGTCCTCGGCGTCGTGACGATCACGGTCGTCGGGTCGCACGCGGCTCGAATCAGCCGTAACACGGTGCAGTTGCCGAGCTCCGTTAAGTAACGTCACTCTTCCGTTCCCACGTGGGAGTCGCCTGAAGGCACAGATCCGGCCGCGCCGGTGGACCCGTTTGTATGGCGTCGCTTGACCGCGTAGGTGCGGGGCGCAGTCAATCGCCCCTACTGCTCACACCCCGAGCAGTTGGACGCAAGCGTGATGTCGCATCCAGCGGCGAGCGCTGTGCAAGCTGTACGGCGGATGCTGTCAGCGGTTGACTGGGCTGCGGTAGTCAGGCCCCCGAAGGCGCTCAGTCGTCGGCGTAGAAACCGCTGCTACTGAGCGTTTCGCGGTTTCGGCGCCACCACCCCAGCGATGACCTCCCTCCATACAACGGGCCGTTGTCAGTGCCGTGCGGTAGCTTCCGAAGTGCCGGCATCGCAAAGAGGCGGTGAAGGTGACGACGAACATGCCACAGGGGTGGGTTGGCCATGAGCGACGGAACGGCGACGGTGGAGGACCTCGACGTCCGCCTTGAGAAGCACCGGGTCGAGCTGACGGGGTACTGCTACCGCATGCTCGGCTCGTCCTTCGAGGCGGAGGACGCGGTCCAGGACACGCTCGTGCGCGCCTGGAGGAGCTACGACAAGTTCGAGGGCCGCTCCTCGATGCGCTCGTGGCTGTACCGCATCGCGACGAACGTGTGCCTGGACATGCTGTCGGCGGGGAACAAGCGGGCCCGCCCGATGGACCTGACGGACTCGACACCGCTCACTCAGGCGGCGCTGAACCCGCGCCCCGACCACACCTGGCTGGAGCCGATGCCGGACGCGCGTGTGCTGCCCGTCGTCGAGGACCCCGCCGAGGCAGCCGTCGCCAAGGAGTCGGTGCGCCTCGCCTTCATGGCCACGCTGCAGCAACTGCCGCCCAAGCAGCGGGCCGTGCTCATCCTGCGCGAGGTGCTGGCCTGGAAGGCGAGCGAGGTCGCCGAGCTGCTCGGCACGACGGTCGCCTCGGTCAACAGCGCGCTCCAGCGGGCCCGTGCGACGCTCGCCGAGAGCGACGGCGCCGCGGCCCGGGCCGCCACCTCCGACCCGCTCGACGAGGAGCAGCAGAAGCTCCTGGAGCGCTATGTGGCGGCCTTCGAGGGGTACGACATGACGGCCCTCACGGCACTCCTGCACGAGGACGCCGTGATGACGATGCCGCCGTTCGACCTGTGGCTGTCCGGCCCCGAGGACATCACGGGCTTCATGACGACACTCGGCGCGCCCTGTGCGAACTCGCATCTGGTGCCGGTCGCGGTGAACGGCCTGCCGGGCTTCGCCCAGTACAAGCCGGACCCGGAGACGGGCGGCTACACGGCGTGGGCCGTGCAGGTCCTGGAGACGTCAGAGGGCCGGATCACCGGGTTCCATTGCTTCCTCGACACGAAGCGGTGGTTCCCGCTGTTCGGGCTGCCCCTCGACCTCGAAGGGGATGCCGACAAGACCGAGTAGCGCACGGAGGGCGGGGTCCGGGTCGCGCAGTCTGATCCGTCCCCCGGCGCGACGGGCGGCGAGCTGCATCCTGGCGAGCGCGTCGACGGTGGTCAGACCTGGTGGTCCGAGACCGGCGACATCGCAGACCAGGACGTCGGCTCTGCTGCTCATCAGCCGTGCGCGCACGTCCTCGCAGAGCCTCGGCACCTCGTCTCGGGTGACGGGGCCGGGCAGTACGAGTACGGCAGGTGTCATGGCGTCCACGTGCGGTAGACCGGCGGGCGGCGCGGAACTCATCGCTGCGTGCTCACCGAGCACGAAGTTCAGGTAGCGCAAGGTCACATTGACCTGGGCAGGGCCTACCCAAGAGGGTTCGGTGTATGCCCCACGAATTGGCGCCCCACCGCCTGTCCGCGCTCCTCCCCGACCGAATACGCGACCGCCTCCGCGCCGCCGCTCCCGGCCACCCCCGGGATCTCCGCGAGCTCGGGGAGGTGCCGTGCAGGGGGTGCTGAACGGCTTCGCGGTGATCGCCGTCGTCATCGGCGTCGGCTGTCTGATCGGCCGCCGCGGCTATCTCGGGGACAACGGCAGGGAGGTGCTGACCAAGCTCGCGTTCCACGTGGCCACCCCCGCGCTCCTGTTCACCACGCTCGCGCAGGCCGACCTGTCGGTCATCCTGTCCAACCGGCTGCTGGTGACGGCGATCAGTACGTTCGCGGTGGCCGGGGCGTTCGTCGCGGTCGGTGCCGTACGCCGCTGGGGCGTGGGCCGTACGACGATCGGCGCGCTGTGCTCCAGTTACGTCAACGCGGGCAATCTCGGCATCCCGATCGCGGTGTACGTGCTGGGCGACGCCTCACTCGTGGCCCCCGTGCTCCTCTTCCAGCAGATCGTGATGACCCCGGTGGCCCTGACGGTCCTCGACCTCTCCGGCCCGGGCGAGAAGACCTCCCTGTGGCGGCGGGTGACCACTCCCGTCCGCAACCCCGTCGGCATCGGCTCCCTGTCCGGCGTAGCGGTCTCGGCATCCGGCCTCACCGTCCCGGGCCCGGTCCTCGACCCGCTCACCCTGATCGGCAACATGTCCGTCCCGGCCGTCCTCCTGGCCTTCGGCATCTCCCTGTGCGGCAGCACGATGCCGGGCCGCGGCCCCGACCGAGCCCCCGTCCTGCTCTCCGTCGCCCTGAAGTCGGTGGGCCAGCCCCTGGCCGCCTGGGCGTTGGCGGCGGGCGTCTTCGGCCTCCGAGGCGCGCCCCTGCTCGACGTGGTGGTGACCTCGGCCCTACCGGCCGCCCAGAACCTCTTCACGTACGCGTCCCGGTACCGCGTGGGTGAGGTCCTGGCGCGGGAGTCGATCCTGCTGTCGACGATGGCTGCAGTGCCTGTGCTTGTGGTGGTGGCGGCCGTGCTTGGGTGATTCAGCGTTCGGGGAACTCGCTGGTGTCGATGGCGAGGTCGAAGGGGGCGGGCAACTTGATGGTCTCCCCGAACTTGGCGATGCTCAGGGGGCGGTAGACGTCGCCCTTCGGTTCTCCGTAAAGCGTCGCGGTGGGGCCGTCGGGCGCCCAGCGGTCGACAAGGAGGTACAGAGGGATGCCTGCGGTGGCGTATGCGGCGGGCTTGCTGATGCGGTCGTGGCGGGCGTTGGACTTGGAGGTGACCTCGACGACGAGTTCGGCGAGGGCAGCCGGAATGTGGGTGTCCGATTCGGCGTCCTCCCGCACAGGGGCCACCACGATGTCCGGGATGAGCATGCCCAGGCGCGACGGCACTGCGATAGCCAGTGTCTGAAAGACGCCCCAGTCCTCAGGGATCACTGAGTAGAGGCGACGCTGGATTCGTTCTGCGATCACGTTGTGGCGGTACGCGGGAGCAGGTGACACGGTGATGATCCCCTCGATGATCTCCACCTTGCTGCCCTCAGGCCATTCCATCTCCTCCCAGAACCGGACGAGGTCGTCCCAGCTCTGCTCGGGGTCGTGGCCGACGGTGAGTGCGCTCATGGCGGTCTCCATTCGTTGCGTCACCGAGTCCAGCATGCCGAACGGGACCGGCGTAGGTCCACCGATCCCGTTCACCCATACGAGAGAACTCCAGCTCAGGCGATACGTTCCAGCACCACCGGCGCCGCCGTGAAGGCCGCCCCCGGGGCCGCCACGTCGTACGAACCCTCGACCGCCGCCAGTGCGTACTCGAAGCGCTCGGGGGTGTCCGTGTGGAGGGTCAGCAGGGGCTGGCCCTCCGTCACCGTGTCGCCCGGCTTGGCGTGCATTTCGACGCCCGCGGCCGCCTGGACCGGGTCCTCCTTGCGGGCGCGGCCCGCGCCGAGGCGCCAGGCGGCGATGCCGATGTCGTAGGCGTCGAGGCGGGTCAGTACGCCCGAGGACGGAGCCTTGACGACGTGCTGCTCGCGGGAGGTGGGCAGGGGCGCGTCCGGGTCGCCGCCCTGGGCCGCGATCATGCGGCGCCACGCGTCCATCGCGGAGCCGTCGGCAAGGGCCTTCGCGGGGTCGGCGTCCTTCACGCCCGCCGCGTCGAGCATCTCGCGGGCCAGGGCGAGGGTGAGTTCCACGACGTCCGACGGGCCGCCGCCCGCCAGGACCTCGACCGACTCGCGGACCTCCAGGGCGTTGCCCGCCGTCAGGCCCAGGGGCGTGGACATGTCCGTCAGCAGCGCTACCGTCCTGACGCCGTGGTCCGTGCCCAAACCGACCATCGTGGAGGCCAGTTCGCGCGCGTCCTCGATCGTCTTCATGAAGGCGCCCGTGCCCACCTTCACGTCCAGGACCAGCGAGCCGGTGCCCTCCGCGATCTTCTTGGACATGATGGACGAGGCGATCAGGGGGATCGCCTCCACCGTGCCGGTCACGTCCCGGAGCGCGTACAGCTTCTTGTCCGCCGGGGCCAGGCCGTCGCCCGCCGCGCAGATGACCGCGCCGACCTCGTCGAGTACGGAGAGCATCTCCTCGTTCGAGAGCAGCGCGCGCCAGCCCGGGATCGACTCCAGCTTGTCGAGGGTGCCGCCGGTGTGGCCGAGGCCCCGGCCCGACAGCTGCGGGACCGCCGCGCCGCAGGCCGCGACGAGCGGGGCCAGCGGGAGGGTGATCTTGTCGCCGACGCCGCCGGTGGAGTGCTTGTCGGCGGTCGGGCGGGACAGGGACGAGAAGTCCATGCGCTCGCCGGAGGCGATCATCGCGGCCGTCCAGCGGGCGATCTCGCCGCGGTTCATGCCGTTGAGCAGGATCGCCATGTTCAGGGCGGCCATCTGGTAGTCGGCGACCTCGCCGCGTGTGTACGCGTCGATGACCCAGTCGATCTGCTCGTCGCTCAGCTCGCCGCGGTCGCGCTTGGTGCGGATGACGGAGATGGCATCCATCGACAACAAAGCCATGGCCTTTCCTTCCGAAGTGCAGCGGCCCCTCCCGGTGCCCTGGAGGCACGCGACACGGAGGGGCCGACCGTGAACTACTTGCGCAGATGCCCCGGCCCGAAGGCCTGCGGAAGCATCTCCGAGAGCGGCAGGATCCCGGCCGGCGTCTCCAGGATCAGATCGGGGCCGCCGAACTCGAACAGCAGCTGGCGGCAGCGGCCGCACGGGACCAGGATCTCGCCGCGGCCGTCCACGCAGGTGAAGTGCGTGAGCCGGCCGCCCCCGGTGTTGTGGAGCTGCGCGACCAGTCCGCACTCGGCGCACAGCCCGAGCCCGTACGAGGCGTTCTCGACGTTGCAGCCGGAGATCACCCGGCCGTCGTCGACGAGGGCCGCGACACCGACCGGGAAGCCCGAGTACGGGGCGTACGCACGGGACATGGCCTCGCGGGCCGCCTCCCGCAGGGACTCCCAGTCGACCTCGGGCTCGGATCCGGTTTCGGCGGACGTCACTTGCCCTGCCCCCGCCGGTACGGCATGCCGTCCGCCTTCGGCATCCGCAGCCGCTGGGCGGACAGGGCGAGGACGAGCAGCGTGATGACGTACGGCGTGGCGGAGACGACCTGGTTCGGCACCTCGTCGGTGAGCGAGTACCAGGTGAACACCAGGACGCCGACGGCCAGGGTGATCACGCCGGGCACGTACCTCTTCTTGACGAGCAGCCAGATGGCGCCGATGGCCAGCAGTATGGCGCCGAGCAGCAGCAGCGCGTGGACGTTCTCGGCGCCGCCGCGCAGGTTGAGGCTGTCGGTGTAGCCGAACAGGCCCGCGCCAAGGGCGAGTCCGCCCGGCATCCAGTTGCCGAAGATCATCGCCGCGAGTCCGATGTAGCCGCGGCCGCTGGTCTGCCCCTCCAGGTAGAAGGGGTTGGCGACGATGGAGAGGAAGACACCGCCGAGGCCGGCCAGACCGCCGGAGATGATCACGGCCAGGTACTTGTACTTGTAGACGTTGACGCCGAGCGACTCGGCCGCGACCGGGTTCTCACCGCAGGACCGCAGCCGCAGGCCGAAGGCGGTGCGCCACAGGATCCACCAGGTGGCCGGGATCAGCGCGACGGCGATCAGGGTCAGCCAGGAGACGTTGGTGACCAGACCGCCGAGCAGACCCGCGACGTCCGAGATGAAGAACCAGCCCTTGTCGTTGAGGTCGACGAGCGCGTCGGACAGTCCCGGCACCGTGAAGTTGCCGATCGACTCGACCGGCGGGGACTGCTTGGCCGAGCCGCCCTGCACGCCCTCGAAGGCGAGCGGGGCGAGATAGCGGGTGGCGCCGAGGGCCAGGATGTTGATGGCCACACCCGAGACGATGTGGTTGACGTTGAAGGTGACCGTGACGATCGCGTGCAGCAGGCCGCCGACGCAGCCGCCGACGATGCCGATGAGGACGCCGTTCCACGGGCCCCACTGGTAGCCGGCCCAGGCGCCGAACCAGGTGCCGAGGATCATCATGCCTTCGAGGCCGATGTTGACGACGCCCGCGCGCTCGGCCCACAGACCGCCGAGACCGGCCAGGCCGATCGGGACGGCCAGTTCGAGCGCGGTCGACATCTGGCTGACGTTGGTGATGCCGTCGGCGCCGGTGATGATGCGCACGATCGAGGTCAGCGCGAGGCCGCCCGCGATGACCAGCAGAAGGACGGGGAGCGTGAGCCGGCGGCCCTTGGGCGCCGTGGGCTGCAGCGAGGGCTGGTTGAGGTCGGTCACGGTGGTCATCGTCCGGCCACCTCCTTCTGGGTCGAGTTGTCGGAGGTGGCGCCGAGCACGTGGCCCGCCGCGAGTTCGGCGCCGACGCGGCGCTGCTGGCGGCGCAGACCCCACTCGCGCACGGCCTCGTAACTGACGACGACCGCGATCACGATCAGGCCCTGCATGATGACCGCGATCTCCTTGTCGTACCCGTGGAAGTCGAGCTCGGGCGAGGCCTTGTCCAGCCAGGCCCACAGGAGGGCCGCGAAGGCGATGCCCGTCGGGTTGTTGCGGCCGAGCAGGGCGATGCCGATACCGAGGAAGCCGATGCCGGTCGGGAAGTTCAGGCTGTACGTGTGCGAGTCGCCGAGCAGGATCGGCAGGCCCGCGAGACCGGCGAGGCCGCCGGAGATCAGCATGGCGGTGAGGACCATGCGCTTGGGGTTCACACCGCTGGCCGCGGCGGCGGTCTCCGAGGCGCCGGAGGCGCGCAGGTCGAAGCCGAAGCGGGTGCGGTTGAGGACGACCCAGTAGCCGATGCCGAGCAGGGCGGCGAGGACGACGAGGCCGTAGATCTCGCCGGCGTCGCCCATGTCGAAGCCGGGGATCCAGCCGGACTCGTGCATCTCGCCGGTGGTGTTGTTGTTGCCGACCTTGACGCCGAAGACGTTGGGCAGCCAGAAGTAGGCGATGAGGGAGGTCGCGATCGCGTTCAACATGATCGTCGCGACGACCTCGCTGACCCCTCGGGTGACCTTGAGGACACCGGCGATGCCGGACCAGAAGGCGCCGGTGAGGACCGCGGTGAGCAGGAGCAGCGGGACCTGGAGGACCGCCGGCAGACTGGCGTGGGCGCCGACCACCGCGGCCATCATGGCGGCGAGCTGGTACTGGCCGTCCACACCGATGTTGAACAGGTTCATCCGGAAGCCGATGGCCACCGCGAGCGCCGCGATGTAGTACAGCGAGGCCTGGTTGATGATCAGGACCTGGATGTCGGAGAACGTGGCCTGCTCGAACATGATCGAGTACGGCTCGAACGGGTTCTTCCCCGAGGCGATCAGCACGACCGAGGTCAGCGCCACGGCCACGACGAGCGCGATGACCGGTCCGGCCACCGCGAGGAGCAGTCGCTCCTTGTCGAACTTCTTCATCAGCGGGCCTCGTCTTCCGGGGCGTCTGCCGGGCCGTCCGCCGGCGTCTCGGCAGGCTCTTCGAGCGCTGCCTTCTCTTCGAGCTCTGCCTGCTCTTCTTCCAGCTGTTCCACGAGCTCTTCGTTCTCCAGGTGTCCGGAGGCGGCGCCGGTCATGGCCGAGCCGAGCTCCTCCGGGGTGATGGTCGCCGGATCGGCGTCCGCAACCAGCTTGCCGTTGTAGATCACCCGGAGGGTGTCGGACAGACCGATCAGCTCGTCCAGGTCGGCGGAGATCAGCAGGACGGCCAGTCCCTCGCGGCGGGCCTCACGGATGTGGTCCCAGATCGCGGCCTGCGCGCCGACGTCCACTCCGCGGGTGGGGTGGGCGGCGATCAGGAAGCGCGGCTTGTGGGTCATCTCGCGGCCGACGATCAGCTTCTGCTGGTTGCCGCCGGACAGCGAGGCGGCGGTGACGTCGATGCCGGGCGTGCGGACGTCGTACGCCTCGACGATGCGGCGCGTGTCGTCCTGGGCGCCCTTGATGTCGAGCCAGACACCCCGGCCACCGCGGGTGTTGGGCTTCTCGGTGACGTGGCCGAGGATGCGGTTCTCCCAGAGCGGGGCCTCCAGGAGCAGGCCGTGGCGGTGACGGTCCTCGGGGATGTAGCCGATGCCTTGTTCGCGGCGCCTGCGGGTGGCCCAGGAGGTGATCTCCTCGGCGGCCAGCGCGATGGTGCCGGAGTCGGCCGCCTTGAGGCCGATGAGGGCCTCGATCAGTTCGGTCTGGCCGTTGCCCTCGACACCGGCGAGGCCCAGGATCTCGCCCTCGTGGATGGTGAAGCTGATGTCGTCGAGCAGGGCCTTGCCGCCCGGGGCGACCAGGCGCAGCTTCTCGACGGTCAGCACCGGCCGGTCGGTGACGGTGGACTCGGCGGTCTCCGGGGTGGGCAGTTCGCTGCCGACCATCAGCTCGGCGAGCTGGCGCGGGGTGGTCTCGGAGGGGACGGCCGTGCCGACCGTCGTGCCCCGGCGGATCACCGTGATGTCGTCGGCGACCGACAGGACCTCGCCCAGCTTGTGCGAGATGAAGATGACCGACAGGCCCTCTGACCTGAGCTCGCGCAGGTTGGCGAAGAGCGCGTCGACCTCCTGCGGCACGAGGACCGCGGTGGGCTCGTCGAGGATGAGGATCCGGGCGCCGCGGTAGAGGACCTTGAGGATCTCCACGCGCTGGCGGTCGGCGACACCGAGTTCCTCGACGAGGGCGTCGGGGCGCACACCGAGGCCGTAGCGCTCGGAGAGCTCCACGATCCGGCGTCGGGCCCTGGCGCCGATGCCGTACGACTTCTCGCTGCCCAGGACGACGTTCTCCAGGACGGTGAGGTTGTCGGCGAGCATGAAGTGCTGGTGGACCATGCCGATGCCGCGGGCGATGGCGTCGGCGGGCGACGAGAAGGTGACCTGGTTCCCGTCGACGGCGATGGTCCCCTCGTCCGGCTTCTGCATGCCGTAGAGGATCTTCATCAGCGTCGACTTGCCGGCGCCGTTCTCGCCGACGAGCGCGTGGACCGTGCCCTTGCGGACGCTGAGGTGGATGTCGTGGTTGGCCACGACGCCCGGGAACCGCTTGGTGATCCCGGCGAGTTCGACTGCGGTCACCGATCCGTTGACCGCGCCGGCCGGAGGACTGCTGGACGCGTTGATGGCGCACTCTCCTGAAGGGAAAGGGGGTCGTCTACGCGCGTAGCGCCCCTACGGCAACATGAGGGGCCGACGCGCCGCGAGAACGGGGTACGGGGAGCCAGGCTCCCCGTACCCCGTTGAGCGGACGTAACCCCGCGGTTACGAGCGACTCCGGGGAAGATCGACGCACGAACTTCCCCGGATCACTGAGCTGCTCCTGAGGTACTGCTGTCAGCTGGACTTGACCTTGATCTCGCCGCCGATGATCTTCTCCTTGGCCGCCGATACGGCTTCCTGGATCGCGGTGTCGCTCTTGAACTTCGGGTTGGAGTCCGCGAGGCCGACCTCACCGGACTTCAAGTCGCCCCTGACGATACCGGTCTCGGGCTTGCCGTCCTCGACCGACTTCGCGAGGTTGTACACCGCCTTGGCGACGTCCTTCGTCGCGGAGGTGAGGATGGCGTCCTTGTACTTGCCCAGGGCTTCCTGCTTGTACTGGTCGGAGTCGACACCGATGGCCCACACCTTGTTGGCGGAGGCGGCCTCGATGACACCCTGGCCCGACAGGCCGGCCGCCGCGTAGACGACGTCGGCCTTCTTCTCGATCTGGCCCTCTGCGGCCGTCTTGCCCTTGTCGGGGCTGGAGAAGCCGCCCTCCTCGGCGGTCTGCGTCAGGTACTGCGAGAGGACCTTCACGCTGGGCTTGGTGTCCTTGACGCCCTGCGTGTAGCCGGCCTCGAACTTGTGGATCAGCGGGATGTCCACACCGCCGACGAAGCCGACCGTGTTGCTCTTGGTGGCCTTGGCCGCCGCGACACCGGCGAGGTACGAGGCCTCCTGCTCGGCGAAGACCAGGTCCGCGACGTTCTCCGCCTCGATGGTGGAGTCGTCGACGATGCCGAAGGTGGTGTCGGGGTACTTCTCCGCGGCCGCCTTGACGGCCGGCGCGTAGGCGTAGCCGATGCCGATGACCGGGTTGTGACCCTGCTTGGCCAGCGAGACCAGGCGCTGCTCCTTGTCGGCGTCCGTCTCACCGTCGGTGGGCTCGATGTCGGCGGTCTCGTAGCCGAACTCGCTCTTCGCCTTCTTCAGGCCCTCGTACGCGGCGTCGTTGAAGGACTGGTCGCCCCTGCCGCCGACGTCGTACGCGATGGCGAGGCCCTTGTCGCTCTTCGAGTCCGCCGAACCGGAGGAGGTCGAGGTACCGCCACAGGCGGAGAGGACGAGGGCGAAAGAGGCGGCCGCTGCGCCTGCGAGCGCGATGCGGGGAACCCGGCGCATGTGTTGTGCTCCTGTCGTACCAGCTAGTACAAGCGCCGGGCGGTAGAGCTGCGGCGCTGGCTTCGCCGCAGATTAACGCGCGTAGACCTGCGAGAGAACCCCCTCTGTCCACCTTGTTATGCGGCTGTGCCCGAGGGCTTCCGCGGACCGGGGGCGGGCTTGCCGACCGCAAAGGTCCGTGCACGGCGGATGACCTGCGAGGGGAACGCCGGAGCGGGCGGACATCGTGGATGTCCGCCCGCTCCGTATCACTTCAACCGATTTGTTCGACCTGTGACGCTTCGCCCGTTCGGGCGGTGACGGGTCCGAAGGCCCGCCTCGGCCACTACTACTCGGTCTTCACCTTGATGGTGCCGTCGATGATGCCCGCCTTGGCCTTGGCCACCGCGTCGGTGAGGCCGGCGATCTCGCCCATCTTCGGGTTGCTGTCGGCGAGGCCGACGCCGTCCACCTTCAGGTCGAAGGTCTGGACCCCGGTCAGCGGCTTGCCGTCCTCGACCGACTTGGCGAGGGAGTACACCGCGCCGCCGACGTCCTTGAGCGCCGACGTCAGGATGTAGTCCTTGTACGCGGCCAGCGCCTCCTGCTTGTACTGGTCGGAGTCGACACCGATCGCCCAGACCTTCTTCTTGGCCGCGGCCTCGATGACACCCTGGCCGGACAGGCCGGCGGCCTGGTAGATGACGTCCGCGTTCTTCTCCAGCTGGCCCTCGGCGGCGGCCTTGCCCTTGTCGGGGCTGGAGAAGCCGCCCTCCTCGGCGGTCTGCGTCAGGTACTGCGAGAGGACCTTCACGCTGGGCTTGGTGTCCTTGACGCCCTGCGTGTAGCCGGCCTCGAACTTGTGGATCAGCGGGATGTCCACACCGCCGACGAAGCCGACCGTGTTGGTCTTGGTGGCCTTGGCGGCCGCGACACCGGCGAGGTAGGAGGCCTCCTGCTCGGCGAAGACGAGCGACGCGACGTTGTCGCCCTCGACCACGGAGTCCACGATGCCGAAGCTGGTCTTCGGGTACTTCTTGGCGGCGGCCTCCAGCGCGGGGCCGTACGCGAAGCCGACACCGACGACCGGGTTGTAGCCCTGCTTGGCGAGCGAGACGAGGCGCTGTTCCTTGTCGGCGTCCGTCTCACCGTCGGTGGGCTCGATGTCGGCGGTCTGGTAGCCGAACTCCTTCTTCGCCTTCTCCAGACCGGCGTACGCGGCATCGTTGAAGGACTGGTCGCCCTTGCCGCCGACGTCGTACGCGATGGCAAGGCCCTTGCCGCCCTTGCTCTCGCTGCTGTCGCTACTGCTGCTGTCGCTGCTGGTGCCGCCACAGGCGGTCGCCGCCAGCGCCAGCGACGCGACCCCCACCGCGACGCGGGTCAGGCTGGATATCCGACGCATCTGAAGTTCCCCATTCTCCAAGCCCCGCAGTGGGTGCTGAGTTCGGCGCACATTAACGCGCGTAGACCCTTGAGGGAACGGGATAGCGCTTGGCCGTTATCCATTCGTGCCGATGGCCGGTTACGTCCTTGTGAACCCCGGGATCGAAAGGTGCACATCGGGACGCAGCACCCACCACGGCAGTCACGCTCCGCAACCGGCACGGTGGAGTCCGCGTGACGACACGAGTGGTTCTTGACAGTGGACCACGCTACTGCGCGGGGGTGGACGGCGCGACCGGAAGGACCGGCCGCGCCCGCCGCTCAGGCCCCTGCGTCGAGGAGGGCCGCCGCGGTGAAGAGTTCCACTCCCGCGGTGATTGCCGACTCGTCCGCGTCGAAGTCGCCCTGGTGCAGATCCCGTACGGTCCGCTCCCCCGGCGTGCGCACTCCGAGCCTGGCCATGGCCCCGGGCACCAGCTCCAGGTACCAGGAGAAGTCCTCGCCGCCGAGGCTCTGCTCGGTGTCCTCCACGGAGTGGAGTCCGCGCCGCGCGGCCATGGCGTCCCGCAGCAGGTCGGTGGTGTCCGGGTCGTTGACGACCGGCGGCACCCCGCGGATGTAGTTGATCTCCGACTTGGCCCGGTACAGGTTCGCGATCTCGTCGATGGCCGCGTGGACCAGATCGGGCGCGGCCCGCCAGGAGGCGAGATCCAGACACCGTACGGTCCCGGAGAGTTCGGCGTGCTGCGGGATGACGTTGCAGGCGTGGCCCGACTCGATCCGGCCCCAGGTCACGGCGAGGCCGGCCCGTGCGTCGACCCGCCGGGCGACCAGCGCGGGCACGTCCGTCACGACGCGGGCGGCGGCGGTGACGAGGTCGGTGGTGAGGTGGGGGCGTGCGGTGTGCCCGCCGGCCCCGTCCAGCGAGACCTCCAGGCGGTCGCAGGCGGAGGTGATGGGGCCGTGCCGCAGCCCGATCCGGCCCGCGTCGACCTTCGGGTCGCAGTGCACCCCGACGATCCGGCCGACGCCGTCCAGTGCCCCGCACTCGATGACGTCCGGAGCGCCGCCGGGCAGTACTTCCTCGGCGGGCTGGAAGATCAGGCGCACGGCCCGCTTCAGCAGGCCCTGCTCGTGCAGCTGGGCGAGGACGAGGCCGGCCCCGAGGACGACGGTCGTGTGGATGTCGTGGCCGCAGGCGTGGGCCCGGTCGGGCACGGTCGAGCGGTACGCGCACTCGGTCTTCGTGTCCGGGATGGGCAGGGCGTCGATGTCGGCACGCAGGGCGAGCATCGGACGCGCGGGGTCCGGGTCGCCGATGTCACAGATGAGACCGGTTCCGATGGCGAGCACGCGGGGGTGGAGGCCGGCCCGCTCCAGGCGCGCCTTGATGGCGGCGGTGGTGCGGAACTCCTGGTTGCCCAGCTCCGGGTGCATGTGCAGGTCGCGGCGGAAGGCCACGAGTTCTGTGCGGAGTGCCTCGGGCAGTGTGCCGGGGAGGGCGCCCGGGAGGGCGTCTGCGAGCGCACCCGGGAGCGTGCCGGGAAGCGTGGCTTCACCGGGCTGGTCGGCCTCGGAATCTCGGGACATCAGTTGGTTCACCCTCTGAAGGGTAGGGCGACGCGACGGCCAACTGACCCACGATCAACAAAACTTCAACCCGTTCGGGAAGAAAACCTGGCCGCGTGGCGCATAGATATTGACTGGGATGGGTATACTCGCCCGGCTTTTCAGCCGTGTGGATCTTGGTGGCCGAATGGATCGTGCTCCAGGTCTCCTGATGGGAGAACCTCCGGGCGGCGATGCCCATTCCCGGGTCTCCGGGGAGGGGCTCTCTACGCATACCACGCATACGTGGCCCTGGCCGGTTCTGTTCACCTGACGGACAGCCTTGCCTGGCTTGGGTTGTGTGCCGGGTGCGGGTGAGTGGGGGCTGGTCGCGCAGTTCCCCGCGCCCCTAAAGACAAAAAGCCAGGGCTCAGCCCCGCCCTGTAGGGGCGCGGGGAACTGCGCGAGCAACCCCCACCGGCCCGCAGACTGAAAACGGCAGGTCAGCCCACCCCCCAGGGGCGCGGGGAACTGCGCGACCAGCCCTCACCCACCCGCACCCGCGTACGACCAGTTACCCCCAGGTACAGGATCAGGTGGCCGTCGAGACGGCCGACAACCGGTGGACGTCTCGGGCCGTGCCGGTGACGCCCGAGAGGAAACCCTGGGCCCGGGGGGAGGCGCTCTCCGTGAGCCAGGCGGGATCGATGTCGCACACGGCGACCCTGACCTCCGTACCGACGAGCGCGAGCGGCAACGTGTGCACGACGGTCGAGGGGAAGCTGAGGATCGTACGGCCAATGGGGCCGCGGCGGGCGATCAGTTCCAGGGGGAGGTCCGGGCGGACGATCTCCAGGCCGGTCTCGACCGCCAGCCGGTGCAGCTTCTCCGGGCTCTCCCGGCGGTGGGCGAAGTACCGGGTCGCGCCGTACGTCGTGGCGAGGCCCCGCACCGCCTCCAGGTAGCGGTCGGGGTCCACCACCCCCGTCTCCACCAGGGACGTTCCGACCAGGTCGGCGCCCTTCGTGAGCCGGGGCGGGCCGAACCGGGAGCGGGTCCAGGCGAAGTCGTTGGCCGTGATGGTGACGCCCTCGGGCGTCTCGGTGATCGGCATGGCGGAGAAGACCTCCACCCGCCGGCTGTTCCCCGGCGTGAGCCGGCGGCGGGCCCGGGCCGAGACAGGTGCGAAGACCAGGTCCCGGGCCCCGGGACGACCACCGCGCCGGTGCCAGCGCACCAGCCGTTCACCCTTGGCGAGCTGGGAGACGAACTCCATGGTCGCGGTCCCGTCGTCGACGACGACGAGATCGCGGGCGCGGGTGATGGAGAGCAGCAGCTGCACGTACCGGGAGAAGGGGTCGCCCATCACGATGCGCCGCGCGCGCCGCAGCAGTGGCGCGAGCCCGCCGACCGTGTGGAAGGGCGCGGTCGCACCGCCCCGTGCCTCCTCCCACCGCACCTCGTACCCCTCGTCCCGGGCCAGCTCTGCCATGCGCCTGAGCTGGCCGCGGGTCATCGGGTCGGTCGGCGAGAGGACGACGAGGGTGAGCCCGGCCCCGGCCCCGTCGGGCCTGCTGACCCCACCGGTCCTGCCGGTCCTGCCCGCACCGCCGGGCCGGCCCGACCGGCCGAACCTGCCGGTCCCGCCGGGCCTGCCGGCTCCCAGTTCCGGGCCCGGGGGTCCGGAGGGCTCGCCCGTGATCCTCAGGGCAGCCGCCCTGAGGGCATGCGCATGCGCCCACTCCAGGACGTTCAGGAGCTGCACCGGGCTCTCCACGAAAGCCAGGGTGGCGGGTGACTGGGGGCCGGTGGACCCGGCGCGGGGACTCATCGACGTACGACCGTCGCTTTCCCTTGATCTTTTTGTGGGGGAGGTGACTCAGACCGCGACCGGCTCGCCCGCCGCCGCCGCGATCTCGGCCTCGGCGACGACGCCCGGGACGCGGCGCAGCTTCTTCATCGGGCCCAGCTCGGACTCGTAGACCTTCTTGACGCCGTCGCCGAGGGAGGCCTCGATGGTGCGGATGTCGCGGACGAGGCGGGTCAGGCCCTGCGGCTCGACGGAGGCGGCCTGGTCGGAGCCCCACATGGCGCGGTCGAGGGTGATGTGGCGCTCGACGAAGGTGGCGCCCAGGGCGACCGCGGCGAGCGTGGTCTGCAGGCCCGTCTCGTGGCCGGAGTAGCCGATCGGGACGTTCGGGAACTCGGCCTGGAGGGTGTTGATGACGCGGAGGTTGAGCTCCTCGGCCTGCGCCGGGTAGGTCGACGTGGCGTGGCACATCAGGATGTTGTCGCTGCCGAGGACCTCGACCGCGTGGCGGATCTGCTTCGGCGTCGACATGCCGGTGGAGAGGATGACCGTGCGGTTGGTGGCGCGCAGGGCGCGCAGCAGCTCGTCGTCCGTGAGGGAGGCGGAGGCCACCTTGTGGGCCGGGACGTCGAACTTCTCCAGGAAGGCGACGGCCTCGGTGTCCCACGGGGAGGCGAACCAGGCGATGTTCTTCGACTTGGAGTACTCGTCGATCTGGCGGTACTCGTCCTCGCCGAACTCCACGCGGTGGCGGTAGTCGATGTAGGTCATGCGGCCCCAGGGGGTGTCGCGCTCGATGTCCCACTGGTCGCGCGGGGTGCAGATCTCCGGGGTGCGCTTCTGGAACTTCACGGCGTCGCAGCCGGCCTCGGCGGCGGCGTCGATCAGCTTGAAGGCGTTCTCGAGGTCGCCGTTGTGGTTGATGCCGATCTCGCCGACGACGTAGACGGGGTGACCCGGGCCGGCGGTCTTCGAACCGAACTGGCGCAGACGGGAGTTGGTGCTCATGGTGGAGAAGTTCCTTACTTGTCGAGGGAGTCGAGAGAAGGGCCGAGGATCCAGCTGGCGATCTCTCGGATCGCGCCGTCGCCGCCGGGAACGGTGGTGACCGCGCGTGCGGCGCCGCGTACGACGTCGTGGGCGCTCGCGACCGCCACGGGCCAGCCCACGAGGGCGAAGCACGGGAGGTCGTTGACGTCGTTGCCGACGTAGAGCACGCGCTCGGGCGCGATGCCCTGTTCCTCGCACCACTGCTTCAGTGCGAGGTCTTTCCGGTCGATGCCGTGGAGCACCGGGATCCGCAGCTTCCGGGCTCGGGCGGCGACGACCGGGTTCTGCTCCGTGGACAGGATCAGCATCGTGAGGCCGCTCTTGCGGAGGGCCGCGATGCCGAGTCCGTCGCCGCGGTGCACGGAGACGAACTCCCGTCCCTCGGAGTCGATCAGCACCCTGTCGTCGGTCTGGGTGCCGTCGAAGTCGAGGACGACCGCGTCGATGTCTTCGGCGGTCGGGAGGGTGCCGGGGCGGTTGGCGTCGAACAGGGGCGCCAACGCCCGGGCACGGGCGAGGTCGTGCGGGTCGTCGATCTCCAGGACCCGGGCGGGGTCGGTGCGGACGAGTTCCGTACGGCCGAAGAAGCGGTGCTTGTGCTCGCGCAGCCCCGCCGCGTTCATGGCGTAGGCGGCGCCGGTCTCCAGGAGGTCCTGGGGGCGGTCCTGGCGGCGCGGGCGGAAGGACTTGTCGTGGTTGACGCCGTAACCGCCGTCCGTGGCCGTGGTGTTGGCGACGGTCGTGCCGCCGCCTACGGCCCGGGTGCGCTCGGTGTCGACGGCGGTCGGGTCGTCGTCCGCGTCCCGCCAGATGAAGCCGTGGAAGGGCGCCACGGTCAGCGCGGTGTCCGCTCCGTTCTCGACGACCGCGCCGGCGACCCCGTCGATGTCCTCGCGGATGATGAAGGGGCTGGTGCACTGCACGAGGAGTACGGCGTCGACGACGGAGCCGTGCAGCGCCTCGTGGGCGTCCATGGCGTGCAGGACGGCGGCCTCGGAGGTGGCGGTGTCGCCGGCGATGGCGGCGGGGCGGAGCACGACCTCCGCGCCGGCCTCACGGGCGGCGGCGGCGATCGCCTGGTCGTCGGTGGAGACCACGACGTCCGTCACGAGCCGCGCCGCGACACACTCGCGCACCGCACGGGCCACCAGCGGTACGCCCCCGACGGGCAGGAGGTTCTTGGCGGGGACGCCCTTGGAACCGCCCCGCGCGGGGATCACCGCGAGCACCCGGCGCACCGGCTTCGCCCGGCCCGCTGTCGCCTGGCCCGCTTGCGAGTTGGTCATTGGCTGTACTCCTTGATTGACGGTCGTCGCGCCCCCAGGGGGCGCGGGGAACTGCGCGACCAGCCACGACGGACCCGCAGACTCACGACGGCACTGGCATCCGCACCCGCGGCGCAGCGGGACGTCACAGCTCCCCCATCCGCCGGATGACGGGCGCCACCCGCTGCACCCCGTGCCGGTAGGCACCCCGCGCCGCCCGGCGCACGATCTGCCGGACCGGGCCCGGTTCCTTGTCGGCGTCGGGGGCTCCGGGCAGCGGGCTGCCGTCCGGGCCGAGGTGGTGGCGGGCGAGGATGCCGGGCAGATAGCCGGGCGCGGTGGCGGGGGTGTAGTAGGGGGCGAGGGCGGTCAGTCCGCCCTGGCCGAGCAGCTTCGCGATGCGCTCACGGGCCGCGTCGAAGGCCGTCTCGTACGAACCGTCGGCGGCAACACCCTGGCGGGCGACCCACTTCTCGTCGGGCGAGGGCTCGTGCCCGGCGTCGAGTTCGTCCCAGGAGGCGAGGCACCCGGAGCCCACGAAGTGGTGGTTGCCGAGCGACTCGCGCACGCCGAGGTCGGTGAGGACGACGGTGGGGATGCGGCGGTGCAGGGACTCCAGGGCCGCCGTGGAGCTGATGGTGACCAGCAGGTCCGTACGGTCGAGGACCTCGCCCATGTGCCCGTACACGAGGCGGAAGTTGGCGGGCAGGCCGCCCGGGATCCGCTCCGCGAGGCGCTGGTAGGGCTGCTCCTCGATGTGCGTGGTGTGCTCGCCGGGCTTGGAGCGCAGCTTCAGCAGGACCTCGCGGTCCGGGTGCAGCCGGGCGTGCTTCACCAGCCGGTTCAGCAGGTACGTACGGTCCTTGCGGCTCTCCGGGACGGAGGGCTGCGCGGCGAAGACGACCGTGTACGGGTCGTGCTTCTCGTAGGCGGCGCCGCCGAGGAAGGGCAGCGCGACCTCGGTCACCGAGGAGGCGTCGGCGCCCACTCCCTCGTACACGGCGGTGAAACGGTCCGCGTCCTGGCGGGAGTTGGCGAGGACGAGGTCCGCGCCGTGCCGCAGCAGCAGACCGTCGGCGAGCTTCTCGTAGACGACGCCGACATAGCCGGTGACGACGACGGGCCGCTTCACGCGCCCCGGTCCGAGGCGCTCGCGCCACTGGTACGAGAGTCCGTGCAGCATGGCCTGGACGGCGCCGCCGACGAGCGAGAGCACGACGAGGTCGTACGCGGGCGCCCCTTCTTCAGTCCCCTCGGCCCCCTCGGAGGCGCGGGACATCTCCCGCAGGAACTCCACGGCGGTGACCTCCCGGAGGGAGTCCGCGCGCACGCCGACCTCTTCGAGCTGTCGGGCGGTGGGGGTCGCACGGCCGCGCAGGAGGTAGCCGTCGAGCCTGATGTCCGAATCGGCCGGTGCGATACGGTTCGCGGTGAGCGCGCCCCATTTCCACCGGGTGTCGGAATCGGCGAGGACGGCGACTCGCAGGGACTTCGAGGTACTTGCTGGCACGTCCAAGACGCTAGGAAGCGATTCCGATGTGCGGCCCAACCAGAATGCAACAAAGGGTTAACAGCACAGAGCCGAATGGCGAATCGGCCTCGGATCGGCAGCGGAAAAGACCCGATTCACCAATCCGCCACGCGTCGTTCACCTTGCATCTCACCGGCGGTCAAGACGAATGCCGGGCCGCCGCCTAACGTCACACGGGTGGTCAAGCTCTCCGTCATCGTGCCGTTCTACAACGTGCAGCAATACGCACCCGACACCCTGAGGAGTCTGCGTGCGAACGCACGCGAGGACTTCGAATTCATTCTCGTCGACGACTGTTCGCGCGACGAGACCCCGGACATTCTCGCGCGCGCGGAGCGCGAGCTCCCGGGCGCGGTGCATGTCAGACACGAGCAGAACGGAGGGCTGGCCACCGCGCGCAACACAGGTATCGACGCGGCGAGCGGCGAATATCTCACGTTCCTCGACGGGGACGACTGGCTGGCCCCCGGCTACTACGAGCAACTCCTCGCCGCCATCGAGGACTTGGGGTGCGACTTCGTCCGTACCGACCATGTCCAGTGCACCGCGCGGGCCCGCGCCATCCATCGCGTTCCGCACGGCAGGCGCGGTGTCGTGCTGAATCCGCGCGAGGCGATCCTGCCCGCCGACCGGTCCACCTCCGTCGACTACGCGTACGCGTGGGCGGGCATCTACCACCGCCGGCTGGCCGACCGGGGCCTGCTGCACTTCACCGACGGGCTGCGCACGGCCGAGGACCGGCCGTGGATCTGGAAGCTTCACCGGGAGGCCGAGTCGTTCGCCACGGTGGGGCTGCTCGGCGTGTTCTACCGGCGCGGTGTCGCGTCCTCGCTGACCCAGATCGGCGATGTGCGCCAACTCGATTTCATTCGCGCGTTCGACCAGGTCGTCGTGGAAACCGCGCAGGACCCGGACGCGGACAAACTGCTTCCCAAGGCCGTGCGCACATATTGCGCGATTATTTCCCATCATCTGGGATCAATCGAAAGGTTCGAGCCACAGGTGGCACGGAAACTGAAGTCGATGAGCGCCGCGGCATTGCGCCGTATGCCGCAGAACGTCCTCGACGAGGCCCTCGACTCCATGGACATCCAGCGCGCCACCCGGCTGCGCAGGCTGCGCCGCCGCCCGGCCGCCGCGGGGGTCGCCGCGTGACCACGCAGATCTTCCTGGCGTCGACGCTGTACGGCACGGCCACGCTCGCCGCCGCCCTCGACTCCGACTGTTTCGCGCCGGCGGACCGCCGCATCCTGCTCGTCTGCAACAACACGACGACGCCCGAGACGACGCCCGGTGTGGACGAGATGCCCGGGTTCGAGCGGCTGCGCGAGCGGTTCGACGACGTGGTGTCGTGGAACGAGACCATCTCCCCCTTCCACCCGGGCGGCTGGGCTCCCCGGCTCGACGACGTCCCGATCTGGGAGCGGCACCTGCGGCTCGCGTGGGGGCTGGGCGACGATCCGGTGGAACTCGCCGTCGAGTCGATCCAGGTCAATCCGGCGCTCGGCGTGACGCAGATCTTCACCGGCGCGCCCGTCACCGTGTACGCCGACGGCCTGATGAGCTACGGCCCCACCCGCAACAAGATCGACCCGCTGGTCGGCACCCGTGTGGACCGGCTGCTCCACCTCGACCTGGTCCCGGGCCTGCGTCCCCTCCTGCTCACCGAGTTCGGCGTGGACTCGGAGATCGTGCCGACGGACGCCTTCGTGAAGGTGCTCGCCGAACTGGTCGACACGGGCGACTCCTTGCCGGTGGTCGACGAACCGGCCCTGCTCCTTGGCCAGTACCTCTCCGCGCTCGGCATCCTCACGCCCGAGCAGGAGGAGGATCTCCACGTCCGGATGCTGAAGGGCGCCGTCGAACTCGGCCACACCCGCGTGGTGTTCAAGCCGCACCCCTCCGCGCCGGCCCGCTGGACCCGCGGCCTGGAGAAGGAGGCCGAGAAGCTGGGCGCCGACCTGACGGTGCTCGACACCCCGGTCCTCGCCGAGGTCCTCTACCAGCGGATGCGTCCCGCCCTGGTCGTCGGCTGCTTCTCCACGGCACTGCTCACGGCCTACGCGCTGTACGGCCTGCCGGTCGCCCGCGTCGGCACCGCCGCCCTGCTGGAGCGGCTGACGCCGTACGAGAACAGCAACCGCGTCCCGGTTACGGTCGTCGACGCGCTGCTGCCGGACCTGACCGACCGCAAGGCGGTCACCGAGCAGCGCCGGGGTACGGACGAGCAGGGCCTGACCGACCTCGTGCGCGCCGTCGGCTACGCCATGCAGCCCAAGATCTACCCGGACCTGCGCCCGGCCGCCGAGGCCTATCTGACGAAGCACCTGAACACGCACACCTGGCGGTACTTCAAGCGCAAGCGCCTCACCTCACTGGCGCTGCCGGGCGCGGTCCCGGCGCAGCTGGCGTTCCTTCCGCGCAACGCGACCGTGCGCCGGGTGGCCCGCCGCGCCCGCTCCCTGAAGAAAGCGGTACGCCGCTGAGTTCCTCCGGGAAACAAGAACAAACAGACGGTGAATTCATGGGGTCCGGTCGGGGAATGATCAGTTCTTCAACCGGGCCCCACCTGTGAGTCGGACTAGTGTGCTGTGAATTAGCTGAGGCCCTCGGAGGCCCCGGGTCACGGAATCCACGGCCCGCAGTACGCACGACTTCACAGAACGGCCGTTGAGGGGACCCGTGACCGACATTCCCGAGGACACACGTACGACGTCCGTGGGCACGGTGGTCCGCGCCGTCCTCCCGGCGGCCGACAGGCCCAGCCCGCCACAGGTGAAGAGGCCCCGGGAGAACCGGCTGCGGGCCCTGGACGGGCTGCGGCTGATCGCAGCGCTGATGGTGGCCGCGTACCACTACGGCGGCCGTGGCGGCGAGGTCACACAGGCCTGGGGGACCTCGGCGAAGGCCCAGTTCCCGACGCTGCACCCGTGGTTCGCGTACGGCTGTCTGGGTGTGCAGGTCTTCTTCGTCATCAGTGGCTTCGTGATCTGCATGAGCGGCTGGGGAAGGCCGCTGCGCTCGTTCTTCGCCTCCCGGGCGTCCCGGCTGCTGCCGTCCTACTGGGCGGCGATCGTCATCGTGACGGTGGTGTTCGCACTGCCGGTTGTTGCGTACAAGACTGTCTCGCCGAGCGACGCACTTGTGAACCTGACCATGATGCAGCAGCCGCTCGGCGCGGACCGGGTGCTTGGGGTCTGCTGGACGCTCTGGGCGGAGGTCCGCTTCTACGCGCTGTTCGCGCTGTGCGTCGTGCTGCCGGGCGCGACCCGGCAGCGCGTGATCATGTTCTGCGCCGGCTGGACGCTGGCCGCCGTGCTCACGCAGGCCTCGAACGAGCCGCTGCTCGACCTGGTCGTGATGCCCGAGTACGCGCCGTTCTTCATCGGCGGCATCGGCCTCTACCTGGTCCACCGCGACCGGTACGACGCGTACGCCTGGGGCATCGTCATCGTGAGCTGGCTGATCGGCCAGAACCAGGCGGTGCGCGGGCTGTGGCACGCGCCGAACCCGGACTTCTTCTCCTACCGCACCTCGTTCGGCATCGTCCTCGTCGTCACGTTCGGCTTCGTCGCCGTCGCCGTGATCGCCCTGGGGTGGCTGAACCGGGCGAACTGGCGCTGGCTGACAGTGGCCGGCGCCCTGACGTACCCCTTCTACCTGGTGCACGAGCACCTGGGCTGGGTGGCCATCGAGGCGTATCACCAGAAGCTGGGCATCCCGGCGTACGCGACCCTGCCCCTGACCGTTCTGACGATGCTCGCCCTGGCCTGGCTCCTCAACCGGTTCGTCGAGGACCCGCTGACACCACGTATGCGCAAGATGCTCTCCAAGCCGCGCTGACACCGCGTTCTCCAGCGACGACGCGCGCTCTGTTCACCGGACATTCAGGTTCTCGAAAGTTCGCCACGTACCGAGGGAGAAGACTCATCACATGGCCAACTCACAGCAGACCCCCAGTCACCCCGGCGAGCTCAAGGATGTGCCGGGCTGGTTCCCGCCGCTGGACCAGGTGCTCTTCACCTGGCTGCTCGAACAGCAGGAGACGGAGGGGATACATGGCGATCTGCTGGAACTCGGCGTCTACATGGGCAAGAGCGCGATCCTCCTCGGCCACCATCTGAGGGACGACGAGAAGTTCACGGTGTGCGACCTGTTCGAGGGGGACGCACCGGACGAGTCCAACCGGGCCGAGGCGACGAAGTCGTACTCGTCACTGACGAGGCAGGCCTTCGAGCGGAACTACCTCTCCTTCCACGACACGCTGCCGACGGTCATCCAGGGGCCGAGCTCCGTGATCTCCAAGGAGGTCTCCCCCACGACCTGTCGCTTCGTCCACATCGACGCCTCGCACCTGTACGAGCACGTCCACGGCGACATCGGCGCGGCCCACGACATCCTGCTGCCCGGCGGCATCGTGGTCCTCGACGACTTCCGCTCCGAGCACACCCCCGGGGTCTCGGTCGCCGCGTGGGAGGCCGTGCTCAACCGCGGTCTGCGGCCCATCTGCCTCAGCACCCAGAAGCTGTACGGGACCTGGGGCGACCCCGAGCCGCTCCAGGAGAAGCTGCTCGCCATGATCAAGGAGCGGGACGACTTCGGTCTGAGCGTGCAGATGGCCGCGGGGCACCGGCTCATACGGACCCGGTCCCAGGGTATGAAGGCGCCGCGCTTTCCCTACTCCCGGCATTACGTGGAGCCTGTGCCGGAGTCTGTCCGGCAGCCCGCGCCGGCCGCCGCGCAGGACCCCGCCCGGACCGCTCCCCGTGGCGCCGGGCGGTCGCGTACCCGGCGTATCGCCCTCGACCTGTTGCCGCCGGTCGTCACGCGGGCCGTGCGGCGGAGCCGGGCCGCCAAGCGCTCGTAGCGCGCTGAGCGCGGCTACGCGCTTCGCGCGCGCTGTGAGGGTGGTGCGTCGGCTGCGGGTTCGTCGTGGCTGGGCGCGCAGTTCCCCGCGCCCCTACGGGGCGCCCCCATATCGCACCTCGATGCCCGTGATCACCAAGTCCAGGCCCTCCTCGAAGTGCTCGTCGTAGTTCTCGAAGATTTCCGCGCCCGCCTGGGCCGACAAGGGATGGTCGGCCATCAGGCGGGCGCGTTCGTGTACGTCGTAACCCTCTCGGCGTTCGCCGGGCAGTGGCTCGACGCCCTGTTCCTCGGTGATGAAGCCGAGGGTGTAGAGGTACGTCGTCGACATCGCGCGGACCGCCTGGGCGAAGGTGAAACCGGCGGCCGTGAACAGGCGCAGGTTGTCCTCCATCTGCTCGGCGTGCTCGATGCCGGTGAAGCGTGAGCCGCTGAACACCTTCGCGCCGTCCCGGTAGCCGAGCAGCGAGGCCCGGAGCCCCCGGTTGGCCTTGCGCAGCCGCTCCTGCCAGGTGTCGTCCGGGTCGAGGGCGGTGCCGGCGATCATCCGGCGGTACATCTCGGTCGCCATCTCGTCGAGCAGCGCCTGCTTGTCCTTGAAGTGCCAGTACAGAGCGGGCGCCTTGACGTCCAGCTCCTTCGCGATGGCCCGCAGGCTGAGGCCGTCCAGGCCCACCTCGTTCAGCAGCTTCAGGGCGGTGTCCGCGACGCGTTTGCGGTCGAGGGGCGCTCGGCGTTCCGTATTCACGCTTGACAGCTTAACGGCGTTAAGGCCACTCTCGAAGAACAGCGAACTTAACAGCGTTAAGGAGTGCGGGTATGGCCACGCGAACGCATGGACGCAAGGACACAACGGACACGGACGTGCTGATCGTCGGCGCGGGCCCCACCGGGCTCGCCCTCGCCGTCGACCTGGCCCGGCGCGGGGTGCGCGCCCTCGTCGTCGAGCGGGCCGACCGGCTCTTCCCCGGCTCGCGCGGCAAGGGGATCCAGCCGCGGACCATGGAGGTCTTCGACGACCTCGGCGTGCTGGACGCGATCCGGGCGGGCGGCGGCCTGTATCCCGCCGGGATGATCTGGCAGGACGGCACCCGGCTGGGCGAGCACCGGATGTTCGACGCGACGGAGACGACGGAGGCCGAGCCCTACGCGGGCGTCCCGTGGATGGTGCCGCAGTGGCGCACGCAGGAGATCCTGTTCGCGCGGCTGGAGGAGCTGGGCGGGAGCGTTGCCTTCGGCCGCGAGCTGACCGGCCTCTCCCAGGACGCGGACGGCGTGACCGCGGCCTTCGCCTCCGGCGCCCCGGCCCGGGCCCGGTACGCCGTCGCCGCGGACGGCGGCCGCTCCGCCGTGCGGCGCGCGCTCGGCATCGGCATGACCGGGGAGACGGTGGATCCGGCCCCGGCGATCGTGGCGGACCTGCGCATCAGCGGGCTCGACCGCGACAACTGGCATGTGTTCCCGCCCGCCGACGGCGAGGGCTTCCTGGCGATCTGCCCGCTGCCGCACACGGAGGACTTCCAGCTGGCTGGCGGCTTCGAGGATCCGGCCGCCGAACCGGATCTGTCCCTCGACGGCATCCGGAAGCTGGTCGCCACGCGGACGCACCTCGCGGCCGACGACGTGACCGAGGTGCGCTGGGCCTCCGACTTCCGGCCGCGCGCCGCGATGGCGGACCGTTTCCGGCAGGGGCGGGTGTTCCTCGCGGGCGACGCGGCGCACGTCCACTCACCGGCGGGCGGACAGGGCCTGAACACCAGCGTCCAGGACGCCTACAACCTCGGCTGGAAGCTCGCGGCCGTCCTGCGGGGCGAGGTTCCCGAGGTCTCCGAGGCCCTCCTCGACTCGTACGAGGAGGAGCGGCTGCCGGTCGCCGCGCACATGCTCGGGCTCTCCACCCGCGTCCACCGGGGCGAGGTCCGGCGCGGTACGGCCACACAGCAGCTCGGCCTCGGCTACCGGGGCTCCTCGCTCGCCCGGGAGACCCGGGAGGGCCTGCCCGAAGACGCCCTCCAGGCAGGCGACCGCGCACCGGACGGCACCCGCGGCGGCGTGCGCCTCTTCGACGCGTTCCGGGGTCCGCACTGGACGCTGCTCGCGGTGGGCACGGACACCGGCCTGCCCGACCTCGCGGCCCGCACGGTCCGGATTCCGGCGTACGAGGCGTACGGAACCGGGGTGTTCCTCGTCCGGCCCGACGGTTACGTGGGCTGGGCGGCCGAGACCGCGGAGGGGCTCACGGAGTACGCGGCGGGCGTGGGAGTGGGAGTGGGCGCCGTCGGCCGGGCGGCGCCGGAGTGAAAGCCGCTTGCGCTGTGGGGTCAGCCGTCGAGAAGGGTGTCCACCGAGAGTTCGACGCGGACACCGACGGACTCCGGCACGGGCACACTCTGGCCCCGCTCGAAGTGCTGCGGACTGGGGTATTTGCCGTTGACCGGATCCGTGAAGAGGAGCACCTCATCGTGCTTGCGGTCCACGATGAGGTAGGCCGGGATACCGGCCTGGGCGTAGCACTCCACCTTGACGTAGAGGTCGTCGGACCAGTTCGAGGACGTCACTTCCACGACCAGGCGGAAGACGTTCGGCGCGTAGTAGTTCTTCGTGACGTGCGCATCTCGGAAGTCCTCGTCGACCACGGAGAGGTCAGGGATCGCGAAGTCCTCGGGCAGTGCGGGCAGCCAGAGGCCGATGCCCTGGGCCCATTCAGCCCCGCTTCCATCGATGCCTGCGCGCTCCAGCGCCCGGCACGCCTTGGTCAACGACAGAGCATGCGAGCCGTCCGGCGGCGGTGTCACAGTGAGCCTCCCCTGGAGAATCTCCACGCGGTGCCCAGGCAGTGCACGGGAGAGCAGGTCGGCGGCTTCGCCCAACGTCAGCTCGTGTTGCAGTACAGCCACGGCATCCTCCTTTTCGGGGGTCACTCTCCATGAGCGTAGCCGGGGGCGGGTTATTTCCGCCCGCGATCACTCGTACGGAGTAGTCGCGCAGGTCAGAAGGCATCCGACGGCACGTAGGTCCCCCAGACCTCCCGCAGCGCGCCGCACACCTCCCCCACCGTCGCCCGGGCCCGCAGCGCGTCCTTCATCGGGTACAGGACGTTGTCCTCGCCCTCGGCGGCCTTCTTCAGGGCGGCCAGGGCCAGGTCCACCACCGACTGGTCGCGCTCGGCACGCAGTCCGGCCAGCCGCTCGGCCTGCTGGGCCTCGATCGCCGGGTCGACGCGGAGGGGCTCGTACGGCTCCTCCGCGTCGAGCTGGAAGCGGTTGACGCCGACCACGACCCGCTCGCCGGAGTCGGTCTCCTGGGCGATGCGGTACGCACTGCGCTCGATCTCCCCCTTCTGGAAACCGTGCTCGATGGCGTCGACCGCGCCGCCCAGGTCCTCGACCCGGCCCATCAGGTCGACCGCGGCCGCCTCGACGTCGTCGGTCATCCTCTCGATCACGTACGAGCCCGCGAACGGGTCGACGGTCGCGGTCACGTCCGTCTCGTACGCGAGAACCTGCTGGGTGCGCAACGCCAGGCGGGCGCTCTTGTCCGTCGGCAGGGCGATCGCCTCGTCGAAGGAGTTGGTGTGCAGCGACTGCGTGCCGCCGAGGACCGCGGCCAGGCCCTGCACCGCCACCCGGACCAGGTTCACCTCCGGCTGCTGCGCGGTCAGCTGCACACCGGCCGTCTGCGTGTGGAAGCGCAGCATCAGCGACTTGGGGTTCTTCGCCCCGAACTCCTCGCGCATCACCCGCGCCCAGATCCGGCGCGCCGCCCGGAACTTGGCGACCTCCTCCAGCAGCGTCGTACGGGCCACGAAGAAGAAGGAGAGGCGGGGCGCGAAGTCGTCCACGTCCATGCCGGCCGCGACCGCCGTGCGCACGTACTCAATGCCGTCGGCGAGGGTGAACGCGATCTCCTGCGCGGGCGAGGCACCCGCCTCCGCCATGTGGTAGCCGGAGATCGAGATGGTGTTCCAGCGCGGGATCTCGGCCCTGCAGTACTTGAAGATGTCCGCGATCAGCCGCAGCGACGGCTTGGGCGGGAAGATGTACGTCCCGCGCGCGATGTACTCCTTCAGCACGTCGTTCTGGATCGTGCCGGTGAGCCTGTCGGCCGGTACCCCCTGCTCCTCGCCGACCAGCTGGTACATCAGCAGCAGCAGCGCGGCGGGCGCGTTGATCGTCATCGACGTCGAGACCTGGTCGAGCGGGATGCCGTCGAAGAGCACCCGCATGTCCTCGACCGAGTCGATCGCCACCCCCACCTTGCCGACCTCGCCGTGCGCGATCGGGGCGTCCGAGTCATGACCCATCTGGGTCGGCAGATCGAAGGCCACCGACAGGCCCGTCGTGCCGTTCGCGATCAGCTGCTGGTAGCGGGCGTTGGACTCGACGGCCGTACCGAACCCGGCGTACTGCCGCATGGTCCACGGCCGCCCGGTGTACATCGACGGGTAGACGCCCCGCGTGAAGGGATACGCACCCGGTTCGCCCAGCTTCTCGGCCGGGTCCCAGCCCTCCAGGGCATCCGGCCCGTAGACCGGCTCGATGGGCAGTCCGGACTCCGACTCGCGCGCCATGATGTCTGCCTCCCACTGGACCGGGACGAGCCTGCGCCCTCAACAATGCCGCGTAGTTCGCAACCAGGCACGCGCGGGAAACATCTCAGGGGACACGACGCGCCACCGGGGGTCGGTGAGCAACGGGGGGTTCGGATGCGTATTCCGGTCATGTGGCGAACAGGCGCGGTGGCGACGACGCTGGCGGCGCTCGTCGGTGAGCGGATGCACCGTCCAGACCCTCGAACCGCCCGCCGAAGGGACCACCGACGGACCGACACCCGCCGGGAAGACACCTGCCGGTACGTCATCGACGCCCGGCGCCTCCCCGGACGACGCCAAGCCGTCGAAGCCGAAGCCCGCCACACCGCCCGCGCCCGCCCCCAGGACCCTGTGGTCGAAGGGTGACCGCGGCAAGGACGTAAGGGAACTGCAGGCCCGGCTGCGTCAGGTGTTCTGGCTCTTCGAGGGGCCGACCGGAACGTACGACGGCTCGACCGTCACCGCGGTGAAGGGCTTCCAGGGCAAGCGGGGCCTGCCGAAGACCGGGAAGACGGACACCGTGACGTGGGAGCGGCTGCTGAAGATGACGCGCGAGCCGGGCAAGTGGGAGCTGTACGCGTCGGGCGGCCAGCCCGCCGCGACGCCGGACCCGCGCTGTCTGACGGGCCGGGTCCTGTGCATCAGCAAGACGAGCCGCACCCTGCGCTGGATGATCGACGGCCGCACGGTCTCGACGATGGACGTGCGCTTCGGCTCGCAGTACACGCCGACCCGGGAAGGTGTCTTCAACGTCTACTTCAAGTCGCGCCACCATGTGTCGACGATCTATGACTCACCCATGCCGTACGCGATGTTCTTCAGCGGCGGCCAGGCCGTCCACTACTCCTCGGACTTCGCGGCGACGGGCTACTACGGAGCCTCGCACGGCTGCGTGAACGTACGGGACGAAGGGAAGATCGCGGCACTGTTCTCGCAGGTGAGGAATGGCGACAAGGTCGTCGTCTACTGGTGAGGAACAGGCGCCGGAAAGAGTGCGTGGGCGCGGGCGGGACCGGGGGAACGTGTCCCGCCCGCGCCACTGTGCACAGAGCCGTGGGTACGGGGGGAACCCCGGCTCGTGCGACAGCCGATGACCAGTCGGCTCGCTTACTACTGCGTCGGGGCGGCTGAAAACGTCACACCCGGGCGGCGGCGGCCGGGCAGCAGTGGGAAACCGCAGGCCGGGCGGCGGTTCAGGAGGACGACGAGAGCGCGGGGAGCGCCCGGGGGGAGCGCGGGGCGGCTGCCCTGGGCTCCGTGGACCGGGGCTTGGATCCCGTGGACCGGTCCGGGGTGGACCGGTCCGGGGTGGACCGGTCCGGGGTGGACCGGTCCGGGGTGGAGAGCGCGGAGGTGGCGGCGGCCGCGGGTCGCGTCGGGGCGTCGGTTTCGGGGGCGAGCGCTCGAATCGGTGTCCGAACCGGCGTCGGGGTCGGTGCGCCCGATGCCTGGATCGGTGCCCGAACCGGTGCCCGAACCGGTGCTTGGAGAAGTGTCCGTACAGGTGTCGGCGTCCGCGTCGACGAGGGCCGGACGGAGGCGAAGGCGGCGGGTTCGGCCGAGCCGCTGCGCAGGCGGACCGTGCCGCTGCCACTGCCGCTGCCACTCCGGAACGCACCCGCGCCTATGTGCGAGCCGTCGCCGCCCCCGTCGTCGCCGTCGTCGTTGCTCCTGTCGTCCGTGTCCTCGCGGTCGTTGTTCCAGCCCGAGCCGCTGCGGCCCGCCCCGCCCCCGCCCGACCCGATACCCCGCCGGCCGTCACCGGAGTCGCGGTCGTCCCAGTTCCTCAGGATGCCCTGGCAGTACTTCTTCACCTGCTCGGCGCCGTTCGCCGAGTCCTCCAGGCCGCGTCTGCGCTCGGAGTCGAGGTTCTTGCCGTCGCGGAAGTCGCGGCAGGCCGAGGCGAGCCAGCGCCACCCCCGGGCGGTCCGCCCCTCGCGCCGGTCGTCACCGGGATCGGGCCGTGCGCCCGGGTCCGTACCGCCGCGCGCCTCTCCGTCCGGGGCCGAGTCCTTGCCGGTCGGGCCGCCCGCGCTGCCGTCGGGCCGCGGCCGGTCGGGGCCGCCGCCCGGCTTCTTCTCGGGGGACGGCGAGACGAGTGGGCGGTCCGGGGTGACGGAGGCCGTCGCGGACGAGCCGGGTTCCGGTTCCTCTCCGCCGAACGGCAGGGCACCGGAGGTCGCGGCCATGGCGGCCCCGCCGATCATCCCCGCGGCCAGCGCGGCGGCGAGCCCGTATCGCACCGGGCGACCCCAGCGGGAGGGGACGCGCCGATGCTCGGCGGGGCGGCCGAGGTGGATCAGGCCCGCGTCGGAGGAGATCTGGGAGGCCGCGGAGGAAGCGGCGGAGGAAGCGGCTGTGGCCGAGGCCGCCGAGCGGGTACGAGTGCGCGGGCCGAGGGTCGCCTGTTCGCCGTTCTTGCCGGTGCGTGCTTTGCGGAAGGCGGCCAACGCGGCTGCCTCGCCGGGGAGTTCGGCGTCGGCGGGCGTGGATTCGGCGCTCTGCGTGCCCAGCGCGTCGAGGGCTTCGAGCGCCTCGGTGAGCCGGTAGGCCTGGTCACGGTTGCCGGCGTCGACGGCGTCCAGCGGCTCGCCGCGCAGCAGCCGCTCCGCCGTGTCGCGGTCCAGCCACCTGTACTGCTCGTCGGCCATCACATGTCCTTCTGCGTCCGCGAACGCGTATGCGTCACACCGGCGGACGTCACCGCGCGGGTACGCGGTTCTGCGTGTGGGGGTCTTTGTGGGGGTACGGAACTCAGCGATCCGGCCGATTCCGGATCCGCGCCGATCAGCTCCGCGAGCCGCTTCAGACCGCGGTGCGCGGCCGTGCGGACGGCGCCCGGCCGTTTGCCCAGGGTCTCGGCGGCGGTCTTCGCGTCGAGGCCGACGACGACGCGCAGCACGACGGCCTCGGCCTGGTCCTGCGGGAGCTGGGCTATGAGGGAGAGCGTGCTGCCGGTGGCGAGGGCCTCGATGGCCTCACCGGCGGTGTCGGACTCGGCCGCCCTGCCGGTCAGCTCGGTCTCGTCGCCGCCTATCGCGGGGCGGCGGCCGCGCATGCGTATGTGGTCGAGGGCGCGGTTGCGGGCGATCCGGGCCGCCCAGCCGCGGAAGCGGTCGGCGTCGCCGCTGAACCGATCGATGTCACGGGCGATCTGCAGCCAGGCCTCGGACGTGACGTCCTCCGCGTCCGGGTCGCCGACCAGCGTCCGCACATACCCCAGGAGCCGTGGATGCACGGCTCGGTACACAGTCCGGAACGCGGTCTCGTCTCCGTCCTGTGCCGCAAGCACCGCGGCGGTCAGCTCCGCGTCGTCCCCCAGCACCGAACGCCCCTCTTTGCGCCTAAACCGGCGCCGCTCTCGCGGACCGGGTTCTCGCCGTCGTGGTTGCTCAATCGATGGTTGCGGTCGTGGAACCTTCGTGGACTCAGTACTCCTCCACAGCCCGGCGCGAAAGGCACGTTACGGCGTGAAACCGTTCCCCGTCCATGTCCGTACAACGTGCAACTAACGCGTTACGGCGTGGGGTGTGACACAAAACGCACCTCCGACGCTGAAGCAAGTACGGGCCGCCGCGCGGCCCGTGCCGCGCGACGGCCGGGGCCTCTCCTGTGGGGGGTGGCGGCCCCGGTCGTTGCCATCGGCACGGTGAGGCTGGGGTTTCGTCCCGCTTTACACCCTTTTATCGGCCACTCTCGGTCAGCCGGTCTTGCTCTTCGGGCTCTTCGAACTCTTCGGGTTCTTCGTGGCGCCACTGCCGGGGGCCTTGGACGTCTTGGGCGCCTTGGGCGATTCGCCCGGCTTGGCCTTTCCGGCGTTCCCCTTCTCCTTCTTCTTCTCCTCCTTCTTCTCCTTCTTCTCGGCCAGCTGCTCGGCGCAGTACGCCTCGACGTTCTCCGCGCCGCCCGCGGCTTGTATCAGCCGCTGCCAGGCGGTCGAGTCGAGGGCCTTGCCGCGCTTCTTGACGGAGTCGTACGCACGGCAGTGGGCCTCGGTGTCCTGGGCCGACGGCGGACGGCGGACACCGCGGTCGGCCTGCGCGGGCGCGGACGGATCCGGCTCGGCGACGGCCGGGCCGGTCGGAGTGCTGCTCGTGGGCAGGGGCCCGCGCCGCTCGGCACCCTCGTCCCGCGTTCCGGCGCTCCCCGAGCCGATGGCCGCGACCGCCACCCCGCCGAGCGCCAGGCTCGCCACCAACGCGACCAGGGTCGCCCGCACCGGCCGGCCGCCGCGCCGCTCCGGCCGCCAGTCGTCCCGCCGCCGGTTGCGCGGCGCCGCCCGGTGCGCCCCCTCGTCCCGCGCCGCCCGAAACGCGGCGAGGACCCGGCGCTCGGCATCGGCGTCGACCGCGCCGCCGCGCACGGCGGCGGCGAGCAGTTCGCCGAGGTCGGGCGGGTTCGCGGCAGGGGGGTTCGGGGGGCCGTCGGGATCGTGTCGTTCAGGCATGTCCGTATCCACCCTCGCCGGCCAAGGACCGCTCGCCGTTCATCTCGACTCCCCCAGCGTGCTGGACCCGTCATCCGTCACACCTTCCGCGTCCAGCCGGCTCGCGAGGCGCTTCAGGCCCCGGTGCGCGGCGGTGCGTACCGCGCCGGGGCGTTTGCCGAGGACGCGCGCGGCGGCGGGACCGTCGAGGCCGACGACGACACGCAGCAGTACGGCCTCGGCCTGGTCGCGCGGGAGACTCGACACGAGTGCGAGCGCGTACTCCGTGGAGAGCGACTCCAGGGCCTGGTCGTGCGTGCTGTGCGGGCCGGGCAGGTCGAGCATGTCCTGTTCCAGCGCGGACGCCCGCGGCCGCACCTTCAGCCGCCGCAGCTGGTCGAGGGCCCGGTGCCGGGCGATGGTCGCGGTCCAGCCTCGGAACCCGGCCCCGTCGCCGCGGAACCGCCCGAGGTCCCGGGCGATCTCCAGCCAGGCGTCCGAGGCCACGTCCTCCGCCTCGTCCCCGACCAGGCCCCGCAGATACCCGAGGAGTCCGGGCTGCACGATCCGGTACGCGACGGCGAAGGCGGCCTCGTCGCCCTCCTGCGCCCGTGCGACGGCCGCGCCGAGTTCACCGTCGGACGTCCGCCCGCGATGGGGTTCCCCTCCCTGGCCCAACAGTGTCCTCGTTCACGCCGAGTTCGTACCGGATCCGCACCGCGCGGCGCGGGCCGCCGTGCCCGCGTGCCTTCAAGGTCATCAGCGCCGGACGGCACGGAAGTGTCACAGCCCGTCAGATGCCCCGGCGGCCCCACGATCACCGGCCCCTCCAGCCGCGGCCGACCCGGATTGCCCGGGCAGTCCGGGCAGCCCCGTCCGCGCCCGCCCGTGCAGTTGCAGATAGAACGTCCGCAGCGACTCCCGTTCCCCCGCCTCGAACCGCTTCACGACCTTGCCCAGCGGATTCCAGACCCGTCCGTCCGGCATCCGTACGCCCACCGGCTGGCCGAACAACTCCCGCTGACCCTCGTCGAATTCGACCCACACGGCACCGGCCCGGCGGACGAGCACCTCACCGGCGTACACCCCGAGCCCGAACAGCACGTGCCCCACGGCCGTGCGGTCGCGGCCGCTCTTGCGCAGCCCGTCGACGACGAAGTCGACCACCCGCAGGCTCGCGACCGAGTAGTCCAACGGCAGCCGGCTGCGGGCCGTGACGTCCCGTACGAACTCCGCCGCGTGCCGCCGCATCCGCAGGTCCGCCGACAGCCTTGTCCTCTCCACCGTTTCCGCCCCCTGGCTCACCGCTCACGCATCTGCCTCTGGCAGACCAAGCGGGGCGGGCGCCACGAACATCACACGTCACCGCAGTGACAAGGGTCACGCCACAAGTCGCTGACACCCGTACAACCATCCGCCCCTCTCGGACGTCTGCGCGAAAGCGAAGTGACGTACCCCACACCCTCGTTGGGTGATGTTTAACCTCGTCTTACCGCTGAATTAGAAAGCCACCCCAGTGACGGGTGGGTTTTTTGTGAGGCTTTTCTAGGGGTGGGGTATTTGAGTCGCCGGACGACCCATGCGTACAAGCCGCTGAGTCTGAAGCGGAGAGCGTGGCTGACGATAGGGGCCGTGGTGCTGGGCGGGACGGGCGCCGTGACGTACGCCGTCGCGAACCCGAGCTCGGACCCGGCCGTGGACGCCGCGCGCAGCAAGCGGCCCGTGAAGGTGCACGAGCTCACGATGGAGAGCGACGGCTCGGGCCGGCGCGAGGTCGAGCGGACGAGCACCGAGCAGTTCTCGCTGCTCGGCGTCACCTGGACCGGCGCGAAGACCGAGCTGGACGGCACCGCCCAGGTACGCACCCGCGACCTGGCGACGGGCGAGTGGACCGGCTGGCAGAACCTGGATCTGGAGCCGCACCCGGTCGACAAGGCCGAGCCGGGCGCCAAGGAGGCCCGCGGCGCCTCCGATCCGCTGTGGGTCGGCCCGAGCGACGGTGTCGAGGCGCGGGTGGTCGCGGCCGACGGTTCGACGAGTTCGCCGCTGCCCAAGGGCCTTGAGGTCAGCCTGGTCGACCCGGGTGTGACCTCGGCCGAGGCGAAGAACAAGGCACTCGGCACGACGACCGGCACCTCCCTGGAGAACGCCGCCTTCGTCGCCGAGGACCCGACCGACTCCCCGACGCCGACCGACCCGGCCTCGGGCTCCCCGTCGCCGACGGAGTCCACCGGTACGGAGCCGACGACCAGCACGCCTGCGTCGCCCACCGAGAGCACCTCGGAGAGCCCGTCGGAGTCTGCTTCCCCGACCCCCGACCCGGTCCCGTCCCCGCCGCCGTCCACCGTGGTGCAGCCGACGATCGTCTCCCGCGCCCAGTGGGGCGCCGACGAGTCGATGGTGAAGGACCCGCCGGAGTACATCGACAAGGTCAGCGCGGTCTTCGTGCACCACACGGTCGGCACGAACGACTACAGCTGCGCCGAGTCCCCGGCGCTGGTCCGCGGCATCATGGCGTACCACGTGCAGAGCGAGGGGTGGAACGACCTCGGCTACAACTTCCTGGTCGACAAGTGCGGCCGGGTCTTCGAGGGCCGCGGCGGCGGCATCGACCTGCCGGTGCGCGGCGCGCACACCTACGGCTTCAACGGTGACTCGGCGGGCATCGCCGTCCTCGGTGACTTCGAGGGCGCGGCGGCCACCTCCACCACTCCGGCGAAGGCCGCGGGCAAGCCTTCCCGCGCCGCCCTGGAGTCCGTGGCGCGTGTCGCCGCGTGGAAGCTGGGCCAGTACGGGGGCAACCCGAGCGGCCAGGTCACGCTGACCGCCGCCGCCGACACGGGCGTGTGGAAGGCGGGCGAGCAGGCCACGCTGAACACGATCTCCGGCCACCGCGAGGGCTTCGCCACCGCGTGCCCCGGCAAAAACCTCTACTCGAAGCTGAGCGAGATCCGCCGGTACGCCTCCAGCCCCGGCAAGAACTCCGCTGTCCCCACGGCCGACTTCAACCGTGACGGCATCAGCGACATCGTCGCCGCCACGCCCAAGGTGGGCAGTGGCTGGCTCACGCTCGTGCCGGGCGGCGTCAGCGGCCCCGTCTCCGCCTCGAAGGTGAAGCTCAACCAGGGCAGCGCCGGTGTTCCGGGTGCCGCCGAGTCCGGCGACCAGTGGGGCACGGCCACGGCCTGGGGCGACATCAACGCCGACGGCTACGCGGACCTCGCGATCGGTGCGCCCGGCGAGGACGACACGACCGGCCACGCGGACCGCGGTGCCGTGACCATCCTGTACGGCCCGAAGTTCGACACCGGTGCCGACACCATGGCGCTGGGCGACGACTACGAGCCGGCCGGTGCGCGCTTCGGCGCGACGGTCGCGGTCGGCGACTTCAACGCCGACGGCAAGGCCGACGTCTTCACGGCGGCCACCGGCACGGGCGGCAACTGGGCGGCCCGCTTCAATGACGGCCACGAGGTCGCGGGCGACCTCACCACCGTCTCCGGCGCCCTCGCGTACGCGGACGCCACGAGCGGTGACTTCAACCGCGACGGCTACGCGGACGTGGCGCTCAACTACCGTGACGCGTCCGGCGTCGGCAAGGTCACCTGGTTCAAGGGCTCCAAGTCGCTGGGCCTGTCGAAGGTTTCCACGATCTCGGTGAAGGGCGGCCGCTCCATCGCCTCGGGCGACGTGAACGGCAACGGCTACGACGACATCGTCATCGGGCAGCCGTACGCCACCGAGTCCGGCGCGATCTCCGGCGGCCAGGTCACCATGGTTCCGGGCACGTCCACCGGCTTCACCACGACCGGGATGACGAAGATCACCCAGGACACGGCGGGGGTCGCGGGCGCCAACGAGTCCGGGGACGCGCTGGGTACGTCGGTCTCCGTGGGCGACTTCAACGCCGACGGTTACGCGGACGTCCTCGCCGGTGCCCCGAACGAGGACATCACCCGCACCACCAACCGCGCCAACGCGGGCGCGGTCTGGCTCTTCAAGGGCGCCTCGTCCGGTCTGACGGGCACGGGTTCGCTGTCCTACTCCCAGGACACGACCGGCATCCCCGGCTCCACGGAGAAGGACGACAAGCTGGGTTCGTCCGTCTCACTGACGGACGTCTCGGGCCACGGCCGCGCCCATCTCCTCATCGGCGCGGAGGGCGAGGACGCGGGCAACGGCACGGTCCTGTACCTCCCGACGACAGCCTCGGGCGTCTCCGTCGCCAAGTCGACCTACTACGGCGTAACCCAACTCACCTCGCCGACGGCGGGCCGCTTGGGCCAGTTCCTGACCCCGTAGCCCCACGAGGGAGAGCCGGGGCCCGCACGTCTGGGGCCCCGGCTTTTTTCTTCGCCCCCGCCGCCCCTACCCATTCCCGTCACTAACTCAGGGGCTCCGCCCCCGAACCCCCAAAAGATTGCGCAGTTCCCCGCGCCCCTAAGGTCTTTAGGGGCGCGGGGAACTGCGC
>NZ_JBITFQ010000003.1:462449-660521 GCF_044456225.1 Streptomyces sp. NPDC050988 | reverse complement strand
GTGGAGTCGTCGTTGAAATACCAGTCTGGTCGTGCTGGATGTCTAACCTGGGTCCGTGATCCGGATCAGGGACAGTGTCTGATGGGTAGTTTAACTGGGGCGGTTGCCTCCTAAAGAGTAACGGAGGCGCCCAAAGGTTCCCTCAGCCTGGTTGGCAATCAGGTGTTGAGTGTAAGTGCACAAGGGAGCTTGACTGTGAGACCGACGGGTCGAGCAGGGACGAAAGTCGGGACTAGTGATCCGGCGGTGGCTTGTGGAAGCGCCGTCGCTCAACGGATAAAAGGTACCCCGGGGATAACAGGCTGATCTTCCCCAAGAGTCCATATCGACGGGATGGTTTGGCACCTCGATGTCGGCTCGTCGCATCCTGGGGCTGGAGTCGGTCCCAAGGGTTGGGCTGTTCGCCCATTAAAGCGGTACGCGAGCTGGGTTTAGAACGTCGTGAGACAGTTCGGTCCCTATCCGCTGTGCGCGTAGGAATATTGAGAAGGGCTGTCCCTAGTACGAGAGGACCGGGACGGACGAACCTCTGGTGTGCCAGTTGTCCTGCCAAGGGCATGGCTGGTTGGCTACGTTCGGGAGGGATAACCGCTGAAAGCATCTAAGCGGGAAGCCTGCTTCGAGATGAGTATTCCCACCCACTTGATGGGTTAAGGCTCCCAGTAGACGACTGGGTTGATAGGCCGGATGTGGAAGCCTCGTAAGGGGTGAAGCTGACTGGTACTAATAGGCCGAGGGCTTGTCCTCAGTTGCTCGCGTCCACTGTGTTGGTTCTGAAACCACGAACAACCGTTGTAGCCATGATTATGGCTCCGGTTTGTCTGTTTCATAGTGTTTCGGTGGTCATAGCGTGAGGGAAACGCCCGGTTACATTCCGAACCCGGAAGCTAAGCCTTACAGCGCCGATGGTACTGCAGGGGGGACCCTGTGGGAGAGTAGGACACCGCCGAACTCCTTTTAGAGCTCCGGTTCTTGGACTTTCAGTCCAAGAACCGGAGCTTTTTTGTTTTCCGGGACGGCGGCCGAACCCCCTCCGCGCTGCGGGCAGATGCCTGAGGGTAAGGTCAGGGGGCATCGTCGGCACGTTCCCACAGGAGGCCCCCGGGTGGAGGTCCAGGAGACCCGCGTCCAGACAGACCGGGTGCTCACCATCCCGAACATCCTCAGCATGGCGCGTCTCGCAGGCGTGCCGCTGTTCCTGTGGCTGATCCTCAGGCCGGAGTTCGGTGGTCCCCAGAGTGACGGCTGGGCACTCCTGGTGCTCATGCTCAGTGGCATCAGCGACTATTTGGACGGCAAGCTGGCCCGTCGCTGGAACCAGATCAGCAGTCTCGGCCGGCTGCTGGACCCCGCGGCCGACCGGCTCTACATTCTGTCGACTTTGGTCGGGCTCACCTGGCGCGAGATTCTGCCGCTCTGGCTGACAAGTGTCCTGCTGGCGCGTGAGCTGCTTCTTCTGGTGATGGTGGGCATCCTCAGGCGTCACGGCTATCCGCCACCGCAGGTGAACTTCCTTGGGAAGGCTGCTACGTTCAACCTGATGTACGCCTTCCCGTTGCTGCTGCTCAGTGACGGAAGTGGATGGCTTGCGTCACTCGCTGCTATTTTCGGATGGGCGTTCGCGGGATGGGGTACAACGCTCTACTGGTGGGCAGGGATCCTCTACGTGGTTCAGGTCCGCCGCCTTGTCCGCGCGGACACCATGGCCGATTGAGCTCGCCGAATGGGCGGCCGTTAGTGGCCTCTGATGGCCCGCAAGCAGAATGTGCGGGACAATCTGACGGGTGAAGTCGGCTAGACCGTCGTCTCTTCAAGGAGGACGCTTCCGACATGAAGGCCGTCGTGATGGCCGGAGGTGAAGGCACACGCCTTCGCCCCATGACCTCAAGCATGCCCAAGCCGCTCCTGCCCGTGGCCAATCGCCCGATCATGGAGCATGTGCTACGGCTGCTCAAGCGGCATGGGCTCAACGAGACCGTCGTTACTGTCCAGTTCCTGGCCTCTCTCGTCAAGAACTACTTCGGTGACGGTGAAGAGCTCGGTATGGAGCTCACCTATGCCAATGAGGAGAAGCCACTCGGTACTGCCGGCAGTGTCAAGAACGCCGAGGAAGCGCTGAAGGACGACACCTTCCTCGTGATCTCCGGTGATGCTCTGACCGACTTCGACCTCACTGATCTGATCAATTTCCACAAGGAAAAGGGCGCGCTGGTCACGGTCTGTCTGACCCGTGTCCCGAATCCGCTTGAATTCGGCATCACCATCGTGGACGAGGAAGGCAAGGTCGAGCGCTTTCTCGAGAAGCCCACCTGGGGCCAGGTTTTCTCGGACACCGTGAACACCGGTATCTACGTCATGGAGCCGGAGGTGTTCGACTATGTCGAGGCCGATGTCTCCGTCGACTGGTCCGGCGATGTCTTCCCTCAGCTGATGAAGGAGGGCAAGCCGATCTACGGCTATATCGCCGAGGGCTACTGGGAGGACGTCGGCACGCACGAGAGCTACGTCAAGGCGCAGGCCGATGTCCTGGAGGGCAAGGTCGACGTCGAGCTCGACGGCTTCGAGATCTCGCCCGGGGTCTGGGTCGCGGAAGGCGCCGAAGTACATCCCGACGCCGTACTGCGAGGACCGCTCTACATCGGGGACTACGCCAAGGTCGAGGCGGACGTCGAAATCCGCGAGCACACCGTGGTGGGCTCCAATGTCGTCGTGAAGGCAGGGGCGTTTCTGCACAAGGCCGTGCTGCACGACAACGTGTACATCGGCCAGCACAGCAATCTGCGCGGCTGTGTCATCGGAAAGAACACCGACATCATGCGGGCCGCCCGGATCGAGGACGGCGCCGTCATTGGGGACGAGTGCCTGGTCGGTGAAGAATCGATCGTTCAGGGCAATGTGCGGGTCTATCCGTTCAAGACCATCGAGGCCGGCGCCTTCGTCAATACGTCGGTCATCTGGGAGTCCCGGGGCCAGGCCCATCTCTTCGGAGCCCGAGGAGTCTCCGGGATCCTGAACGTCGAGATCACGCCAGAGCTGGCCGTACGCCTGGCGGGTGCGTATGCGACGACGCTCAAGAAGGGCTCGACCGTCACGACGGCCCGTGACCACTCGCGAGGCGCCCGTGCGCTCAAGCGGGCGGTCATCTCGGCACTGCAGACCAGCGCCATCGACGTACGGGACCTGGAGAACGTACCGCTGCCGGTGGCTCGGCAGCAGACCGCTCGGGGCAGTGCCGGCGGGATCATGATCCGGACGACGCCCGGGGTTCCCGACTCCGTCGACATCATGTTCTTCGACGGGCGTGGGGCGGATCTCTCGCAGGGGAGCCAGCGGAAGCTGGACCGGGTGTTCGCGCGGCAGGAGTACCGGCGTGCGTTCCCGGGCGAGATCGGGGACCTGCACTTCCCGGCCAGCGTCTTCGACTCTTACACCGGTTCTCTGCTGCGGAACGTGGACACCACCGGGATCGCCGAGTCCGGGCTGAAGGTGGTCGTGGACGCGTCGAACGGCAGTGCCGGGCTGGTGCTGCCCAGCCTCCTGGGCAAGCTGGGGGTCGACTCGCTGACCATCAATCCCGGTCTCGACGAGTCGCGGCCCACGGAGACCGCGGACGCCCGCAGGTCGGGGATGGTGCGGCTCGGCGAGATCGTGGCGTCCGCGCGCGCCGCGTTCGGGGTGCGGTTCGACCCGGTGGGCGAGCGGCTGTCGCTCGTCGACGAGAAGGGCCGGATCATCGAGGACGACCGGGCGCTGCTCGTGATGCTCGACCTGGTGGCGGCCGAACGGCGTAGCGGGCGGGTCGCGTTGCCCGTGACCACCACGAGGATCGCCGAGCAGGTGGCGGCGTACCACGGGACCCAGGTCGACTGGACGACGACGTCGCCGGACGATCTGACGCGCGTCGGGCGCGAGGAGTCGACGATCTTCGGAGGCGACGGGCGCGGTGGCTTCATCGTGCCGGAGTTCAGCAGTGTCTTCGACGGCACGGCGGCCTTCGTACGGCTCATCGGTCTGGTGGCGCGGACGCAGCTGACTCTCAGCCAGATCGACGCGCGGATTCCGCGGGCGCACGTCCTCAAGCGTGATCTCGCGACTCCCTGGGCGGTCAAGGGACTTGTGATGCGGCGCGTGGTCGAGGCGGCCGGAGACCGGTTCGTGGACACGACCGACGGCGTACGGGTGGTGGAGACCGACGGGCGCTGGGTGATGGTTCTTCCGGACCGGGCGGAGGCGGTCACGCATCTGTGGGCGGAGGGGCCCGACGACGCGTCCGCCCAGGCCCTGCTCGACGAGTGGTCGTCGGTGGTGGACAGCGCCGGTCGCTGAGTCGCACGCGCGCGTGCCGGATGTGCTCCAAAGGGGCACGTCCGGCACGACGGTGGGGCCATTCGGAGGTACTGCCCGCGACGTGCGACGATGTGCGGCATGCCGCAGCAGCCCCCCGTTCGGAGCACTCCTACGCGCCCCCCGCGCCCGGACGCTTCCATGTCGCTGCTCACCAACGTCATGGACCACAGCCTCGACGACGGGTACGCGGAGGCGGCTGCCCGCAAGAAGGCCGACGGGACCGGCGCCCTGCCGAAGACGTTGCGGGCGAAGCTCGGACTCGCCGCCGGTCTGGTGCTCGCGGCCCTTGTAGTGACCGTGGGGGCCGCGCAGGCGCGGATAGCGGCTCCGGTCGTCGCCAAGGAGCGCGAGGAACTCATCGACCGCATCGACCGCGAGACGTCGACGGCCGACAAGCTCGAGGGCAGTATCGACAAGCTCCGCGACGACGTGAGCGCGCGGCAGCGCGAGGCGTTGAAGAAGCATGGTGGCGACCAGGGCGAGCTGGTGGGCATCCTGGCCGGCGCGGTCGAGGTGCACGGCCCCGGTGTGAAGCTCGTCGTGGACGACGCCAAGGAAGCCGACCAGGGCGGCGACGGAGACGCACGCGAGACGTCGGGCTTCTCCGACACCGGGCGGGTGCGCGACCGCGACATGCAGCGCGTGGTCAACGGGCTGTGGGAGTCGGGCGCCGAGGCCATCTCGATCAACGGACAGCGGCTGACGGCACTGTCTGCGATCCGGGCTGCCGGTGACGCGATACTGGTCGACAACAAGCCCCTCGTGCCGCCCTACACGGTGCTGGCGGTGGGGGACGGCGAGCGGCTGCGCACCGCGTTCCAGAACAGCGGCGACGGACAGTATCTGGACGCCCTCCGGAAGAACTTCCATATCTGGACCGGCATTTCCGTCGAGGACGACGTCCGGCTGCCCGCCGCACCGAGTGTGATCGTACGAACAGCGCAACCGAACACAGAGAAAGGCACATCGTGATCGCCGTACTGGGCCTCGTCGTGGGAGTCGTGGCTGGATTGTTGGTCCGGCCCGAGGTTCCGGCGGTGGTCGAGCCCTATCTTCCGATCGCCGTCGTCGCGGCGCTCGACGCCGTGTTCGGAGGTCTGCGGGCGATGCTCGACGGCATCTTCGACGACAAGGTGTTCGTGGTGTCGTTCCTGTCCAACGTTGTCGTGGCGGCGCTGATCGTCTTCCTCGGTGACAAGTTGGGTGTGGGCGCTCAGCTGTCCACGGGTGTCGTGGTCGTCCTCGGCATCCGGATCTTCTCCAACGCCGCGGCGATCCGCCGTCACGTCTTCCGGGCGTGAGGCCGATGAGCAGCCAGGGCGAGACCCCAGAGACCCCAGAGACTTCAGAAACCCCAAAGGCCCCAAAGACCTCAGAGTCCCCTGAGACCCCAAAGGGTCCAGAGGCTCCGGAGGCATCCGAGAACCGTCTGCGCAAGGAGCTTCCTCAAGAGGTGCGGGCACAGGAGGATCCGGAGTCGCCGGACGCCGAGGCGGAACCGCGCAAGCCGGTTCTGACCGGCCGCCAGCGGCTGGTGAAGGGTCTCTGGCCGCCGCGTGTGTCGCGTGCGCAGTTCATCGTCGCCCTCCTGCTGTTCGGCCTCGGTTTCGGTCTCGCCGTCCAGGTGGCGTCCAACAGCGACAGCGACGGCGCCCTCCGCGGCGCGCGTCAGGAGGATCTCGTACGCATCCTCGATGAACTGGACGACCGTACGCAGCGTCTGGAAGAGGAGAAGCAGGGGCTGGAGGATCAGCGCACCGAGCTGGAGAACAGTTCGGACCAGGCCGAGGAGGCCCGCAAGCAGACGGTCGAGAAGGAGAAGCAACTCGGCATCCTGGCGGGCACCGTGGCGGCGCAGGGCCCCGGCATCACGCTGACCATCGAGGACGAGAAGGGGACGGTCGAGGCCGACATGCTGCTCGACGCGATCCAGGAGTTGCGTGCCGCCGGAGCGGAGGCGATCCAGGTCAACGGTGTAAGGGTCGTCGCGGGCACCTATCTGACGGATGTGAGCGACGGAGTGGCCGTCGACGGGAACAAGATCAGCGCCCCCTATCGTTTCAAGGTCATCGGCAAGCCCCAGGACCTCGAACCTGCGCTCAACATCCCGGGTGGAGTGGTGCAGACTTTGGAGAAGGAGCAGGCCACTGTCACGGTGGAACGATCGGACAAGATCATCGTGGACGCCTTGCGACCGGCGAAGCGGCCTGACTACGCTCGGTCGTCCTCCCAGTGAACCGGGGGCGCTTGGGGGCCGCTCCTCGAGGGCATGAGGTTGCGGGGGGTCGACGCACCGAATGGGTGGTGCGTGGTGGAAACTGTCTGGTGGATACGGACGTTGTGAGGGTGTCCGGCTCGGCCGGTGTGTGCAATCAGGGTTCGTCCTGCCCCACGGGCGGGTCTGTTTCGGTCAAGGGGAATCGCCCGTGAAGTTGTTTGCGAAGTTGTTCGGCAAGAGCGCGCGAGAGGGCAGCGACAACGCGACTGCCCGCCATCGTGCACCGCGCCCCGCGGAGGGCGAGGATCAGGGGGACCGCCCTCTGTTCCGCGACCAGGTCGGTGGTCCCGGCGGTGACATTTCCGGTGGTCAGGGCGCGCCGTCTGTTGACCCTGCCCAGTCGGGACGCATAGGTTTCGGCTCCGACCCGTATGCGTCCAACGCCCCGACGGGGCAGCCGCGGCAGGAGGATCCGTCCATGTCGGCCCTGGTGTGTACGAGGTGCGGTAACCGCAACGCGGAGGCGAGCCGCTTCTGCTCCAACTGCGGTGCTCCGTTGCGGGCCGGGGCGACCCCCGAGCGTCCGTCGGAGACCACCTCGACGATCTCCATCTCGGGCCTCGAGGCCTACGACGCCGAGGTCACCGGCCAGACGCAGATGCCGATGCTCTCGCCCGAGGCGCAGGCCGCCGTCGACGCGCTGCCGCTCGGCTCGGCGCTCCTGGTGGTGCGCCGCGGGCCCAACTCGGGCAGCCGCTTCCTGCTGGACGGCGAGCTGACCACCGCCGGCCGTCATCCGCAGAGCGACATCTTCCTGGACGACGTGACCGTGTCGCGCCGCCATGTGGAGTTCCGTCGCGTTTCCGACGGCTCGTTCACGGTGGCGGACGTCGGCAGCCTCAACGGCACGTACGTCAACCGGGAGCGGATCGACTCGGTCCCGCTGTCGAACGGCGACGAGGTGCAGATCGGCAAGTACCGGCTGGTCTTCTACGCGAGCCAGCGGGGTATCTGACCCGCCCCCGGATCCGGTCCGGGGGGACCCTCAGGAAGGTCCATGCTTCGAACACCGAGCGGCGGTGTCGGCCACGGCACCGCCGCCATGGACAACGGACTGATGAGCATCGGCACGGTGCTCAATGTGCTGCGCGACGAGTTCCCCGAAGTCACCATCTCCAAGATCCGTTTCCTGGAGTCGGAGGGGCTCATCGAGCCGCAGCGGACCCCGTCGGGGTACCGGAAGTTCAGCCCGGGTGACGTGGAGCGCCTCGGGCACGTCCTGAGGATGCAGCGGGACCACTATCTGCCCCTGAAGGTGATCCGCGAGCACCTGGACGCCGTGGAGCGCGGTGAGGCGCTGCCGTTGCCGTCCGTGGGGCGTCAGCGCGACGGTGAGGTGCTCTGCGAGTCCGAGGGGCCGACCGTGGCCCGGATCGGGCGTGCCGAGCTGCTGGCCGCCGTGGAGATCGGCGAGCAGGAGCTCGAGGAGTGGGAGTCGTACGGGCTCATCACACCGCTGCCGGAGGGGGTCTACGACGCCGAGGCGGTGACCGTGGCCGGTCTCGTCGTGGAACTGGGGCGGTTCGGGATCGAGCCGCGCCATCTGCGTGCCGTGAAGGCCGCCGCCGACCGTGAGGCCGGCCTGGTCGACCAGGTCGTGGCCCCGCTGCGGCGGCACCGCAATCCGCAGACCAGGGCGCACGCGGAGGCGCAGACCAAGGAGCTGGCGGGGCTCGCGGTGAAGCTGCACGCCGCGCTGGTGCAGTCCGCGCTCGGGGTGCGGCTGCCCTGATCCGGTGGGTCGTGCGGAGCGCAGGATCGGGCGCCCAATCCGTGCCCGACTACCCAAAGATGCCGGGCACGGCCTAGGGTTGCTGTGTGAACGAGCTCGACGTCGTAGGTGTCCGGGTCGAAATGCCCTCCAACCAACCGATCGTGCTCCTGCGTGAAGTGGGAGGCGACCGTTACCTCCCCATCTGGATCGGGCCGGGGGAGGCGACGGCGATCGCCTTCGCACAGCAGGGCATGGCCCCCGCGCGACCGCTGACCCACGACCTGTTCAAGGACGTGCTGGAGGCCGTCGGCCAGGAGCTCACCGAGGTGCGCATCACGGACCTGCGGGAGGGCGTCTTCTATGCGGAGCTGGTGTTCGCCAGCGGGGTCGAGGTCAGCGCCCGGCCGTCCGACGCCATAGCGCTCGCGCTGCGCACCGGGACGCCGATCTACGGCAGCGACGGGGTGCTGGACGACGCCGGCATTGCGATCCCGGACGAGCAGGAGGACGAGGTGGAGAAGTTCCGCGAGTTCCTCGACCAGATCTCGCCCGAGGACTTCGGGACCAACAGTCAGTGACCTTCCGGTCCGGGCTCCAGTGACCCTCCGGGACCGCCGGACAACAGGCCGTGCGGCGGTTGTCCCGAGAGCATTCGGCTAGCCTTTCCCCGCGGTGGGACACGGGAAACCACTCCTAGGGTGATTATCACTCGGCGTGCCGAGTGTGGCGGTCGTTGACGCACCCCCGGTGGCTGCCTACCGTCGAGAAGGCAGGTCAAGGACGGAGGTCGGCGTGAGAAGCAGCGGCGACGGTACGGCTGGGGGTGCCCCTGGACCCGGTCTGGGGGAGAGCAGCCCGTACCCGCTTCACAGCAGCGCGGCCGATCACGTACAGCGGCCGACAGCGGTGCCCGAGGACGGTGGGGTGGCGTCCGAGGAGGTCGGTTATCGGGGGCCCACGGCCTGCGCGGCCGCGGGCATCACCTACCGGCAGCTGGACTACTGGGCCAGAACCGGGCTCGTCGAGCCGAGCGTGCGGGCCGCCTACGGGTCGGGGACGCAGCGGCTCTACAGCTTCCGGGACGTCGTCGTCCTGAAGATCGTCAAGCGGTTCCTCGACACCGGTGTCTCGCTGCAGAACATCCGCACCACCGTCCAGCACCTGCGTGAGCGCGGGTTCCGGGACCTGGAGCGGATGACGCTGATGAGCGACGGCGCGACGGTCTACGAGTGCTCCTCGCCCGACGAGGTCCACGCGCTCCTCCAGGGCGGACAGGGCATCTTCGGGATCGCGGTGGGCGTGGTCTGGCGGGACGTCGAGAGTGCCCTCTCACAGCTGCACGGGGAGCGCGTCGACACGGGCGAGACGCTTGTCCGGCCCAATCCGGCGGACGAGCTGGCGCGGCGGCGCAATCGTGCGGTCTGAGTCGGCGGGCGCTGTCTGAAGTCTTTCGGGCCTGGCACTGTCTGGAGCGTTTCGGGCCGGGACCTGTCTGGGCCTTCTGGTCCTGCCGCCTATCGCCCGGTGCCTGTCGCCTGCTGCCCGGCGCCCGCCGTTCGGCGCGTGGGCGGTCCGGCCACGTGGCGGTCCACAGGTCGTACCGGGGCATTGTCAGTGGCGTAGGGCAGCATCGGACATGTGAGAACCGCGCCCACGATCCTGCATCTCGACATGGATGCCTTCTACGCCTCGGCGGAGCAGGCGGCCAAGCCGAGCCTGCGCGGGAAGGCGGTCATCGTGGGCGGGCTCGGGCCTCGGGGCGTGGTGGCCACCTGCTCGTACGAGGCACGGGTCTTCGGGGTGCATTCGGCGATGCCCATGGCGCAGGCCCGCCGGCTGGCACCGAACGCCGCGTATCTCGTACCGCGCTTCGGGCTCTATCGGGAGATCAGCGAGCAGGTGATGGGCCTGCTGCGGGATCTGTCGCCCCTGGTGGAGCCGCTGAGCCTGGACGAGGCGTTCGTGGACCTGGAGGCCGGGCAGACGGCCTGGGACGCTGAGTCGGCGCAGCTGACCGGGATGAAGCTGCGCGGGGACATCAGGGCCGTCACCGGGCTGACCGGGTCCGTGGGGCTCGCCGCCTCCAAGATGCTCGCGAAGATCGCCTCCGAGCAGGCCAAGCCGGACGGGCTGGTGCTGATAGTGCCGGGCACCGAGCGGGAACTGCTCGCGCCGATGTCCGTACGTACGCTGCCAGGCGTGGGGCCCGCCACGGGGGACCATCTGCGGCGGGCCGGGATCACCACGGTCGGGGAGATCGCCGAGGCGGGCGAGGACGAGCTCGTACGGCTTCTGGGCAAGGCCCACGGGGTCGCGCTGTACGCCATGGCGCTCGCGCACGACGTGCGGCCCGTGGTGGCCGAGCGGGACACCAAGTCGGTGTCCGTCGAGGACACGTACGACGTGGACATCCACGACCGGGTGCGGGTGCGCATGGAGGTCCAGCGGCTCGCCGACCGGTGTGTGCGGCGGTTGCGGGGCGCGCATCTGTCGGGGCGGACCATCGTGCTGAAGGTGCGGCGGTACGACTTCTCGACGCTCACCCGGTCCGAGACGCTCAGGGGGCCCACGGACGACCCCGCCGTGGTGCGGGAGGCCGCGGCGCGGTTGCTGGAGTCCGTGGACACCACGGGCGGCGTACGGCTTCTGGGGGTGGGGGTCTCGGGGCTCGCCGACTACACGCAGGAGGATCTCTTCGCGCAGGCTCGGACGGCTGCCGCCGCTGCCGCTGCTGCTGCCGCAGAGGAGCCGGAGCATGTGGAGAAGGAGGAGGCCGAGGAGGTTGCCGAGGAGCCGGTGCCTCCCGCGGAGCGGCGGTGGCATGCGGGGCACGATGTGCGGCATGCCGAGTTCGGGCACGGGTGGGTGCAGGGGAGTGGGCTGGGGCGGGTGACTGTGCGGTTCGAGACGCCGGATTCCTTGCCGGGGCGGGTGCGGACGTTTCGGAGCGATGATCCTTTGTTGGAGGTTGCGGAGCCGTTGCCGTTGGTGGGGCGGGAGGTCGGCGATTCTCGGGTTGGTGGGGTGGCTGGGGAGGGGTGAGCTGGGTGGGGTTGTGGGTGTGGTTGTGAGTGCGGGTGCGCTGTGGCTTGTCGCGCAGTTCCCCGCGCCCCTGAAGGTGGGGGCCGGGGTGCGTTCGTACGTGCCGGTCCGCTGTGGCTTGTCGCGCAGTTCCCCGCGCCCCTAAAAGCACCAGCGTCGCCCTCGCTCCTGGAGACGGGCCCGTCTCCCGTGCCCTTGAGGCGGCCCTTACTGGGAGTCGTCCTTGCCTGCAAGGTGGCCGAAGTCGTGGTCCGGGAAGGGGGGTGGGGGGGCTACGTCCAGGCCGTAGTGGTGGTAGAGCTGGAGTTCTTGCTCGGGGGAGAGGTGGCGGCCCACGCCGAAGTCGGGGGCGTCCTTGATCAGGGCGCGTTCGAAGGGGACGCGCAGTGCCCCGTCGGCCAGCTCGCTGGGCTCCAGGGGGACGAAGGCGTCTCTGCTGAACAGGCCGGTGCGTATGGCCGCCCACTCCGGTACGCCGGTCGCGTCGTCGAGGTAGACCTCGTCGACGGTGCCGATTTTGGTGCCGTTGCGGTCGAACGCCTTGCGGCCTATCAGGTTGCGCGGATCGATGTCGGTCTGCACGGGCCCTCCAGCTGCTCGCAACTCATCCGTAAGCACTACGAAAGAGCACTTTGAGGAGGGCGGCCACTCGAGGGAACCCCGCTGGTACGCTGGGCAACGGCTGCTGACCCCGTGCGGGAGAGTCCTCCAGGCTTCATCGGAGGCGCCGAAGGAGCAAATCCTCCCCGGAATCTCTCAGGCCCACGTACCGCATGGACGAGGTCACTCTGGAAAGCAGAGCGGTGTTCGAGTTTTTTTGACGGGTTCCGCTCTCACCGACGGTGAAAGCCGGTGTGCCTTCACGGGCGGGCCGGTGAAGCTCTCAGGTTGAGATGACAGAGGGGGAGGCCGTCCGGGCACCCATGCAGTGGTGCCCCTCGAAGGTCGTCAGACCAGGAGGCCTCCGCAATGACCGCCCATCGTATTCCGCTCTCAGAGCTCGAACAGGGAATCCCCTTCGAGCAGCGCCACATCGGGCCCGACACCGAGGCCCGGGCGAAGATGCTCGCGCACGTGGGGTACGGCTCGCTCGACGAGCTGACGGCCACCGCGGTCCCGGATGTGATCAAGAACGCCGACTCGCTGGAACTTCCGGGCGCCCGCACTGAGGCCGAGGTACTGGCCGAGCTGCGTTCCCTCGCGGACCGCAACCAGGTGCTGGATTCCATGATCGGGCTTGGGTACTACGGGACGTTCACGCCGCCCGTCATCCTGCGCAATGTCATGGAGAATCCGGCCTGGTACACCGCTTACACGCCCTACCAGCCCGAGATCTCGCAGGGTCGGCTGGAGGCGCTGCTCAACTTCCAGACCGTGGTCGCCGAGCTGACCGGTCTGCCGACCTCCGGGGCCTCGCTGCTCGACGAGGGCACGGCGGCCGCCGAGGCCATGGCGCTGTCGCGGCGCATGGGCAAGAACAAGAAGGGCCTGTTCCTGGTCGACGCGGACACCATGCCGCAGACCATCGCCGTGATCGAGACCCGCGCCGAGCCGACCGGCGTCGAGGTCGTCGTCGCCGACCTGAGCGACGGCATTCCGGCCGAACTCGCCGAGCGCGAGATCAACGGCGTGCTCCTCCAGTACCCGGGCGCCTCCGGTGCCGTACGGGACCTCGAGCCGGTTGTCGAGCGGGCGCACGAGCTGGGCGCGGTCGTCACCGTCGCCGCCGATCTGCTCGCCCTGACGCTGCTCGCCTCGCCGGGTGAGCTGGGCGCCGACATCGCGGTCGGTACGACGCAGCGCTTCGGTGTGCCGATGGGCTTCGGCGGGCCGCACGCCGGATACATGGCCGTCCGTGAGAAGTTCGCGCGCAGCCTGCCCGGCCGGCTCGTCGGCGTCTCGGTCGACGCGGACGGCAACAAGGCGTACCGGCTCGCCCTGCAGACGCGTGAGCAGCACATCCGCCGCGAGAAGGCGACCAGCAACATCTGTACGGCTCAGGTGCTGCTCGCCGTGATGGCCGGTATGTATGCCGTCTACCACGGTCCCCAGGGCCTGAAGTCCATCGCGCGGCGCACCCACCGGTACGCCACGATCCTCGCCGCGGGTCTGAAGGCCGGCGGGGTCGAGGTCGTCCACGAGGCGTACTTCGACACGCTCACCGTGCGGGTGTCGGGCAAGGCGGCCGAGACGCTCGCTGCCGCGCGCAGGGGCGGGGTCAACCTCCGTCTCGTCGACGCCGACCACCTGTCCCTCGCCTGCGACGAGACCACCACGCGGGCCCAACTGGGCGCCGTCTGGGCCGCGTTCGGCGTCGACGGCGATGTGGCCGTGCTGGACGAGGCGACGGAGGACACGCTGCCGTCCGGGCTGCTGCGCACCGACGAGTACCTCACGCACCCGGTCTTCCACCAGTACCGTTCCGAGACCGCGATGCTGCGCTACCTGCGCCGGCTCGCCGACCGTGACTACGCGCTGGACCGCGGCATGATCCCGCTGGGCTCCTGCACGATGAAGCTCAACGCGACGACCGAGATGGAGCCGGTGACCTGGCCCGAGTTCGGGCAGCTGCATCCCTTCGCGCCCGCCGAGCAGGCGCAGGGCTATCTCACGCTCATCCGTGAGCTGGAGGAGCGGCTGGCCGAGGTCACGGGCTACGACAAGGTGTCGCTGCAGCCCAACGCCGGTTCGCAGGGCGAGCTGGCCGGTCTGCTGGCCGTACGCGGTTATCATCGGGCCAATGGCGACGCGCAGCGCACCGTCTGCCTCATCCCGTCGTCCGCGCACGGGACGAACGCGGCGAGTGCGGTGATGGCCGGGATGAAGGTCGTCGTCGTGAAGACCGCCGACGACGGCGAGATCGACGTCGAGGACCTGCGGGCCAAGATCGAGCAGCACCGGGACGAGCTGTCGGTGCTGATGATCACGTACCCCTCGACGCACGGGGTGTTCGAGGAGCACGTCGCCGACATCTGCGCCCAGGTGCACGAGGCGGGCGGCCAGGTGTACGTCGACGGGGCCAACCTCAACGCGCTGGTGGGGCTCGCCAAGCCGGGGCACTTCGGCGGCGACGTCTCGCATCTCAACCTGCACAAGACGTTCTGCATCCCGCACGGCGGCGGCGGTCCTGGCGTGGGTCCGGTCGGAGTGCGCTCGCACCTGGCGCCGTATCTGCCGAACCACCCGCTGCAGCCCGCCGCGGGCCCGGAGACGGGCGTGGGCCCGATCTCGGCGGCTCCGTGGGGTTCGGCGGGCATCCTGCCCATCTCGTGGGCGTACGTCCGTCTCATGGGCGGTGAGGGGCTCAAGCGGGCCACCCAGGTCGCCGTGCTCAGTGCCAACTACATCGCCAAGCGTCTTGAGCCGCACTACCCGGTGCTCTACACCGGCCCCGGCGGGCTCGTGGCGCACGAGTGCATCATCGATCTGCGGCCGCTGGCCAAGGCGACCGGTGTGAGCGTCGACGACGTCGCCAAGCGGCTGATCGACTACGGGTTCCACGCGCCGACGATGTCGTTCCCGGTGGCCGGCACGTTGATGATCGAGCCCACGGAGAGCGAGGACCTGACCGAGATCGACCGGTTCTGCGACGCGATGATCGCCATCCGTGCGGAGATCGAGAAGGTCGGCTCGGGCGAGTGGGCGGCGGACGACAACCCGCTGCGGAACGCCCCCCACACGGCCGCCGCGCTCGGCGACACCTGGGAGCACGCGTACAGCCGCGAGGAGGCGGTGTTCCCGGCCGGTGTCTCGGCCGCGGACAAGTACTGGCCGCCGGTGCGCCGGATCGACCAGGCGTACGGCGACCGGAACCTGGTCTGCTCCTGCCCGCCGCTGGACGCCTACGAAGAGTAAGCACCGACAGACATGCGTCGGGGCCGGTTCCGGGATTGCTTCCCGGGCCGGCCCCTCATGTGTCCGGACGGCCTGCCCCGCCGCCCTTGGTGCACCGCGCCGCTCAGGCGGCGGTCATCACGTCCATGGCCACAGGCCGGTGCGGAGCGATGATCCGGCCGTCCGGCAGGAGCTCACCGGTGTCCTCGAAGAGGAGAACGCCGTTGCACAGCAGGCTCCATCCCTGTTCCGGGTGGTGCGCCACGAGAAGCGCGGCCTCCCGGTCGGCGGAGTCGGCTGTCGGGCACGGTGGCTGGTGCTGGCACATTGATGGGATCTTTCGCTTTGGTGTGAGGTCGGTGATCGGTGTCGTGTCTGTTCCGCGGCTCGAACTGATGCTCATTGCCGCCCCCCGTTTGTCAGATGGTCCGGAACCCAGTGTTGCCCTACGGGCGTCAATCCGCAGGGATTTGGCGTCAGCGCTCCTCACAGGTTGATGACGCATCACCCGTGCGGACGGTTCATTCCAACTGGGCTGCCTCTTCGGGTGGTTCGTAATGGTCGGATGGGGCTAGTCCGGACGGGCCGGGGGTGCGCTGCGTCCACCGGGCGTCACTCCACGCGACACAGTCCCCACGCGGTCACGGAGCGGAGCGGAACGGTGTGCCCGTGCACGGCAGTGTGCCCCGCGGCCGGGGTGGGGCCGCGGGGCACGGAAGCCGGGGTGCGCTCAGGCGGGTGAGCCGAGCAGCGGGGCGGGCGTCGTCGGTGTCGGTGTGAGCCGAAGGGTCAGGACGGGCAGCAGCTCGGCCACGCGGTGCGGCCGGTGCGCGGCGATGCCTGGCGGGGCGGGAGCCAGCGGCACCAGCAGGTCGGTGGCCGCTGGATGGCCCTCGGCGCCGTCGGCCGCGCAGTCACCGTGCAGCCAGAGTGTGAGCATGTACAGCTCGGGTACGGACAACAGACGGGCCTGGTACGACCCGGTCATCGTCTCGGCCTGGCGCAGGGCGCGCTCGGTGGCGGTGACGTACGGGCCCTCGAAGAAGTGCGAGAAGGCCCAGCCGTCGGGGGTCAGCCTCGTTTCCGCGGCCGCCACGGCACGTTCGCCGCAGCGGATCAGGAAGCGCCACCCGGCGAGGCGGGTGGCGGAGGTGCCCGCCGGGGTGATCCGGTCGAGTACGTGGACGGGCAGAGGGAGATCGGGTGTGGCGGGTCCCTGGGCATTGCGCAGGGCCGGGGTACGCGCTTCACGGACCGCGGTGGGGGAACCGAGGGCGGTGAGGACGGTGCGCAACGCGGGCGCGGGAGCCGGGGGCACATGCAGCGGCATGGTGGGTCGCCTCTCATTCGACAGGCATGGTGGCGCGAGGGCGGGGGCGGACGGCGCTGTCAGCTCTCGGGTCAGAGGAGCGTGGGCCCTAGGTCCTGCCGTCAAAGTGACGTCGTTCGCCCGAAGGGTCGGCCGCGTGGCGGGCGGCACTTTGACGGCAGGACCTACCATGGCGAACGCCAACTCTCTGCCTCGTTCGCGGAGTTTATACGACACGTGTTCTGACGGTGTTTCGTCTAGCCGTTCCGCGCATTAAGGGCAAGAGACAATTCGGTCGGCGTGACGTGCGTTTGGTCCTGGTTCTCCAGGGGTACCCGTCGATGACCTCGGAATATGCCACCGGGGTGGACGGCCGGTTCCTGTCGGCGTTTTTCACGACAGGGTCGATCGTCTAAAACTCGCACTGCCCCATGCCCGGTGAATGTGCCTGTGGGCAACCGCGTTCAGAGTAGCGCCCGGGGGGCTCGTCCGGGGCGTTATCGATCACACTGCCTGGGCATCATCCCACGTGACCCGGGACATCAGCGGCCGGTTCGTCGGGCTGCCCAGTCGAGGAGGGACACTTCGATGGGGGAGAAGGTCGTTGCGGGGCCGATCGGTCTGTCCGATCGGCAGCGCTACCGCGAAAAGCTCCAGCAGTGTCTGGCGGGGCTGGCGCGGTTGCTGGCGGAGAAGCGGTTCGACCGCCCAAAGAATCTCATGGGCCTGGAGATCGAGCTGAATCTCGCCGGTCCTGACGGCATGCCGAGAATGATGAATGCGCAAGTACTTGAGCGCATCGCGAGCCGGGATTTCCAAACAGAACTCGCCATGTTCAATCTGGAAGTCAACATTGCTCCCCACCGGCTCGGCGGCCGTGTATTCGACCGGCTCGCCGAGGAGTTGCGCACGTCACTCGCATATGCCCACCGGAAGGCGAACGAGGTCGATGCCGGAATCGTGATGATCGGTATTCTGCCGACGATCGCCCGCGACGACCTGGTCTCCGCGAACCTTTCCGACGTGGACCGCTACACGCTGCTCAACGACCAGATCGTGGCCGCACGCGGCGAGGACTTCAGGCTGGACATCGAGGGCGTGGAGCGGCTCAGCTGCACCTCGGCGTCCATCGCGCCCGAAGCCGCCTGCACCTCCGTGCAGTTGCACCTCCAGGTCACCCCCGGACGCTTCGCCGACGTGTGGAACGCCGCGCAGGCGGTGGCCGCCGTCCAGGTCGCGGTGGGCGCCAACTCGCCCTTCCTGTTCGGTCGCGAGCTGTGGCGCGAGTCGCGGCCCCCGCTGTTCCTGCAGTCCACCGACACCCGTCCGCCCGAACTCCAGGCGCAGGGGGTCCGGCCGCGCACCTGGTTCGGGGAGCGGTGGATCTCGTCGGCGTACGACCTGTTCGAGGAGAACCTGCGCTTCTTTCCTCCCCTGTTGCCCATCTGCGACGAGGAGGATCCGCAGGCCGTCCTCGACAAGGGCGGTACGCCCAGGCTCGCCGAACTCGTGCTCCACAACGGCACCATCTACCGCTGGAACCGGCCGGTGTACGGCATCGACGACGGCGTCCCGCATCTGCGCGTGGAGAACCGCGTGCTGCCCGCGGGCCCCACCGTCACCGACGTCATCGCCAACGCCGCCTTCTACTACGGGCTCGTCCGGGCCCTCGCGGGCGAGGCGCGGCCGGTGTGGACACGGCTGCCCTTCGAGGCCGCGGCGGCCAACTTCGACCACGCCTGCCGGTACGGCATCGACGCGCGGCTGGAGTGGCCGCCACGCGGCAGGTACGGCGGGACCACACGGATGCCCGCGACACAGCTGGTGCTGGACGAACTGCTGCCGCTCGCGGCGGCGGGCCTGGACGCGTGGGGCGTCGAGCCGGCCGACCGGGACCTCTACCTCGGCGTCATCGAGGAACGCTGCAAGCGGGGCGTCAACGGGGCCTCCTGGCAGTCCCGTACGTTCCACAAGGCGTTGGAGGGCGGCATGGGGCGGGATGCCGCGCTGGCCGCCACGACGAAACGGTACGCCGAGCTGATGCACCTCGGTGAGCCCGTGCACACCTGGCCGGTCGGGTTACCGGCGCCCGCCGTTTCGCTCGGGTGAGGGCGGCGGGGTGACGTGTGGTGTCCGGGTCGGTGGGGTGACGTGTGGTGGTCGGGTCGGTGGGGTGAAGTGTGGTGGTCGGGTCAGCGGAGTGACGCTTGGCGGGGTCGGTGGGTGATCACTTCTGGTCGCCGGCCCGTACGACGGCCTTGAGGATCACCGAGTGGATCTGGGACGGGTCGGTGACCAGGTGGGCCGAGCCCCCGGTCGACTCGGCGATCTCGTCGAGCTCCTTCTTGTCGGCCTCAGGGCCCACCGCGATCGCGATCAGCGGCACCGGGCGGTCCGGATCGGTCAGCTGCCGGAGCTGTGCGACGAGAGCGGAGCGCGAGATGCTCCCCGGGTCGTCGTTCGCGCCGTCGGTCAGCAGTACCAGCCCGTTGAACTTGCCCTTCGTGTAGGAGGCCGTGGCCTCCTTGTACGCCGCCAGCGTGGTGTCGTACAGGCCTGTGGCGCCGTCCTTGACCGGCTTCAGGCTGTCGAAGGCCGCCGACAGCAGGTCCCGCTGGGTGCTGCCGGCCGCCCGGCCGGCCAGCCGCTCGGTCGGGACGAGCACGCGGTAGTCGCGCTCGCCGTCGACCTTCCTGGAGAACGTCCAGAGCCCCACCTCGTCCTCCGGGGTGAAGGAGGCCAGAGCCTGGGACAGCGCCGCCTTGGTCACCTCCATACGGGACTCGCTGGTGCCCGGCACCGGCTTCGACATGGACGCGGAGATGTCGACGACCGTGGTGAGCCGGGCGCTCCGCACGGTGATCGTCCACATGCCGAGGGCTTCCTCGATCTCCTTGTCAGTGACCGGTTCCTCCGGCAGCTCCTTGTACGGCTGCGGGGCGCGGCCGCCGGCGCGGGTCACCAGCTTGTCCGGGATGTCGTCGTCATCCGTACGGAAGCCGTGCTTCTCCAGGATCCGGCGCCCGGCGGGCTCGCCGAGGAGAGTCATGAAACGCAGCGCGGCCCGGCTCTCGTCCGTGGTCAGCGCCGGCTCGTCGACCAGCGCGAACGGGAAGTCGAGCAGGGGCGAGCCGTCCTTGGGGTAGAAGAGGTCGAGGTCGTCGCCGCTGTCCGCGGTCGTGTTGTACGCGAACGCCGCCTGCTCGGAGAGGATCAGCGCCTGGTTGCGCTTCGGGTTGCCCTGCTCGGTGCCGGAGAGGTCGCGCGGCAGGGTGTCCAGGACCTGGCTGTCGCTGTCGGAGGCGCGCAGTGAGAGGGCCTTCGCGGTGGCCGCGGCCAGGATGTCGCCGTCCTTGGCCTTGTCCACCGCGTGCGTCAGCCGCGTCAGGGCGAGCAGACCGGTGGCACTGCGCGACGGGTCGCCCGTCCCGAGTCTCAGCCGCTCGCTCGTCATCGTCGCGTCCGCCAGTTCGGTCCAGCTGTACGTCTTGCGGGGCCACCCGAGCGACTTCGCGGCCGTCGGGATCATGGCGACACCGACGGGTGACGAGGCGACGTTGCCCGCGGGCGTCACCGGAGTCGACTTGCCGTCCGCCAAGATCCGGTTCACCCACACACCCGAGTCCGGCACCCATGCCTCGAAGTCGGTGGCGCCCTTCCCCTTCGACCGCAGGTCGTCCGTGAACTGGTACGCCTCCCGTGCGGTCACCTGCACGTCGAGGCAACTGCCGTCGGACGTCACGTCGTTGTCGCGGGCGTAGCCGGCCGCGTCCTTGAGCGCGGGCGCGATGCCGGGAGCGGCGGCGACCCTCAGGCGTACGGCGGTGTCCCAGCAGGACGAGCCGAAGGTGAGCACGCCGCCTTCGACCGCGGCCGCCGTGCCCGCGGCGAGGACGGACACGAGGGCCGTCGCGAGCGCCACGTTGCGGCGCCGCGCGCGCCGCCGGGGGCCGGTGGCGCCCGACCGGAACCCGTCGGGCAAGCTGTGACGTCCCATGGCGGTTGTGCCCTTCCCTGGTCGAGCCGGAGTCGTTGAAGCCGTGAATGGCGAAATGGCCGAATGCTATGGCATCGGGAGAGGGGTGCCCGCAGGGTGTCCGTCCCCCCGACGGCTTGTCGCGCACGATCTTCGCAACTTCTTTCGAGACCCTAGCGGGGCGAAGATGGGGATGAGGCGGGATTGCTCAACTGGAGGCAGGAGTGCACGTGGAGGCAGGGTCGGTGGCTGATTCGATTCCCGAGGACCGGCCCGCACGGCGGATTCTCCGCGACGAGACGCTGCTCGTACTGGGTGTCTCGCTCGGGGCCAGCGGGGTCTCCGCGCTGATCAGCTTTGTCGGTTCGGTCACCAAACCGGGAGGTCTCAAGGACCAGGCGGCCACGCTCAACGCCTCGGCAGCGCCCGGCCGTCCCTGGCTCGATCTGGCGTGGCAGCTGTTCGGGATCGCTTCCGCGCTGGTGCCGGTCGCCCTCGTCGCGCACTTCCTGCTGCGTGAGGGGAAGGGGCTGCGCACGCTCGGCTTCGACCGCACCCGCCCTTGGCCGGATCTGGCCCGGGGCGCCGCGATCGCCGCGGTGATCGGCAGCTCGGGCATCGCCTTCTACCTGGCGGCCCGCGGACTCGGCTTCAACCTCACCGTGGTGCCCGAGGCGCTGCCCGAGGTGTGGTGGAAGTACCCGGTGCTGATCCTCTCCGCGATCCAGAACTCGGTCCTGGAGGAGGTCATCGTCGTCGGTTATCTGCTGCGCCGCCTCGACCAGTTGGGCTGGACACCGGTCGGCGCCCTGGTGGCCAGCTCGGTGCTGCGCGGCTCGTACCACCTCTACCAGGGCATCGGCGGGTTCATCGGCAACATGGTGATGGGTGTGGTCTTCGTCTACCTGTACCGCCGCTGGGGCCGCGTCGGACCGCTGGTGGTCGCCCACTCGCTGCTCGACATCGGGGCGTTCGTCGGGTACGCGCTGCTGGCGGGGAAGGTGGGCTGGCTGCCCACCGCGTGAACAGCGGGAAGGCTGAACAGCGGCAAGGCTGAACAGCGTGAAGGGGGCGTACGAGATCTCGTACGCCCCCTTCACGCTGTTCAGGCGAGCAGTTCGCCCTCGATGACGGTGACGGCGCGGCCGGTGAGCAGCGTGCGGTCGCCGCGGAGTTCGGTCCGTACGAGGCCGGAGCGGGACGAGGCCTGGCGGCCGGTGAGTGCGGTGCGGCCGAGGCGCTCGGACCAGAAGGGCGCGAGGGCGGTGTGGGCGCTGCCGGTGACCGGGTCCTCGTCGATGCCGATGTTCGGGAAGAAGCAGCGGGACACGAAGTCGTAGCCCTCGGAGGGGTCCCCGGCGCGGGCCGTGGCGATGATGCCGCGTTCCGAGTGGTGGGCGAGGGACGCGAGGTCGGGGGAGAGGCCCAGGACGGTCTTCTCGTCGGCGAGTTCGATCAGCAGGTCGCCGACGTTCGGGCCCGTGTCATGGGCGGTGAGCGGCTCGGCCCCCAGGGCCGCGGCGACGCCCAGCGGGACGTCGACCGGGGTGAGCGGGGCCGTCGGGAAGTCCAGCGTGATCGAGCCGTCGTCGTGCGCGGTGGCGATGAGCACGCCGCTCCCGGTCGCGAACCGTACGGGTCCCTGGGCGGCGCCCGTCGTGGCCAGTACGTGTGCCGTGGCGAGGGTCGCGTGGCCGCACATCGCCACCTCGGCGGTGGGCGTGAACCAGCGCAGCGCCCAGTCGGCCTCTCCGCCTGCCGGGAGGGGGTGGGCGAACGCGGTCTCGGCGTGGTTGACCTCCAGGGCCACGTTCTGGAGCCAGGCGTCGTCCGGGAAGGACGTGGCGGCGTCGAAGAGGAGGACCCCGGCCGGGTTGCCGGCGAAGGGGCGGTCGGTGAAGGCGTCGACGATTCGAATCCGCATGAGGCAGACGCTAGGCGCTGATCGGAGGCCCGGGCCAAGGCCAATCAGGGGCGGGTGGACCGGTGGTGGGGCGTGGGGGATCCATGGCGTCCACGTGGATCGGGGACCTGCGTGCGTGGCGGGGCCGCGGCAGTTGTCCTGTCTCATCGAAGTTAGTCGTTCGCGTGCTTCTGACCTGCGTGGACTAGATTGGGTGAGACGCGTGGACTCGGTTCGTTGAGACAGATCGCGAGTCTCGGGCCTGCCGTCTCGCGTGTTGTCCCGTCTTGGTCGATGTGGTCCGCGTCTCAGGTGATCTGGTCCGATTCGACTCTGGTCTCAGGCAATCGGGTTCAGCGACAGAGCTCCATTGTCCCGTCTCAGCGAACCGCGGCTTGTCGCACTGGTCTGTGCGCGGATCTCGCGATGCAGGGTGCCGGAACGGGTTTGAGCGAGACGGTGTCCCGTTTTGGGGTGGCTCTTGTCTCGGTACAGGTGGCCTGTCTCACTTCGGCTGCGCGAGATGGTCGTGCCCATGATCGAGAAGATGCGATGATCTCGCTCCCCGCCTGTCAGTGGTGATCGCCATCATGGGGATGTGACCAACCCAGACCTGACCATCGGCAGTATCTGGCGGCTCCACCACGGTGAGCAGGAGATTGCCCGGCTGACTGTGACCGGCGCCGACATGCCCTGGACTCACGCCGAAGTTGAGACGCTGCCTGGTTTTGAAGAGTTCCGCCCCCTCTTCGCTGAGCAAGAGCGGGCTGTCGACGAGGAGGACTGGGAGCGGGCCGACGCCTGCTACACCCAGATCCGCAGTGCGCTCACCATGACGATTCCCGACGGCAGTCCGGTCGCTGAGTTCATGCTGCACATCCACGACGACAGCACCGCTGGCTGGCGCTGGCACGACGAGCCCTTCGACGCGGTGAACCAGTGACGCGCTGGGTTCGCTGCTTCTGGGACGAGGAAGCCGTCTGGTTCTACTTCGAGCTGGACACCGATGGGTACGTGATCCGACAAGTCGAGTTGCAGGAGCCCGGAAGCAAGGCTTTGGCCGCTGCCTCGCTGGTCGAGGGGCAAGAAGCCCAAGGTGCCGGTCGGTTGGCTGAATACGAGAGTGTCTACGGTCTGACCGCGGAACCGCCTATCTCTGAGTGGGAGGGGCACGACCCGCAGTGGTTGTCGGCCAATGAGTTCGAGATCGTTTGGTCGACCGCCCGTCGGCAGCTTCAGGATTCTCAGCCGCGACGTCCTTCCTGAACGCGTCCACTGCTACGGCCTCTGACCAGGAATCTGCCATCTTCAACGCGAAACCGGGCATCAAGCGTCTCACCATCCCGGCAAAGCCCTGCTGAGGCCGCATAGCCCTCGCCATGATCAATGAGACGCACCATCGGCACCGCCCGCGGGTCTTCCGCGACGCCTTGTCATTCCACCAGTAAGTCGCGGTTCAACCTGTCACCTCGCAGGTCAGGGCCCCGCCCTCTGCAAGATCTAATGAGACGGGACATCCATGATGGAGTCGTCGAAGTCGGGGAACTCTCGTACGGCCTGCTCGATCACGGCAGATGCCGGCCCGCAGTGGTCTGGTGCGAATTGTTCCGCGATGGCCGTCAGCTCACGATTGGGGTGTGGAACCCAGTCGGGCTCGTACGAGGTGGCTGCCTCCCAGGGGCCGAAGCCGTCAGCCAGCAGCCACAGGAAGGCGCCCAGGTTGCGCGCGACGACACCGGTCTCCCCTTCGGAGCCGAGGAAGACGACAGGCTGCTCGACCAGTGCCCGGCCTGGGCGGACCAGCCAGAAGGCGGCGTATCCGCCGGTGCCATCCTGCCCGAACACACGGAAGTCGTCACCATTCAGCTCGCCGTTGCCGGTCCACGCTCGGAGCCAGTCGGTTGTCTCATCGGCGGGCAGGAAGGCCGCGAAGGGTTCGAAGTCGACACCGTCACCGCCGGCGTAGTCGAACCGGACCGCCATGGCGGCGGCGAGCGCGGCAGGAAACTGACGGTCTTCGTTCGGTGTCACGCGAACAGGGTGGCATGGCCGGAATCTTGAGGGATTACCAGGTCGTAGCATCAGTCGTAACGGCGGAGCCGGACAAGTTCAGCTGAGACAAGATCCGGCGTCCCGTGGCCCGGGACCAGATCAACCGAGATTCCCGGCATGCTTCCGTCTCAAGTGATCTGGTCGCCGCAGGTCACAGGTCTGGGCGGGGGCCAGATCATTTGAGACGGGACACGTGTCGAGGCCAGTGTTCGTACCGTTTCCGTCGGCAGGATCCACGCGATCACAGGGGCACCCTGCACACGGACAGTCGTTTGATGTCAGTGCCAACCCATACGATCTGGACACGTGTGAGCCGTGGAACGGAAGTGACAAGTGGCGCCTCAACGACCGTGGGCGATGGAGGACATCGCCATTGGTCAAAGTGACCAGGACCTGTTCGATCACCATTCCGTGGCACAGCAACTGGCGCGCACGGTCAAGGAAACGACCAGTTCTCTAGCGGTGGGCCTGATCGGGCCGTTCGGCAGCGGCAAGTCGTCTGTGGTGCGACTGCTGACGACGGAACTTGCCGTCAACTCCGACTGGGCGGTTCTTCACGTGAGCGCGGAGCACCACAGTGGCGTCGCCCGGGCACGCGCGTTGATGTATGCCTTGCTACAGGCGGCACATCAAAAGGAGTTGATCGACTACGACACCTATGTCGGTGAGCGGTCCTGCCTCGAAGGAAGCAGACAGCGCACGCTCCCGCGGGCGGATCACCAAGCCGATGCTCCGGGAAAGCCCTCCTGGCGGCGGTATCTGCGCGCGGCCGGTGCTGGCTTGGGCTGGGTGCTCGCGATGCTCGTGCTCCTGTGGCTGCTGGGCGTCGGCGCGGTCGCGATGGTGCACCTCCTCGGGGCGGGGCACCACGTCCCTGTCTGGACATGGTTCGCGCCGAAGGGGGCCTCTTCACTCACCGGCGTCCTGGTCAGCGCTGCCGCCATCGCGGCCGTCCTTGCGGCGGGCCGGGAGGGTGCTCTGCAGTCGTTGAAGGCCTACGAGATCACGGTGAGCAGCCCGCGGCCCGAATCGACCGATGAACTTGAGCAGGCCTTTGCGAGACTTCTGCGGCGAATCGAACGGCGGTTGGTGATCGCCGTGGACGACATCGACCGGCTGGCCGCGTCGGATGTGCTTGACGCGCTCGCCACCGTGCGCAGTTTTTTGCTGACAGGGACCCAGCATCGGCATCAGCCGGTGTTCGTCCTCTCCTGTGACGAGGACATCGTGCGCGAGGCGATCGTCGGGGTCCGTCCTGGTCTGGCTCATCGCCCCAGCACACCCGAAGACTCCGACTCGGCCACCGACGCCTCTGCCGATCAAGAGTCCGGTCAGGCTCAGCGAGTGGCCAGTGGCGCAGTGCGCAAGGCGACCGAGGACGCTGCCCAGGAATACCTGAACAAGCTGTTCACCATTCGCCTGGTGCTGCCTGCGCACTACGACGCGGACCTGCGGGAGTACGCGGAAGAGCTACTCATGGGCGCCGCTCCGTACCACCCCGTCGTAGCGGAACTCGGCGGACCCACACAGACGCGTACGCTGCTGGAGGTTCTCATTCACCGCCGTGTGAGTGATCCCCGCCATGTCATCCGGCTGCTCAATTCCTTCTTCAGCGACTACCAACTTGCTCGGCGTCGTGAACAGCCTGTCGGGACCCGTCCGGCACGTATCGCATCCGGCGAGGTCACCGGGTTTCCGATCGAGCTGGCTCGCCTGACAGTGCTGCGGCACGACTTCCGCGACCTGTACGACGCAATTCAGGCCGAACACCGATTGCTTCACCTTATCGACGAAGCTCTCCTTGGATCGCCTGAAGCCCATGCCGATCACCTGGTCGCTGACTACCGGACACCTGGCTCGCCCGGGCGACTGGACCAGGAGAAGCACCCTGGTCTGGCCTTCCTCAACGCCACCGCCGCCCGGGCCCGCACGCAGCGCCCGGCCCAGATTGGCCCGCTGATCACCCTGGGGTCCTCCCGGGCCAGCCGCCTGCTCGGCAGTCAGATGGCCACAGAGATCGAAAACGACCTTGTTCAGCGGAACGGAGCAGCTCTCGCGTCGCGGCTGGCCGAAGGGGAGAACCGCACTCGGATCGTGGAGGCGGCCACTGCGTCGCTGGATGCCGCCCGTCCAGGACAGGACCTCGACAACGCCGTGACGGCCGTCCTCGAAGCCCTCGGCTCCGTCTCGGACCTGCTGTCCGCCGACCCGTCCGAGGATGAGAAGCACGCCGTGCAAGCGCTGACGGACTGCATCGTCCGGCAGCGCGAGCGCCTCACTCTCCCCGTCCCCGCCCACCTGCTCGTCCCGCTTCTCGACCTGACCATCCCGGCACACCTCCCCCGAGTACGACAGGCCCTGCTGCCAGTCCCCGCGGATCGGGCAGAGGCTCGGATCTGGGCAGTGGCCCTCCTCGCATTGCCCCCAGGCGACGACGCTAACGTTCTGGCGCCGTCGCTGGACAACTACTTCAACGCTCTCGCCGGTGACGGCGATGGTCACGAGCTGTCCTTCTGGGAGAGTCAAAGCCACCGACCGGACAGTGCCTCCTGGCCGCCCACGGCGCTCGCCGCCCTGCTGAGCATGGCGACACGGCATGACAATACCGACGCTGTACGCCAGGTGGGCTCGCTGATCACCAGCCGTGAAGGCAAACGGACTTGGGACCGCACGGTATTGCTGGCCCTGCTGGAAGCCCCGTCATCCAGCGCCGCGGTGCGCCATGAAGTAATCGGAATCCTCTGCCTGGCTCCCAATCCCTCAGCCGAGTGGGGAGAGCGCGTCGAGGACGGCGAGACCACGCTCCTGGCAACACAGATGATTGGGGCCGTCGCCCAAATCCTCCAGGACGACGAACACCCGGACAGCATGCTCATCATGATGGAGCTGCTGACTCGGTGGCTGCCAGCGGCTCAACAGCTCCCGGACGAGTCGGTCGCCGAACAGGCCATCGCCGACGCCACCGCGGTCGCGTCCTCCGTCCACCCTGGCCTCACCGTCGCAGCCGGTGCCATCCTCGGACAGCTCCACGAGGAACAGGCTGCCTCCTGTGTCACCACGATGGCCGCAGAGCTGGCCAACCATCGAGATCTCAGTGACGACGTCGGCACGAGCCTGCGTGACATCCTGATCGACTACGTCCGCCGCAGTGAGAACTCCGACGCCGAAGTCGCCCATCGCGCCGTCACCACCTGCACCACAGCTCTCACGGGTGAGGCGGAGGCCGCCACACCGATCGGCCGGTTCGCGCGCTCCGCCTTGCCGATGCTGCTGACCACTGGCCCCGGCATCGACATGACAACCACTTTGATCCAGCGCCTGACGGGTTCTCTCGCTCCTAACAATCCCGTCCACGCGCAGGAAGTACTGCCCAGCCTTCACGTCCTCCTGCAGAGCCCAACTACCCCCGACGACCAGCTCGCCTTCGTCATCCGACAGATCCAGCACTTCATGAACTCCGGCACGCCAACCGTCGCGCTGGACTTCGCCGCCTACTACGTCACCGCGCCCGTGGTGGACGTGAACTGGCTGAACTGGTTTGCCTCGAACTGGCCGGCCCTGTCGCAGCCCACCCGCAGTCTCTGCGTGGCAGCAGCCGAGCGCCCCGAACTGCGAAACATCCCTGCGCTGCGCGACAACCTGGTCCAGCATCTGCTGGAGACCGACGACTCCGCACCCTGGCAGCACGCGGGCGCCCTGTGGGATCACTCCACCGCAGACCAGCAAGGCAGTCTGCTGGCCCACGCCCGTACTCGTTGCCCAGCGCTGGCTAACCGCGCTGACCAGGCAGACGCAGACCTTCTCAGTGCCGCGCTCGTTAAGGCCAGCGAACACATCAACGACGTACTCGCCCTGATCCAGGAGGCTCCGGAGTTCGACAAGGCGGTCATACGATACCTGAACAACCGTCTGGAGCAGCCGGATTGGACACCTTCGCTTGCCACCGCCGCGATCGCGGCATCCAGCGACCCGGCTGCTCTCTGGAAACACGTTCTGCCGTTCATGACCGAGGATCAAAGCAGTGCCACCCGAGCGGCTGCGTTCATCGGCGCGCTTATCGAGCGTCACCAGGAATCGGTGCCCGATGACATCGTCACGAGTCTCACTCCCGTACTGCTCGTGGCCGAGCCCCAGCTCGCCACGGCGCTCGGCCACGCTCTGCGCCCCCTGCCCAAAACGGCACAGAGGCTCCGCAGGGCCATGAACGGTTCCGGCAGTACCCCTGCACAACGTGCGCGGAACGCAGCGTTCAAGGAAGCCAGTGGTATCTGATTCGTCAACTGTCCAGCCTCGGAAGGGGCTGTACCCCACGATCGGAGTCCGTCGCCTTGCTGGCCACGTTCGGTTAGTGAGGCGACACACCGCAGATGATCCCGATCCACGAGCGAATGCGTGTCGCCCGCAGGGAAGCGGGACGGCCCCAGACCGGCTAGGAGGTCAACAGCGATAGTAGGGAGGGATGGGGCTCCACCGTGTTTCGGCGTCGGCCTCGTCGGCCTGACGTGCTGGGGGGATGGTTTCGCGAGGGAAGAAGGCGTCGTAAATCTTCCGACTGCGGTGGATGGCAGCGAACTTGTGCAGGGAGAAGTAGTGCTCGACCCATTGAATTAGGGGGTCGTTGCGTTCTTTGGGGATGTAGCCGAGGAGGATGCCGCGGATGGTGATCTGCTCGACGAGCCAGGTGACATGGCCAGTGGCGACGGCGCGCCGTTCCCATTCCCCTCCTGCGAGAAGCCCGGCGAGTGCCACGACCTGAGGGTGGAAGACCACCGTGAGCGTCAAGTCCTGGGAGGGGGGTTTCCCGGCGCCGTTGGCGAGGAGCCTGCTTGCCGTGTCGAGTACGTCGAACGGGTCAGCGCGCCTCTGCAGCCAGGTGAAGTACATCTTGCGCGCGTCCGGATAGGCGCTGCGAACCCAGCGGCGGCCATGGCGGGCTATGAGGTTCCGGTGGTGTCTTTGTGCTTGTAGAGCGTCGGGGAGCCTGCTGACGTCGACTTGCTCGGCGGCGTTGGTGATGCCGTCGCCGATCCAGAGGCGGTGGCGGAGACAGACGTTGCGGTCGTGCGTCGTCCAACAGGTCACGGGCAGAGCGATGCCTGCGGAGTGGGCGCACCGGCGGCATGCTGGACGTTGGATGGCGGTGCGCAAGGCCGTCCATGGACGGCCGATGCCGCCGGGCCTGTCGGGAGCGTCGGCGTCGAGGAATTCGGGCATGACGCGGGTCTGGGAGGGCTCTGAGACGTTCGCGGTTGGCCGCGACGCGGCAGATGCGTGAGCACCACATGGGCTGTTGTCCGCTCCTGTGCGGGGATTTTGCCTGCTGGTACAGATCTTGACCGCACTGCCCGCACTGCCTCCTGGCCCACCGGACCTCGTAGGAGGCTTGCCTGCAAGGTTCGGAGCACCAGCGAAATGGCCGGTTGCGTTCGACGACGGTGCCGCAATGGGCGCAGGGCGCGGTGCAGAGGTCGTGCCGCAGGGCACCCTGGCGCGAGAGCGGGAGGCGCTTCCTGCGGGCGATCACACGGCAGTGGTCGGAACACCACCGTGCGGGGCGGCCCTTGACCGTCCGGGAGCGCAGGGGCTGGTGGCAGATGCCGCACTGCGTGTCGGTCAGCGCTCGTTGTAGGTCAGCAAGGTGGCGTCCCGTGGCCGCGGCCAGTCTCTCCATAAGGGGAGGGCCAGTGGAGCCTGCTGCGCAGAGGTGGGAGCGTAGATCGGCGGGCGGGAGGTGGTTGGCTCGCGCGAGGTGACGGATCTAGGAGTCGACGGTGTCGCCGACGGCCGGGCGGACGTAGATCGGCAGGCGGGGAGGATAGGTATCCATCATCGCTGTCTGGCGGGCTTCCGGGCAGGTCGGACAGATTCAGCGGCGTGATCCAGGGGGATGGCGTCGAGGCCTTCCTTGGTGACGCGCTCGGTGCCGTTGAGGATCGCATCGGTCGCGGCGCCCCGGATGGCGTGGGACAGGGCTGCGATCATCCCGTCGGTGCGGTTGTACAGGTAGCGGTCCAGTTTGACCAGGCTGCGCGGTGGATGGTCGTGCAGGATAAGGGTCTCTTCCATGGTCGCGATCAGCCCTTTCCATTCGTCGCCGTAGGGGAACGGGCCGGTAGGGACGAGAGTGAAGCGGCCCGCGATCTGAGCGTTGCCGACCAGCAGTTCACTGTTTTCCAGGTCGATCCCGGCGTAGACGAACGTGGCGGGGATGCGCTCGGAGAAGTACTTCAAGGTGTCGGAGACCTCGGCGCCGACCTGAGTCCTCTGCGAGATGTTGTGGATCTCGTCGACGATCACGAGACCCGTGCGGGTGTCGGTGCAGACACCCACCACGGCCTCGATGATGTCGGTCATGTTCGACCGGGGACGGACCGGCAGCCCCAGAAACCGGGCGAACTCCGCCGCGACCATGCGCGCGGTCGCAGCAGGCGGAACCGTGATGTAGAGAACCGGAATCCGGTCGGAGATCGTCGGGTGACGGGCCCGGTCGAGAAGTTCGTGAGCGCGGCCGAGTTGGGCGATGGCGCTGGTCTTGCCGGTGCTGGGAAGGCCCGAGACCATCAGCCCGCGGCGGGCGCTGAGCGCGTGCCGGTTCAGCAGGACCAGGCGACGGCCGCAGATGCGTGTCTTCTCCACGAACGACGTGGAGACCGTGAGCATCCGGGCGTGGTGGTCGAGGCGGTCCTCGTCGTGAAGGTCTTGCTCGGTCGGTGGCAGTTGCTTCAACTGTCCTGGGGACAGCCGGCCCGGGGGCGTGGGTGGCCCGTCGACGAATTTCCGCCACCCGGCCAGAGTAGTCAGTTGTCGGTTCGTCTCGGCGTCGGACTCCTGCACTGCTGTGGGTCCGGCTGCTGGGCAGGAAAGGGTCATGGTCGCCTCCAGGGGTTGGCGAGCGGGTCGAACAGACCCAGCGGGATGACATCGGCGAGTTCGGTGTCCCGCTCGTCGTTGTTTTCGGCGTCGTTGAGGGGCGGATCGGGGACCGGGCGGTCGGTCGAGGTGGCACGAGTACGAGCGGCGACGCGACGGTCGCGGCGTGAACGCTTGGCCGGAGGCGCATTCTCGCCAGCGGGACCGTCGTGAGCCCGCCGCAGCAAGGCTGCGGCCGCGTCCGCGATCTGTTCCTCGGTGCCGCCGGGGACCTGGGCGCGAGCGTGATCCCAGGCCAGCTCACCAAAAGGGACGCTGACGCGGTGCAGGTGCTTCCAGAACACGGTGATCCACCGATCAGCGCGGGTATCGCGTACCCAGATGCGGGACACGTCGTAGGGGTCGTAGTGGACCGCCCAAAGAACCTTCTTGCCGGTTACCCCCGAGCTCTGGCGGCGCAACGGGTTCAACTCCGGGCTGTCGTAGGTGCGGTGCTTGATGCGGATCCCGTAGGCGTTGATCGCCTGCCAGCGCGCGGGCAGCAACTCGACGTAGTCCTCCCCGCCGAGCGGCACTGGCACATAGCCGCAGGATTCAAGCAGCGTCGCGTACTTCTCGTTCGGCGAGAAGGCCCGCCCCGGTGCGTCCGGGTCGCGCAGCGAGTCGTGGGGTCTCGTTTGCCAGACGGCAATGATCCACTCGTCGAGAAGGTTCTGAAGTTCGGGCAGTGACCACAGCGGCCCGTTTTCCAGGCCGCGGCCTCGGCGGTCTGTCGTCGAGCCGGTGTATCCCGCGACGAACTGAGCGAACATTGTGGCCACGGAGCCCAGAGTCTTCTCGATCGTGCCCTTGTCGGTCGGCGTCGCCTTGTGTGCCGGCTGCAGGTTGATGCCCAGGTAACGGCAGGACGACCTGAACGCGTGCGAAATGAACACGCTCCCGTGGTCGCAGACGATCGTCTCCGGCACGATCACCGGGCGGGCGGCCGCATGGCTCCAGGCGCTCGTCGATGCTCAGCAGTCGCCGGTGCGGCAACGCTGACCGGGACATCCGCAGGGCTTCCGCCCAACCCGGACGCATTGCCTCCGGGGTAACGCTGCGAGCCAGCAAGGCGGAGGCGTCCGCGGCCTTCGTGGAGGGCCGCAGCACCGCCGCGGTGATCGACCTGGTGGCAATGTCGACCATGGCCGTCAGCTCGACCTTCTCGGCGACGCCGTCATCCAGCCGCACCAGCACGTCCATCGGCGTGGAATCGATCTGCATCAGCTCACCGGGCGCACTGGCCGGTACTTCGCCGAACGGCCCGGACGGACGTGCCCCGACCGAGCGGCGGGTGCGGGCCGACGCGGTGGCGTGGGTACCGACGGCGAGTTTATCGAACAGTCGGTAGAGCGTGGCCCGAGACGGCAGCTCAATCTCGGCGGTCTCCTCCCTGCCGGACAGAATCTGTTGGGTCCGCCAGAGAGTGAAGCCGATGGTCCTCGACGACGCGTCGGCGGTCTCGGCGATCGCCTGTCGCATCGCCTCCACCACAATCGGGTCGACCTGGCCGAAGGCGTGCATCTGCTTGGCCGACCGGCCGTCCGCCAGTCCCACGAGCCCATCCCGCTGGTAACGCTGGCGCCGTTGCTTGATGCCGCTGGCCGACACCTGATGCCCGGCCGCCGTCAGTTCGGCAGCCTTGGCTCGCTCGCGCTGGGCCAGCGAGTGCCGCTTCGGGTCGAACTCCGGCCGCGGCTTGGTCTCTTCTGGAGCATCGGGCGGCAGACCGTGCAGGACCTCCAGGATGTGCCTCTCCCACCACCGGGCCTGCTCGGCGGCAGCCGCAGGGAACTCCGCGATCCGGGAGGTCGGCGGCACCCGCCTCTTGCCGATCCCCGGTCAACTCCGCTGGCCAAGTGCACGATCGTGCGAGGTCCCAGCAACTCGACCGTCATGTCCTCGGCGGTCAGCACCTGAAGCCAGAGGAGGTGGAACAGCACCGGCAGCGTCCTCAGCCGGTCCCCTGCCATATCCGCCCCCACCATCAGCGGCCCCGGGATGGCGAAGACCTCCCGGAGCCGGGCCGCGGCCGAGTCGTGCAGACACCGTGGGTGCCGGTAGCGCGACAGCCACCGGACATTCGCGAGCAGCACCGCATCCGGTATCCCCAGCCGCTCGAAGCTCCACCCGGCCTGGGCGCAGAGCAGACGCGTCACCTCGAACGCCTCGGCGTCCTTCGGCTCGATCCGATCGTCCGCACGAATATCGACGACCACCGCCGAGCCGTCCGCGCGGCGCAAGAAGTAGTCCGGGGCGTGCCGACGCTCCCGCTCGCCGTCGTGCCAGTGCAGCCAGAACGGCTGCGAGCCGATCCCCACCACGCTCGGATCGACGTCCATCAGCAGCAGTCGGTCCCGCTCCAGCCACGACTCGAAGCCGACGTGCCGCCCGGTCGTCGCCGCCCAGTACCAGCCCGGGAAGTGACGCTCACCGCGCGACCAACGGAACGTCCGTACCGGATCGACATCCTCGAACTGGCCCGTCACACAGTCCCTCAGCGGATGCCGGCAAGGCCCGTGTACCGCGTCGACCTACGACAACTCGAAACACGGCCCCGCCTGATCCACCCCAGCCGGTACAGCCATCCAGCACCCCCAGCGCACCCAACCGCGTGCCTAGGTTCGCTGAGACAGAAGCCCGAACGACTCGCTTCGCTGAGAAAACGACTCGATTGAGTGAGACAGGTCAGCAGTCCTTCGATGGCGGGCCTTGCCAGCCCAACAGTTCCGATATATCGTTGATGCATCGCGACAGATCAACGATCGAATGGAGTGATTGCGATGCGTTCCCATGGAGAGGAATACGGACCGGGGTTCGGCCCCGGTGAAGGGCGTGGCCGCGGACGCGGCGGGCCCGGGCACCCCGGTAGGGGTGGCTTCGAGGGTCGGCGTTCCGCCTTCGGTCCCTTCGGGCCCGGTTTCGGCGGTCCCGGCCCCGGCCCCTGGGGTGGGCGCGGAGGTCGGGGCGGACCGCGCGGCAGGGCGCGGCGCGGTGACGTACGTGCGTCGATCCTGGCCCTGCTCAAGGACCGGCCGATGCACGGCTACGAGATGATCCAGGAGATCGCCGAGCGCAGTGGCGGGGCGTGGAAGCCCAGCCCCGGTTCGGTGTACCCCACCCTTCAGCTTCTGGAGGACGAGGGGCTGATCGCCAGTGCGACCGAGGGTGGCAAGAAGCTGTTCTCGCTCACCGACGCCGGCCGTGTCGCGGCCGACGACGGCCCGGACGCGCCCTGGGAGGACGCCGGGCGCGGGGTCGACTGGGAGGCGCTGAGCGACATCCGGCAGGCCGGCTTCGGTCTGATGGAGGCGTTCGGGCAGGTCTGGAAGACCGGCAGCAAGGAGCAGCGCGAGAAGGCGCTGACCGTCATCAACGACGCGCGCAAGAAGCTGTACCTGATCCTCGCCGACGAGGACTGATGGTCCGCCAATGGGGGGTACTTCGACTTCGAGGTACCCCCCTTTAGCGTGTGACGTCGAGTGCTGACGTTGAGTGCGTGACGCCGAAAGCGTGACGGCCCGTTCCGGGCCGGCTCCAGGGCGGCTCTAGGCCACCAGTCCGCCCAGCTTGCGCAGGGACTCGTTCAGGGCCGCCGTCGCCGAGTCCTTCAGCTTGCCCGCCATCAGTGAGACGGCGGCGCCCGTGAACTCACCGTCGATACGGACGGTCGTGCCCTCTCCGTCGGGGGTCAGCGTGTAGCGCGTGGCGACGACCACGGCCATCGGGCCCTTGCCGCGGATCGCGAGCGTGCGGGCGGCCTCCACCTCCTCGATGGTCCAGTTGACCTCGGCGGGGAAACCCATCATCTTCATGTTCTCCTCGAACGTGCCGCCGACTTCGAGCGTCTCGGGACCGCCCTTCGGGAAGTTGGTGTGGGTGGAGTTCCACTCGCCGTACGAGGAGAAGTCCGTGAGCTGTGCCCAGACCTTCTCGGCGGGCGCCTCTATCCGTGCTTCCGCGCTGACTTCGGCCATGCGACCACCCCTCGTCTCGGGTGCTGCGCCGGGCGCAGCTGGCTACGGTGTCGCGGAACGTAGCCGCAGGACCCTCAACATTCAATACTGATGAACCGTCAGGAAGTGTGGAGGCGAGGGGCGGCGGACGGGAGGCGGCGGGAAGGGGCTCCGGGCGGGCGCTCAGCCGACCCGTCGTATCACCGCCGCGTCGAACAGGTCCCAGGCGCGCGGGTACGGCCCTTCGTCGTGGCAGTGCCAGGCGTCCCAGAACAGGTCGGCGAGCAACGCGTCGTCGGGGGCGTAGACCCGGTACACGTACTGCCTGCCGTCGATGGCCGGCAGGACCACCAGCCAGCACCTGCTGTCCATGCTGCGTTGGACGAGCGCCGGTGCGGTGCGGTTGCGCGAGGGGCGCAGGGCAAGGCGGCGCGCGCCGGTCGGGGGAAACGGCGTGATGTCATCCGTAAGGAGGAGGAGCCGGACAGTGATGCCCACCCTGTGTCGGACGCGAGAATGCTTCCCCGCGAGGATGACTCGGTCCGAAGAGGCTGATGGGGTAAGGGATGTGCAATCCCGTACTTCCCACCAGCAGGCCGCCGGGCACGACCCGGTCCGCGTGGACATCGAGGCCCGGCTCAGCGCGGAGCTGGCAGCGGTGGTCATCGGCGCGCGCAGGCGAGCGCTGCGGGACGGGGACCGGCAGATCGACACGGCCCATCTGCTGCACACGCTCCTGGAGTCCGACCCCGAGGTGCGAGAAGTCTTCGAGAGCGGCCCTCAGGTCGCCCGGCTGCTCGGCTATCTCGTCCAGCGCAGCATCGGCTACGGGCTCCGCTGGCAGAGCTCCGTCGAGGACTCCGGCGCCATACCCGTGGTGACCGAGGACGGGTGGTCGCCGGTGGCGGCGGGCGCCCTGGAGGTCGCCTGTGAGCGGGCTCTGCGGCGGGGCGACGAACGCGCGGGCGCGGTCGACCTGCTCGCGGCGATCGTCGCCGAACCCGAGTCGCGGGCGGTGGAGGTGCTGGGGCGCGCGGGGGTCGACGTACCGGCGCTGCTCGCGCGGATCGACGGCGCGGCCGGCCGGGGCGTCGAGGCCTGACCGGGAGCTGGCCGGCCCGGGGCGTGCGGGGGTGTCGCCGGTCCACTCGGTGAGACAGGTGTCATTGGGGGTGACGCTCATGTCGTCGCCTGTCATCATGTGCCGGTGCATACGTCTGAGAGCAGTCAGGGCAATCGCGGGAGGGGCTTCGGGCTCGGCCTCGCGCTCGCGTCGGCGGTCGCCTTCGGGGGATCCGGTGTCGCGGCCAAGCCGTTGATCGAGGCGGGGCTCGACCCGCTGCACGTGGTGTGGCTGCGCGTCGCGGGTGCCGCGCTGGTGATGCTGCCGCTGGCCGTGCGCCACCGCGGGCTCGTGCGCAGGCGGCCCGCGCTGCTCGCCGGGTTCGGGCTGCTCGCGGTGGCCGGTGTCCAGGCCTTCTACTTCGCCTCGATCTCGCGCATACCCGTCGGGGTCGCCCTGCTCGTCGAGTACCTCGCGCCCGCGCTGGTCCTCGGCTGGGTGCGGTTCGTGCAGCGGCGGCCGGTGACCCGTGCCGCAGCCCTCGGTGTCGTCCTCGCCGTCGGCGGTCTCGCCTGTGTCGTCGAGGTGTGGTCGGGGCTGAGCTTCGACGTCCTCGGGCTGCTGCTCGCGCTCGGCGCCGCCTGCTGCCAGGTCGGCTACTTCGTCCTGTCCGACCAGGGCAGCGACGCGGGCGAGGAGGCCCCGGATCCGCTCGGCGTCATCGCGTACGGACTGCTGGTCGGCGCGCTCGTCCTGACGGTCGTGGCGCGGCCGTGGGGCATGGACTGGTCGGTGCTCGGGGGCACCGCGGAGATGGACGGCACGGCGGTCGCGGCGTCCCTGCTGCTGGGCTGGATCGTGCTGATCGCGACCGTCGTCGCCTACGTGACCGGCGTCCAGTCGGTGCGCAGGCTCTCGCCGCAGGTGGCCGGCGTCGTGGCCTGTCTGGAGGCGGTCATCGCGACCGTGCTCGCCTGGGTCCTGCTCGGCGAGCACCTGTCGGCGCCGCAGATCATCGGCGGCGCGGTCGTCCTGTGTGGCGCCTTCATCGCCCAGTCGTCGACGCCGGCCAAGGCCTCGCAGACACCGGTGGCGGGCGGCACGGGCGACGCCGAAAGGGAGTTGTCGGCGCGAGGCACGGCCGTCTAGGCTCCCGATCATGCATTCTCGCGCACTCGTTCTTCCGCCTCCGGCCGCCTGAGGCGGGCCCTCCGGAATCACCGCCCGGCCACCCACCGGCCGGGCGGAACGGTGCTGCCCGCGGATGAAGTCCGAGGACCCTCCGCGCCGAGACGACCGACCTGGTCGAGACAGACCGGGTCGCGGCGGCGACTCACCCGCCTGACGAGGCTTGTACGCCCCATCCGGCCGGTGTGCCGCTCGTACGGCGCGTGACGTGGTCCTTTCCCGAACTTCTGCGGATCTGCGGAGAGAACACGTGTCGCATGCTGTCTCCGGCCTGCCCATCGGGCGAGGCCTCCTCTATCTGACCGTCGCCGGCGCCGCCTGGGGCACCGCGGGCGCGGTCGCCTCACTCGTCTACCGCGCCAGTGACATGGGCCCCGTCGCCCTGTCCTTCTGGCGCTGCGCGGGCGGCTTGGCCCTGCTGCTCGCCGTCCGGTCGCTGCGGCGCCGGCCACGCCCCGCCGCACGCCCCCTCCTTCGTACGAGGCTGCTGCGGACCGGAGCCACGGGGGTGGGGCTCGCGGTCTTCCAGACCGCGTACTTCGCCGCCGTCGAGGCCACCGGACTAGCCGTGGCCACCGTCGTCACCCTCGGCGCCGGTCCCGTACTCATCGCGCTGGGAGCGCGGCTGACCATGGGGGAACGGCTCGGGCGCGCCGGATACGCCGCCGTCGCCGGGGCGCTCGCCGGGCTCGCGGTGCTCGTGCTGGGCGGCGGTGACGCGTCGGTCCGGCCGGCCGGCGTCGCGCTCGCGGTCGTGTCCGCCGTCGGGTACTCGGTGATGACGCTGCTGACCCGCTGGTGGGGGCGCGACGGCGGTACCGACGTGTCGTCCAACACCGTGGGGGCGTTCGCCGTCACGGCCCTGTGTCTGCTGCCGTTCGGGATCGCCGAGGGGCTGGTGCCGCACACCGCCGAACCCGGCCGCGTCGTCGCGCTGTTGGCGTTCATCGCCGCGGTCCCGACGGCCCTCGCCTACGCCCTGTACTTCGCGGGCGCGGCCGTCGTCCGCTCGGCCACCGTCTCCGTGATCATGCTGCTCGAACCGGTGAGCGCGGCGGTCCTGGCCGTCGCACTGCTCGGCGAACGGCTGACCGCGGCCACGGTCGCGGGCACGCTGCTGATGCTCGGCTCTGTTACGGGGCTCGCGCTCGCGGAGGCACGGGGCACGGGGACCGCGAGGCGGGCTCCCGAGGAGGAGCCGGCACTGCTCTGAGGAGCTGTCCTCCGGCACCGGACTGTCGGTGCCTGAGAACCTCGGCATCGGAGAACGTCGGTAACGGACGGCTGTCGGTACCGGGCGGCTGTCGGTAACGGGCGGCTGTCGGTAACGGCCGTGTGGGCCCCACCCCGTAGGGTCCACACGGCCGGTCACCTGGGAGGCGGCCCGTACCACCTCGGTGTCAGCTGCCGCGTCGCCGCAGCAGGTGTTCCCGCGCCGCCGTGTCACGCGGACCGCCTCTTGTGGTCAGTTCGGTCACAACACGGTTCTGGATTTCCTCCGGCCGGTGATTCGCGTACTTGAACTTCGCCCGTACGTTCGTCACTTCGAGCCGCAGGCCGCGGATCCCGGGGAGGAGACGGCCGTAGGGGGCCTCGCCGACCGTCGCACGGGCGGAGCCGCCCTCGGGCTGGAAGTGGCCGAGCTGGCGGTTGAGCAGCTCGGCCTTCTCGTCCGGGTCGTCCACCACATGGGCGGTGCACCGGAGTTGGACCGCCGCGTAGAAGCTCGTCGGCGTGCCGTGCTCGGGCGGGGAGTCCGGCGGAGCCTGCCAGGGGCCGGGCACGTACACATAGTCGTCGACCACGCTCAGGGTCACGACCGGGTTCGCATCGAGCGCCGGCCACACCGGGTTCGGGCGGGCCAGGTGCGCGAGGACCAGTCCGTACGGTCCGGGCTCGGCCTCGTGGACGAAGTGCATCGGCTGGACGTGGGGCGGCTCGCCGGGCAGGCCGTTCACGGAGAGCTGGCCGAAGTCGTGGACGGCCAGCCACTGTTGCCATTCGGAGTCGTCGTGGGGCGCGTCCCAGGGATGTATGAGCATCAGAGGATCGCCAGGTAGTCCGGGACCTCGATCCCGGGGGCGAGGTCGGTGGCGGGGACCGGGGCGTTGTAGCCCTTGCGGAGGGGGAGGACTCCGGTCCAGTGCGGCAGGCCGAGGTCCTCGGGCTCGTCGTTCGGGCCGCCGGTGCGCAGCTTGGCCGAGACCTCGGCGAGGTCCAGGCGGAGCACGGCGGTGGCGGCCAGCTCCTTGGCGTTGGCGGGCCGGGAGTCGTACGAGCGGCCGGGCACCACGTGGTCCACCAGCGCGTCCAGGGCCTCCCGCTTCTCGTCGGGGTCCGTCACCTGGTGGGCGACGCCGTGCACCACGACGGAGCGGTAGTTGATCGAGTGGTGGAAGGCCGAGCGGGCCAGCACCAGCCCGTCGACATGGGTGACGGTGACGCACACCGGCAGGCCCGGATCGGCCTGCCCCGCCATCCGCAGTGGGCGCGAACCCGTCGAGCCGTGCAGATAGAGGTGCTCGCCGACCCGCCCGTACAGCGTGGGCAGCACGACCGGCGCCCCGTCGCGGACGAAGCCCAGATGGCAGACGTACCCCTCGTCGAGGATCGAGTGCACCATCTCGTGGTCGTACGCGGCGCGCTCCTTCGAGCGGGTGGGGACGGTGCGGTCGGTCGGGGTGTAGGTGGCGGGGTGCGGGGCGGCCGTCTCCGTCATGGTGCTCTCCAGGTCTGCGTCGTCGTGTGTTCTCGCTCGTACGCCGTGCTCGCCTTGCGCGGCTTATTGCACTAGTGCATACTCTGCTTTGTGCTAGAAGAGTATCGGATCGAGGGTAGGCGCGCAGCTGAGATTGCGGCCAGCGTCGAGCGTGCGGTGGGTTCGGGGGAGCTGGAGCCCGGTCAACTGCTGCCGCCGATGCGGGAGTTGGCGGGTCGGCTCGGGGTGAATCCCAATACCGTCGCGGCCGCCTATCGCACCCTGCGTGAGCGCGGGGTGATCGAGACGGCCGGCCGGCGCGGCAGTCGCGTACGGCCCAAGCCGGTGACGACCGCCCGGGAGCTCTCCCGCCTGGATGTGCCGCCGGGGGTGCGGAACCTGTCCGACGGCAATCCGGATCCGGCCCTGCTGCCCGCGCTCGCCGGGGTGTTCGCGGCGGCCGCGGCCCACGCGGACCGGGAACCGGTGCTCTACGGAGCGGCCGCCGTGGAGCCGGAGTTGGCACGCCTCGCACGTGCGGACCTGGACGCGGACGGCGTACCGGACGGGCCGGTCGTGGTCACCTCGGGGTCGCTCGACGCCATCGAGCGGGTGCTGGCCGTGCACCTCAGGCCCGGTGACGCCGTCGCCCACGAGGATCCCGGCTGGCGCAGTGTGCTCGATCTGATCCCGGCGCTCGGGCTGCGGGCGGTTCCGGTCGGCGTCGACGAGGAGGGGCCGCTGCCCGACGACGTACGAGCCGCGCTGGCGGGCGGGGCGCGGGCCCTGATCGTCACCGACCGCGCGCAGAACCCGACCGGCGCCGCGGTGAGCGCCACGCGCGCGCGTGCCCTGCGTTCCGTGCTGGCCGAGTACCCGGAGACCCTGCTCGTCGAGGACGACCACGGGCATCGCATCGTCGACCTGCCCCTGCGTCCGCTGGCCGGCGTGACCCGGCACTGGGCGTTCATGCGCTCGGTCGCCAAGGCGTACGGGCCCGATCTGCGCCTTGCCGTGCTCACCGGCGACTCCGTCACCATGGATCGTGTGCAGGGGCGGCAGCGGTTGGGGCCGGGGTGGGTGAGCCGGCTGCTGCAACGGGCTGTTGCCGGGCTGTGGGCCGACGGCGCGGTGGACGCGCGGACCGTGGCCGCGGCCTACGGGCGGCGCCGGGACGCGTTGATCGGCGCGCTCGCGGAGCGGGGCGTCGAGGCGTACGGGCGCAGCGGGATGAACGTGTGGGTGCCCGTGCCGGACGAGACCGGGGCCGTCGCGCGGCTGCTGCACGCGGGCTGGGCCGTCGCCCCGGGGGCCCGCTTCCGGATGAACGCGCCACCTGGGCTGCGGATCACTGTGTCGACCCTCGCACCGGACGAGGCCGGGGCGTTGGCGGACGCGGTCGCCGCCGCGGTCGGGCCGGCACCTGAGCGCCGGTACGTCTGAGTCGGGGACGCGGTGAGCCGGTGAGTCCGTGAGCCGGTGGCGCGGTCGCGCGGTGGGCTCAAGGCTTGGGCCTGCGGGGCCTGCGGGGCCTGCGGGGCCTGCGGGGCCTTGTGGGCCTTGTGGGCCTGGACTGGGTGAGTGCCGCGCCCGCCAGCACGATGACCGCGCCCACCGGTGTCGACCAGGCCAGCGACTCACCGAGAATCGCGACGCCCGCGGCGGTGGCGATGACCGGGATGAAGTACGTGACCATCTGGGCCGTCGTCGGACCGACCTCGGCGACCAGGCCGTACTGGACGAGCAGGGCGAGGCCCGTACCGAGCGTGCCCAGCGCGATGATCGCGAGCAGCGGTATGAGCGGGAAGCGGGTCGGCAGTGTCGTGAACAGCGGGGTGACGACCGCCAGTTGGGCCGTCGCGAGCAGCAGTTGGGCGCCGGTCAGCGAGAGGTTGGAATGGCTGGAGCCGGCCAGTGTGCGGCGGATATAGATCCAGCCGATCGGGTAACTGAGCGACGCCAGCAGGGCCATCGCCGTGCCCGCGGCGTCCAGACCGTGGAAGCCCTGCCAGGCGCCGAGCACCGTCAACACGCCGAGGAAGCCGATGCCGAGGCCCGCGACCCGGCGACGGGTGGGCCGGTCCTCGGAGAGGGCGACCAGCGACAGGGCCATGCCCCACAGGGGTGAGGTCGCGTTGCAGATCCCCGCCAGCGTGGACGGAATCGTCAGCTCGGAGTACGCGAACAGGGAGAACGGCAGGGCGTTGAGGAGCAGGGCCGAGACCGCCAGGTGCCCCCAGGTGCGTGCTCCGCGCGGCAGCCGGTCCCGCTTCCAGGCGATTGCGACCGCGAGTACCAACGTTCCGAACAGCAGGCGGCCGAACGTCACTTGGAAGGGGGCGTAGCCATTCGTGCCCACCTTGATGAGGAGGAAGCTGAATCCCCAGATCAGGGACAGACCGGCGAAGCGGAGGCGCCAGTCGAGGGCTCGGCGACGCCGAGGGGGCGGGGCGGTGCGGAGCGAGCCCGGAGGTGCGGTGGACGAGGGGGCGGGAGAGGTCTGGGGCTCGGTCGCGGCGCTCATGACGACCACGATGGGGGATCACGATCTCGTAGCACAAGCGAGATTTTTGTCGCGGTACCTCGTAGTATTGCTTACATGTTGAACCTGGAGCGCCTGCGCACCCTCGATGCCCTGGCCCGGCACGGCTCGGTCAGTGGCGCCGCCGAGGGGCTGCATGTGACGACCTCTGCCGTGTCCCAGCAGATGTCCAAGCTGGAGCGGGAAGTCGGGCAGCAGCTACTCGCCAAGAACGGGCGGGGGGTGCGGCTCACCGACGCGGGGCGGCTGCTCGCCGACCATGCCGCGCGCATCCTGTCCCAGGTCGAGCTCGCCCAGTCCGATCTGGAGGCGCAGCGCGGGCAGGTGATGGGGGAGTTGAGGCTCGCAGCGTTCCCCACGGCGGCACGCGGGCTGTTCCCCACGGCTCTTGCCGCGCTGCGTGCCGAGCATCCCGGGCTCCGGGTTCGCTCGCGTGAGCTGGAGCCGGAGATCGGGGTCGCCTGGGTGACGCGCGGTGACCTCGATCTGGCGGTCGTCCTGGACTGGTACAACAAGCCGTTGCCGCTGCCGGACGGTCTGGTCAAGGCCTCACTTCTCGACGACCCCACCGATCTGGCGCTGCCTGTCGGGCATCGTCTCGCCGATCGTTCCGAGGTGGACCTGGAGGACTTCGTCGACGACGAGTGGATCGCCTGGGACGAGGGGGAGTTCTGCCACGAGTGGCTGCTCTTCACGTTGCGCGGCAAGGGGATCGAGCCGGTCGTCGCGCATCGGGCGGAGGAGCATCACACACAGCTCGCGATGGTCGCGGCTGGGCTCGGGGTGTGCGTGGCGCCTCGCCTCGGGCGGGATCCCGTTCCGGCCGGGGTGCGGACGGTGCCGGTGCGGCCGCGTGTCACGCGGCATGTGTATGCGGTGTGGCGGGCCGATGCGGATCGGCGGCCGGCGATCCGGGCCGCCGTGGATGCGTTGCGCTCCGCGGGGGTGCGGGTTTCTTAGGGTCGGATTTTGGGTGCGGGTCCGTTGTGGCTGGTCGCGCAGTTCCCCGCGCCCCTAAAGGGGCGCCCCCCACTCTTGCGAAGCGGCACCCCATGCCGCTTGAGGGGCGCACGCCGCCCCCGCTCCTCCTCACAGTGCAGCGAGTTTTCGGAAGTCCCATGATGCTGTTGCTTCTGGGGTGAGGCGGAGCCAGGCGTGTCTGCCGTCGTGGGGCATTTCTGGGAGGCCGAAGTTCTTGCGGGCGAACAGGGGCTCCACGGAGTCGAGTTCGGGGTGGGGCTCGCCCGTGCGCGGGGCCTCGCCGATGAACTCGACGGTGCCTGAGAGTTCGACGCCCCGCAGTTCGTCGTACTCCTCGCCCGTGTCGACGACCACGGCGACGCGGGGGTCGCGGCGCAGGTCGGCCCAGCGCTTGCTGCGGGTGATCGAGTACAGCCAGAGGGACTTGCCGTCCCAGAGGAACCAGAGCGTGCTGACGTGCGGCGCGCCGTCGTCCGACACGGTCGCCACCCGGCAGGTGCGCTGGGTGGTCAGGAACTCGTCCAGCTCGTCGGGAGTCATCATGATCCTCCGGCCCCGGCGCTGAGTGACGGCCATACGGTTCCCCATTTCTGACGTGGCGTCAGAAAAGCATGGAGTGTCTTCCGTCCGTGCGCAATGGTGGCTACGCTCGCCCGCCACCGCAGACCAGGTCGACCGGGCCGCGCAGGGTCCGGGGACCGCCCGTGACAGGGGACCCTCATGCCGTCGTACGAGCAGCTCAGCGAACTTCTCGACCCCGCGACCACGGTTCTGCTGACCGTCGAGTGCCAGCAGGGTGTCGTCGGCCCGGACAGCGCGCTGCCCGAACTGGCCAAGGAGGTCCGTTCCTCGGGCGCGCTCGCCCGGGTCGCCCGTCTCGTCTCGGCGGCCCACGAGAGCGGCGTACAGGTCATGCACGCGGTGGCGGAGCGCCGTCCCGACGGACGGGGGGCCAACCACAACGCCCGGCTGTTCCGTGCGGCCGAGCGTCTGCCGGTGCGGCAGCTGTCGGGGACCACCGCGGTACGTGTCGCGCCGCCCATCGAGGTCGCCGACGAGGATCTCGTCGTACGCCGCCTGCACGGTCTTTCGCCCCTCGCCGGTACCGACGTCGACGCGCTGCTGCGCAACCTCGGCTGCCGGACGCTGATCGTGACCGGTGTCTCCGCCAACGTGGCGGTGCCCAACGCCGTGTTCGACGCGGTGAACCGCGGCTACACCGTCGTCGTCCCGAGCGACGCCATCGCGGGGGTGCCTTCCGACTACACCCCCGCGATGATCCGCAACACGCTTGCGCTGGTGGCCACCGTCGCCACCACGGACGAGGTACTGGCCTGTCTCAAGCGACCCCGCCGGGTCAGCCGAGCGTGATCGAGTCCCCGCTGACGGTGATCTTGGCGGCGGTGAGGCCGCTGGTCGCGGGCCCCTTCTTGACGCTGCCGTCCGCGGCGCTGAACTGGCTGCCGTGGGCGGGGCAGGTGATGGTGCCGTCGGCGACGCTGTTCACCTGCTGCTTCTGGTGCGGGCACACCGTCGAGTAGGCCTTGAACTCACCGGCCGTCGGCTGTGTGACGACCACTTTCTGGTCGGCGAACACCTTGCCGCCGCCCTCCGGAATGTCGGTGGTCTTGGCCAGCGCCGCGCCCCCTCCGGAGCCCGACGACTCGGAGACGTCCGAGGAGCCGGACGAGCCGGAGGAGCTGTCGTCGGAGCCTCCGCAGGCGGTCAGCGTGGCGGCGATGCCGGCCCCGCCCAGTGCCGCCAGGAGGGTGCGACGACAGAGCGCCGGCGCGGGCTTGAGCGATTCGCTGGACATAGTGGCGGTCCCTTCCACAGATGTGCAGATGCGCGTTTGTAAAGTTGTGTGTTGATCCAACAGGGGGTACGGGTACGTCACCCGCGCAGTTCAGGCGGTTCAGGAGTTGAGCGACTTCTTGATGAAATCGAGATCCAGCCTGAGCAGGGTGTCTATCACGCCCTCCTGTGTCACCGAGTGGGTGGCTCCCGGCAGCGGAAGCACGGTGTGCGGCCGGCCCGCGGCGAGCAGCGCCGCCGAGAACCGCAACATGTGTGCTGGCGCCACATTGTCGTCGGCCATCCCATGTATGAGCATCAAGGGGCGTGTGAGCTTGTGCGCGTGGGCCACCAGGGAGCAGCGTTCGTAGTTCTCCGGCTGGACGTCCGGGTGGCCCATGAACCGCTCCTTCCAGTGCGTGTCGTACAGCCGCAGATCGGTCGGGGCCGCGCCCGCGACCGCCGCGTGGAAGACGTCCGGCCGGTGCAGTACGGCCCCCGCCGCGAGATAGCCGCCGAACGACCAGCCGCGGATGGCGACGCGTCCGGTGTCCAGTTCGGGGAAGAGCTTCGCGGCCGCGCGTACGGCGTCCGCCTGGTCCTCGATCACGGGCATCAGCTGGTCCCCGTGGATGGCTGTCTCCCAGGCCCGGTCGCGACCCGGAGTGCCCCGGCCGTCGACGCACAGCACCGCGAAGCCCTGGTCGGCGAACCACTGGTTCACAGCGTGGTGCCAGGCGGCGGCCTTCACGACCTTCTGCGCGCCGGGCCCCGCGTACGAATGCACGATCACTGGCAGCCGGCCCGACCCCGGTTCGTACGACGTCGGCAGGTACAGCGCCGCCCGCAATTCCCGCTCGCCGAGGGTCAGGAAGCGGGGGCGCGGCTCGGTCACAGGCCGCTCGGCCAGCACCCGGATCCGCCCGGCGGGTCCGCCGTCCCGCAGCACCCTCACCGTCTGCCCGTCGAGGGTGGTGCTGTCCAGGACGACGGTGTCGCCCCCGACGGTGGCGCGGTGCACGCCCGGTTCGTCGGTCAGCCGCTCGAAGCCCTTCTCCGGGGCGTACGACCAGACGTGCGTCTCCGTCGGCTCCTCGGACGCCGTGAAGTAGAGCCGGTCACCCTCCCCCACTCTCGGCTTCGCTCGAGCGGGGGGACCCCCATCGCCGAGCAGTTCGTGGACGTACATGCCCTCCGGAGTGCGCGCGCCCGTCCCGGTCAGCAGCAGTCCGCGCGTGCCCTCCTGGGTGGTGAGGACGAGACCGGCGGTGGCGGTGGCGGCCGGGGTTCCGGGTATGAACTCCAGCCAGGCGGCGTCCCGGAGGTGATGGATCGTCGTGGTCAGGCCCGTGGAGGCACCGATCCGGAGCAGATACGCCGAGCGCTGGTCCCTGGTCTGCACGACGGCGGAGGGTCCGGAGGCGTCCCAGGCCGCGTGTACTACGTACTCGAAGGCCGGGTCGGTCCACTCGCCTGCCGGATGCCCCTCGGAGGCCTCCTTGGGGAGCCGGGCCTCGACGCGCTCGCCGTCGAGGCCCACCACGTGCAGTGACAGCTCGGCGTTGGCGGTGCCCGCGGCCGGGTACCGGATCGCACGTGGCGGACGCGTCGGGTCCGCCGGATCGCTGATGAACCACTGCTGGACCGGTGAGTTGTCGACCCGCACCACCAGCAGCGCGTCCCCTTCCGGCGACCACCAGAACGACCGCGTGCGGTGCAGTGACTCGGCCGAGACGTGGTCGGAGAGTCCGTACGTGATCTCCGGGCCCTCCGGCCTGGCCAGCGCGCGGTCGGCCGTGCCGTCGACACGTACGACACGGAGGGCGCCGTCGCTCACGTACGCGATGCGGGAGCCGTCGGGGCTCGGGCGCGGGGCGACGACCGGGCCCTGGGTGGGGATCCGGCGCGGGACGCCCTCGTCCGTGCGTACGGCCCACAGGGCGCCCGAGAGGGCGAACACGATCAGGCGGACGGCCGTGTCGGTGGCGTACGAGACGATGCCCGCGCTGCTCTCGCGCGCCCGCTCGCGGCGGATCCGCTCGGCCTCCGGGACCTCGCCGCTGTCGCCGAGCGCGAGCGGGTCGGCGAGCAGCCGCTCCTCGCTGTTCTCGTACAGCCACAGCAGGCTCGTCGTGGAGCGGCCGCTCTCGGTGCGCAGGAAGACGACGCGGTCGCCGTCCGGCGAGACGGTGAAGCCGCGCGGCACACCGAGGGAGAAGCGTTTCGTACGGGCGTGCTGCAGGGGCAGGTCTTCGGCGGTCACAGGTGATCCCTTCGTGCGAGTGGACGGGGAACGCCCCAGTAACCTGGGGCGATGCTCAAGGAAGTCAGCGCGACCCGCTATGTCACGCCGTTGCGTGAGGGCGGCTCGCTGCCGGGGCTCGTCGAGGCCGACGATCTCGGGACGTACGTCATGAAGTTCACCGGCGCCGGACAGGGGCGGAAGACCCTCGTCGCGGAGGTCGTGTGTGGTGAACTCGCCCGTCGCCTGGGCCTGCGCGTACCCGGCCTGGTCACGATCGGGCTCGATCCGGTCATCGGGCTCGGTGAACCGGACCAGGAAGTGCAGGAGTTGCTCAAGTCGAGCGGGGGGCTGAATCTCGGGATGGATTTCCTCTCCCGGGCGATCGGCTTCGACGCCCTCGCGCACCAGGTGAGCCCGGAAGAAGCCGGGAGAATCGTCTGGTTCGACGCGCTGGTCAACAATGTCGACCGATCGTGGCGGAACCCTAACATGCTGGTGTGGCACGGCGATCTGTGGCTCATCGACCACGGCGCCACCATGATCTGGCACCACAACTGGCCCGGCGCGGCGGCCTCCGCGGCCAAGCCGTACGACGCCTCCGACCACGCACTCGCGCCGTTCGCCCCGGACATCGCCTCCGCCGCCGCGGAGTTGGCGCCCCGTGTCACCGAGGACCTGCTCGCCGAGGTGACCGCGGTGATCCCGGAGGAGTGGCTGCGGGACGAGCCGGGGTTCGAGTCGACGGACGCGCTCAGGCGCGCGTACGCCGAGCCGCTGCTCGCCCGCGCCGCCACCGTTCACGAGCGCGTCCGGACGAGCCAGGAGGGCACGAAGTGAGCGAGCGCGACGGCCGTGACGGCCGCGATGTCTACGAGTACGCGCTGCTGCGGGTCGTTCCGCGCGTCGAGCGCGGGGAGTACTTCAACGCGGGCGTGCTCGTGTACTGCCGCGCCAAGTCCTTCGTGGCAGCCCACACCCATCTCGACGAGACCAAGCTGCGGGCCCTCGACCCGGAGGCGGACGCGGCCGGGGTCCGGGCCGCTCTGCGGGCCGTCGAGGGCGTCTGCGCCGGGGGAGCGGCGGCGGGTCAGGCCGCGCGCGACGACGCCGGGCGGCGCTTCCGCTGGCTGATCGCGCCCCGCTCCACGGTCGTACAGCCGGGGCCCGTGCACACCGGTCTCACGGCGGATCCCGCCGCCGAGGCGGTGCGGCTGCTCGACCTGCTGGTCAGGTAATGGATCACACCGGCCGAGCGGGCCGTTGACACTGGGTGCCAAGGCTTCTAGCGTCACGTCTGCTGAAGGTACTAAGCGGTCGCTCACCAGAGGGGCGTACCGTGAGAGCCGCAGGTTTGGTCTTTCAAGGGCTTCCCAAGGGCGAGGAGAACCAGCAATGTCCACCTCAGAGCAGCGCGTCGCCGTAGTCACCGGTGCCGCGCGCGGCATCGGCGCCGCGACCGCCGTACGACTGGCCGCCGAGGGCCGCGCCGTCGCGGTGATCGACCTCGACGAGGCCGCGTGCAAGGACACCGTGGAGAAGATCACCGCCGCCGGCGGCAGGGCGATCGCGGTGGGCGCCGACGTCTCCGACGAGGCGCAGGTCGAGGCCGCCGTGGCGCGCGTCGCCGAGGAGCTCGGGGCGCCGACCATCCTGGTGAACAACGCGGGCGTGCTCCGCGACAACCTGCTGTTCAAGATGAGCGCGACCGACTGGGACACGGTCATGAACGTGCACCTGCGCGGCTCCTTCCTGATGACGCGGGCCGTCCAGAAGTACATGGTGGACGCCAAGTTCGGCCGTGTCGTCAACCTCTCCTCCTCCTCGGCGCTCGGCAACCGCGGCCAGGTCAACTACTCGGCCGCCAAGGCCGGTCTGCAGGGCTTCACCAAGACCCTCGCGTTCGAGCTCGGCAAGTTCGGCGTCACCGCGAACGCCGTCGCGCCCGGCTTCATCGTCACCGACATGACAGCCGCCACCGCCGAGCGGGTCGGCATGGGCTTCGAGGAGTTCCAGGCCGCGGCCGCCACCCAGATCCCGGTGCAGCGCGTCGGCAACCCGGACGACATCGCCAACGCGATCGCCTTCTTCACGGGCGACGCGGCCGGCTTCGTCTCCGGCCAGGTGCTGTACGTGGCCGGCGGACCGCTCAACTAGGGCCGGGGGACAGGAACATGACCGCTGTGGAACTCTCGGGCAAGGTAGCCCTCATCACCGGCGCCAGCCGCGGCATCGGCTACGGCGTCGCCGAGGCGCTGCTCGCCCGCGGCGACCGGGTGTGCATCACCGGCCGCAACGAGGACGCGCTCAAGGAGGCCGTCGAGCAGCTCGGCGCCGACCGTGTGATCGGCGTCGCGGGCAAGGCCCACGACGAGGCCCACCAGGCCATCGCCGTCGAGCGCACCATGGAGGCGTTCGGCCGCGTCGACTTCCTGATCAACAACGCCGGTACGAACCCGGTGTTCGGGCCGATCGCCGACCTCGACCTCAACGTGGCACGCAAGGTGTTCGAGACCAACGTCGTCTCCGCGCTCGGCTTCGCCCAGCGGACCTGGAAGGCGTGGCAGAGCGAGAACGGCGGCGCGATCGTCAACATCTCCTCGCTCGCGGGGGTCCAGGCCTCGCCGTTCATCGGGGCGTACGGCATCAGCAAGGCCGCGATGATCAACCTGACCCTTCAGCTGGCGCACGAGTTCGCGCCCAAGGTGCGGGTCAACTCCATCGCTCCCGCCGTCGTCAAGACGCAGTTCGCCAAGGCCCTGTACGAGGGCCGCGAGGAGGAGGCGGCCGCGGGCTACCCCCTCGGACGGCTCGGAGTGCCGTCGGACATCGGCGGCACCGCCGCCTTCCTGACCTCGGAGCAGTCGGACTGGATCACCGGGCAGACGCTGGTGGTCGACGGCGGGAAGTTCCTCAACGCCGGAGTCTGACAACGGATCTCGATCGCGGACGCCCGGGCGGCTTGGCCGAAAAACGCCCGGGCGTCCGCCTGTCCAGAGGGCCACCGGGAAAGAGACCGTTCCGACACTTTCCGCGATACCTGCTGATCAAGGGCCCTGCCAGTGTGAAGGCCCAACCGGCCGGGCGCTGCGGTATCGTGCGCCCACCCTTGTGGTATGGCCGATCGAGGAGCGTGCGCGTGTTCAAGCGGGACAGATACCTGCGTCAGATGGGGGCGATCACGTCCATATCCCTGGTCGCCGGATGCGGAGTATTCTCCTCGGACTCCTCCGACGAGGGGAAGTCGATCCTCGTGGGGACGACCAGTGAGCCCAGCACACTGGATCCGGCGGCCTCCTGGGACAACTCGTGGGAGCTGTTCCGCAACGTCCACCAGACCCTCCTGAACTTCCCCACCGGCGCGTCCGAGCCCGAACCCGACGCCGCGGAGAGCTGCCGGTTCACCGACGGAGCGAGCACCGTGTACAGCTGCAAGCTGCGCGACGGGCTGAAGTTCTCCAACGGCCACAACCTGGACGCGAAGTCCGTCAAGTACTCCATCGACCGGATCAAGAAGATCAACGTCAACGGCGGCCCCGCCGGTCTGCTGAGCAGCCTCTCCCGGGTCGAGGCGAAGGGCGATCAGGAGGTCGTCTTCCATCTGAACCAGCCCGACGCGACGTTCCCCTTCGTGCTCTCCACGCCCGCCATGTCGATCGTGGACCCCGAGGACTACCCCGCGAACGAACTCCGCAAGGACGGCAAGGTCACCGGCTCGGGGCCGTACAGCCTGGAGTCCTACGAAGAGGGCAAGCAGGCCGAGCTCACCAGGAACGGCAACTACAAGGGCATCGCGGACCGGAAGAACAGCGCCGTCACCATCCGCTACTTCCGGGACTCGGCCGCGATGGCCGACGCCCTCAGGGACAAGCAGATCGACGTCATCTACCGCGGTCTGCGCGCCTCGGACATCGTGGACATCCAGGACAACAGTGGGAACGAGGGTCTCCAGCTCGTCGAGAACCCCACCACCGAGATCAGCTACCTGGTGTTCAACCCCAAGGACCCGTGGGCCAAGAAGATCTCGGTCCGCAAGGCCATCGCCCAGATCGTCGACCGGCCCGCGCTCGCCCACAACATCTACAAGGACACCGTCGAGCCGCTGTACTCGATGATCCCCAAGGGCCTGGTCGGACACACCACGGGCTTCTTCGACGACTTCGGCAACCCCAGCTCCGCCAAGGCCAAGCAGATCCTGGAGGAGGACGGCATCACCGAGCCCGTCCCGCTCACCCTCTGGTACACGACCGACCGCTACGGCTCCCAGACCAAGCCGGCCTTCGAGGAGCTGAAGCGGCAGCTGGAGGCCTCCGACCTGTTCAAGGTCACGCTCAAGAGCCGCCCGTGGAAGACGTACGTCGGCGGTTACCAGAAGGGCGAGTACCCGGTCTTCGGACGCGGCTGGTTCCCCGACTTCCCGGACGCCGACAACTTCATCGCTCCCTTCGTGGGCGAGCAGAACGCGCTCGGCACGCCGTACGACACCCCTGAGATCACCGGCAAGCTGATCCCCGACTCGCGCCGGGAGAGCGACCGCGGCGCCGTGGCCGCGGAGTTCGAGAAGGCCCAGCAGATCCTCCTGGACGACGCCCGGCTGCTGCCGCTGTGGCAGGGCAAGCAGCACGTCGCCGCGAACGAGGAGATCGGCGGCGCCGAGAACGCCATCGACCCGGCGACGATGATGGCGATGTGGGAGCTGTACTGGAAGACCAGCTGGTAGCGCGGGCACTTGGGCACTCGGGCCCGATTGTCAGTGGGCGCCTGTAGGTTCTGTGCTCTGACGGTGGCCGCGCCTCGCGCGGCCATCCACGGCCGTGTGTTCCGCGGCCGTGAAGTGAGCGCACACCGGAGGAAGTTGACGTGACCGACACCGCCATGCTGCCCGAGTCCTGGCGCGGCGTCCTGGGCGAAGAGCTCCAGAAGCCCTACTTCAAGGAGCTCACCGAGTTCGTCGAGGAGGAGCGCGAGAAGGGTCCCGTCTACCCGCCGCGCGAGGAGGTCTTCGCCGCGCTGGAAGCGACGCCGTACGAGAGTGTGAAGGTGCTCGTCCTCGGCCAGGACCCGTACCACGGCGAGGGCCAGGGCCACGGCCTGTGCTTCTCGGTCCGTCCGGGTGTGAGGACCCCGCCCTCGCTGCGCAACATCTACAAGGAGATGCAGGCGGAGCTGGGCACGCCGATCCCCGACAACGGCTATCTGATGCCGTGGGCCGAGCAGGGCGTCCTGCTGCTCAACGCGGTGCTGACGGTCCGCTCCGGCGAGGCCAACTCGCACAAGGGGAAGGGCTGGGAGAAGTTCACGGACGCGGTGATCCGGGCCGTGGCCGACCGGCCGGACCCGGCCGTCTTCGTCCTGTGGGGCAACTACGCCCAGAAGAAGCTCCCGCTCATCGACGAGGAGCGGCACATCGTGGTGAAGGGCGCCCACCCCTCGCCGCTGTCCGCGAAGAAGTTCTTCGGCTCGCATCCGTTCACGCAGATCAACGAGGCGGTCGCCAAGCAGGGTCACGACGCGATCGACTGGCGGATCCCCGACCTGGGGTGATCCTCGACCTGGGGTGATCCCCGACCAGGGGTGACATCACACGTCACCACGTCACCACGACGCGTGCCACGACCCGCCGCCACGGGGTTCGGCGGGTCGGTGGGCGGTTCGTCACCGTCCTGGCCCAGTGGCGCGCGGAGCCCCCGGGGCTGCCTGAGCTCGATTGTCAGTCTCTGCCGTTAGCGTCGGGAGAGGTGACGGAACGACCGGCGCGGGCGCTGCGGCCGGCGGACGAGCGTGGAGGACGATCCGGTGGCTGAGCAACAGGAGCAGGCGGCGGCGGACGCGATGATGACCCGGATCGGGCAGGTCGCCATGCTCCTCCACGGCGGTGACCGCGAGGAGGCCCGGGGCCGCTTCCTGGACCTGTGGGCCGAGATCGGCGAGGACGGCGACGCGCTGCACCGCTGCACACTCGCGCACTACATGGCCGACGCCCAGGACGACCCCTCGGACGAACTCGCCTGGGATTTGCGGGCCTTGTCGGCGGCGGACGCACTCACCGACGCACTCGCGGACACGCGGCTCGTGGAGCAGCAGCAGTCGCTCGCGGTGCGGGCCTTCTACCCCTCCCTGCATCTGAGCCTCGCCGTCGACTACGCGAACCTCGGCCGCTCCGAGGCCGCCCGCAGCCATCTGCGCCGGGCCCGCGACACCGTGGGCGTCCTCGGCGACGACGCGTACGGGGACGGTGTCCGGGCGGGCATCGGCCGCCTGGAGCTGAGGCTCGACGAGGAGGGGCCGTCGGGCGGAGCGCCGGAAGCGACGCCGGGGCAGGGGAGAGGACCGGGAGGCGATTCGCTGGGGCCGCCGCGACAGCGACCCTAGGCGAACCCTAGGCGGTGTCGCGCTGTTGCCCGGGCTTGTGAGTCACCCCCCGAACCGAGCGCCCGGGTCTCTCAACGTCCGTACACGTCCTTGCAGATGGTCGCCTGCGGGCTGTCAGGGTTCCAGCCGCCGTACTGCTTGCCCAAGGCGCACACATCCGTGCCCACCGGAGCCGTCGCCCTGGGCTGACGGGGAACCGCGGGGCGCTCCGGCCGCTGGGGCTCCGGGTGCCGCGGCGGATCGGCGGCGGCGCGGCGGGGAGGAGCCGCCGGTTCCGCGGCGGGGGCCGAAGGGGCCGTACGGCGGGGCGTGGACGCGGGGGCGGGCGGGCGCCGGGACGGGCCGATCATCTCCAGGGCCTCCCGGGCCGGCGCCTGCACGATCTGGGGCTCCGCCCTGCCGTCCGGGCGCGGTTCCGAGGCCGGAGCGGGCGCGGACGGGGCTCCGGGAGCGAGCGGTCGCTGGACGGTCACACAGCCGGAGACGGCCGAGACGGCCACGGTGACCAGGAGCGTTGCGGTGGTCGCGGTTCGATGCACCCGCGCAACTCTGCTGTGTCCGCCCCCATTTGGGGAGCTGACAAGCGGAGGATGCCCCGCATGGGTGAACGACCGGTGCGTCAGCCTCCGGCGGCCTGGTGAGGGTTGTGTTTTGACCGCGCGTGCGTGGGGGCGCTGGTCGCGCAGTTCCCCGCGCCCTGAAGGGGGCGGCCTGGTTGCCGACGGCCTTGCCCGTACCTACGTGCTTCAGTCGCCGGTGGTCCCGTCGATCAGCTCGCGGATCAGGTCGGCGTGACCGTTGTGGCGCGCGTACTCCTCGATCATGTGGGTGTAGATCCAGCGCAGGTTGAAGGGCTTGTCGGTGAACCTGCTCCTGCCCTCGGACAGATCGTCGAGCGCGAAGCGCGCCGCGTTCTCCCGGGCGATCTCGATCTCGCGCTGCCAGGTGCCGTACGCCTCCTCCCAGGTGTCCTCCTCGGTGAGGTGGAACTCGCCGTCGCGGTCCTCGTCGCTGTAGTAGATCGGGCCGGGGTCGTCGCCCACCAGCACCTTGCGGAACCAGCTCCGCTCCACGTCCGCCATATGCCGGACGAGCCCGAGCAGGGAGAGCTCGGACGGTGACGCGGAGGCGGTCCTGAGCTGGGCGTCGTCCAGGCCCTGGCACTTCCAGGCGAGGGTCTGGCGGTGGTAGTCGAGCCAGCCCTCCAGCATGGCTCGTTCGCCGGCGTCGATCGCGGGTCCGCTGCGTTCAATCGTCATGCCCGCATCATCGCGGAGGGCCGACCGACGGCCCAATGCTTTCTGGGCATGCCGCCGACGGCACGTGCCGTGCCGGGTCCCGCGAACCCGTGCCGGTCAGCATCCCGGTGAGCAGAACCTCTGCCCGCCCCCCGCCTCCCCCGCCGACCGGGTCGCGCCGATCGGCGATCCGCGTACGGAACCGCGAGGCCCGGGCCTCGTCGCGTACACGGCGGTGCGCGAGCCGCGTACGACCGCCATCGTCCGCCGGGCGGTCCGGATCGCCCGTCTCAATGTGATGTGCGGCCCTCCCGGCCCGGCCCCGAGCGATGCCGCGGTCGCCGCGGCGTCGAAGGCCGGACCCGCCCTCTTCCTGCGGGGTTTCGAGGGAATCGCCGACTGGCGGCCGCCGCGGGCGCCGTATGCTTCCGAGGAGACACGGGTGAGCACGCCCTGGACATGTCGGTTCCCCGGAGGAGACCCCTGTGAAGGTCGGCTGCATCGGACTCGGAGACATCGCGCAGAAGGCCTATCTGCCGGTGCTCGCCACCCGGCCGGGGCTCGAACTGCATCTGCACACGCGGACGCCCGCCACCCTCACCCGGGTCGCCGACAGCCTCCATCTGCCGGCCGGGCAGCGTCACACCGACCTCTCCGAGCTGCTCGCGCAGGACCTCGACGCGGCGTTCGTGCACGCGCCCACCCATGCGCACCCCGAGATCGTGACCCGCCTCCTCGAAGCGGGCGTGGCCACCTATGTCGACAAGCCGATCGCGTACGAACTCGCCGACTCCGAACGCCTGGTGAAGCTCGCGGAGGAGCGGAACACCAGCCTGGTCGTCGGCTTCAACCGGCGCTACGCACCCGGGTACGCGCAGTGCGCCGACCACCCGCGCGAGCTGATCCTGATGCAGAAGAACCGCATCGGCCTGCCGGAACAGCCTCGCACGATGATCCTCGACGACTTCATCCATGTCGTGGACACCCTGCGGTTCCTGGCGCCGGGGCCGGTCGACGACGTGACCGTGCGGGCCCGGGTCGAGAACGGACTGCTGCACCACGTCGTGCTCCAGCTCGCCGGTGACGGGTTCACGGCGCTTGGCGTGATGAACCGGCTGAGCGGCTCGAACGAGGAGATCCTCGAAGTCTCCGGGCAGGACACCAAGCGTCAGGTCGTCAACCTCGCCGAGGTCATCGACCACAAGGGCCAGCCGACGATACGCCGGCGCGGCGACTGGGTGCCGGTGGCCCGGCAGCGCGGGATCGAGCAGGTCGTGCTCGCGTTCCTCGACGCGGTGCGCGCGGGCAAGGTGCTCAGCGCCCGGGACGCGCTGGCGACTCATGAGCTGTGCGAGCGGGTGGTACGTGCGGTGACGGACCGGCCCGCCTGACCCGCAACGACCGGGCACCCTCCGTGCCGCCCAGGGCGGCCAGGATCAGCAGCGCCGCGTACACCGGCCACTCGCCGAAGCGCGCGTACGGGGTGACACCGTGTGCCAGCGGTACGTCGTACACCTCGGAGGTGCTGGCATCGGTGCCGAGCCAGGAGCCGACACGCTCCCCGCTCGGGCCGTAGACCGCGGAGACGCCGGTGAGCGTCGCGTGCACCATCGGCCGGCCCGTCTCGGCGGCCCGCAGCGCCGCCAGCGACGCGTGCTGCTCGGGCGCCCAGCTCTGCTGGAACGACGAGGTAGACGACTGGGCGAGTAGCAAATCAGCGCCGTCCCGGGCGAGATGGCGGCTCATGTCGGGAAACGCCGACTCGAAGCAGACCATCGGGCCGATCCGCAGTCCGTCCCCGACGTTCATCACCACCTGCTCGGTGCCGCGTATCCGGTCCTCGCCCGCTGCCTTGCCCACGGACGTGGCCCAGCCGAGGAGGGAGCGCGCCGGAACATACTCGCCGAAGGGCACGAGCCGCATCTTGTCGTAGCGGTCGCCGGTCGGGCCCTCGGGACCCACGAGCACCGAACTCTTGTATATGCCGGGCCGGTCGGAGCGGCGCGCGTCCACGTTGACCAGGATGTCCGCGTCCACCTCGCGGGAGAGCGCGGCGAGCCGGTCCGCGAGGTCGGGCCGGTCGGCGAGGTCGAAGCCGACGCTGCTCTCGCCCCACACCACGAGGTCCACGTCCTGCCCGGCCAGTTGCCGGGTGAGCGTCTCCTCGCGCGCGAACCGCTTCTCCGCGCCGCCGACGCCGTCGATCACGCCGGGCTGCACGACGGCGATCCGGACCCGGCCGTCGACGTCCGGCCGTGGCGACCACACCCAGGCCGCCGAGGTGGCCGCGGCCGTCGCGACCAGCCCGGCGACCGCGGGCACACGGGACTGCCGTACGGCGACGAGGACGGCGACCGCGACGTTCACGGCGACGAGCAGGAAGCTCAGCAGCCACACCCCGCCCACCGAGGCCAGCCGCAGCGCGGGCTCCACGTCCCACTGACTCGAACCGAGCAGCCCCCAGGGACCGCCCAACCCCTCCCAGGAGCGCACGAGTTCGACCATCAGCCAGGCGGAGGGCAGCACGAACAGGGCGGCGACGACCTGGCCCGCCGAGGGAACACCGGCCAGGAACCTGCGAGTCAGCCAGCCCCACGGTGCCCAGAGCGCGCCGAGCAGCGCCGCTATCACGAGGGTGAAGACATGCAGGCTCGGCAGCAGCCAGTGATGCACGGCCAGCATGAACCCGAGCCCGCCGAGCCAGCCGTCGTACGCCGCCCGCCGGGCCGTCGGAGCCGAGCGGACGAGCAGGATCCATGGCACCAGCGCTACGTAGGCGAACCACCACAGGGACGGCGCCGGGAAGCTCAGCATCGGCAGCGCACCGGCGAGCGCGGCCGCGACGCCGCGCCACCAGGGGGAGTCGAGGCGTCGGCGCCAGTCAGCGGCGGACAGCTTCATGCAGCGCCTCCCTCGACCCCCGAAGCACAGTGCGTGACTCCAGTGTGCGCGCACGGGGACGATCTACGTAAGGGGGCAATCCGCTCAGGTGGGCAGGCGCGAACAGGCCGACCGTGGGCTCAGTGGGCGGCGGGCTCCTGCCGCGTCTGCGTGACCCGGCGCCACTTCTCCTGGACGACCACCTCGCGCAGCCGCCAGCCGTTGTACGTTCGCACCAGCCCGAAGTCGTACCGGCCGCCGCACACGAAGTCGGGCTCGGTCGATCCGCCGTCCTGTCCCGCGAACCGCATCGGGTTGACGTAGTCCGCCTGGATCCGGGCCGTGTCGCCCGTGTCCTGCTCCAGTGCCCCGAACCGCACGCGCCGGTTGACGATCAGATGCTGCCGCATCGGGAACAGCTCCATGGTCTGCGCGAGCCACCCGGCGATCTGTCCCGCGTCCCCCTCGATACCGCCCGCCGACCGGTAGTCCGCCCGCCCGTCCGGCGCGAACAGTCCGCGGTACGCCTCCCAGTCCCCGTCGTCGACCGCCACCGCGTACTCGGTGACCAGTCCGTCGACCGCGAGCCGGTCCATTACCGTAGCCAGTTCCACGCGCTGCGTCATCGGCTCAGTGTTGGCCACGGGGAGGTCCGAGCCAAGGGGCGTGCAGTGATATTCACCGGTCGTGCGCCGTATGGACGTACGAACCCGGTCAGGAACCATGGACCAGTGATCACGGATCACGGATCACGGATCACGGATCACGGATCACGGATCACGAAGGAGCGCGCATGTCTCGTCCCGTCACGGTCGTCACGGGTGGCAGCCGGGGGATCGGTGCCGCGACCTGCCTGCGGCTGGCGGCGGACGGCCACGACCTGGTGGTCGGGTACGCACGCGACGACGAGGCCGCCGAGCGGACCGCGGCCGCCGTGCGCGAGGCCGGGGCGCGGTGCGTGACGGTACGCGCGGACACGTCCGACGAGGCGGATGTCGAGCGGCTCTTCGACACGGCGGCAGAGCGGCTCGGGGCGGCGACGGGCCTGGTGAACAACGCGGGCGTGACCGGCCGGCTCGGACGACTCGCCGACACGGACACCGCCGAACTGCGCCGCGTCGTGGAGGTCAACCTCCTGGGCACGCTGCTGTGTTCGCGCCGGGCCGCGCGCGACATGGCGCCCCGGGGCGCCGGCGCCATCGTGAACGTGTCGTCGGCGGCGGCCACGCTCGGCAGTCCCGGGGAGTACGTCCACTACGCGGCCACCAAAGCGGCCATCGACGCGCTGACGGTGGGCCTCTCGAAGGAACTCGGCCCCGACGGCATCCGCGTCAACGCCGTCGCCCCGGGTCTCATCGACACGGAGATGCACGCGGCGATGGGGGATCCGGACCGCCCGACCCGTCTGGCGCCGTCGATTCCGCTCGGGCGGCCGGGGGATCCCGAGGAGGTCGCGGCGGCCGTGGCGTGGCTGCTGTCACCGGATTCGTCGTACGCGACGGGAGCGGTGCTGCGGGTGGCAGGGGGCCGGTGAGGTCCAGGGCTCCGGCGGGGTGGTTGGCGCGGCAGGTGCCGCGGGGCGCCGGGCGGGCCCGCACGCTCAGGAAGCCTCACGCCACCGGTATCAGGCCGCCTCGATGACCTCATGACGTATCGCCGCGGCCCACTGCACGACCAGCAGTTCGTACTCGGCCCTCTCCTGGGCCGACAGGGAACCGCCGGCGCGTATCCATAACGCGCGGATCTGCTCATTCAGCACGGCAGCAGACCGCGCGGAACCAGGGCTCACGGAATTGGGGGACATGCGCACAAGCGTAGGGCCAAGGACTGACAGTGCGCTACCAAACGGCTACCCATGCAGTATGTGGTTGGTCACGCCAAAAACGTTTGAGGGTTGATGGGTTGGGCAAGGGGGTGGCCGTCGTTCCGTATCACCGCTGTTCGGCCCAGGTGTGGGACCAGTCGAGCAGGGGTCCCATCGCCGTCACGAGGTCCTCGCCGAGGGGTGTGAGGCGCCAGGTCGTCTCGTCCGTGGGCGCCGCGATGCCCGCCTCGCGGAGGTCGGTGAGGCGGGCGGAGAGGACGCTGGACGACATGGCGTCACAACGGCGCTGGAGGTCGCGGAAGCCGATCGGCGTACCGCTCTGGTGGAGTTCCCAGATCACGCGGAGCGTCCAGCGGCGGCCCAGGAGGTCCAGCGCGGCCATGACGGGACGGCCGGTGGCCGAACCGCGCACGGGCCGGCCGGGACGGGGTGCGGTGCCCAAGACGCCTTCCCTCCTCCTCGGTTGCCTGACAACTGCCGATGCCTTCCTTTGCGTTCCCACCCTTGCGCTTCGATTTCAGAAGCGCAAGAGTCGGAAGGCATGAAGCAACGCATCGACGGCATCACGCCGCCCTACGACCCCGAAGCCGAAGCCGAGTTGCGCCGCTGGATGCCGCCCGGCGTCACCCAGGAACCCCTGATGCTCTTCAAGGTCCTGCAACGCCACCCCGACCTCGCTTCCCGGATGCGGACCCTCGGCGCGGGCCTGCTCGTCCACGGCCGCCTGTCCGACGCCGACCGCGAGTTGGTCATCGCCAGGGTGGCGGCCCGCTGCGGCTGCGCCTACGAGTGGGGCGTCCACATGGCCGCGTACGCCGAGGCCTCGGGTCTGGGGCAGGAGCGGATTCCCCTGACTGTGACCGCCACCCCGGCCGATCCGGCCTGGACGCCCCGCCAGGGGGCCCTGCTCCGGGCCGTGGACGAACTCCACGACACGGCCCGCCTGTCGGACGATGTCTGGACCGCTCTCCGGGCCCATCTCGACGAACTCGAAGCGCTGGAGTTCCTGGTCCTGGCGGGGTGGTACCGCGCCATCGCGTACGTGGCCAACGGGCTGGAGATCGAACAGGAGCCGTGGGCGCGGGCGTTCCCGGAGGGGTGAGCGGGACCGGGGTCGCGAATCCCGCGGACAGCCGTAGAGCCCCGCGGACAGCCGCGGCACCCCGCGGATAATCGAGTGCCCCCAACAGCCCGTCCCGCTACGGTGGTTCACGTCCAGGTGCGAAGGCAGCGGCTACTTCTCCTCTCAAGAGAGAGACACGGGTTCGAATCCCGTCGCCGGCGCGAGCCGGTGTCGTCCAGCGGCCGAGGACACTTACGTCGCCGCCGCCGAGTCCGACCTCTGGACACCGAGCGCGGGCCGCCCGCCACGGGGGAATCAGGCGGGCGGCTCGGTCATGTCAGGGGGCGCTGCGAGTGCGGCCGCCGTCAGCCCGCCGACTCGGCCGCGTGCGGGCTCAGCGCGCCCACGCTGACCAGCACGATGATCAGGATGCCGAGCAGGATGCGGTAGTAGACGAACGGCATGAAGCTTTTGGTCGTGATGAACTTCATGAACCAGGCGATTACGGCGTAACCCACCAGAAAAGCGATGATCGTCGCGAAGACCGTGGGGCCCCACGAGACATGGCCGCCCTCGCTCGCGTCCTTCAGTTCGAAGGCGCCGGAGGCAAGGACCGCCGGGATGGCGAGCAGGAACGAGTAGCGGGCCGCGGCCTCGCGCGTGTAGCCCATGAGGAGGCCGCCGCTGATGGTGGCGCCGGAGCGGGAGACGCCGGGGACGAGGGCCATCGCCTGGCAGACGCCGTAGATCAGGCCGTCCTTCACGCTCAGCTCCTGGAGCGACTTGCGCTCCTTCGCCGCCCGGTGCTTCCCGCCCGTCTCGTCACGTGCCGCGAGGCGGTCGGCGACGCCGAGGATGATGCCCATCACGATCAACGTCGTCGCGGTGATGCGCAGATCGCGGAACGGCCCCTCGATCTGGTCCTTGAGGGTGACGCCGAGCACGCCGATCGGAATCGAGCCGATGATCACGAGCCAGCCCATCTGCGCGTCGTGATCACTCCGCATCGCCTTGTTCGTGAGCGAGCGGAACCACGCCGAGATGATCCGGGCGATGTCCTTGCGGAAATAGATCAGTACCGCCGTCTCCGTACCGATCTGGGTGATCGCGGTGAAGGCCGCTCCCGGGTCCTCCCAGCCCGCGAACGCCGCGGTCAGCCGCAGGTGCGCGCTGGAGGAGACGGGAAGGAACTCGGTCAGCCCCTGGACGAGTCCGAGGATGAGGGATTCAAACCAAGACATGAAGTTACGTGATCCAAGTGCTGATGGCGGGAGCGGAGCGAATGGCCGGACGGACGTGCCGTGTTGTCGTCTGCGGTGATCAGGCGCGCCCGGGGCAGCGTAGCGCCCCTCGGGGAGCGTGTGACGACAGGGCCTCCCCGTCACGGACCCCGCCACCGTGACCAGGGTGTTGACCCGCCGCGATGCGGCCGCTTACGTTTCCGCGAGGAGTGAAAGCGCTTGCTGCCATCGATGGCCGTCACGTGGTCACCGAGGGGGCAGGCGTCCGCCAGAACCGCTGTCACGTCCGATGGAGTGCTGATCACGTCCATGCGTACCTCACGCGACGCCACCACCAGCAAGACGACCGAGCACGAGGACATCGAGCACGCGAGCAACCAGTACGAGAGCACCGAGCGCGAGAGCACCGAGCGCGAGAGCCGGCCGCCCGTCCCGCTCGACGGCCGCCGGATCAAGGCCGCCGTCGTCGGCACCGGAAGCATCGCCTCCGGCAGCCATCTGCCCGCACTCGCCGCGCTCGCCGCCGAGGGCGAGGTGGAGATCGTCGCCGCGGTCGACATCGACACCGACGCGGTCAAGCGCTTCTGCGCGGACGGCGGTGTTCCGCACGGCTACACCGATCTCGACCGGATGCTGGCGGAACAGCGCCCGGACCTCGTCTCCATCTGCACCCCGCCGACCCTGCACCGCGACCAGACCGTCGCCGCCCTGCGCGCCGGCGCCTGGGTGTGGTGCGAGAAGCCGCCCGTGCCGACCCTCGCCGACTTCGACGCCGTGGAGGCGGAGGAGGGGACCGAGGGCGGCCCGTACGCCTCCATCGTCTTCCAGCACCGGTTCGGCTCGGGCGCCCGGCACGTACGGCGTCTGATCGCCGACGGTGCCATGGGGCGGCCCCTCGTGGCGCACTGCCAGACCACCTGGTACCGCAACGCCGCCTACTACGCCGTGCCCTGGCGCGGAAAGTGGGAGACCGAGGGCGGCGGGCCCGCCATGGGACACGGCATCCACCAGATGGACCTGCTGCTCGACCTGCTCGGGCCGTGGAGCGAGGTGCGGGCCATGGCCGGGCGGCTGGTGCACGACGTACAGACGGAGGACGTCTCGACCGCGCTCGTCCGATTCGAGAGCGGCGCGCTCGCGACCGTGGTCAACAGCGTGCTCAGTCCGGACGAGGTCAGCCGGATCCGCATCGACTGCGAGCACGCGACGGTCGAACTCACCCACCTCTACGGGCACAGCAACGAGAACTGGCGCATCACCCCGGCCCCGGACGCGCCCGTCGAGGACGTGGCGGCCTGGCAGGACTTCGGCGCCGACGTGCCGAGTTCGCACCTGGCCCAGCTGCGTGACCTGGTCGCGAGCATGCGCGCGGGCGAGCGGCCGCGCAGCAGCGGCGCCGACGGGCGCACCAGCCTGGAGCTGATCACCGCGCTCTACAAGTCGGCGTTCACGGACGTCACCGTCCGCGCCGGTGAGATCGGACCTGGCGACCCCTACTACACCGCCCTGCACGGCGGCGCGCCCGGCTGGGCACCCACGACGCACGAGGAGGCATCGGCATGACCGCACAGGACGGCCTGCGCATCGTCCACGCCCATGGCGACCGCATCACGATCACCGAACCCACCACCGGTGTCGACCTGTTGAGCTACGTGTACGGCCCCGAGGCTGCCTGGGAGGCCCCGAAGCCGTATCTGCACCCGCTCAGGACGCTCGCGGGCAACGTTGTCACGGACTACCGGCCCAACGACCACCGCTGGCACAAGGGTCTGCAGATGACCGCCTCGCATCTGTCGGGGGCGAACCTGTGGGGCGGTAACACATACGTTCACGGAGAGGGATATCTCGAACTCCCCGAGCGGGTCGGGTCGATGACACACGTCAAGTTCGACGAGGTGCGCGCCGACAGCGACCGCGTGGTCATCGCCGAGCGGCTCACCTGGCATCCGTACGACGGCTCTCTGTGGGCGGAGGAGGAGCGCCGCGTCGAGGTGCACGACGTGGACCCGGTGTCCGGCTCCTGGGCGCTGACCTTCTCGACCTCCGTCACCAACCGCCGTGACGAACCCCTGCGGTTCGGCAGTCCCACGACGGCCGGGCGGGAGATGGCCGGGTACACGGGCCTGTTCTGGCGCGGCCCCCGCGGCTTCCGGGACGGGCGGATCATCGGGCCCGACGGCGAGGGGCCGGACCTGATGGGGCAGCAGGCGCCCTGGCTCGCGTACTCCGCGGAGCACGACGTCACCGACGGGTACGCGACGCTCGTCTTCGCGCACGCCCCCGAGAACGACCACACGGGTGAGGGTGGTGCCCATCCGGCCCACTGGTTCGTCCGCAACGAGCCGTTCGCGGCCGTCGCCCCCTCCTTCGCCTTCTTCGACGAGCTGGAACTCGCACCCGGCGAGACCCTCACCCGTCGCTACCGTGTCGTCGTCGCCGACGGTGCCTGGGAGCGCGAGGAGATCGCCAAGTACCTGGCGGTGCACCCGTGGTGAGCGCGGGCCCCGACTCGACCGGATTCGCCGGGCTCCCCGGAGGCGTCGCCGTCTCGCACCTGTCGGTCTACGACTGGCCCGCCGACGACGGGGTGTGCGGCGGAACTCCCCATCTGCACCTGACCTGTTCGGAGGCGTACGTCGTCACCGGCGGGCGGGGCGCGGTGCAGACCCTGACGACGTCCGGGTACGAGGTCACGCCGCTGGCGCCCGGCACGGTCGCCTGGTTCACGCCCGGCACGATCCACCGGCTGGTCAACGAGGACGATCTGCGCATCACCGTCCTCATGCAGAACAGCGGGCTCCCGGAGGCCGGGGACGCGGTCCTCACCCTGCCGCCGAAGTACCTGACCGACCCGGAGACGTACGCCGCCGCGACCGTCATCCCGGCGGACGCGCCCGAGGAGGAGAAGGAGCGGTTCGCCCGCGCCCGGCGGGACCTCGCCCTGGAGGGCTACCGGGCGCTGCGCGAGGCGGACGGGCCCGAGCCGCTCGCCGCGTTCCAGCGGGCCGCCGCCCAGCTCGTACGTCCCCGGCTCGCCGAGTGGCGTGAGCGGTGGCGGCGGGGTGCCGAGGCGGCGGCCGAGGCGACCGGGGAACAGCTCGACCGGCTGGAGCGGGGGGACGTGTCCCACCTCGCCGACGCTGTCGTGCGGGCCGAACAGCCGTCCGCTTATGGGAAGTTCGGGATGTGCGGGCGGCTTGACGTGTACCGGGGCGCATAGCACCGGCGCCGAGCCGGGGCAGGCTTCCGCTCGGCCGGGGACGGGGCTTCCGGTTCCGCCGGGGCGTGCTTCCTGCTCCGCCGGTGGCGTGCTTCCGGTTTCGGCTGGGAACGTGAGCGGCGGTGTCCGGACTACGCCGCCGCGGGGCCTGTCGCCGTCCAGCCCGGGGCCTGCGGGTGGGCCGTCAGGTCGTCGTGCCGGACCGCCTCGCCGCACTCGGCGCAGGTGACGACCGGGACCAGTTCGTGGCCGCCCGTGTGTCCGGGGCCGCCGACGTGTTCGAGCACCATGGGGCGATCGCCGTCGTTGAGATGGCGGTCGCCCCACGCCATGAGCGTGAGGAGCACGGGCTCCAGCTCCAGACCGGCCCGCGTCGGCCGGTACTCGAAGCGCGGCGGCTTCTCGCTGTACGCGACCTTCTCCAGCACACCGGCGTCCACCAGCCTCTTCAGGCGGCTCGTCAGCACGTCGCGCGGGGCGCCGATGTTGCGGACCAACTGGTCGAACCGCGTGGCGCCCAGGGTCACCTCGCGCAGGACGAGCAGGGAGTACTTCTCGCCGACGAGCGCGAGGGTGTCGGCGATCGAGCAGGGGCGGGCGTCCTTCATGCGATCCAGTCTATGGGGTGGGTTGGTTCTTCCAACCCACTGGGTTACCGTGGAGTCACTAGTGGGTTTGGAAAGCAAACCCTTGACTTCGAGGGGCCGGACCATGCGTGACGCAGTCATCGTCGAAGCCGTACGCACTCCGATCGGCAAGGGCAGGCCGAACGGCTCGCTCGCCCACGTCCATCCCGTGGAACTCCTCGCCCACACCCTCCGCACGCTCGTCGAACGCTCCGGAGTCGATCCCGCGCTCATCGACGACGTCATCGGCGGGACGGTCGACCAGGTCGGCGAGCAGGCCATGAACACCACCCGGTACGCGGTCCTCTCGGCGGGCTTCCCCGAGTCGGTGCCCGCGACGACGGTGGACCGTCAGTGCGGTTCCTCCCAGCAGGCGGTGCACTTCGCGGCGCAGGGCGTCATCTCCGGGGCGTACGACCTGGTCGTGGCCTGTGGCGTGGAGTCCATGAGCCGCGTGCCGATGTGGTCGAACGTGCCGGAGGGCAAGGACCCCTTCGGGCCCGGAGTCGCCGAGCGATACCCCGAAGGGCTGATTCCGCAGGGAATCAGTGCCGAGCTGATCGCGGCCAAATGGTCGATCTCGCGCGAGGAGATGGACGCCTTCGCGGTGGAGTCGCACCGGAGGGCCGCGACGGCGTGGGAGGACGGCCTCTTCGCCGACGAGGTCGCGCCGCTCGACGGCGTGACGCGTGACGAGTGCGTCCGGCCCGGCAGCAGCACGGAGGTCCTGGCCGGTCTGAAGCCCGCCTATTACGACCCGGCCTTCGGCGAGCGCTTCCCGCAGATCGACTGGAACGTCACGGCGGGCAACGCCAGCCCCGTCAACGACGGCGCGTCCGCCGTGCTCATCACGTCCAGCGAGACGGCGGCCCGGCTCGGCCTGCGGCCCCTTGCCCGGCTGCACAGCTTCGCCGTCACCGGGTCCGACCCGCTGCTCATGCTCACCGGTGTCGTCCCCGCCACGGAGAAGGTGCTACGCAGGGCCTCGCTCACCCTCGACGACATCGACCTCTTCGAGGTCAACGAAGCCTTCTCCAGCGTCGTCCTCGCCTGGCGGCAGGAGACGGGCGCCGACCTCTCCAAGGTCAACGTCCACGGCGGCGCGATAGCCATCGGCCACCCCCTCGGCGCGAGCGGCACACGACTCACGACCACGCTGGTCCACGCGATGCGGGCACGCGGCGCCCGCTACGCCCTCCAGACGATGTGCGAGGCGGGCGGCCTGGCCAACGCGATGGTGCTGGAGGGGCTGTAGGTACGTGCGGGTGAAGCACGCGGGCCTTTCGGGACCGCGGGACCGCCGGTTCGGGAGCGGCGCCGGCCGGCGGTTCGGGATCGACGACGGGCGACAGGCGACGGCTGTGCGGACACCGGCGCGCTTTGCCCGCACAGCGAGGGCGCGGTCGGCCTGACAGCGGTGTGCGTGGGCGTCTCGCGTGTCGGCCCCGGCCGGCCGAGCGGTCGGCGGCCCGGCCCACCGGCGGCCTCGCGGCCGAAGGTCCCCCGGGGGGAGACCCCGAGGAGCCCCGGCTCAGCGGTCCCGGAAGTGGTGGCGTTTGCGCCAGGCGATGATCGCTCCCGCGAGGGCGGGGAGGGCGATGAAGGCCATGGCGATCAGGAAGGCGGGTGACGTCGGGGTCGAGGCGCGGGCGCCGGCGACGACGTACGCGGCGGTGTTGGGGATCGAGCCGAGGCCCGTCGCGAGGAGGAAGGGGAACCAGCCCATGCGGGAGACGGACGCGCAGTAGTTCGCGGCCCAGAACGGCACTCCGGGGAAGAGCCGCGCCGCCATCATCGAGCGGAATCCGTGGCGGCTCAGCTGGCCGTCCGCCGCCTTCAGCCAGCGGCCGCGGAGCAGGGGCCGCAGCGCGTCCTGCCCGAGTATCCGGCCGAGCCCGAAGGCGATCCCGGCCCCGAGCACCGTACCCGCGAGCGAGGCTCCGAGTCCGAGCTGCGAGCCGAACAGGGCGCCCGCCGCCAGATTGAGGAGCGGCCGGGGTACGAACGCGACCGTGCACAGCCCGTACGCCACCGCGAAGACCACGGACGCCGCCGCGCCGTTCAGTTGGGGCGGCCAGCCGTCGGCCAGCAGCTTCTGGGGCTCGAACAGCAGCACCGTCGCGGCCGCCGACACCAGCAGTGCCACCAGCAGGGAGAGCCGGGACCACGGAGAGAGCAGTGCTCTCGTGCAGCGGGCGGCCAGACCTCTCGGCGCGGTGGCGAACTCGGTGGTGAACCCGGTGGGGACGAGTTCGGTTGCGGGGACCGGGGGAGTGGCCGTGGCGGTGCCCCCAGAGCGGGTGGTGGCATCGAGCATCCGGTGACACTAACTGACCAATGTGTGTGATCGCCGTATGGTTCGTCTCATGGGCGTCACAGCTTCCGGAACGTCAGATGGCCACTTGGAGCTGCCGCACAGCGCCCTCGCGGACACCGTGCTGGAGCGGCTCACCGCCACCTACGCCGCGGCGGCCGATCCGCGGCGGGCCGGCGAGATGCGCGCGTACATGAAGGACATCGCCCCTTTCCTGGGCCTGACCACGCCCGATCGCCGCGTGCTGTCCCGCACCGTCCTCGACGGAACACACCGTCCGAACGAGGCCGACTGCACGGCCGTGGCGCTGCGCTGCTGGCGGCTGCCGGAGCGCGAGTACCAGTACTTCGCCGTCGACTATCTGCGCCGGCATGTGAGGCGTCTCTCGTCCGGCTTCCTGCCCGTGGCACGTCATCTCGTCTCTGCGGTGCCTTGGTGGGACACCGTCGACGCACTCGCCGCCCATGTGGTCGGAGGCCTCGTGGCGGCCGACCCGAAGCTGGGGACCGACATGGACAGCTGGATCGAGGACGACGACCTGTGGGTCGCCCGGACCGCCCTCCTCCACCAACTCCGCTACAAGGACACCACCGACACCGAACGCCTCTTCGCGTACTGCGTCCGCCAGTCCGGGCACCCAGACTTCTTCATCCGTAAGGCGATCGGCTGGTGTCTGCGCGAGTACGCCAAGACGGATCCGCAGGCGGTACGGGACTTCGTCGCCGACGAACGGGACCGGCTCTCACCGCTGTCCGTGCGCGAGGCGCTCAAGAACGTCGGCCCCTGACGCACCAGACCGTCGGCCCGTGACGCATCCGGTCATCGGCCCTGACGCACCTGGTCGTCGGCACTTCGCACACCAGAGCTTCAGCACCTCACACACCAGCGGAAACACCCGACTCGCCGCGTCCCACGGCCGCGAAAAACCATTCGACGCGGCCATGTGCGTCGGCGATGATCTCCTCATGTTCCGGTACGCCTTCCACCTCGCGGCATCCGCAGTCGCGGATGCGCCGAAGGCTGCCGTCCTGATCACCTTGGCCGCCGCAGACGGCGCCCGAAGCTGACCCTTCCCGGATCGTCCGGCGGACCCCGCAGGGGGAGGGTCGGCAAGTCCTTGGGGTCCCCGTCCCGGCCGCTCTGACGCCGGGGCCATCACTCAGCTCCGCTGACACCGAAGAGGCTTCGAGGTACTGCCATGCCCAAGACGGCTTACGTGCGCACCAAACCGCATCTGAACATCGGCACCATGGGTCATGTCGACCACGGCAAGACCACCCTGACCGCCGCCATCACCAAGGTCCTCGCCGAGCGCGGCTCCGGCACGTTCGTTCCCTTCGACCGGATCGACCGCGCGCCGGAGGAGGCCGCGCGCGGCATCACCATCAACATCTCGCACGTCGAGTACGAGACCGACACCCGGCACTACGCGCACGTGGACATGCCGGGCCACGCCGACTACGTCAAGAACATGGTCACCGGGGCCGCGCAGCTCGACGGGGCGATCCTCGTCGTCTCCGCGCTCGACGGGATCATGCCGCAGACCGCCGAACACGTGCTGCTGGCCCGGCAGGTGGGCGTCGACCACATCGTCGTCGCCCTCAACAAGGCCGACGCGGGCGACGAGGAGTTGACCGACCTCGTCGAGCTGGAGGTCCGCGAGCTGCTCACCGCGCACGGCTACGGGGGCGACTCCGTACCGGTCGTACGGGTCTCCGGGCTCAGGGCGCTGGAGGGCGACCCCCGGTGGACCGAGGCGATCGGGGCGCTGCTCGACGCCGTGGACACGTATGTGCCCATGCCCGAACGGTACTTGGACGCCCCGTTCCTGTTGCCGGTGGAGAACGTGCTCACCATCACCGGCCGGGGCACGGTCGTCACCGGAGCCGTCGAGCGCGGCACCGTCCGCGTGGGCGACCGTGTCGAAGTGCTCGGCGCCGCCGTGGACACGGTCGTCACCGGCCTGGAGACCTTCGGCAAGCCCATGGACGAGGCGCAGGCCGGCGACAACGTGGCGTTGCTGCTGCGCGGCGTACCCCGTGACGCGGTGCGCCGCGGACACATCGTCGCGGCGCCCGACAGCGTCGTACCGAGTCGTCGCTTCTCCGCGCGGGTGTACGTCCTGTCGGCGCGCGAGGGCGGTCGTACGACGCCGGTGTCCACCGGCTACCGGCCGCAGTTCTACATCCGCACCGCGGACGTCGTCGGCGATGTCGACCTCGGCGAGCGGGCGGTCGCGCGGCCCGGCGACACCGTGACCATGACGGTCGAGCTGGGGCGCGACGTGCCGCTGGAGCCGGGGCTCGGCTTCGCGATCCGCGAGGGCGGCCGCACGGTCGGCGCCGGAACGGTGACCGCGGTCGTCGGCTGACTCCGGCGCGGCCGGCCTGGGTGCCCGCCTCCCGTTCCGTACGGGAGGCGGGCACCCACGTGTCGGCAGGTACTCACGTGTCGGGAGGTGCTCACGCGTCGGTGAACGCGGGTGGGCCCGTGTGCCCGGCCCGGCCGTGCCCGTACGGGCACAATGGACCCGTGGACGAGCCGATACCCGTGACGCGAGCCGTGGATCACGGGACCGCCAAGCTGATGCCGGACGTCGACCGGAAGCGGGCGTGGCTCCTGACGGTCGACGGGGCACCGCAGTCGTACGTGGATCTCGACGCGCCGACGCACCTGGAGTTCGAGTACGCACAGCGGCTCGGGCACGTCCTGGACACCCTCGCGGAACCGGGGCGGGCGCTGGACGTGCTGCACCTCGGCGGCGGCGCGCTCACTCTTCCCCGGTATCTCGCGGCGACCCGGCCGGGGTCCCGGCAGGACGTGGTCGAGGCCGACAACGGGCTGCTCGATCTCGTCGTGGAGCATCTGCCCGTCCCCGACGACGCGGGCATCACGGTGCACGGCGCGGACGCCCGGGCCTGGCTCGAATCCGCGCCCGCCGACTCCGCGGACGTCCTGATCGCCGACGTCTTCGGCGGTTCGCGGGTCCCCGCGCATCTGACCTCGGTGGCGTACGCCCGCGAGACCGAGCGGGTCCTGCGCGCCGGCGGCGTCTACCTGGCCAACCTCGCCGACGCCGCGCCCTTCGCTTTTCTGCGCGCCCAACTGGCCACGTTCTCCACGGTCTTCGACGAGCTGGCGCTCATCGCCGAGCCGGGCGTGCTGCGCGGCCGCCGCTTCGGCAACGCGGTGCTCGTCGCCTCCCACCGCCCGCTCGACACCCCGGCCCTCACCCGCCGCACGGCGGCCGACGCCTTTCCGGCCCGCGTCGAGTACGGAGACACACTGCGGATCTTCGTGGGCGACGCACGGCCCGTACGGGACGAGGACGCGGTGCCGTCCCCCGAGCCGCCGGACGGGGCGTTCAGCATCGGCTGAGGACTGATCCGGACTGATCCGGACTGATCCGTTACGCACGGCGGGTCGGCTACGACCAGGACCGCGCAACCCCACAACGCGTGGCCGTGCCGCCGAGCGCGGTCAGCGGCATCATCTGCCGGAGCTACGGTGCACCGGCGATGACGAGTGCCGTGAAGGCCGCCTGGGAGAGGCAGTTGAGCGTGTTGGCCGCGCGGTCAGCAGGGTGTAGTTGCGACCCGCCCAGGAAGGGCGGCGCAGGCGGGCGGGGGAGTCGCTGGCAGGGCTCACCCGGCGACTGCCTCCGCCGCCGGGCCGCCTTGCCAAACGACTTATCGGCCTCTTCCTGCCGCCTGTTCAGCCTGTTCAGCCTGTTCGGCCCGCTCGCCCGTTCAGCCTGTTCCGCCCGCGTCGGCTCGGCTGTCCCGCGTCGGACGTCACGTGTCCGTGGGCGCGGCCTCGGTGAGGCGTACGGTGCTCAGGATCTTCTGGACGGTCGCCTCGGGGATCTCGCCGCTCACGCCCTTGGCGCCGTACAGGTTCCAGGTGACGAAGTCGCCCGCGCCGTTCTTGAACGCGAAGGTGATCGCCTTGCCCTCGCTGTCGCACTTGCCCTTCTGGGGCGTGTTCTGCGAGTGCGCCGTGGCGATGCTGCCCGCGAGGCCCGACGCCGTTGTGTACGCCTTCGCCTTGTCCCACTTCACGCTCTTCTTGTCCGGCTGCGTGTAGCCGCCGAAGATCCACCACGGGACACGGGTCTCGGCCGCCTCGGCCGAGTCCTTGGCGCCGTTCTCGCCGCGCGTTCCGGCGGTGGCCAGCGCGGTGTCCTCCTCGCGGCCGTCCTTGTCGCTGTCCGTGGTGCACCACTTGGACTTGAGGTAGGCGGGGGCGGTGACCGTGGTGCGGTCGGTCTTGCCCTTCTCCTCCCACTCGAAGCCCACGCTGGTGTCGGTGCTCTCGATCTCCCAGTCGGCGGGGACGTCGAACATCGTGCCGAAGCGGGGGTTGATCACGACCTTCCAGCCCGCGATGGTCGCCTTCTCGCCGTCGGTACCGCGCGGGTTGTCCTCGCCGGTGGATGGGGAGGCGCTCGGGTCCTTCGACGCGCTCGCCGACGGTGACTGCTTCGTCTTGCCGTCCTTGCCGCCGTCGGCCTCGTCGTCCTTGTCGCCGCCCAGGACCAGGACACCCGTCACACCGGCCGCGATGACGACGGCCGTGGCCGCCACGATCGCGACGAGCTTCGTCCTGTTCCCGTCACCGCCGCCCTGCGGCGGCTCCGGCGGCTGCGGCACACCGGGCGCGCTCCAACCGGGCTGCCCCGGCTGCGTGTACGGATTCGGCGTCTGAGGTCCGGTCTGCTGGAATCCGGGTTGCTGATACGGATTCGGCTGCTGGTACCCCGGCTGCTGATACGGGTTCTGGTTCGGGTCCTGCGGGTTCTGCTCGCCCCCGGGCGGCTGGTTTCCTGGCCACATGGGCAGTAACCCTAGTGCCGCCCCGGACACGGTTGGGTCACCGCCCTTCGTCAGGGACGTACCGGATCGGGGCCCAGATGGGGCCTTATGGCGACGTACCGTACCGACTGACCCCCGCCGGAATTCTCGAACGCGAACATCCGCGCCCCGCGGGCCAGTTCCTCGGTGCTCCCGGCGATCACTTTTCGCCACTGGTCATGGTTGGCTACTCGTGGGTAACATGCCGGCCATGAGCGCAGAGCAGATGTCGATCGGCGAGATGCTCGCCGCCACGGTTCCGATGGTGCGGACCCTGAAGCTGGAGTATCTCGAGACCACTCCGGAGAAGGCGGTCCTCGCGCTGCCCGACCAGAGCGAGTACCACAACCACGTGGGCGGGCCGCACGCCGGGGCGATGTTCACGCTGGGGGAGTCGGCGAGCGGCGCGGTCGTGCTCGCCGCGTTCGGGGACCAGTTCGCACGGGCCGTGCCGCTGCCCGTGACCGCCGAGATCGCGTTCAAGAAGCTGGCCAGGGGACCTGTCACGGCCACCGCCACGCTGGGGCGCTCCATCGAGGACGTCGTCGCCGAACTCGACGCCGGGGAGCGGCCGGAGTTCCCCGTGACCGTCGCCATCCAGCGCGAGGACGGTGCCGTGACCGGTGAGATGACGGTCATCTGGACGCTACGGCCCAACGGCTGAGGAGCAGCCCGTCGCCGTTGACCGGAGTTGACTGGAGTTGACTGTTGAGGGGGCGGGCGCGCGGGACCGCCGGGAGGGTGGACCCGTCGTGCGGGGCCACCCTCCGGGAGATTTTCCGGTCCGGTCAGCTGTAGAAGGCCGGACGCTCGACCAGGTCGACCTCGATCCGGCCGCCCTCGCTCTGGGCACGGACGCCCGCCTCGCAGACCGCGGCCGTGGCGTAGCCGTCCCAGGCGCTGGGCCCGGTGACCTCGCCGCGGCGGGTGGCGTCGACCCAGGCCTGCACCTGGCGGTCGTACGCGTCCTCGAAGCGCTCCACGAAGTCCTGGGCGATGGTGCCGCCCCAGCGGCCCGCCTGGTTGGTGACCAGGGCGTGGCCGTCACCGATGCGGGCCGTGCCGCGTTCGCAGACCACCTCGGCCTGCACCTGGTACCCGAAGCCGCAGTTGACGTTGATCTCGACGTCGACGATCGCGCCGCCGGCGGTCTCGAACACGACGAACTGCGGATCCTGCAAGCCCTCCGGGGCATTGCCGGACGGCGTCGGCTTCAGCACGGTGACCGCGGTGATCTCCTGGTCGAGCAGCCAGCGCGTGATGTCCATCTCGTGCACGACGGAGTCGTTGATGAGCATCTCGCTGGTGAAGCCGGGCGGCGTCGCCACATTGCGGTGCCGGTTGTGCAGCATCAGCGGCCGGCCCAACTGCCCGGTGTTCAGCAGCGCCTTGAGCTTCGCGTACTCGGTGTCGTACCGGCGCATGAAGCCCACCTGCACCAGGCGGTGCCCGACCTTCTGCTCGGCCTCCAGAACCCGCAGTGCCGAGGCCGAGCCGGGGGTGAGCGGCTTCTCGCACAGGACGGGCAGGTCGTGCTCGAAGGCGGTGAGCAGCGCCGCCTCGTGGGCGGGGCCGGGCGAGGCGATCAGTACGGCGTCGACGCCGTCCGCGGCCATCGCGGCGGCCGCGTCGGTGTGGGCCGTACAGCCCTCGATGCCGTCCGCGATCCGCTTGACCCGTTCCGCGTCGACGTCCACGACCGCGGCGACGCGTGCCCCGTTGGTCACTTCGTGGAGACGACGCACATGGTCCGCCCCCATCTTTCCGGTGCCGATGACGGCCACGCCGAGCGTTCCGCTCTGAGCCATGGTCGGTTGATCCCTTCTCAGGCGCCGCAGGAGCGCAGGAACTGGCGGGTGCGCACCGCGATGGGCAGGGGCTTGTCCGGCGGGCAGGGGTACATGTCCTGCTCGACGATGGCGAACAGGTCGACGCCGAGGCGCTGTGCCGCGTCCAGCACCGGCCCCAGGGCGGGCACGCCGGCCGGGGGCTCGCACATCACACCGCGCTGGACGGCGGGGCCGAACGGGACCTCGTTCTCGACCACGTCGGCGAGGATCTCCGGATCGACCTGCTTGAGGTGCAGATAGCCGATGCGTTCGCCGTACGTCTCGATCAGCTTGACGCTGTCGCCGCCGCAGTAGGCGTAGTGCCCGGTGTCCAGGCAGAGGCTGACGAGCCCGGAGTCCGTCGAGTCGAGGAAGCGCTCGACGTGCTCCTCGGTGTCGATGTGCGTGTCCGCGTGCGGGTGCACGACGATGTCGAGGCCGAAGCGTTCCCTCACCTCGTGGCCGAGGCGCTCCATGCCCTTGGCGAGGTACGACCATTGACGGACCGTCAGGTCCGGCGGCTCGATCAGCGCGGCGGTCTTGTCGTCCCGCCAGAAGGACGGGATGACCACCAGGTGCTTCGCGCCCATCGCCCGGGTCAGCTCGGCCACCTGGCTGACGTGCTCCCAGGTGGCGTCCCAGACGTCGGGGCCACGGTGCAGCGCGGTGAAGACCGTGCCCGCCGACACCTTGAGGTCGCGCTTGACGACCTCGTGGGTGAGCTTGGCCGGGTCGGTGGGCAGATAGCCGTACGGGCCGAGCTCGATCCAGGAGTAGCCGGCCTCGGAGACCTCGTCCAGGAAGCGTTCCCAGGGCACCTGTTGGGGGTCGTCGGGGAACCAGACGCCCCAGGAGTCCGGGGCGGACCCGACGCGGATGCGATCGAGCGCGTCGGCCATCAGGACGCCTTCTCTTCCGAGGAGGCGGTGACGGGGGCCTTGAGGTCTTCCTCCTCGGGGAGTTCTTCGACGTCGACGCCGCGGACTTGGGAGAGTTCGTGTTTGAGTGCGGCGAGTTCGGCGCCGCCGGCCATGTGGTTGGTGAGTTCTTCGAGGCTGACGTCGGCGCGGGCGGCGGAGAGTTCCATGGTGCCCAGACGCAGGACGCTGAAGTGGTCGCCGACCATGTAGGCGTGGTGCGGGTTGTGGGTGATGAAGATGACGCCCAGGCCGCGGTCGCGGGCCGCGGCGATGTACTTGAGGACCACGCCGGACTGCTTGACGCCCAGGGCCGCGGTGGGCTCGTCCAGGATGAGGACGCGGGCGCCGAAGTAGACGGCGCGGGCGATGGCCACCGACTGGCGCTGGCCGCCGGACAGGGTGCCGATGGGCTGGTCGAGGTCGTCCAGGACGATGCCCATGTGGCGCAGTTCGGTGTCGGCGGTCTGCTTCATCTTCGCGATGTCCAGGCGGCGGATGGGCCAGGGGCCCTTGGTCATCTCGGAGCCGAGGAAGAAGTTCCGCCACACCGGCATCAGGGGGACGGTGGCCAGGTCCTGGTAGACGGTGGCGATGCCCTTGTCGAGGGCCTCGCGCGGGGTGTTGAGCTGGACGGCCTGGCCGTCGATGAGGAACTCGCCCTCGGTGTGCTGGTGCAGACCGGAGATGATTTTGATCAGCGTCGACTTGCCGGCCCCGTTGTCGCCCAGCACGCAGGTGACCTGGCTGGGATAGACGGCCAGATCGACGCTGTGCAGGGCGCGGACGTTGCCGTAGGACTTGCCGGCGGCCTTCAGCTGCACGATGGACTCGGCGGTGTCGGGCTTGTCCTTGACCGCCGCGCCGTTGGGGGAGGTGTTGTTGGTGGTCATGGCTTTACCTCCGGGTGGCCTGGCGGCGGACCCACAGATTGACGAGGGCGGCGAGCAGGAGCATGACGCCGAGGAAGGCCTTGAACCAGTCGGGGTTCCAGTTGGCGTAGACGATGCCCTGGGAGACCATGCCGAAGATGAAGGCACCGATGACCGGGCCGATCGCCGAGCCGTACCCGCCGGTCAGCAGACAGCCGCCGATCACCGCAGCGATGATGTACAGGAACTCGTTGCCCACACCCTCGCCGGACTGGACGGTGTTGAACGAGAACAGGATGTGCATCCCGACGAACCAGGCACCCGCCCCCACCCCCATGAACAGGGCGATCTTCGTGAAGGTGACCGGCACACCCACCGCACGCGCGGATTCCTTGTTACCGCCCGTCGCGAAGATCCAGTTGCCGAACTTGGTACGCAGCAGCAGCCAGGTCGCCGCCGCGGCGAAGACCAGCCAGTAGAACACCGTGATCTTCACATCGACACCGCCGATGCTGAACTCGGAGGCGAAGACCTTCTGAGCCTGGTCGAAACCATCCATGTCACTGATCGAGTCAGTCGCGACGTTGCCAGTGAAGATTTTCGTGATGGCGAGGTTGGCGCCCTGGAGGATCAGGAACGACCCCAGGGTGATCAGGAAGGACGGCAGGCCGGTGCGTACGAGCAGGTAGCCGTTGAACGCGCCGATCGCCAGGGACACCAGCAGCGCCACCAGGACACCGGTCCACACGTTCATGGAGAGCTGGAAGCTCCACATGCTCGCCGTCAGCGCCGACGTCGTCACCGCCACACCGGCGGAGAGGTCGAACTCGCCGCCGATCATCAACAGGGCCACCGGCAGGGCCATGATGCCCATCACCGAGGACTCGTACAGCACGTTCGACAGCGAACTGGCCTCACGGAAGGGGGAGGCGACCGCGAAGAAGAAGACATACACCGCGATCGCCGCGATGAGCGCGCCGATCTCGGGGCGGGCCGCCAGCCGGCGGGCCAGGGAGCGTTCCGCGGTCCGGCCGTCCTTGGGAGCGGCCGGCGGAGCCGGCGACGAGGAACTCGTCGCCGGTGCCGTTGCCTGGGACATGGAGATCACCTGGTGCCCTTCGCGGCGAACTTCGCGATGGTCTCCACGTTCGACTTGTCCACGAACGCCGGACCGGTCAGCACCGGCTCCTGGCTGCCACCGCTGAAGTTGCCGTTGGTCTTGTACAGCCACAGCGAGTCGACGGACAGGTAGCCCTGGAGGTAGGGCTGCTGGTCCACGGCGAACTGGATGTCGCCGTCCTCGATGGCTCCGATGAGGTCCTTGTTGAGGTCGAAGGTGGCCAGCTTGGCCTTGCTGCCCGCGTCGTCCAGCGACTGCACGGCGGTCATGGCGAACGGGGCACCCAGGGTGACCACGTAGTCGATCGAGGAGTCCTGCTTGAGCTTGGCGGTGATCGTCGACTTCACCGACGGCATGTTCGTGCCGTTCACGTAGAGGACGTCCGTCTTGCCCTTGAAGCCCTCCTTGACGCCCTTGCAGCGGGCCTCCAGCGCGACATGCCCCTGCTCCATGATCACGCAGATGCTGTGCTTGGCCCCCTCGGCGTTGAGCTTCTCACCGAAGGCCTTGCCGGCCACGTACTCGTCCTGGCCGAAGTACTCCAGCAGGCCCTGCTCCTTCCAGTCGTCCACACCGCCGTTGAAGCCGACGACCGGGATGCCGGCCTTCTTGGCCTTGGCGACCGTGGGCTTCATGGCATCCGGCTTGGCCAGGGTGACCGCGATACCGTCGACCTTCTGGTCGATCGCGTTCTGCACCAGGTTGGCCTGCTTGGCACCATCGGGGCTGCTGGAATAGATCAGCTCGACGTTGTCCTTCGCGGCGGCGGCCTGCGCCCCCTTGCGGATCGTGTCCCAGAAAGTGTCACCGGGAGCCGCGTGCGTGATCATCGCGACCTTCATACGGGGGGTGTCGGCCTTGCCGGCGGACGCGTTACCCGTGTCCTCCTCGGCCTTCTTGCCACCGGAGTCGCTGGAGCAACCGGTGACTATCAGGGCCGCCGCGGCGGCCGCGGCGACGAGGGCGAATCTACGGGAACGGGGGCGAGACGTGCGGTCCATCTTTCCGGCACCTCACTGTGCGACAGGGGAAAGGGAGCAGGGGCAGTGGTCCGGGCGGAGGCCCAGGCCTCGGTCCGTACGGAAGGAGACCGCAGGACCGCTTACCGACAAACTCGGCTGTGCTGTTGGGAGGGGATGTAAGTCCCTGACGGACCCTGCTGTCAATACTTTGTTAAGACATCATTTCACGATCACGTGAGAATGTAAGTACAAAGTATTGACACGGCTCCGTCCCGGTCTTACACCTAGGACACACCGGTCCCCTGCATCCCGCACCCCCGGTAGCCCGTAGCCAGCACGAGGAGCGACGCGTATGACCGAGTCCTTCGACCTGATCACCATGGGTCGCATCGGGGTCGATCTCTACCCTCTGCAGACGGGCGTGCCGCTCGCGAGTGTCGAAACCTTCGGTAAATTCCTCGGCGGTTCGGCCGCCAACGTGGCGGTCGCCGCGGCCCGGTTGGGCCGTTCCACGGCGATCGTCACCCGAACCGGCGATGATCCCTTCGGAGCCTATCTGCACCAGGCTCTCAAGGAGTTCGGGGTCGACGACCGCTGGGTCACTCCCGTCGAGGCGTACCCGACGCCGGTCACGTTCTGTGAGATCTTCCCGCCCGACAACTTCCCGCTGTACTTCTACCGGCAGCCCAAGGCGCCCGACCTGGAGATCCGCACCGACGAGCTGGACTTCTTCGCCGTCCGGTCGGCGAAGATCTTCTGGATCACCGGCACCGGTCTGAGCGAGGAGCCCAGCCGCTCCGCCACGCTCGCGGCCCTCAAGGCACGCGACAAGTCCGGCACCACCGTCTTCGACCTCGACTGGCGCCCCATGTTCTGGAAGGACCCGGCCGAGGCACGCCCGTACTACGCCGAAGCCCTGCGGCATGTCACGGTCGCCGTCGGGAACCTCGAGGAGTGCGAGGTCGCCACCGGAGTCCGTGAGCCGCGCGCCTGCGCCGAGGCCCTCCTCGAAGCGGGCGTGGAACTGGCCGTCGTCAAGCAGGGACCCAAGGGCGTCCTCGCTGTCCACCGCGACGGCACCACCGCTGAAGTGCCACCCGTACCCGTCGAGGTGGTCAACGGCCTCGGCGCGGGCGACGCGTTCGGCGGCTCGCTCTGCCACGGGCTGCTGGCCGGCTGGGAGCTGGAGAAGACGATGCGGTACGCCAACGCGGCCGGCGCCCTCGTCGCCTCCCGCCTCGCCTGCTCCTCCGCGATGCCGACCGCCGCCGAGGTCGAGGATCTCGTCGCCTCCCGCGCCTGACGCCTCCTCCTTCACTTGAACGGAGCCAGACCCTTGAGCATCACCATCCCCGACCTCGTCAGGGTGCGCGCCCGGCACCCGGAGGCGGTGGCCGAAGCGGCCGCTCGCCGGAGCCGGCGCCCCCTCGTCGGCGACAGCGGCCGCCTCATGATCGTGGCGGCCGACCACCCGGCACGCGGTGCGCTCGGCGTCGGCGACCGCAGGATGGCGATGGCCAACCGCGCCGACCTGCTGGAGCGGCTGTGCGTCGCGCTGTCGCGGCCCGGGGTGGACGGGGTCCTCGCCACCGCCGACATCCTGGACGACCTGCTCCTGCTCGGCGCGCTGGAGAACAAGGTCGTCATGGGCTCCATGAACCGCGGCGGCCTGGCCGGCGCCGCCTTCGAGATGGACGACCGGTTCACCGGCCACCGCGCCGAGGACATGGCCCGGCTGAACTTCGACGCGGGCAAGCTGCTGCTGCGCATCGACTACGACGACCCCGGCTCGCTGACCACCCTGGAGTCGACCGCCCGCGCGATCGACGACATGGCCGCGCACCGCCTGCCCGTCTTCGTCGAACCGTTCATCTCCCGCCGCGTCGAGGGAACCGTCCGCAACGACCTCACCGCCGAGGCCGTCACCCGCTCCATCGCCATAGCCTCGGGGCTCGGCGGCACCTCCGCCTACACCTGGCTGAAACTGCCCGTCACCAGCGACCCGGACGACATGGCCGCCGTGCTGGAGACCTCGACCCTGCCCGCCGTCCTGCTCGGCGGCGAGGTCGGCAGGGACCAGGAGGGCGCGTACGAGAGATGGCGCAAGGCCCTGCGGCTGCCCACCGTCCAGGGCCTGGTCGTCGGCCGCTCCCTCCTCTATCCCGCCGAGGGCAGTGTGGAGACCGCGGTGGACACCGCGGTCGGCCTGCTCTGACCGGAAGGACCCACCATTCATGACCAGCGCACACCACCTGCCCGCGGGCAAGGCCGCGAGCGGTCCGTACGCCGTGGACATCACCCCGGAGAGCGCCGGCTGGGACCACTCCAGCCTCCGCGTCCTGGAACTCGAGCCCGGCGGTACGCACTTGTTCACCGCCGGGGACAGCGAGTGGATCGTGATCTCGCTCAGCGGCGGCTGCACCGTCACGGTCGGTGACGACTTCGGCCGCGACGAGTTCGAGCTGCACGGCCGCGCGAGCGTGTTCAGCGGTGCCAGCGACTTCGTATACGTTCCGCGTGACGCGACCGCGACGCTCACCTCGGCCGACGGGGGGCGCTTCGCGCTCAACGGGGCTCGCTGCTCCCGCCGCCTGCCGGCCCGCTACGGGTCCGCCGAGTCCGTCCCGGTCGAGCTGCGCGGCGCCGGCAACTGCTCCCGCATGGTCCGCAACTTCGGCGCGGCCGGGGCCTTCGAGTGCGACAAGCTCATCGCGGTCGAGGTGATCACCCCGGGCGGCAACTGGTCCTCGTACCCGCCGCACAAGCACGACGAGCACCGGCCCGGCGAGGAGTCCGAGCTGGAGGAGGTCTACTACTTCGAGATCGCCGCCCACGAGGGCACGCCCGGCGTCGGCTACCAGCGGGTCTCACCGTCCGGCCACGGCAACGGCACGGACGTGCTCGCAGAGGTGCGCGACGGCGACATCGTCCTGGTCCCGGACGGCTGGCACGGCCCCTCCATCGCCGCGCCCGGACACGACATGTACTACCTCAACGTCATGGCGGGCCCCGGCGCCGACCGGTCCTGGCTGATCTGCGACCACCCCGACCACGCCTGGATCCGCGACACCTGGCCGAGCCAGCCCGTCGACCCCCGGCTGACCCGACCCGCCGCTCCCCAGTGAGGAACCGATGAGCCGCTCCACCCTCCGCCTGACCGTCGCCCAGGCGCTGGTGCGTTTCCTGGCCGCGCAGTACACCGAACGCGACGGCGTACGGCACCGGCTGATCGCCGGCACCTGGGGGATCTTCGGCCATGGCAACGTCGCCGGGATCGGCCAGGCGCTCCTGGAGGCCGGCGAGGAGACCATGCCGTTCCACCAGGGCCGCAACGAACAGGCCATGGTGCACGCCGCGGTCGGTCACGCCCGCCAGCTGAACCGGCTCTCCGCACAGGCGGTCACCACCTCCATCGGGCCCGGCGCGACCAACCTGGTCACGGGCGCCGCCCTGGCCACGGTCAACCGCCTCCCGGTGCTGCTCCTGCCCGGCGACTACTTCGCGACCCGCGCCGCCGACCCGCTGCTCCAGCAGCTGGAGCACCCCGTCGAGGCGGACCTGTCGGTCAACGACACGCTGCGTCCGGTCTCCCGCTACTTCGACCGGATCACCCGCCCCGAGGCGCTGATCCCCTCCGCGCTGAACGCGATGCGCGTGCTCGCCGACCCCGTCGAGACCGGCGCCGTCACCCTCGCCCTGCCGCAGGACGTCCAGGCCGAGGCGTACGACTGGCCCGAGGAGTTCTTCGCCGACCGGATCTGGCACGTACGCCGCCCGGCGCCCGAACCGGCCGAGCTGGCGGCCGCCGTGGAAGCCCTACGCGGCGCCCGGCGCCCCTTGATCGTCGCGGGCGGCGGCGTCCACCACAGCGAGGCCGAGCCGGCCCTCAAGGCGTTCGTGGAGGCCACCGGCATCCCGGTCGCGTCCACCCAGGCCGGCAAGGGCTCCCTGCGGTACGACCACCCGGCGGACCTCGGCGGCGTCGGCCACACCGGCACCGCCGTCGCCGACGAACTGGCCCGCACCGCCGACCTGGTCATCGGCGTCGGCACCCGCTACACGGACTTCACCACCGCCTCCGCCACGCTCTTCCAGGAGCCGGGCGTGCGGTTCGTGAACGTCAACGTGGCCGCCTTCGACGCGCACAAGCTGAGCGCGCGGACCCTGGTCGTCGACGCCCGTGCCGGTCTGGAGGCCCTCACCGAGGCGCTGTCCGGCCACCGTGTGGACGCGGCGTACGAGGCCGAGTACCGCGCGGGCAAGGAGCGCTGGGAGCAGGTAGTGGACGCGGTCTACCGGGCGGACGACGAGCACGCGGTGCCCACCCAGACCCAGGTCCTCGGCGCGCTGGACGCCGTGGTCGGCGACGACGACGTCGTCATCAACGCGGCCGGCTCGCTCCCGGGCGACCTGCACAAGCTCTGGCGCGCGCGCAGCCCGCGCCAGTACCACCTGGAGTACGGCTTCTCCTGCATGGGCTACGAGATCCCGGCGGGCATCGGCGTCCAGCAGGCCGCCCCCGGCACTCCCGTGTGGTCGCTGGTCGGCGACGGCACGTACCTGATGATGCCCACCGAGATCGTCACCGCCGTCCAGGAGGGCCTGCCCGTCAACCTGGTGCTGATCCAGAACCACGGGTACGCGTCCATCGGAGGCCTCTCCGAGTCGGTCGGCGGCGAGCGCTTCGGCACCGCCTACCGCTACCGGGCCGCCGACTCCACCTTCACCGGCGCCCCGCTGCCCGTGGACCTGGCCGCCAACGTCGCCAGCCTCGGCATGGACGTCCTCCGTGCCAAGACCGTCCGCGAACTGCGCGACGCCCTGGCCACGGCCCGCGCCTCGGACCGGCCGACGTGCGTGTACGTCGAGACCGACCCGACGCCCACCGCCCCCGCCGCCGCGGCCTGGTGGGACGTACCCGTCGCCGAGGTGGCCTCCCGCGAGGCCGCCACCCGCGCCCGGGAGCTGTACGACCAGCATGTCGTCGACCGCCGCCACCACCTCTGAATTCCCGCTCAAGAAAAGGATCCGCACCATGAAGAACATCAACCACTGGATCGGCGGGAAGCCCGTCGAGGGCACCTCAGGCCGCTTCGGCCCTGTCTACAACCCCGCCACGGGCGCCCAGGAGAAGCAGGTGCCCTTCGCCTCCGTGGACGAGGTGGACGCCGCCGTCGCCTCCGCGCGGGCCGCCTTCGAGAGCTGGGGGACCGCCTCGCTGGCCAAGCGCACGGCCGTTCTCTTCAAGTACCGCGAGCTGCTCGACGCGCACCGCGACGAGATCGCCGAGCTGATCACCGCCGAGCACGGCAAGGTGCACTCGGACGCGCTCGGTGAGATCGCCCGGGGCATGGAGATCGTCGAACTCGCCTGTTCCGTACCGCAGTTGGTGAAGGGCGAGCTGTCCACGCAGGTCTCCACGCGCGTCGACGTGGCCGCGATCCGCCAGCCGCTCGGCGTCGTCGCGGGCATCACACCGTTCAACTTCCCCGCCATGGTGCCGATGTGGATGTTCCCGCTGGCCATCGCCTGCGGCAACACCTTCATCCTCAAGCCGAGCGAGAAGGACCCCTCCGCCTCCTACCGGCTGGCCGAACTCGCCTCCGAGGCAGGCCTCCCCGACGGCGTCCTCAACGTCGTGCAGGGCGACAAGGTCGCCGTGGACCGCCTCCTGGAGCACCCGGACATCACGGCCGTCTCCTTCGTCGGCTCCACGCCCATCGCCAAGTACATCCAGCTCAAGGGCATCGAGCACGGCAAGCGCGTACAGGCCCTCGGCGGCGCCAAGAACCACATGCTGGTTCTCCCGGACGCCGACCTGGACTTCGCCGCCGACCAGGCCATCAACGCCGCCTACGGCTCGGCCGGCGAGCGCTGCATGGCCGTGTCCGTCGTCGTCGCCGTCGGCGACACCGGCGACGAGCTGGTCGACAAGATCGCCGAGCGGGCCAAGGGCCTGAAGATCGGCCCCGGCAGCGACGCGGCCAGCGAGATGGGTCCGCTCATCACCCGCGAGCACCGCGACAAGGTCGCCTCGTACGTGACGGGCGCGGCCGCCCAGGGCGCCGAGGTCGTCGTCGACGGCACCGGCTTCACCGTCCCGGGCCACGAGGACGGCTTCTTCATCGGCGTCTCCCTCCTCGACAAGGTGCCGGTCACCGCGGACGCGTACAAGGACGAGATCTTCGGCCCGGTGCTGTGCGTGGTCCGCGCCGAGACGTACGACGAGGCCATCGCGCTGATCAACAGCTCCCGCTGGGGCAACGGCACCGCGATCTTCACCCGGGACGGCGGCGCCGCCCGCCGCTTCCAGCTGGAGGTCCAGGCCGGCATGGTCGGCGTCAACGTGCCGATCCCCGTGCCCGTCGGCTACCACTCGTTCGGTGGCTGGAAGGACTCCCTCTTCGGCGACCACCACATCTACGGCAACGACGGCATCGCCTTCTACACCCAGGGCAAGGTCATCACCACCCGCTGGCCCGACCCGGCCGACGGCGGCGGTATCAACCTCGGCTTCCCCAGCAACTCCTGACGGAAGCCACACCCTTAAGGAGGCCGTGCCCGACCCGGGCACGGCCTCACCGAAGCCGTCCGGGGTACCCGCGCGACACGATCGAGAGCCACGTACCGACGGACATGTGAAGGGAGGGGCTCCGTGGCAGAGACCGAAACCGCACGTCCGGCGAACGCCGCAGCGTTCGACAGCCTGGAGGTCGCCCTGGACCGGGGCAGCCCGATCCCGCTCTACTACCAGCTCGCCCAGCAACTGGAGTCCGCGATCGAGCACGGGGCGCTCGCCCCGGGCAATCTGCTGGGCAACGAGGTGGACATCGCCGCCCGGCTCGGCCTGTCCCGGCCGACCGTCCGCCAGGCCATCCAGTCCCTGGTGGACAAGGGCCTGCTGGTGCGCCGCCGCGGCATCGGCACCCAGGTCGTGCACAGCCAGGTCAGACGTTCGCTGGAACTGAGCAGTCTCTACGACGATCTGGCGGCCGCCGGGCAGAGCCCCGCCACCCGGGTGCTGCGCAACGAGATCGAGTCGGCCTCGCCCGAGGTCGCCGCGGCTCTCGGCATCCCCGAGGGCCGGGACGTCATCGTGCTCGAAAGGCTGCGCTCCACCTACGGCGAACCCGTGGCACACCTGTGCAACTACCTGCCCGCCTCACTCCTCGACCTGGACACCGAGCGGCTGGAGGAGACCGGCCTCTACCGGATGCTGCGGGCCGCCGGAATCACCCTGCACAGCGCCCGCCAGACCGTGGGCGCCCGCTGCGCCACCGCCGAAGAGGGGACCCTGCTCGACGAGCCGGAGGGGGCCGCGCTGCTCACCATGTGCCGCACGGCCTACGACGATACCGGGCGGGCCGTAGAGTACGGGACCCACGTCTACCGCGCCGCGCGCTACACGTTCGACTTCCAGCTGCTCGTACGCCCCTGATCGGGTGCGGCTGCCGAGGTCGGAAGGCGGCCGCGGCGGTACGTTGGGCCCGTATCGCGCGGGTGCACGGAGCGTGGCGTACGGGAACGGACCACTCCACGGGACGGAGGGGGTCGCAGTGGCGACGAGCGAGGAGAGCGGCGTGGCGCGGCGGCGGTTCGACATGGCGGACGCCGCGGTGGTGCTGCTGGACGCGCGCATGGCGGTGGCCGGCTGGACCGGCGACGCCGAGCGGCTCTTCGGCTATCGCCGGGCCGAGGCCGTCGGCCGGCCCGCCGCCGAGCTGCTGATGCCCGAGGACGCCTCGCGCCTGCCCGACCTGACCCGCCGCTGCGGCCGCAACGGCGGCTGGACCGGGCTCCTCGCGGTGCGTCACCGCGACGGGCACCCCGTCGTCACGACGGTGCGGGTCGTCCCGGCCGTGGAGGCCGCCGAGGGCCCGCCGCGCTGGGTGGTCCTGGCCGCCGACTCGACCGGCGCCGCGGGCTGGGACATGAGCCGCACGGTGCTGGAGCGGATGGCCTCCCACTCACCCATCGGCATAGCGATCGTCGACGCGGACCTGCGGTATGTGTGGTCCAACGCGGCCCTGGAGCAGTTCGGCGGCGGACCCGCGCACCGGCGGATCGGCAAACGGCTCGCGGACATCCAGCCGGGCCTGAACGCTCAGGCCCTGGAGGCCGTGATGCGACAGGTCCTGGAGACCGGCGAGGCCGTCGTCGGCTACGAACACATCGGTACGATCCGCTCGGCGCCGCACCGGGACACGGCCCACGCGATGTCGTTCACCCGCCTCGACGACGACCACGGCAACCCGATCGGCGTGTACTACACCGTCGTGGACGTCACCGAGCGCTACCGGGCCCGCGAACGCCTCACCCTCCTGGACCGGGCGGGCAAGAGCCTCGGCCGCACCCTGGACGTCGTGCGCACCGCCCAGGAGCTGGCCGACGTGGCGGTGCCCGGGCTCGCCGACTTCGTCACCGTGGATCTGCTGGAGACCGTCCTCGAAGGGGGCGAACCCGTCGCCGGCCCGCTCAGCGGGACGGACGCGATGCCGCTGCGCCGAGCCGGCCACCAGTCGGTGAACGAAGGCGTCCCCGAGGCCGTCGTCGAGGTCGGCGACGTGGCCGCCTACCTGCCCGAAGCACCCCCGATCCGCGCGCTGACCGGCGGCACCTCATGGATCGAGGAACGGCTCGACCCGCTGGCCCCGGAGTGGGCCACGGGCATCGCCGGCGACCGGGCAGCCACCTTCCTCGACCTCGGCCTGCACACCGCCATGATCGTGCCCGTGCGGGCCCGCGGCACCATGCTCGGGATCACCACCTTCTTCCGGCGCCACCGTCAGGACCCCTTCGACCAGGACGACCTGAGCCTGGCCGAGGAGTTCGTCGGCCGCGCGGCCCTGTGCCTCGACAACGCCCGCCGCTACACCCGGGAGCGCGACGCGGCCCTCGTACTGCAGCGCCATCTGCTGCCGCACCGGCTCCCCGAGCAGGACGCGATGGAGGTCGCCGCCTGCTACCGGCCGGCCGACGAGCTGACGGGACTCGGCGGCGACTGGTTCGACGTCATCCCGCTGTCGGGCGCACGCGTCGCCCTGGTGGTCGGCGACGTCGTCGGCCACGGCATCGAGGCCGCCGCGGCCATGGGCCGGCTGAGGGCCGCCGTACAGACCCTCGCCGACCTGGACCTGCCGCCCGAGGAGGTCCTCGCCCACCTCGACGACCTGGTCGACCGGGCCGGATACGAGGACGACTCCGAGGCCGCCCCGCGCGCCGACGGCGTACGGGCGAAGGGCGCCAGCTGCCTCTACGCGGTGTACGACCCGGTGGGCGGCCGGTGTTCCATGGCCGCCGCGGGCCACGGCCTGCCCGCGATCGTCGCCCCGGACGGCACGGTCGACTTCCCCGAGCTGCCGCCGGGACCCCCGCTGGGCGTGAGCGGCCCGCCCTTCGAGTCGGTCGAACTGCCGCTCGCGGAAGGCAGTGTGCTCGCCCTCTGCACCGACGGCCTGCTCGCCGCCGAGGGGCCCGCGCCGCAGCGGGACGCCGCCGCCGACCGGGAGCGGCTGCGCCGGGTGCTCGAACGGCGGGCGCCCAGCCTCGACGACCGCTGCCAGGCCGTGGTGGAGGCGCTGGTCCCGGCCCGTCCGCCGGACGACGTGGTCCTGCTGATGGCCCGCGCCCGACGCCTCGACGCGCGGCGGACGGTGTCCTGGGAGCTGCCCAGCGACCCGGCGGCCGTCGCCGACGTGCGCAAGCGGACGTCACGGCAGCTGTGCGAGTGGGGCCTGGACGAGCTGACCTTCACCACCGAACTCGTCGTCAGCGAACTCGTCACCAACGCCATCCGGCACGCCTCCGGGCCGATAAGACTGCGGCTGATCATGTCGCGGACCCTCGTCTGCGAGGTCTGGGACGCCAGCCCCACCGCCCCGCACCTGCGTCACCCGAAGACGACCGACGAGGGCGGCCGCGGTCTGTTCCTGGTCTCCCAGTTCACCCAGCGCTGGGGCACCCGCTACACCCAGGACGGCAAGATCATCTGGACCGAGCAGTCACTCACGGGCCCGGAGATCTGAGCGGGCCGGCAACGCGGTGCGGCATGGCGTCGCATCGCGGCGGCGAGACACATTTCCGCCGTGCCCGTTGTGCCTAACGAGGTATTAAGTCACTTTTGTCGCATAGTGCGTCCGGAGGTCTACCCCGGACCGGCCGCCCGCGCGCCCCCGCGGTTCGCCTCCTCGTGCCCGTACCCAACGAGGAGTGACGCCTCATGTCCGACACCGTGTCCCGGCGGTCCGTCCTGCGCCTGCTGAGCGGCGCGACCGCCGTCGCCCTGGCCGCGACCGCGGGCCCCCCGTCCCTCGCACACGCGGCTGCCACCCGCCGACCACCGGCCGCGGGCCCCCGCGTCGAGGGACTGCTCACCAAGCTCACCCTGGACGAGAAGCTCTCCCTGCTGCACGGCGCCACCGACCCCAAGGCCCTCGGCCAGGCCGGTTACGTGCCCGGCGTGGAACGGCTCGGCATCCCGCCGCTGCGCCTCGCCGACGGCCCCGCCGGAGTCCGCGTCAAGCAGCACGCCACCGCCCTGCCCGCGCCCGTCCTGCTCGCCGCCGCCTTCGACCCCGGCCTCGCCCGCCGCTACGGCCAGGTCATCGGCCGCGAGGGCCGCGCCCTCGGCCAGGACGTACTGCTCTCCCCGATGGTCAACCTCATCCGCACCCCGTACGCGGGCCGCAACTTCGAGACGTTCAGCGAGGACCCGCTGCTCTCCGCCGACCTCGTGGCCGAGGAGATCAAGGGCATCCAGGGCGAGGGCCTCATCGCGACCGTCAAGCACTACGCGATGAACAACCAGGAGAAGGACCGCGACTCCATCGACGTACGGGTCGACGAGCAGACCCTCAACGAGGTCGAGCTGCGTGCCTTCGAAGCCGCCGTCGGCGCCGGAGCCCGCGCGGTCATGGGCGCCTACAACAAGGTCAACGGCACCTACGCCTGCGAGAGCAAGGAGCTCCTCACCGGCATCCTCCGCGACCGCTGGGGCTTCGAGGGCTGGGTGATGACCGACTGGCACGCCGCCCACAGCACGGTCGCCTCGCTCGCCGCGGGCCTCGACATGGAGATGCCGAACGGCAAGTACTTCGGGGCAGCGCTGAAGACGGCCGTCCAGAACGGGAGCGTCTCCGAGGAGTACGTCGACCGGGCCGTACGCCGCATCCTCACCACCATGGACGACTTCGGGATGCTCGACGGCAGCGCCCCGCCCCGCCCGGCACGCAACCCGTCGGCGGGCGCGGCGGTCGCCCTGGAGGTCGCCGAGGCGGGCGCGACCCTCCTGCACAACAGGAACGGCATGCTGCCCCTGACCGGCGAGGCCGCCCGCAGCATCGCCGTCGTCGGCCCCACCGGCTCGCTGCCCTTCGTCAGCGGCGGCGGCAGCGCCCATGTGATCCCCGACCATGCCGAGCGCCCTCTGGACGCCATCAAGTCGCGTGCGGGACAAGGCGCCCAGGTGTCCTACGCGCTCGGCGAGGACCTCTTCGGCAAACCCCTGCCCGAGGACGCGCTCACCGACGGCATCGACCCGGAGGGCCAGCGGGTCGCCGCCGGGAAGACCTGGACCTACAAGGGGACTCTCACCGTCGAGGACGACGACGAGTGGACCTTCGTCGTCCACTACTCCGGAACGCGGCCCAAGGTGCTCCTCGACGGAGCCGACCTCTTCCCGGTGGCGGCCGGGCTCGCGGAGCACTTCACGGGCGGCCTGGTGTCGGCCGCGCCCGACGCGCTCGCGGTGCGCCGCAGGACGCTCGATCTCGCCGCCGGGGAACACCGGGTCGAGATCACCGCGAAGGGCGGCGCCCAGGGGCAGACGTTCCGGCTGAGGCACGTCACCGGCGCGACCCGCGCCCAGGACGTCGCCGAGGCGGTGAAGGCGGCCCGGGCCGCGGAGAGCGTCGTGCTCTTCGCCTACGAGGACGCCACCGAGAACCAGGACCGCACGACCCTCGCGCTCCCGGGCCACCAGGTCGGACTGATCGAGGCGGTGACGGCGGTGAACCCCCGTACGACCGTCGTCCTCAACACCTCGTCCTCGACGTCGATGCCGTGGCTGGAGCGCACCGCCGCCGTGCTGCAGATGTACTACCCGGGCCAGGAGGGCGCGGCCGCCACCGCCGCCGTCCTGTTCGGCGACTGCGACCCCGGCGGACGGCTCACGCAGACCTTCCCGGTGGACGACGAGCACCACCCGGTCGCGGGCGATGTGCGCCGCTACCCGGGCGTGAACGGCGTCGAGGAGTACTCGGAGGGCGTCCACGTCGGCCACCGCTGGTACGACGCCGAGGACGTGCGGCCGCTCTTCCCGTTCGGGCACGGACTCTCGTACACCTCCTTCGTGTACGAAGGCCTGGGCGTGGAGCGGACCGGGGACGGGCTGGAGGTGGTGTTCACCGTGCGGAACACGGGACGCCGGGACGGGGTCGACATCCCGCAGGTCTATGTGGGCCCCTCGCCGGACCTTCAGGTCGACCGGGCCCAAAGGGTGTTGGGCGGCTATCAGCGGCTCGCGCTGAAGGCGGGGGAGTCGCGCAAGGTCACCGTGCGCGTCGACGAGCGCACCCTCTCCTCGTGGGACGCCGAGCGGCACGGCTGGGTGCTCGGCACCGGGCGGCGGACCGTGTGGGTGGGGGCCTCTGCGGGTGAACTGCGGCTCAGCGGGAGGGCACAGGTGTGAGGCCGACGGGACTCCGTGCCGTCCAAGTGACCGGGTAGGCTGCCCGGCGTGCGCTCGCGGCCGAGCGCACGCCGGGCCAGGCCCGGCCCGCGGTGAATCGGGAGGAACCGGCGTTGCACGTCCAGGAGTGGCTAGAGACAGTGCCCGCGGTCAGCATCTACCTGCTGGTGGGCCTGGTCATCGGCCTGGAGAGCCTGGGCATTCCACTGCCGGGCGAGATCATCCTCGTCTCCGCGGCGCTGCTCGCCTCCCAGCACGGTGACATCAACCCCGTCATCCTCGGCGCCTGCGCCGTCGCCGGCGCGATCATCGGTGACTCCATCGGCTATGCCATCGGCCGCAAGGGCGGACGCCCACTGCTGACCTGGCTCGGCGCGAAGTTCCCCAGGCACTTCAGCGAGGGCCATATCGCCACCGCCGAGAAGTCCTTCGAGAAGTGGGGCATGTGGGCCGTGTTCTTCGGCCGCTTCGTCGCCCTGCTGCGGATCTTCGCGGGCCCGCTCGCGGGTGTGCTGCGCATGCCGTACTGGAAGTTCCTGACCGCCAACGTCCTCGGCGGCATCCTCTGGGCCGGCGGCACCACCGCGGTCATCTACTACGTCGGCATCGTCGCCGAGTCCTGGCTCAAGCGCTTCTCCTGGCTCGGCCTGGTCCTGGCCCTCCTCATCGGCCTCACCTCGATGCTGGTCCTCAAGCGCAAGGCGAAGAAGGTCTCGGCGGAGCGCGAGGCCGAGCGGTCGGCGGCCGAGCCGGTCCCGGCGACCGACTAGGCGACGGCTGAGGGGCTGCACCCGATGACGGGGCGCAGCCCCGTTTTAGGGGCGCGGGGAACTGCGCGACCAGCCACGGCCGTCCCGCAGCCCGCGACGAACCTCAGCCCTCGTGTGCGGCCCGGTGCTCCCGAGCCAGCGCCACGTACAGCGTCCCGTTCAGCGAAATCCCCTCCCGCTCCTCAGCCGTGAGCTCCCGCTTCACCTTGGCGGGCACCCCCGCGACAAGCGACCCCGGCGGCACCCGCATCCCCTGCGGGACAAGCGCCTGCGCGGCAACCAGCGAACCCGCCCCGATCACCGCCCCGTTCAGGATCGTCGCCCCCATCCCGACCAGACAGTCGTCCTCGACAGTGGCACCGTGCACCACGGCGTTGTGCCCGATGGACACCCGCTCCCCGACGGTGACGGGGAACCCGGGGTCGACATGCAGCGTGCAGTTGTCCTGCACGTTGCTGTCCGCGCCGATGACGATGGGCCCGCACTCGGCCCGCAGCACCGCCCCGTACCAGACGCTCGCGCCCGGGTGCAGCGTCACCTCGCCGAGCACCACGGACATCGGGGCGACGAACGCCTCCTGATCCACCTTCGGATCCTTGCCGCCCATGCCCGCGATCAGCGCCTCGTGCGTCATCGCCGTCTCCTCGTTCTCGTTGGTACCGGCACCGTAAGGGATCCGGCCACGCCACGGTGGGGCGAAGATCACAGGCGCCCGAGCTCTTGGCCGGACGTCACGCTGAGTACGGTGAGCGGGTGCCCAAGCGCAAGAACACGTTCTCATCCCGGCGGCGCCGGCTCGTCCAGCGCGCCGTCCACGCGGGCTGGTCCTGGGTGCAACGGACGGGCGCGGTGACCGCCGAGCGGCCCGGACGGCTGCGCTTCGGGGCGATGGGAACAGGTACCAGGCTGGCCTTCCCGCAGGGCACCGTCTTCGGCGAGCCGTGGATCCATCTCGGTGACCACTGCATCATCGCCGAACAGGTCACTCTGACAGCCGGGTTGATGCCCGACCTCGACCTCGGCCCGGACCCCATCCTCCGCATCGGCGACGGTGTCGTCCTCGGCCGCGGCAGCCACGTCATCGCCGACACGACGGTCACGATCGGCAGCGACTGCTACTTCGGGCCGTATGTGTACGTGACGTCCACCAACCACTCGTACGACGACCCCCACGAGCCCATCGGCAAGCAGTGGCCGCGGATGGAGCCGGTGGAGATCGGCCCGGGCTGCTGGATCGGCACGGGTGCGGTGATCCTGCCCGGCGCGCGCATCGGGCGGAACGTCGTGGTGGCGGCCGGCGCGGTCGTACGAGGCGTCGTGCCCGACCACGCGGTGGTGGCCGGGGCGCCGGCCAGGGTCGTACGCCGCTGGACCCCCAGTGACGGCTGGCAGCCACCGCTGCGCACGCCCGCGCCGGTGCCGATCCCCGACGGGGTCACGCCGGAGCAGCTGCTGGCCCTGGCCGACCTGGACGCTGAGGGCATCGCCGGGTTGCGGGCCGTCGAGGACGCCCACGAGGACGTACGAGCGGAGTCCTGACCGGCCGGGGATTCTTCAGCGCCGCGGCCCGGTGGTCGCTCAGCCCGTGGCGAGCAGTACCGTGCCCACCAGTGCCAGACCCGCCCCCGCCGCCTGGATCCCGCGCAGCCGCTCGCTGAGGAAGCCGCGCGCGGCGAGGGCCGTCACCACCGGGCAGAGCGAGGCGAGGACGGCGGCCACGGTGACCGGGCCGCGCTGGGCGGCCAGTGAGTACGTGCCGTTGGCGGCCACGTCCGCGAGACCGACGAACGCCAGGGCCGGGAGGGACTCCCACGCGATCTTCGGGGCAGCCACGCTGCCGCGCCGGACGGCGACGTACAGGGCCGTGCCTCCCGTGACCACGTTCGTGACGCGCTGTACGAACAGGGCGAGGAAGAGGCCGGTGAGGGTGGACGACGCCTCGGCGATCAGGGCCATCACCGCACCGAACCCGAACGCCGCGACCAGGGTGAGCAGTACGGCCTGCCGCTGCACGGGGGCGCCCCTGAAGTGCGGTCCGCCCGCGAGGACGACCCCCACGACGGCGACCGCGATACCCGCGAACTGCACCAGGCCCGGGCGCTCGCCGAGGACGAGACCCACCGCCACGGGGACGGCGATACTGAGCGAGGCGAGCGGCGAGACGACGCCCATCGGGCCGAGGGCGAGCGCCTTGTAGAAGGCCAGCATCCCGACAGGCCCGACGAGTCCCGCCGCCACCGCGAACCACAGCTGCGGACTCGCCTCGCTCCAGGCGCCGGTGACGAGGACGATCGCGCCGAGCACGACGGCGGCGATCGACTGCGAGACAACCACGACCGTCAGCGCGGGCGTACGTCGTGCCAGCAGCCCTCCGCCGAAGTCGGCCAGCCCCCACAGGAGGCTTGTGGCCAGGGCGAACAGCGCTGTCATGGATGCCTCGCAGTACAGTTCGATGAACGATTCGGTGCACCACACCATAGTTCAGTTCATTGAACTGTGTCATCCAGAATATTGAACAGTCCTCAAGCCTCACGGGGCCGAGCTTCGTGAGAACCGGCCCTATGAGAACCACGAGAACAATTGGACGGAAAGTGTCGGACCTCGACCTCCTGACCCAGTCCCTGGCGCGCAGCGTCAAGCGCTGGCGCACCGAGCGCGGCTTCACCCTGGACACGCTCGCCGCCCGCGCCGGGGTCAGCCGCGGCATGCTCATCCAGATCGAGCAGGCCCGCACCAACCCCAGCCTGGGCACCGTCGTCAAGATCGGTGACGCGCTCGGCGTCAGCATCACCACGCTGCTCGACTACGAGCAGGGCCCCAAGGTGCGGATCGTCCCGGCCGACCAGGCCGTGCGGCTCTGGCACACCGACGCGGGCAGCTACAACCGGCTCCTCGCGGGCACCGAGGCGCCCGGCCCGCTGGAGATGTGGGACTGGCTGCTGATGCCGGGCGAGGGCAGCCCCTCCGACCCGCACCCCGCGGGCACGGTCGAGCTCCTCCATGTCACGAAGGGCGAACTGACGCTCACCGTCGACGGTGAGGAGTACCGCGTCCCCGCCGGGGCGAGCGTCTCCTTCGAGGCCAACACCCCTCACGCGTACGCCAATTCGGGCGACGTACCGCTGGAGATGGTCATGGCCGTGTCGGTCCCGGGCGTGCACTGAGACCCTCGTCCGGCGCCGTGCGCACGGCTGTTAGCGTGCCGTCATGCGCGCACCCATCGGACAATTCGACGACGCCACCCCCGCTCCCGACTGTCTCGACGCACTGACCCGCCCGGTCGCCGACGCCGTACGCCAGTGGCGCGGCAGCGTCCCCGCCGACCAGATCGTGTACGTCGACACCGAGCCGGAGTGGGCCGACACCGCCACCTTCGTCGAGCACTACGGCAAGGACCTCCTCGACCGGTCGGCCAACTGCGTGGTCGTCGCGGGCAGGCGCGGCGGGGAGAGCACGCTCGCCGCGTGCGTCGTGCTCTCGACCACCCGCGTCGACGTGAACGGCGCCGTGCGCCGCCAACTCGGCGCACGCAAGGCGTCGTTCGCCTCGATGGACACGGCGACCGGTGAGACCGGCATGGAGTACGGCGGCATCACGCCGATCGGACTCCCCGCGGACTGGCCGGTGCTGGTGGACTCGGCCGTGGTCGACCTCCCGTACGTGCTGGTCGGCAGCGGGCGCCGGCGGGGGAAGCTCCTCGTTCCGGGCAAGGTGTTCGCGGAGCTGCCGAACGCCGTGGTGCTGGAGGGACTTGGGGTCGCCTGACCCTTTCCCTTTCTGTTTCCGTCAGGCGGCCGAGTGGTGGGCCAGGGCGAGGTGGGGGTCCGTCTCGCCCGGGGCCGGTGACGGGTCCGCGTGGACCAGGGCCGCGGTGAGCCCCGGAACGGCGTGCAACAGGGCGTGCTCGGCCTCGACCGCGATGCCGTGGGCCTGCCGTACGCTCGCCTCGCCGTCGACGACCACCGCCACCTCGGCCCGCAGCCGGTGGCCGATCCAGCGCAGCCGCAGCTCACCCACCGCCTGCACGCCCGGCACCTCGCGCAGCGCCCGCTCGGCCGTGTCGACCAGCTCCGGGTCGATCGCGTCCATGACCCGGCGGAAGACCTCGCGTGCGGCGTCGCGCAGCACCAGCAGCAGGGCGGCCGTGATCGCCAACCCGACCACCGGGTCGGCGAGTTGCCAGCCGAGCGCGGCGCCGCCCGCGCCGAGGAGCACGGCGAGCGAGGTGAACCCGTCGGTGCGCGCGTGCAGCCCGTCCGCGACGAGCGCCGCCGAGCCGATCTCGCGGCCCACGCGGATGCGGTAGCGGGCCACCCACTCGTTGCCCGCGAAGCCGATGACGGCCGCCGCGGCCACGATCGGGATGTGCTCGACCGGTCGCGGCGCGAACAGCCGGTCGACGGCCGTCCAGCCCGCGAAGACCGCGGACGCGGCGATCGTCAGCACGATCACGAGTCCCGCCAGATCCTCCGCCCGGCCGTAGCCGTACGTGAACCGGCGCGTCGCCGCCCTCCTGCCCAGCACGAAGGCGATGCCGAGCGGTACGGCGGTGAGCGCGTCCGCCGCGTTGTGCACGGTGTCGCCGAGCAGCGCGACCGAACCGGAGACCGCGACGACGGCCGCCTGGGCCACCGCGGTCACGCCGAGGACGGCCAGCGAGATCCAGAGGGTGCGGATGCCCCGGGCCGAGGACTCGAGGGCCGGGTCGACCTTGTCGGTGGACGCGTGGGAGTGGGGCTTGAGGAGGTGGGCGACGCGGTGGGTGAGACGGTGACGGAGATCGTGGCGGGGGCCGTGGCGCAGATCGTGGCGGGCGCGGGGTGGGTGCCCGGCGCCGTGCTCGTGGTCGTGGGCGCCCTCGACCTGCCGGTGCCCGTGCTCGTGGTGGTGCTCGTGCCCGTGCTCGTCCTGGTGGCTGTGCCCGTGGTGCCCGGCGCTCACGTGAATCCCCTTTCCGGTTTCCGGCGTGCTCGGTTTTCCGGTGTGCTCGGTGGACTCGACGACGTCCACGGAGCCATTATGTGCGTATGAGCGCACGCATGCACCTGTCACCTGCGAACGATGAGCATCCGCGCACGCCCGGCGAGGAACAGTTCGCCCTCGCCGCGGAGCTTCTCGCCCTCCTGGGGGACCGCACCCGGCTCGTCCTGCTGCACGCACTGGCCGAGGACGAGGCCGACGTCACGACGCTCACGGAGCGCTGCGGAGCGGCCCGTCCGGCCGTCAGCCAGCATCTGGCGCGGCTGCGGCTGGCGGGTCTCGTCAACACACGCAAGCAGGGCCGCCGGGTGATCTACTCCCTGCGCGACGGCCACCTGCGCCGGGTCGTGGACGAGGCCCTGAACCTGGCCGATCACCGGCTCAGCGACCGGCCGGCGCACGACTGAGGCGGCCTGTTTCGGGCCGGACTCTCGGGTACTCGGGGCGTGAGCCGGAAACTCCTCCGGGCGCGGGACGCCGATGCGGGTGATGCTGGAGGTGACGGAACCACGGCCCCGAGGGTGCTTCCGACGCTGCCGGACGCCCGCGTGCGCCGGTCAGCCCGATTCAGGACGGTAACTGCCATGAACCGCGACGCAACACTCCGAAGCGACGTCATCTCCAGCCATGCGGTGGTCGGCGCCCCGTGCTGGGTGAGCCTGACGGCGCGCGACCAGCAGGCCGCGGAGGACTTCTACCGGGCGGTGCTCGGCTGGCGTTTCCGGGAGGCCAGGCTGATGGACCGGTTCCGGATCGCGTACGCGGAAGGGGTGCCCGTCGCGGGCATCGCCGCCGTGGCCTCCATGTGGCAGATGGCCGTCGCCTGGACCCCGTACTTCGCGGTGGCCAGCGCGGACGAGGCCGTCGCCCGGGGCCAGGAGCGCGGCGGTACGACGGCGGTCGGGCCCATCGGCTTCCCGCCGGGGCGCGCCGCCCTGCTGGCCGACCGCGACGGCGCCGTCTTCGGCATCTGGGAGGGTCAGCTCGTCGCCGGCTGGGAGACCTGGCGCCGGGCGGCCCCGGCCTTCCTGCGGCTGCACACGCGCAACGCCTTCGACGCCGCGATGTTCTACGGGGAGGTCCTGGAGTGGGCGACCTCGGAGCCCGGCTGCATCGAGGTCCACTACGACGGTGACGAGGTCGTGCTGCGCAGCGACGGCGACGTGGTGGCCCGTATCCACTCCGGTGCGGTGGAGGCGGCGCCCGATCCCACGGTCAGGCCGCACTGGCAGATCCACTTCGCGGTCGACGACGTCGACGCGTGCGTGACTGCGGCGCTGGCCCACGGGGGCACGGTCCAGGAGGGTGCGTCCTCGCAGGAGGCGGTGCTGCGGGACCCCGACGGCGCGCAGTTCACGGTCGCTTCGCGGAAGGAACGGTGAGGCCGGGCCTGCCGGACCGACGGGACCGCGAGACCTGAGCGGTGGGGCAGCGAGACCGGAGCGGTGTGGCCGGGCTGCCGGAACGATGGGATCGCGCCACCAGAATGAATGCCTCCGGCTGAAAAAAGCCCATCGATGACCGGAATCGATGAATGCGGCATGCGGTTCGCTGCGAATCAATCGAAAACGCTTGCTCGCGCCTGTCGCGGCGCGTACATCTGTCCCCCGCGACACTTGTTTCCCGGGGGGATGTTGGCATATGCAAGGAACTGTCGACGGATTCAGCTACGGAATGGTCACGCCGCTGGCGGCCTATGTCATGGCGTGCCTGGGAGCGGCCCTGGGGCTGCGCTGCATCACCCGGTCGCTGCGCAACGACCAGTCGTGGAAACCGGGCTGGCTGGCGCTGGGAGCGGCATCGATCGGAAGCGGAATATGGACGATGCATTTCATCGCCATGATCGGATTCCAGGTGGAGGAAAGCAGTATTCGCTATGACGTCGGCCTGACGATTCTCAGTCTCGCCGTGGCGATTGTCGTCGTCGGCCTGGGGGTTTTCGCCGTCGGCTATCGCGGCGCCAACACGGCGACCCTCGTCATGGCGGGCACCTTCACGGGCATCGGGGTCGCCGCCATGCACTACATAGGCATGGCGGCCATCCGCGTGAACGGCAGCCTGCGGTACGACGTCGGCACGGTGGCCCTCTCCGTCGTGATCGCCATCGTCGCCGCGACCGCCGCGCTCTGGGCCGCGGTCGCGATCCGCGGCTTCATGACCAGCCTGGGGGCCAGCCTCGTCATGGGCGTCGCCGTCTCCGGCATGCACTACACGGGGATGGCGGCCGTCAGCGTGCACCTCCACGGCGCGACCGGCTCGCCCGGCGCCGGCGGCTCCGCCTACACGCTCCTGCTCCCCATGCTCCTCGGCCCCGCCCTCTTCCTGCTGCTCGCGGGAGTGGTCGTGATGTTCGACCCGATGCTGGTCCTCGGGGACGGCGACTGGAGGCGGCCCGTCGCCGGCCGGCGTGCGCCCGCGCGACAGGCGACCTGGGCCGAGGAGCGCGGTTCCCTTTTCGAGGCACCGTCCGACACGGGCCGGCGTGTGTACGGGCAGGGAGCGCCGGCGCCGCGCAACTGGTGAGCGTTGCGGCGGCTCCGCTGCCCGGCGCGGGATCCCGATCGCCGGGCAGCGGGCCGTTCTTCCTCGCCGGTCGCTTGAGGCGTTCGGCGTTCGCCTCAGCGCGTTCGGCGATCCGCTGCAGCGGGTTCGTCGGACCGCTTCAGCGGGCAGTGGTCACGCCGGGTCGATGCGGGAGACGCTGCCATTGATGGCGAGCACGTACAGTTCGCCGTCGCCGCCCTGCACGAACGAGATGACCTCGCCGCCGTTGACTCCGAGGTCGCTCTCGCCGGTCACCTTCCCGTTCTTCATCCGCAGGGTGCGCAGAGTGCCGTCGCAGTAGTCGCTGAACACGTACTGCCCCTTGAGGTCCGGGATCGCCCGGCCGCGGTAGACGTATCCGCCGGTCACCGAGCAGCCCAGCCCGGTGCGGTCGTACTCGTGGACCGGCGGCACGTGGTTCGCGGGTTCCGTGCCGCCCCGGAAGGGATGGGTGCCCTCCATCTGGGACCAGCCGTAGTTCTCGCCGCCCCTGCTCTTCGCCGGGGCCCAGTCGATCTCCTCCCAGTCGCTCTGGCCGACATCACCGATCAGCAGGTCGCCGGTGCGCGCGTCGAAGGAGAACCGCCACGGGTTGCGCAGCCCGTACGCCCAGATCTCGTCCCTCGCGTTCGGGTCGTTCACGAAGGGGTTGTCCCGCGGGATCGCGTACGGCTTGCCGCCCTGCGGGTCGATCCGCAGCATTTTGCCGAGCAGCGTGTCGAGGTTCTGTCCGTTGCCGTGCGGGTCGCCGCCCGAGCCGCCGTCGCCGAGCGCGATGTAGAGGTAGCCGTCGGGGCCGAACCTGATGTCACCGCCGTTGTGGTTCGGGTAGGGCTGCGTCTGGGTGATGACGGTGCGCCGGGTGTTCGGCCGGATCTTGCCGTGGCGCACGGCGAACTCGTCCACGGTGCTGGTGCCTTCGAGGTTCGTGTACGAGATGTAGAAGTGCGCGAACCGCTTGTCGAACGCGATGCCCAGCAGGCCGCGTTCGCCGTCGGTGGTGGTGTCGCCGGATATGTCGAGGACGGGCTCGCCGAGCCCCTTGTCGTCCAGGACCCGTACCGTGCCCGCGCGTTCGGCGATCCAGACCGTGCCACCGGGCCCGGCGGCACCGGCGATCGGGTTCTGGGCCTTGGCCACTTCCTTGAGCGCGACCTTCGCCGCCTGACGTGGGGCGGCGGGCTCGTCGGCGGACGCCGTGGTCAGGGCGAGGGATGCGACGAGGCAGATGGTGCCGATGAGCGCCGAGCTTCGGGTGCGAACTTTCACCGTGACCCTCCATGAGGCGGGGATTGGGGAAGTCACCCGGCTGCCTGGGGCAGGGTTGTGTGGGTGTCGCCCGAGCCAGCACGCAACCTGGGTGGGGGGATTGTGTGCCGCTGGCCACGGATGAGGATACTGGGGCAGGGCAGTTTGGCCTAGACCAATAACCCGCCCAACTGCCGCTGTTCCGCTGCGGGTTCGCATCCTGATCTGCTGTGGGTTCACATCCCGCACCCACCGTGCACGTCAGCCCAGGCGCGGGATCTCGATCGCGGGGCAGCGGTCCATGACCATGTCGAGGCCGGCGGCGCGGGTGCGGTCGTAGGCGGCCTCGTCGATGACGCCCAGCTGGAACCAGACCGCCTTGGCGCCGATGGCGACCGCCTCGTCGGCGACCGGGCCGGCGAGGTCGCTGTTGACGAACACGTCGACGACGTCGACGTCGAAGGGGATGTCCTTCAATGAGGCGTACCCCTTCTCACCGTGGACCGTCTCCGCCTTCGGGTGGACCGGGACGATGCGCTTGCCGTAGCGCTGGAGGACGTCCGCCACGCCGTATGCGGCGCGCCGCTCGTTGGACGACAGGCCGACGATCGCCCAGGTGTCGCCGGACTCGCTGAGGATCTTGCGGATCGTTGCCGGGTCGCCGTACACGGTCGGCCTCCTTGGGGTGCGTACGAGGGGGTGCGTACGCGGGGTGCGTACGAGGGATGCGTACAAGGTTTGCTGCGCGCGACAACAGTGAGCGCGGCGCGGTGATTCCCCGCGACAAGGCTCGCGCCGGGACGACGGCCTCGGCGCGGCGGCCTCAGCGTGACGGCGTCAGTGTGACGCGGAGGCGGCCACCAGCAGTTCCACGTTGCGGTCGCCGGGACCTCCGGCCCAGCCCTCGTGGACGCCGGCCGTCATGCCCGTGGCCAGGTCGGGGGCGTTGTACGACAGCTCCCGGTACAGGGAGGCGAGGCCCACCGCCGACAGGTCGGCGAAGTCCGGGTCGGTGCGGTGCGGGGCGGCGGACTCGACGAGGGTGGTGAACAGGGACACCGTGCCGTCCCCGTTGTCGGCCAGTTCGATCACGCGGGCGTGGTGCGGGTAGTCCAGGTGGGAGGCGGTGTTGACCTCCCAGAAGGACCGGGCGGGCGTGGCGTGCGCGTGGGCCGTGATCCGGTTGACGTGGCTGTGGCCGTTGATCCACGCCACCACGTTCGGGAACCGGTGGAGCAGGGCGAGGACCTCCGCACCGTCGTGCCGCGGTTCGTCGGTGCGGGCGGCGTCGGGGCGGCGGGTCATGCTCGGACTGTGGTGGTGGCTGAAGACCAGGACATGTGCGTCGTCGGCCCCGGCGTTCCGCACGAGGCGGCCGTCGGCGTCGTAGGACCGGGAGCTGTGCGCGGCCAGCGTCCGCTCCAGCCAGCGGAGCTGATCGGTGCCCAGCGAGCCCTCGTAGTGGCCGCTGCGGTACGTCGTGTCGATGCTGATACCGATGACGTTCTCGGCGACCCGGAACGTGTAGTACATCCGGTCGCCGTCCAGGTTGTTCTCCGTGTAGCCGTGGCCGACCGGGCCCGCTCCGGCGTGGGCGGGGTCCAGATGCGCGGCCAGGTAGTCGTGCGGGGTGCACAGCCGGCGCCGTTCGTCGGCCGTCACCGTCCGCGCCGAGGTGGCGTGCCGCTTCAGGATCGCCGTGAGTACCTCGCTCTTGGGGTCGTCGCCGGAGTTCAGCGCCTTCGCGTAGGCGGCCGCGTCCGTGGCAGGGACCGACAGCAGCTTGCGGGAGCCGACGGCGAAGTCGCCCAGCGCGGGTGACAGACAGCCGCCGGGTATGTCGTCGTGGTTGCCGACCGTGGAGTACCAGGGGATGTCGAGCCCCGGGCTGGTCACGGGCCGTATCGCGGCGTCGAGGAAGCCGGGTATGCGGGGCAGCCCGCGCCGCTTGTCCAGGTCGCGCAGGGCGGCGTCGTCCGGATGCCAGTACAGAGGCAGGCCGGAGTTCTGGACGCCTTCGTACGCCGCAGGATCCCCGCTGTTGGGAGTGATCCTGCCGCCGCTCATCAGCGTGAGGAACCACTCCAGTTCGATCGCGGAGTTGTTGTCGATGTTGTCGCCCGTCGTCATCACGAACCCGGGCGCGAGACCGGTGTTCGGTCCCTCTCCGAGCGCGTTCACCTGCTCCACGAGCGCCACCGCCCCGGCCACCCCCAGCGCCTCCTGGGCCCGCCACGCGGCGGGCCTGCGCGACCGCAGGAACTCGGTGCGCAGCGGGTTCTGCACATCGGTGAGGTGCAGGTCGGTGAACTGCACGAAGCACGCGAGCGGTGTGCGCCGGTCCTGGCAGCCGGTGGCGGCAGGAGCGAGATCTCCGCGTACGACCATGGGCCAGCCGGGGCCCGATACGAGCCGTCGGTAGGTGCCGTGCGCTTGGCCTCCGAGGCGGGCCGTCGTGTCCAGAGTGGTGGCCGCGTACGGCGCCGCGCGTCGCGGCGCCTGGCGTGCCGGTCGTCGGGTGGCGAGGGGCGGCTGCGGGGCCGCACTCTCCGCGGCTGGTTGCACGGAGGGGGTCGGGCGCTGCCGTGGGAAGAGGGTCGCGGCTCCTCCGGTCGCTCCCACCGCGACGGCGCCGGACGCCAGCAGAAAGCGACGACGGTCGATTGCGGATGCGGTCCCCGCCATTTCGGTCCCGGTCATGGGGCGGCCCTCCGGTGCCTCCTGGAGATTCACTGAGCGGAACCACTCATTCAGGCCGTGGGGGCAGGGGCGTGGGCGCGGGTGTGGCGTAGCCGTGAACACGGCCGGAACAGGTGGAGCGGCCGATGGGGCCCGTAGTGCCGGTCCGTCCGCCGCGTCCGTCGGCAGGTCCGAACGCCGGTCCGTCCCCGGTCTCTCCGCACGTCCGCCCGCCGGTCCGCGACACCCGCCGTGATAGCTTGCCGAGGCCAGTCGAACCCATGTACGTGGGTCAGGGAATCCGGTGGAAATCCGGAGCTGACGCGCAGCGGTGAGGGTGACGGGCGGGGCATCGGCCACTGGACCGGTATGACGGTCCGGGAAGGCGCCTCGTCCGGGTGACCCCGAGTCCGAAGACCTGCTGGCGGCCTCCGCGGTCACGCGCCGACGGGGGAGCACCGTACGACCGGGCTCCGCGTTCGAGCCCTCGACGCCTGAGGAACTCCCGTGCCCGTCGCACGTCTTGCCCGTCCCGCTGCCCTCGTCCTGTCCGGGGCCCTCCTGCTGACCGGCTGCGGTTCGGGAGACACATCGTCGGACACGGACTCCGGGAACTCCGGGCCCGCCGTCACCCTCGACAACTGCGGGCAGACCGTACGCGTCGAGTCCCCGCCGAAGCGGGCCGTCTCCCTCAACCAGGGCACCACCGAGATCATGCTCTCGCTCGGCCTCGCCGACCGCATGGCCGGCACCGCGACCTGGACCGACCCGGTGATGAAGGGCCTGGAGAAGGCGAACGCGAAGGTGGAGCGGATCGCCGACAACAACCCCTCCTTCGAACGTGTCCTGGACGCCGACCCCGACTTCGTCGCCGCCTCGTTCGTGTCGACGCTCGGCAAGGGCGGCGTGGCCACCCGGGAGCAGTTCGAGAAGCTCGGCGTGCCCGCCTACGTCTCGCCCTCCGACTGTGTCGGCAAGGACAACGCCTCGGGTGGTGACGGCTCACGGAAGAAGGCCCTCGGCATCGACGCCGTCTACGGCGAAGTGCGCGACCTGGCCGAGGTGTTCGGCGTCGAGAAGCGGGGCGAGCAACTCGTCGCCGACCTCAAGCGGCGTACGAAGAAGGCCACTTCGGGAATCGATGCCTCCGATGTCACCCTCCTGTACTGGTTCGCCAACTCCGACTCGCCCTACATGGCGGGCTGTTGCGGCGCGCCCGGCGTCATCACCCGGACCCTCGGCGCGAAGAACGTCTTCGACGACACGCGCGAGGAGTGGCCCCAGATCAACTGGGAGACCGTCGCCGACCGCGACCCCGACGTGCTCGTCATCGGCGACCTGACGCGCAAGTCGCAGACCGCGGAGTCCGCGAAGAAGAAGATCGAGTTCCTGGAGTCCGACCCGGTCACCAAGAACATGACCGCCGTGAAGAAGAAGCGGTACGTCCTGCTCAGCGGGCAGGCGATGAACCCGACCATCCGCACGGTCGAGGGTGTCGAGCAAGTCGCCTCCGCCCTGCGGGAGTTCGGGCTCGCCGGGTGACACGGTCGCGCCTGGGACTGCTCATCGCCGCGGGCGTCGCCCTGCTCCTCGCATCTGTCGCCGTCGCCATCACCATCGGCCCCGCGGACATCCGGGTCGGCGACGTCTGGTCCGTGGTCGCCTCCCATCTCGGCTGGGGCAGCACGGAGTTGACCCCGATCCGGGAGGGCATCGTCTGGGAACTGCGCCTGCCGCGTACGCTCCTGGCGGCCGTGTGCGGTGCCGGACTCGCCGTGTGCGGCGCGGTGATGCAGTCCCTGCTGCGCAACCCGCTCGCCGACCCGTTCGTCCTCGGGGTGTCCTCCGGCGCCTCGACCGGCGCCGTGATCGTGGTCGTCCTCGGCGTCGGCGGGGGCCTGGTCTCCGTCTCCGCGGGCGCGTTCCTCGGCGCGGTGCTGTCGTTCGGGCTCGTCCTGCTGCTCAGCCACACACTGGGCGGGGCGACGGACCGTGTGGTGCTGAGCGGGGTCGCCGCGATGCAGCTCTTCTCCGCGCTCACCTCCTTCGTCGTGATGACCGCCGCGGATGCCGAGACCACCCGCGGGGTGCTGTTCTGGCTGCTCGGTTCGCTGAGCGGGGTCGGCTGGACCGACGTCTGGGTGTGCTTCGCGGTCCTCGCGGTGACGCTGCTGGTGTGCCTCGGGTACGCGCGGACGCTCGACGCGTTCGCCTTCGGCCAGGACGCCGCCGCGACGCTCGGGGTCTCCGTGGCCCGTACGCGACTCGTGCTGCTGTGCGCCACGGCACTGCTGACCGCCGCGCTCGTCAGCTCGGCGGGCGCGATCGGCTTCGTCGGCCTCGTACTCCCGCATGCGGCAAGGGCGTTGGTGGGGGCAGGGCACGCCCGGCTGCTGCCGGTCACCGCCCTCGCCGGAGCGGTGTTCCTGGTGTGGGTGGACACTCTGGCCCGTACCGTCCTCGATCCACAGGAGGTGCCCGTGGGCGTGGTGACCTCGTTGATCGGCGTACCGGTCTTCGTGCTGGTGCTGTACCGGACGCGGAGGGTGTGATGACGGCGGAGGACATCAAGAGCACCGGGCGCGTGCGGGCAGCACCTGGAACCGAGCGCGCGCAGGCCGCGCGGGGAGAGGGGCTCCGAGCCCACCGCGTCACGCGCACCGCCGACGGCCGCGTCATCCTCGACGGCGTCAGCATCACCCCGGTCCCCGGCACCACCGTCGGACTGCTCGGCCCGAACGGCTCCGGCAAGTCCACCCTCCTGCGCCTGCTCGCCGGTGTCCTCGCCCCGGCCTCCGGTGTCGTCACCCTCGACGGCAGCCCCCTCGCCGAACTGGGCCGCCGCGACATCGCCCGCCGTGTCGCCGTGGTCGAGCAACAGGCCGACACCCAGGTCGAGTTGAGCGTCCTGGACGTCGTACGGCTCGGCCGCACACCCCATCGCCGCGCCTGGACCCCGGCGTCCGAGGCGGACGAACGGGCCGTACGCGACGCGCTGGACCGCACCGGCCTGACCGGACTCGCCCGTCAGTCCTGGCACACCCTCTCCGGCGGCGAGCGCCAGCGCGTGCAGATCGCCCGCGCACTCGCCCAGGAACCCCGCGAACTGCTCCTCGACGAACCGACCAACCACCTGGACATCCAGCATCAGCTCGACCTGCTGACCCTCGTCACCTCGCTCCCGGTCACCAGCGTCGTCGCCCTGCACGATCTCAACCTCGCGGCGATGTACTGCGATCAGCTCGTGGTCCTGCGCGAGGGGCACGTCGTGGCCTGTGGCAGCCCGGGCGACATCCTCACGGAAGGGCTCATCGCCGAGGTGTACGGGGTCCGGGCGGCCGTCACACGGGACGGTCCCGACGACCGGCCGCACGTGCGTTTCGTGGGCACCGTGAGTTGACCGGCGTACCGGCGAATCGTCCTGCCCGTACCGGTGATTCGCGAACGCGTGTCCGGAAAAGACGTCAGCCTCCCTGCGCCGGACCCCGCACGCGCCTACGCTCACCCCGTGCTGCGTATCACCGATGCCCGAACCGGCGAGCCCACCGACGCCACCCCCGCCCGCAGGGGCCTGACCCGCGTCGAGGCGCGTGTGCCGCGCCCCGACACCACGGGCCTGCGCGTGCTCCTGGTCGCCGACGTCCTCGTACGCGCCCTGGAGATCAGCGGGACACCCGTCTGGACCGTGCTGACCGGCACCGAGGGGCGTACGGAACTCCGGGCCCGCGCCACGGCGCTCGGCATCCGGCCGTTCGAGGACGAGCGCGACAGCGGATCGGGTCTCGGCGAGGCCCAGGTACTGCGTGTGTGCGTTCCGGATACGGATACGAATACGGATAGGGCGGACGGTGCGACCGGCGCGACCGGCGCGACCGGCGTGGTCGAGGACGACGGCGCGGCGAAGGGTCTGCGGGTCGCGGTCGCCCCGGTCGACGCCGAGAGCGGAGTGGCGGACGACGACGAGCGAGCCTCGGCCCTCCGCCTCGCCCTGCTCGCGTGCCCCCGCCGCGAACCCCTCCGGCTCGACGAGGCGGCCCTCACGGACGCCGAGGACACCCTGCGGCGCTGGCGAGGTGCCGTCGCCACCTGGGCGACCCGGCCGTCCGGCCCCATCCCCGATCCCGTACGCCAACAGCTGCGCGCCGCCTGGGAGGACGACCTGGACGTGCCCGCCGTACTCGCCGTGCTGCGCAAGGTGGAGACGTCGGGGACCGTCCCGGACGGCGCCCGCTTCGAGACGTACGCCTACGCGGACCGGCTCCTCGGGCTCGAACTCACCCGTGACATCGGCCGCGAGACCCCCTCGTGATCGCGCGCGCCGGAGCGGGCCCGCTGCGCCGCCTGGTCGTCCTGCGGCACGCCAAGTCGGCCTGGCCGGACGACGTGGGCGACCACGAGCGGCCGCTCGCCCCGCGCGGGCGCCGCGACGCCCCGGCCGCCGGCCGCGCGCTGGCCGACATCGACTGCCTGCCCGACCTGGCGCTCTGCTCCACCGCCGTACGCGCCCGGCAGACCTGGGAACTGACCGCCGGACAGTGGGGCACACCGCCTCCCGTACGCCACGACCCACGGCTGTACGGGGCCGACGTGCCCGAACTGCTCGAAGTGGTGCGCGAAGTGTCCGCGCACATCAAGACGTTGGTGCTGGTCGGGCACAACCCCGGTCTGGAGGAGCTGGTGCTCACCCTGGCCGGCGACAGCCTCGACGACGCGCTGGCCGACGTACGGACGAAGTTCCCGACGTCGGCGATCGCGGTCCTCGTCTGGCACGGCGACGACTGGGGCTCCCTCGGCCCCGGCACGGCCCTGCTCACCGACATGATCGTGCCGCGGGGACAGAAGCCGGGACGGTAGCGGGGGCGGCAGCAGGGACCAATGGTGAGCTGAGCCCTGCCCGCGAGGAGCGCCGGTCGCGGTGGACCGGACGGCCGCACGCGCGCGTGCAGCGCATACGCTGGCCCGATGCAGGACGAGTACCGCACGGTGGCCCGCGCAGGCGTGCACGAGACCGAGGTCAACCGCTCACGCTTCCTCTGCGCACTGGCGCCGGCGGCCACCGAACAGGAGGCCCAGGCCTTCCTCGCCGTCGTCCGCAAGGAGCACGCCGACGCGACGCACAACTGCTTCGCGTACGTCATCGGCGCCGACGCCTCCGTCCAGAAGGCGAGCGACGACGGGGAACCGGGCGGCACGGCGGGCGTCCCGATGCTCCAGATGCTGCTCCGGCGCGACATGCGGTACGTCGTCGCGGTCGTCACCCGCTACTACGGGGGCGTCAAACTCGGCGCGGGCGGGCTCATCCGGGCCTACGGAGGCGCAGTGGGCGAGGCCCTGGACACCCTCGGCACGATCACACGTAAACGCTTTCGTCTGGCCACGGTGACGGTCGACCACCAGCGGGCGGGCAAGGTGGAGAACGACCTGAGATCGACCGGCCGCGAGGTGCGCGACGTGCGCTACGGAGAGGCCGTCACCATCGAGATCGGGCTGCCGGACGCCGATGTCGAGGCCTTCCGGGGCTGGCTGGCCGACGTCACGGCCGGTACCGCCGGCTTCGAACTGGGCGGCGAGGCATACGGGGACGTATAGGGCGCGGTACATACGGGGACACACAAGGCTCAGGTGTCACAGAGGTTCAAAGAGGCGCAGAGGCTACCGTAGCGGGCCGATACGGGAGTAGCCGCCCGTGATGTCCGACCCGGCCGTTAGTCTCGGGGATCATGAGGCTTCTGCACACTTCCGACTGGCATCTGGGCCGGGCGTTCCACCGGGTGAACATGCTCGGTGCCCAGGCCGAGTTCATCGGCCACCTCGTCACGACCGTGCGCGAGCGCGACGTGGACGCGGTGGTCGTGTCGGGGGACGTGTACGACCGGGCGGTGCCCCCACTGGCCGCGGTCGAGCTCTTCGACGAGGCCCTGCACCGGCTGGCGGACCTCGGAGTGCCCACGGTGATGATCTCCGGGAACCACGACTCGGCGCGCCGTCTCGGCGTCGGCGCCGGCCTCATCGACCGCGCGGGCATCCATCTGCGGACCGACCCGTCGGCGTGCGGCACACCGGTCGTGCTGGAGGACACGTTCGGTGAAGTGGCCTTCTACGGACTGCCGTATCTGGAACCGGCGCTGGTGAAGGACGAGTTCGGCGTGGAGAAGGCGGGCCACGAGGCCGTGCTCGCCGCCGCCATGGACCGGGTCCGCGCCGACCTCGCCACGCGCGCGGGTGGCACCCGTTCCGTCGTCCTCGCCCATGCCTTCGTCACCGGCGGCGAGGCCAGCGACAGCGAGCGCGACATCACGGTCGGCGGGGTCGCCGCCGTACCGGCCGGGGTCTTCGACGGCGTCGACTACGCCGCGCTCGGGCATCTGCACGGCAGCCAGACGATCACCGAGCGCGTGCGCTACTCGGGATCGCCGCTGCCGTACTCCTTCTCGGAGACCGACCACCGCAAGACCATGTGGCTCGTCGACCTGGGAGCCGACGGCTCGGTCGGGGCCGAGCGCCTGGACTGCCCGGTGCCGCGCACCCTCGCCCGTGTCCGGGGGCATCTGGAGGACCTGCTCGTCGATCCGGAGCTCGCTCGGCACGAGGAGGCGTGGGTCGAGGCCACCCTCACCGACCCGGTGCGCCCCGCCGATCCCATGGCCCGGCTCTTGGCGCGCTTCCCGCACACGCTCAGCCTCGTCTTCGAGCCCGAGCGGGCACCGGACGACCCCGACGTCTCGTACGCCCGGCGGCTGGCCGGCCGCAGTGACCAGGAGATCGCGGAGGACTTCGTGGCCCATGTGCGCGGCGCCGGACCCGACGCACGCGAACAGGCCGTGCTCCAGGACGTGTTCGACGCGGTCCGCGCCGACGACACGGTCCGTGAGGTCGCCCGGTGAACCCGGCGTACGAGCATCCCGCTGAGGCGGGCCCCACGGGGAGCCCGGTGAAGACGTACGACCTGCACATCGAGGGGGCGGGGGCCCGATGAGGCTGCACCGGCTGCACATCACCGCCTTCGGGCCGTTCGGCGGCGCCCAGGAGGTCGACTTCGACGACCTGTCGGCCGCCGGGCTCTTCCTGCTGCACGGCCCGACGGGCGCGGGCAAGACGTCCGTCCTGGACGCCGTCTGCTTCGCGCTGTACGGATCCGTGCCGGGCGCCCGCCAGGGAGGTTCCCTGCGCAGCGACCACGCGTCGGCCGCCACCCGCACCGAGGTGACCCTCGAACTCACCGTGGCCGGCCGCCGGTTGGAGCTCACCCGGCAGCCGCCCTGGGAGCGCCCCAAGAAGCGCGGCGCGGGCACGACGACCGAGAAGGCACAGAGCTGGCTGCGCGAGTACGACGCGCCGGCGGGCTCCTGGAAGGACCTCAGCCGCTCCCACCAGGAGATCGGCGAGGAGATCACCCAGCTGCTCGGCATGAGCCGCGAGCAGTTCTGCCAGGTCGTGCTGCTGCCCCAGGGCGACTTCGCGCGCTTCCTGCGTGCCGACGCCGAGGCCCGCGGCAAGCTCCTCGGACGGCTCTTCGACACCCGCCGCTTCGCCGCCGTCGAACAACGACTGGCCGAGCTTCGCCGCGCCGCCGAGACCCAAGTGCGTGCGGCGGACGCGGAGTTGCTGGCCGACGGCCACCGTATGCAGCAGGCGGCCGGTGACATCGTGGAGCTGCCGCTGCCCGACCTGTCGCCGGGCGAACCGGGCCTCGCCGAGTCCGTACTGGAATGGGCGGCCATCGCCAGAAGCACGGCCCGCGAGAGGTTCACGGTCGCCCACTGTGCGCAGGCGGCTGCCGAGTCGGCCCAGGCCGCCGTGCATCACGTACTGGAGGACGTACGCGAAGTGGCGCGGCTCCAGCGCCGGTTCGCCGAGGCGCGGGAGCGGGCCGCGCGCCTTGAGGAGCGGTCCGGGGCCCACCGGGAGGCCCAGGCGCGTATGGAGCGGGCCCGCAAGGCCGAGGTGGTGGCGCCCGCGCTCGGGCTGCGGGACGCGACAGAGACCGAACACCGGCGGGCGGCCGGTACCGAGGCACGCGCGCGTGCCCTCCTGTCGGAGACCTTTGCCGACGCGGGGGCGACGGGCCTCGCGACCGCCGCACGGAAGGCCGCCGAGGAGCTGGGCGGGCTGGAGTCGGCCCGCCGAGCCGAGCACCGGATCGCCGAACTCAGCGACGAGCGCGACGGGTTGGACCGGCAGGAGCGCGCCGACGAGGACGTGCTGCACGATGCCGAGACCTGGCTCGCCGAGTGGGACTCGACCCGGATGGACCTGCAGACGCGTATCGAGGCGGCCCAGGAGGCAGCCACCCGCGCCGAGCAGCTCGCCGTCCAGCGCGAGCCCGCACAGACGCGGCTCGCGGCCGCCCGGCTGCGCGACCAGCTCGCCGGGGACACGGACGAGGCCCACGCGCGCGTGCTCGCCGCGCGTGAGCGTGCCACGGACGCGCGCGCCCACTGGCTGGACCTGAAGGAACAGCGTCTGAAGGGCATCGCCGCGGAACTCGCCGCGGGCTTGGTGGACGGCGAGGCCTGCGCCGTCTGTGGTGCCACCGAACATCCTGCGCCCGCCCGGAAGGTCGACGGACACGTCGGCCAGCAGGCCGAGGAGACCGCGCTCGCCGCGTACCAGCGTGCCGACGAGCAGCGCACCGAGGAGGAGCGGCGGCTCGGGGTCGTCCGCGAGGCGCTCGCCGCCGCGACGGCCGAGGCGGGAGACCTGCCCACCGGGCAACTCGCCGAACTGGCCGAGGAATTGGAGCAGCGACACGCAGAGGCGCACGGTGCCGCCTCAGGGCTGCACGCGGCCCGTGAAGCCCTGGGGCAGGCCGAGCGCGAGCGCGAACGGCGGCTCGCCGCCCAGCAGGAGGCCGCCCGCCGGGTCGCTTCCCGCGCCTCGCTGCGGGACGCGCTCGATCGCGAACGGGCCTCCCTGGAGGGGGAGTTGACACAGGCCCGGGGTTCGGCGGGCAGCGTCGCCGCGCGGGCATCGCAACTGGAGCGGCAGGTCGCGCTGCTCACCGAGGCCGCCGACGCCGCACGTGTCGCGGCGGACACCGCCCAGCGACTGAAGGACGCCGACGCGCGACTCGCCGACGCGGCCTTCCGCGCCGGGTTCGACACACCGTCGGCCGCCGCGGCCGCCCTCCTCGACGACGCTGCCCATCGCGACCTCCAGCACCGGCTCGACGCCTGGCAGCAGGAAGAGGCGGCGGTCCGCGCGGTGCTCGCCGAGGCCGAGACGACGGCCGCCGCCGGGCAGCCGCCCGCCGACCTCCAGGCCGCCGAACAGGCCGCGTCCGCCGCAGGCCGACGCGTGCGCGAGGCGGCCTCCGCCCGTGACGCGGCCGACCGCCGCTGCGCGGAGTTGGACCGGCTGACCCGCCGGGCGGGCGGTTCCGTGCGCCGACTGGGGCCGCTGCGCGAGGAGTACGACCGTGTGGCCCGCCTCGCCACGCTCGCGGCCGGCACGTCCGCGGACAACGAGCGCAAGATGCGCCTGGAGTCCTACGTCCTCGCCGCCCGGCTGGAGCAGGTCGCCGCCGCCGCGACGATGCGGCTCCAGCGCATGTCCTCGGGGCGCTACACCCTCGTCCACTCCGACGACCGGGCCGGGCGCGGCCGCAGTGGCCTCGGCCTGCACGTCGTCGACGCCTGGACGGGCCGCGAGCGCGACACGGCGACCCTCTCCGGCGGCGAGACGTTCTTCGCGTCCCTCGCCCTCGCGCTGGGCCTCGCCGACGTGGTCACCGACGAGGCCGGGGGCGTCCGCCTCGACACGCTCTTCATCGACGAGGGCTTCGGCAGCCTCGACGACCAGACGCTCGACGAGGTTCTCGACGTGCTCGACTCACTGCGGGAACGGGACCGCAGCGTCGGGATCGTCAGCCATGTCGCCGATCTGCGGCGCCGGATCCATGCGCAGCTGGAGGTGGTGAAGGGGCGGTCGGGGTCGGTTGTTCGGCAGGGGGGCGGCTGACCGGCCGTTCGCGTGGCCGTGGCCGTGGCCGTGGCCGGGGAATGGGCTGGGGCTGGGGTTGGGGTGGTGGGCGCCGGTGGCCGCGGGCTGGCGTGGTCGTCGTCGCTCTCAGCGGCCGACGGGGCGTCGCGGCAGGGGTGACGAATACACGACGCTCGTCGTCACCGAGCCGAGTGTGCCGATCTTGCCCGAGACCTCCTCCAGGTGGCTCATCGAGCGTGTCGCGACCTTGATGACGAAGCAGTCGTCGCCCGTGACGTGGTGTGCCTCCAGGATCTCGGGGGTCGCGGCGACGAGGTCGTGGAACGGCTTGTAGTTGCCGTTCGGATAGCGCAGCCGCACGAAGGCCAGGATCGGCAGTCCCAGGCTCTCCGGGTCCACGACCGCCGCGTAGCCCTGGATGACGCCGGCCTCCTCCAGGCGGCGCACGCGCTCCGTGACCGCGCTCGCGGACATCGAGACGGCACGGGCCAGCTCGGCGAAACTGGCCCGGCCCTCGCGCTGGAGGACTTCGAGAATGCGCCAGTCGGTGGCGTCCGGGGAATACGCGGTCATGGTCGAGAGATAGCAGGGGAATCCCCGGCGGATCAAGCGCAGGGCCGTGGATCACTCCTTCAGGAAGCGGATCGACGGCCGTAGATTTCTGGTCATGAAGTTCCGCGCGGCCGGTGTAGACGAGGCACCGGACCGACCGTTGTGCGACGCCGACGGCGTCGGCGGGACCGGGAGGGAAGGCCAGACCATGACCGCGACCAGCACCACCACGGGCGGTACCCGCACCGACGGCATCATCGCCATCACGGGGGACGCCATCACCGGGGGCGCCATCACGGGGAACGCCACCGCCGGGAACGCCGTCGCCGTGAACCCCGTTCTGCGAGTCGCCTCGGCCTCGCCCGCGGCAGCCGCCGCCCACTTCCGTGCGAGCCTCGCCTTCCACGCCGACGTGTCCGACGTCGCCGCCGCGCTGGCGGCCGACGGCGACCCCGGCTTCGTCGTCCTCGACTCCCGCTCGACGGAGTCCTGGGACCAAGGGCATGTGCCCGGCGCGATCCACCTGCCCACCGCGCTCATCCCGGAGCAGGCGGAGCAACTCCTCGACAGGGCGGTCCCGGTGGTCACGTACTGCTGGGGTCCGGGCTGCAACGGCGCGACCCGCGCCGCCCTCGCCCTCGCCGAACTCGGCTTCCAGGTAAAGGCGATGCTCGGCGGTTTCGAGTACTGGGCGCGCGAGGGCTTCGAGTTCGAGACCTGGGAGGGCCGCGAGCAGCGCGCCGCCGACCCGTTGACCGCCCCGGTCGGCGCGGAGGACTGCGGCTGCTGACCGCCGTACCGCCGCGGTACTGCCGCCGTCGGGACGACGTTCGGACTCAGTCGTGTATCACCTCGCCCGGAGTGCAAAGGAATCGTCAATTCTGGCCCGCCGCGCCATGTAACTTCTGGGCATGGCGAGTTACGCGGGTCCCAGTTCGGTCGAGTGGGTGGAGTCGGGCGGTGGACCGCTCATAGCGATACCGGAAGTGGTGCTGCCGTTCTGGACGGGGGCCGACGGCGACGAGCTGGCCTCCGACTACGACAGAGCGTGCGAGGTGGAGGGCTTCGTCGGCCTGCTGCCCGTCGGCAACACCACCGCCCTCGTCCTCGGCGACGATCCTGCCGCGACGGCGTATCTCCCGGAGCACGGCACCCTCGTACGGTGGTGTGCGGGGGAGTCCGAGCGCGAGCTGCTGGCCGGGGTTCCGGCCGCCCTCGCGGACGCGGCGTGGGAGCGGGAAGTGCGGTGGGAGATCCCCGGGCCCGTCGTGCTGTTCGACGCGGCGTGGCCGGGCGAGGAATCGACGAAGACGGGGCATCTGCGGATCGACCTGGCGCCGGGGCGGTACGCGGTGCGGGCGGCGCACGCCGAGCCGGGGCCCGAGACGTGGATCGGGCTCGTGCAACTGAGGCCGCTCGGGAAGTGACGCGCGGCCTCGGGCAGTGACGGATGGCCCCGGCCGGTAAGTCATGCACGGTCTCGGGGCATGGGGCATGGGGCATGGGGCATGGGGCATGGCTAAGTCATGCACGGTCTCGGGCCCTGGCGCACGGCCTCGGCCGGTGATGGATGGCCTCGCCCAGTGAATGAGGGCAGGGCTGCGACCTGCCCCGTCGAGGGGTGGGCGAGGGGCGGGCATGATGTCCGGGTCCCCGCGCCTGGCGGCCCGCTCGCAGCCACCCACGCGAGCGGAGTCGCGACCGCTCACGCGAGCCGAACCGTCTCGCCCAGCCCGCCCCGCCGGCGCGAGCCGAACCGCCCCGCTGGCCGCGGAAAATGACATGCGGTGTGGCATCGGCGCCGCCCATCATGGTCCGCCATGCCACCCCAACTCCCTTCCCCCCACACCCGAAGCGCTGCGCCGCGACCCCCTCCCGCTGCGTGGCCGTACCGCCCTGGTCACCGGCGTCGGCCGACGCGCAGGGATCGGCTACGCCGTGGCCCGACGGCTGGCCGCGTACGGAGCGAGTGTGTACGCGCACCACCATGTACCGCACGACGCCGACAAGCCCTGGGGTGCGGACCGCCCCGAGGACGTGGTCGCCGGGATCCGCGAGGCGCTCGCCGACCCCGGGGCGCGGGTCGTCGACGGACCGGGCGACCTCTCCGACCCGGCGGCCCCGGCCGAACTGATCGCCACGGCCGCCGACACGCTCGGCGGACGGATCGACATCCTCGTCGCCAACCACGCGCTCAGCGGCTCGGACGGTCCGCTCGACACGATCGACGCCGCGATGCTCGACGCGCACTGGAAAGTCGACACCCGTTCCGTGATCCTTCTCGTCCAGGCCTACGCCCGGCTGCGCGCCGCTCTTCCACCGCGTACGGCGGGCGGGCGCGTGGTGATGATGACATCGGGTCAGGACATCGCGGGCGGCATGCCGGGCGAGATCGCGTACGCCCTTCAGAAGGGCGCCCTCGCCTCGGTCACCCGCTCCCTGGCGACCACGCTCGCCGAGCACGCGGTGACGGTGAACACCGTGAACCCCGGTCCCGTCGACACGGACTACATGACGGGAGACGCGTACGCGGCCGTGGCCGAGATGTTCCCCGCCGGACGCTGGGGAATGCCGGACGACCCCGCGCGGCTCATCGCCTGGCTCTCGACGGACGAGGCCGAGTGGATCACCGGGCAGGTGATCGACTCGGAGGGCGGGTTCCGGCGCTGAGGCGTTCGTCGGGATGTGGTTCGTCGGCGTGCGGTCTGTCGGTATACGTCTGTCGACCGGCGATACGTCTGTCGACGGGCGGCCGCGGCGATGTGCGGTTCGTCGACCGGGCTCGGCGCGGTCAACCGCGTTGCGCCGAGCCCGGTCGCCGTCCCCGTCAGAGCCGGGACAGCTCGTCCACCAGGTCGTCCAGGCCCAGCGACCCCTGGGACAGGGCGGCCATGTGCCAGGCCTTCGCGTCGAACGCGTCGCCGTGGCGCTTCCTGGCGTTCTCACGGCCCAGCAGCCAGGCGCGTTCGCCGAGCTTGTAGCCGATGGCCTGGCCGGGGATGGAGAGGTAGCGGGTCAGCTCGCTCTCCACGAAGTCCGCCGGGCGGCTGCTGTGCGCGCCGAAGAACTCCTCCGCCAGCTCGGGAGTCCAGCGCTCGCCCGGGTGGAAGGGCGAGTCCGCCGGGATCTCCAGCTCCAGGTGCATGCCGATGTCGACGATGACGCGGGCCGCCCGCATCATCTGGGCGTCCAGGTAACCGAGCCGCTCCTCCGCGTCCTTGAGATAGCCGAGCTCGTCCATCAGCCGCTCCGCGTACAGCGCCCAGCCCTCGCAGTTGGCGCTGACGCCGCCGATGGTCGCCTGGTAGCGGGAGAGGTTCTCGGCGACGTGCGCCCACTGCGCGAGCTGGAGGTGATGGCCGGGGACGCCCTCGTGGTACCAGGTCGACACCAGGTCGTACACCGGGAAGCGGGTCTGCCCCATCGTCGGCAGCCACGTACGGCCGGGGCGGGAGAAGTCCTCCGACGGTGCCGTGTAGTAGGGGGCCGCGGCGCTGCCCGGCGGGGCGATGCGGGACTCCACCTTCCGTACCCGCTCGGCGAGTTCGAAGTGGGTGCCGTCGAGTTCCTCGATCGCCTGGTCCATCAGGCTCTGCAGCCATTCGCGGACCTCGTCGACGCCCTCGATGTGCCTGCCGTGCTCGTCCAGGTGAGCGAGCGCCACCCACGGGGTCTCGGCGCCGGGCAGGACCTTCTCGGCCTCCTTCTTCATCTCGGCGAGGAGCCGGTGGTACTCGGCCCAGCCGTACGCGTACGCCTCGTCCAGATCGAGATCCGTGCCGTTGAAGTAGCGCGACCAGCGCGCGTACCGCTCGCGGCCCACGGTGTTCGGCGAGCCCTCGATCGCGGGCGCGTACACGTCGCGCATCCAGTCGCGCAGGGCGGCGACGGCGGCGGTCGCCGCGCGGGCGGCCTCGTCTAGCTCCGAACGCAGAGTCCTGGGCAGCGTCTCGGGGCAGGCGGAGGTGAAGTCCTCGAACCAGCCGCGGTCCGAACCGTCGGTGTCCGACCACTCCGTGAGCTGCTCGACGAACGTCGCGGTGGGGCGCGGGCCCGCGAACAGCTTGCGCTCCAGGCCGAGGGAGAGGGACTCGCGGTAGCCGTCGAGGGCCGTCGGCACGGCACGCAGCCTCCGGGCGATCGCGGCCCAGTCCTCGTCCGTGTCCGTGGGCGTCACGGTGAACACCTCGCGCACCGCGTGTACGGCGGTGTGCATGTTGCCGACGGCCCGCAGGCTCTCCTCGGCGTCGTGCACGCCGAGTTCGGCGGTGAGCCGCTCGCGGAGCAGGCGTGCGCAGCGGCGCTCGATGTCACTGTCCGCGCCGGGCTGCCGCTCCGCCTCGTCGAGCCGCGCCAGTGTGGCCCGCGCGAGTGCCGCGAGCGCGTCCTGGCCGGCGGGCGAGGTGTCGGGCAATGAGCCCGAACTCTCCTTCACTCCGAGATACGTACCGGTGACCGGGTCGAGGGCGATGAGTTCGTCGACGTAGGTGTCGGCGACCTCGCGGGGGAGCGGGTTCTTCGTCTGTGACATGCGGCCATCCTCATACGGGGACGGCCGGTGCGTCAGCCCGGTTTACCGGGCCTTGTGCGACATCGGCCCCACGTCGGCCCGACGACAGCCCGAAGTTAGCCCGATTTCGCCGTGGGCGTGGTCCCCGCGGACTCGGGAGGCAGCAGGGGCCCGCAGTCCCACTGCTGGAAGATCAGCCGGGTCTCGACACGGGCCACCTCGCGGTGTGCGGTGAAGCCGTCGAGGACCAGCCGCTGCAGATCCGCCATGTCCGCGACGGCCACATGGACGAGGTAGTCATCGGGCCCCGTGAGGTGGAACACGGTTCGCGACTCGGGCAGCGCCCTGATCCGCTCCACGAACGGGCCGACCAACTCCCGCCGGTGCGGCCTGACCTGCACGGACAACAACGCCTCCAGGCCGCGGCCCAGCTTGGCCGGATCGAGCCGCAGCTGATGGCCCAGGATGATGCCCGCCCGGCGCAGACGGCTCACCCGGTCCAGGCACGTCGAGGGCGCGACCCCCACCTGCGCGGCGAGGTCGCGGTAGGTGGCCCGGGCGTCGTTCTGCAACAACCGCAGAAGATGAAGATCCACCGGGTCCAGTACGACGGATTCGGCCATGGCCCGAACGTAACACGGACTTCTGCGTCCACCATCCGTTCGGTGTTCAGGCTGCTGTTCATGGACTTCGGCAGCGTTGATGTACGCGACACGTGTGACGACGTAGAGGGAGCGGGCCGGGCGACGGCCGGGGATGCGGCGGCCGGGAAGAGAGGGAGCGGCGTGCGGGGCTCGGCCCCTGAAGCCGCGCCGGGCTTGGCCAGTGGAGGTTTGCGCGCGCTGGCCACCGAAGCCGTGCACGCCGGGCGGGACGATCTCGCCCGGCAGGGGCTGCACGCCGTGCCGATCGATCTGTCCACGACCTATCCGTCGTACGACAGCCGGGGCGAGGCGGCCCGGATCGACGCCTTCGCCACGGACGGGGCCGAGCCGGAGGGGCCGCCGGTCTACGGCCGCCTCGGCAACCCGACCGTCGCCCGCTTCGAGACCGCCCTCGCGCGTCTGGAGGGCACGGAGAGCGCCGTCGCGTTCGCGAGCGGCATGGCCGCGCTGAGTGCCGTGCTGCTCGTACGGAACGCCATGGGCCTGCGCCATGTCGTGGCCGTACGACCCCTGTACGGATGCAGTGACCACCTGCTGACGGCCGGGCTGCTCGGGTCCGAGGTGACGTGGGTCGACCCGGCGGGCATCGCGGATGCCCTGCGGCCGGACACCGGTCTGGTACTGGTCGAGTCGCCCGCCAACCCGACGCTCGCCGAACTCGATCTGCGGGCGGTCGCCCACGCCTGCGGAAGCGTTCCGCTGCTCGCCGACAACACCTTCGCCACGCCGGTGCTGCAACGGCCCGCCGAACAGGGCGCGCGGCTCGTGCTGCACAGCGCCACCAAGTACCTGGGCGGGCACGGTGACGTGATGGCGGGAGTCGTGGCCTGCGACGAGGAGTTCGCCGGGCGGCTGCGGCAGGTCCGTTTCGCCACCGGGGGCGTGCTGCATCCGTTCGCCGGCTATCTGCTGCTGCGCGGGCTGTCGACCCTGCCCGTACGCGTGCGTGCGGCCTCCGCGAACGCCGCCGAACTGGCCCGGCGCCTCGCCGCCGACCCGCGTGTCGCCCGGGTCCACTATCCGCGGCTCGGCGGCGCCATGATCGCCTTCGAGATCCACGGCGATCCGCACGAGGTGACAGCCGCCGTCCGCCTCATCACCCCGGCGGTGAGCCTCGGCAGCGTCGACACGCTGATCCAGCATCCGGCCTCGATCAGCCACCGCATCGTGGACGCGGAGGACCGGCGCCACAGCGGAGTGAGCGACCGGCTGCTGCGGCTGTCGGTGGGCCTGGAGGACGTGGAGGATCTTTGGCGGGATCTGGACGGGGCGTTGGGCGAGTGATGATCGGCCGGTGACGGGTGACGGGTGACGGGTGACGGGTGACGGGTGACGGGCGGTGCGCGGTGGGTCCGGCCGGAACGGCGGCAGGCCCGGCGAACCTCGCCGGGCCTGCCGCCGTCGCGTGATGATCCATCCGCATCGGGACGAGTCGTCGCGCACCCGGCCGTCGCGCGCCGAGCCGCCGTGTACCGAGCCGTGGTGGGACGACGACGAGATCGCTCGCCTCCTCGTCAGTCCCGCACGGAGTGTTCCGGCTGGTGCTGCCGGGCCTCGTCGTACGGCAGTCGCGAACTCACCGGCGTCGCGTCGAGTCGGGCCGTGATGACAAGCGTGCCTTCCTCGATCTGGTAGTCGAGGGGGAGGTCCAGGCCGCGCATGGCGGCGACCATGCCGGTGTTGGACGACTGCGTGACGGCGTACATGCTCTCGCAGCCGGCCTCGACGGCCATCGTCACCAGTCGGCCGAGCAGTTCGCTGCCAATACCGCGCCGCTGCCAGTCGTCCTCGACGAGCAGCGCGATCTCCGTCTCGTCGCCGTCCCAGAGGAGATGCCCGAGCCCGACGATGCGCCCCGACGCGGTCTGCACGGCGAGGGTGCGCCCGAAACGGGGACTGAGCAGGTGGTTGAGGTACTTGTCGGCGTCGCCGACCGGCCCGTGATAGCGCATGCCCAGCGTGCGCGACGAGCACCGCTCGTGCATGGCCTTCGCGGCGTCGACGTCCCCGGCGTCGGCGCGGCGCACGGTGATGGCGTTGCCCTGCGGCAGCGTCAGGACGTCCTGGCGGCGGGGGACGCGCGGACCGAGCCGGGCGTCCAGCTCGACCAGCGCCCGGGCCCGCGCGAACTCGGTGGGCGTGAACGGCAGATACGGCCGCTCCACAGTGATCACTCCGCCTTCCGGGGCACGCAGCCGCATCACAGTGTCCTCAAGTGCCCCCTCGACGGGCGCCGCTTCGTCCGCGCGCTCACCGCGCACCGAACCGGCGGGCAGCGACCGGATCGTGCACCGACCCAGCAACTGCCGCAGTGCCAATGGTAGTTCGGCCGCGTCCAGGGCCGTGCGCGTGGCCAGGCCCAGTACCCGGGTGGGCGCGTCCACGAGGTCGTGGGCGTCGGCCCGCTCGATCCAGGTGCCGGCGCCGCCGGCGTGCGACACCGCCCGGGTGACGTCGGAGGCCGAGACCTGGGCGGGAACCCGCAGCAGGAACTCGTCCACGGTGCCCTCGGTCAGCGGATGCGTCTGGAGGCTGAGGATGTCGACCCGCTGTCCCGCCAGCGCCGCGCACAGGGCCGCCAGCGAACCCGGCTCGTCGCGAACGGTCGTCCGCATCCGCCACAGCACGGTCTCCCCGGCGATGACCTCGGTTGCGGTCGCGTCCGCTTCGGACGCCCCGGCGGTCCGCACGGCGGCGGTCGGCCGGGAGCCGGTATCGCCTGTCGGAGGAGCATGGCCGTGGCGGCGTGACCACCATGTGTGGAAGCCCGCCGTGGCGACCAGTACGACCGCCGAGATCAGGAGGAGGGCGGGGCCGTCGGGGCCGTGCCCGATGAGGTTCGCCACGGCGTCGGCGACCGCCACCGCCGTGAACAGCGCGGCCAGTTCGACGAGATCCCGGCGCCAGTGGTGGACCGGCCGACCGTTTTTCGCACGCGTCACTTGAGACATGTCTTGAGTCATACAGCCACTGTGAAGGATGGGTGTTGCGTGATCACGAACGCTTTGTGACTGATCGGTTAAGTGTGTTTCTGCCCTCTTTGTTGCATTTTTTACGATCCTCTGACGTGAGCCGGCAGTTCAGCCGAACGGCCAGGTCGGGCCCGGGCGTCGGCACCCCGCCTACGCTCAGGCGGCCACCCCGTGATCCAGCGTGGCACGTAGCCGACGGGCCTGGGTGACGAGCCGGGACGAGCCACGCCGGTCCGCCGCCTGTGCGAGATGTGCCAAGCGGCCGCGCGCTCCCGTCCGTTCGGCGCACTCGGCGGCGACGGCCAGCAGCTCCCCGAACCCGCGGGCGGACGTGGCGGCACCGTCCGTCGCGAGATCCGCGAGCGGCACGGGCAGCGCGGCGCGGAGTATCTCCCAGACGGTGGCGTACGCACCGGTCGTCGCCGCGGTCCGCACGGACTCGGCGAGCCGCAGCGGCTTCACCGCTCCACGGTGTATCAGCTGCCCCAGATCCGCGCCGAGTCTCCCGGCGTCCAACTGCCCCCGCGCGGCGAGCACCAGCAGCGCGTCCACCGCGCTGAGCCGGTCCTCCGGGTGACGTGCGCCCAGCCCGCACGCCACACCGAGATGCACGGCCTCACCCGCCTCGCCCGGAGCCTCGGCGAGCAGCGGCAGTACGGAGGCATCGCCACGGGTGCCTTCGACCGCGACCGAGGAGAGTTCGCGCAGCAGTCGCGCGGCCACCAGCTCCGGCCGCCCGGGCACCACCGCCAGCCAGTGGTGCCGCTCGGCCCGGTCCCAGTAGTGGGCGCAGTACGCGCGCGCCTCTAAGAGACCCACGGGCCGGCCGAGCCGTCGGAACGCCGCGGGGAACTCTCCCGGCAATCCGTCGAGTTCGCCGAGTTCGAGCAGGATGCGGACCCCCGAGGTCCGTCGGCTGCTCCTGGGCATGGCCGGGCCGTCGGTGGTGAGCCACAGTGCCAGCCGGTTGCCTTCCGCCGTGCCGAGCGCCGCCGCCTGTTCGGCGGCCGCAGGGGCCGACGTGCTGTCGTCGAGTCGTACCCGGAGCAGCGCCTGTGTGAAGTCGGCGGCACCGGGCCGGGTGCCCAGCCGGCGGTACTCGTCGAGGCGGGCCACCAACTCGTCCGGCTCCAGGAGTCCCGACCCCCAGGTCGGCGTGGCCAGTAGGAACGGCAGTGGGTCGGTGCGCAGCCGGTGGGCCGCCTCCCACAGACGGGCGTTGAAGGCGGCGGCGAGCGCGCTGTGGACGCAGGGGTCCGCGATTGGCCCGTGCTCGACGGCCTTGCGCAGCGTGGCCGTACTCACGTTGCCCAGCAGGGTCGCGAGCACTACCTCCAGACCGTGCGGGCTCGCGCGGAAGTGCCCGTCCACCGAGGTGTACCGCGAGTCGGCGTCGACCCACCAGCGTCTCGCGACCACCGGCTTCAGGGCCTCGGCCAGTGCCTCCCGGTCCCGGAAGGCATGCCGCACCAGGCCGTCCAGGGTGCGCTCGAACGCCGCCACGTCACCCCCGGACGCCAGCAGGGCGCCGACCTCCTCCGCCAGCTCGACCGCGGAGTCCGGTGCGGGTGGGACCCGTGACGGCTCCGGTGCGGGCGGGAGCAGTTCCACATAGGGTTCCGGCAGCCGGTCGGCCCCGTCCAGGCCCAGCGTTTCCGTGGCGCGCACTCGCAGTCCCGGGCTCAACTCACCGGCCGCGTCCGCCACTTCACCCCGGACCTCTGGTGAAGCCGCGGGGAGGTGGCGCTCGACGAGCTTCAGCGCTCGCTCCTGTACGTCCGTGTCCTCGTGCCCGAAGGCCTGGGCCACGGCGGGGAGCAGCTCGGCCGCGCTCGACGGGTCGCGCCGGAGCGCCTTCCCGAGCAGTACGAGCTGAGCCCGGACCAGCTTCTTCTCCGTGCGAAAGAGCACACCGCCGGACATCTCCGCGAGCTGCCGGGGCGTCAACTCGCCGGCCAGCGCTAGGGAGCCGAGCACCGACTGGGCGTGCGAAGCCACCGTGGACACCGCGTCGGAAGCGAGCGCCAGCCAGTCGGCGGCCCGCTCCCGCTCCTCGTCCCGGGTCAGCTCCAGTGCCGTCAGCAGTCGCAGGAACACCCTGCAGTCGGACGGCGCACCGCCGCGCAGCAGACGCGCCACGCAGGCGTCGACCGTGGCCTTCCGGTCGAGAGTGCCTTCGCGGGTGAGCTGCGCGAGCGCGTTGAACCAGCTGTCCGGGCCGTCACCGAACAGCCAGTCCAGACGGCTCCCGATGTCCGGGATCCCGAAGACGGCGGCGACCAGCTCCGCCGTGTACGGGTCCTGACGAAGCCGCTGAAGAACGGTGTCCCCGCGCTGCCACAGGCTTCCGACCTGTTCGATCCAGCCCACCACGTAGGTCTCGGTCGTCGGCACCGGACAGCCCGACAGCCGTACCAGGCCCGACATCAGCTCGTACGGCACCTGGGCGAGCGGCGGGCGTTCCGCGAGCCGGTGCGCCACGTCGCCGAGCCAGTCGCGCTCCCGGTCGCCCAGTACATGGAGCAGCACTCCGGGCGAGGCCTGGGACCAGCGCAGGTCGGCGGCGGTGAGCCAGGTCGCGGTCCCCGCGGCTCCGGTGTGGCAGGCGGCCCCGGCCGCGTGCAGCGCGGGATACGCCTTCCGCGACGCGGCGTCCCAGGGCGCGGCCCGCAACTCCTTGCGGAGGTCCTTCAACGCGGGCAGACACGCCCGTCGTTCGGTATCCGTCATTCCGTCCAGCAGCCCCGCGGCCTCGCCCATCCGCCCCGCCCGCACAGCCCCCAGCAACGCCTCACTCGCCGACACCGCACCGCTCATCGCACACCCCCGTCGATCAGAACCGCTGCTTCTGCCTCTGTCTTGGCCTGTGCCTCTGGCTGTCCGGCCACCGCTCCCCGGCGGGCCATCCGCACGGCCAGTGCGTGCTTGCACGGTCCGCGCCCTCCTCGGTACTTGGCCCACCACAGGCAACTGCAGCTCAGCACACCCGCGTCGTCGCGCACCCGGTGCGCGTGCCCGTCCTGCGCGGTCACCGTTCCGAGCGCACCGTCCAGGACCACCGCGCCCTCGGCGACGAGCGCCCGGGCCGCCCGCAGCCGCGGGTTGTGCCGCTCCACGCGCTCGGCGTCGTAGGGCAGTTCGCGGTGGAAGTAGGCCGCTTCCGCCGTGTCGTACCCGACGCGTCCCGAGGTGCCCAGGCGGACCAGGGCGGCCCGTACGCGCTCGGCCGGCAGGCCCGAGGCGGCGGACAGATCCCCGACGTCGATCCGGGGCTCCCAGGCGAGGAGCACCGAGATCAGCTCCGCGTCCTCGGCGTCCTCGTCGGTGGCCAGCGCGTCCAGGACGCCGCCCTCACCGGAGAATCCCCGCGAAGCTTCCGGGGACAGCGTCAGAGTGAGCCGCATCCCGGGCAGCACGACCTCCCAGGCACTGGCCGCCGCGGAGGCCCCGGCGAGCGAAGGACCGTACGCCCGCAGTGCCGTCGCGTGGCGGAGCACCCGTTGGAGGGCGATCAGTCGCTCGGGACCCGGCAGGCACACGGCGCCGGGCACCGGCCTGGTCGTGGGTCGCAGACCCCGGCCGGCCGGCACGACCCACCCCGCGCTCCGGGAGGTGCCACGCGCCGTGGAACGGGGCAGCGACCGCAGGAACCGCACAGCCTCCGCCGCGGGCAGTTCGGCCCGCAGGTCGAAGCCGGCCGCTACTACCTGGGCCTCGGCGAATCCGCGCAGCCACCGGTCCGGCAGCGGCACCTTCTTCTCCACGACCGGCCCGTCGAGCGTGGTCACGGCCATCTCGTCCGGGCCGACGCGCAGATGCAGCGGATCGTCCGAGCCGATCCTCGACAGGGCTTCCCGCAACGGGTTGTTGACGTCGACGTTCGTCGTGCCGTGGCCCACCTCGCCGCCGTCCAGGCCCGTGTCCAGCACGTCCAGACGCGCGTACACCCCACCGCACCCGGAGAAGGACTCGAAGCGGAGCCGGTCGCCGTTGCCCGTGACCACCGGGTCCAGCGAGGCCCGCAGCTGCTGCTGGTAGTACCGCGCGCCCGCCACGTCGGCCACCGCGAGCAGACCCGCAGCGGCCACCTGAGGCGACGTCAGGAAGCCCGCGAAGAACCGCGGATGGTCCTCGACGCCTCGGGGCGTCGCACCCCGCGAGGTCTCAAGTCCCAGGCGCCGTCCGCCCGGTGCGGACTCCAGCGCGGAGGGTCGGGTGTAGGCCACGGCCTGCAAAGATCGCGTCATGGAAAAACCGTAGAGGCGACCACTGACAATCGGCCCTGACCTGCGAAAACCCAGGAAATGAGCCAACGGCCGTGCCGCGCACCGGGGGATGACTCCGGTACGCGGCACGAGGTTCGAGAGTACGGGACCTGCCGACCGGCGCAGGCGCGATCTCGCCGGTCCGCGCGCACGCGGACTACTGGCCCACACGCCCCGGCTGCAGCACCTTCGTGAACAGCACCGAACCTCCCGTCGCCCGCAGACGGACCGTCAGTTCGCCGCTGTCGCCGTCGATGTCGACCTCGCCGAAGTACTGCGGGGACTCCATCGGCGAGACGTTCGCCGTCGTCGGCGCCTTGATGAAGACCCGGTCGGGACCGAAGGTGCCGTCCAGCGCGTTCGCCGGGAAGCCGCCGGCCGCCAGCGGACCGGAGACGAACTCCCAGAACGGCGCGAATTCCTTGAAGGCCGCGCGCGACGGGTCGTAGTGCTGCGCCGAGGTGTAGTGCACGTCCGCAGTCAGCCACACCGTGCCGGTGATCCTGCGGTGCTTGACGAACCGCAGCAGCTCCGCGATCTGGAGCTCGCGGCCGAGCGGCGCGCCCGGGTCGCCCTGCGCGACGGCCTCGATGTCCGTCGCGCCGTCCGGCACGACCAGACCGAGCGGCATGTCCGAGGCGATCACCTTCCACACGGCGCGCGACCGTGCCAACTCCCGCTTCAGCCACACCAACTGCTCCGCGCCCAGGATGCCGTTGGTGTCGTCGGGCTGGCGGTCCGGCGAGTTGGCGTTGCGGTACGTACGCATGTCGAGCACGAACACGTCCAGCAGCGGACCGTGGCGCACGACCCGGTGCACCCGGCCGTCCTCGCCCGTGGAGGGCAGCGTGGAGATCGGGAAGTACTCGCTGAACGCCTTGCGGGCGCGGGAGGCCAGCGTGTCGACGTCCTTCACCGTGTAGCGGGCGTCGGTGAGGATCTCGCCCGGGTACCAGTTGTTGACGACCTCGTGGTCGTCCCACTGGGTGATCGTCGGCACCTCGGCGTTGAACCGGCGTACGTTCTCGTCGAGCAGCGAGTAGCGGAAGTTGCCCCGGTACTCGGCGAGGGTCTCCGCGACCTTGGACTTCTCCTCGGTGGTGACGTTCCGCCAGACACGGCCGTCCGGGAGCGTTACCGACGCCGACAGGGGGCCGTCCGCATAGATCGTGTCGCCGCTGCACAGGAAGAAGTCCGGGTTCAGGCGGCGCATCTCCTCGTACGCGTAGAGCCCGCCGATGTCCGGGTTGATGCCCCAGCCCTGGCCCACGATGTCGCCCGACCAGAGGAACCGGACGCCCTGGCGCCGCTTGGCGGGGGCGGTCCGGAAGGTGCCCGGTACGGGCTCACCGGTGCGGCGGTAGTCGTCCGGGTCGGCCAGCGTCACCCGGTAGTGGATCTGCTCGCCCGCCGGCAGACCGCGCAGCGGGACCGTACCCGTGAAGTCGGTGTCGGCGCCCAGGAGCGGGCCGTGCCACCGTTTCGCCCTGTGGAACGACTCGGTCGCGGAGGTCTCGACGATCATGCGCGCGGGACGGTCGGAACGCACCCACACGAGGCCGGAGTTCGTGGTCACGTCTCCGGCCTGCACACCCCACTGAGCCTTCGGCCGGCCGGACAGGGCGAACGCGGGGGCCGTGCTGACGGAAGAGGGCAGGGCGAGCGCCGCCGACGCGGCGAGCGAGCCGCGCAGCACGCTGCGGCGGCCGGGGAACGGGTTCGGCGGGCTGTGTGACATGGGACGCCTCCTGGGACGGGTCGGACCAGTGTGCACGGCCACAACTACTGGTGCGCCGCAGCGCACGCGCAAACCACAAGTGAACAACGTGCTCCGCGGGATCGGGACAGGGCGGTCGAAGTCGGCGGGTGATGCGCGGGTTGCCTGTGGCTTGTCGCGCAGTTCCCCGCTCCCCTTACAGGGCGGCCCGCACCGCCGTCGCCATCAGACGTACGCCCTCTCGGATGCGCGTCGGAGAGACATGGGCGTAGCCCAGCACCAGGCGTACGACGTCGTCCTTCGCCGGACCGTGTGTGTAGTCCGTGAGGGGGCGTAGAGCGATGCCTGCCGTGGTCGTTCGGTCCAGGAAGCGGTCCTGAGGTCCGTAGCGGCCGGGCAGGGTGGCGATGACGTGGAGGCCGGCGTCGATGCCGGAGATCTCCGCGCCGGGGAAGTGGTCCTCCAGGGCCGCGACGAGCGTGTCGCGGCGCTCCTTGTACGCCCGCTGGCAGCGGCGGAGTTGGCGGTCGTAGTCGCCGCGCTCCACGAAGCGGGCGAGCAGCGCCTGGTCGACGACGGGGTTGCCGAGGTCCATCGTGCGCTTGCGCTCGACGACCTCCTCGGCCAGCGCCGCCGGCACCAGCAGCCAGCCGAGCCGCAGCCCCGGTGCCAGGGACTTGCTCACCGACCCCGTGTACGCCACGTGCTCCGGATCGAGTCCCTGAAGGGCGCCCACCGGGGCCCGGTCGTACCGGAAGTCCCCGTCGTAGTCGTCCTCCACCAGGAGCCCGTCCACGGCGCGTGCCCAGTCGAGGAGTTCGGTGCGGCGCCGCGCGGAGTACGCGATCCCCGACGGGAACTGGTGCGCCGGCGTCGTCACCACCGCCCGTACGCCCGACGCCCGGAGCGGCCCGGTCGCCAGCCCTTCGTCGTCCAGGGGCAGCGGTACGGTGCCGATGCCCGCCGACGCGTACAGGGTGCCGTGCTCCGGGCTCGCGGGATCCTCCACGCCGACGGTGCGCACCCCGCGCGCGTGGAGCACGAATCCGAGCAGTGTCATCGCCTGCGCCACACCGGAGACGACCACCACCCGCTCCGGATCCGCGACCACGCCCCGGCGACGGGCCAACAGCTCCGCGAGAGCCGTACGCAGTCGGGGCAGCCCGCGCGGGTCCGGGTATCCCAGCGTGTGGTGAGGCAGTTCGGCGAGCACCCCGCGCTGCGCGGCCGACCAGGCGGCGCGCGGGAAGAGCGACAGATCGGGTGTGCCGGGCAGGAAGTCGGCCCGGGCGCCGGGGGAGCGGGGAGCGAGGTCCCGCGCGCGAGGGAGGGCGGCCCGGACGGCCCCGCCGACCCAGGTCCCGGCACCCCGGTCGCTGCGCAGATAGCCCTCCGCGGTCAACTGCTCGTACGCCTCGGTGACCAGGCCCCGGGACACCCCGAGATCGGCGGCGAGTTCACGGCTGGACGGCAGCCGGGTGCCGGACGCCAGCCGCCCCGAACGGACCGCCTCGCGCAGCGCGGCCTGCAGCGAACGGCCACGCGCGCGTGCCGGTGCCGAAGCGGCCGGCAGGAGCAGCTCCCACGCGGCGGCCCACTCCGCCTCTCCGGGCGTATCCGGATTGGTCCCCGATGACGTCATGGAAGTGGACCTTAAACCGGACCGCCGCCCTTCATAGCGTCACGGGCATGAACGCCACCACCACCCGCGGGGCCCTGCTCGCCGCCCTCGCCTGCGTCCTCGTCGGGGGCTCCTTCACCGCCAACAGCGTCCTGGGCCACTACCCGTACGCGGGCGGCCAGTTCGTCCGCTACGGCCTCGCCTGTCTGCTGCTCCTGCCGCTGGTCGGCCGGGGCGGCGCGGCACCCCTGCGCACTCTGACGCCGGCCCAGTGGACCCGGCTCGCGCTGCTCGCGGCGGTCGGCATGGTCGGGTTCAACCTCTCCGTGATCGCGGCCGAACGAACCGCGGAACCCGCGGTACCGGGTGTCTTCGTAGGCTGCGCCCCGGTCGTCGTGGCCGTTCTCGTACCTCTCCTGGAGGGCCGCCGGCCCCAACGGATCGTCCTGTACGGGGCGTTGCTGGTGGCCTGCGGTGCCTTCGTCGTGCAGGGGTGGGGACGCGCCGACGGAGCCGGAATCACCTTCTCCTTGTGCGCGCTCGTCGGCGAGGTCGGCTTCGCGGTGCTCGCCGTGCCCGTGCTGCGACCGCTCGGGCCCCGGTTGCTGTCCGCCACCGTGTGCGGAGTCGCCGCCGTCGAGTCGGCGGTGGCCGGGGTCATCGTCGACGGCCGCGCCTGGCTGCGGACTCCCGATACCACCGAGACGGCCGCCCTGTTGTGGCAGGCGGCGGTGGTCACGGTCATCGGCTTCGTCTGCTGGTACATGGGCATGCAGCGCATCGGCGCGGAGCGCGCCACGCTCTTCTCCGGGCTCATCCCCGTCGCGGCGGCCTGCACGGCCCCGCTCGTCGGAACGGGCTCCTACGGGGCGCCCCAGGCCGTCGGCAGCGCCCTCGTCGGTGCCGGAGTCGCCCTGGGATCGGGCGCGTTGAGCCGGTGGACGCGAGGCAGGTCAGCGGCTGCCGTCCAGGACGACCCGGGCGACCAGCGCCGGATCGTCGTTCATCGGGACGTGCCCACAGCCGGGCAGCCGCACCAGCCGGGCCCGCGGAATGATCTGCTTGGCCCGGATCCCCTGGCGGCGCACCAGAATCCGGTCCCGGGTGCCCCACGCGACGGTGACGGGAAGTCCGGGGACGTCGTCGGAGAACTGCACCGAGCCACCGGCCCTGAGCGTCTCGGCGAAGCCCTGGGCATTGGCCAGCGCGAGGGTCTCGGCGACGACCGCCTCGGGTGAACGACGGGCCGGGCGGGCGTAGATGCTGCTCGTCAGCACAGTGCGCCCGGCCGCCGACCGGGACAGCCGCTCGACCATCGGCAGCGGCATGCTCCGCGCGGCCGCCCGCATCGCCTGCAGCAGACCGAACGCGTACCGCCGCTCGGTCGGAGACCAGAACCCGGCGGGCGACAGCGCCGTGACGGACCGTACGAGCTTCTCGCGGCCCAGCTCCAGGGCGAGCAGCCCGCCCAGGGAATTGCCTGCCACATGCGGCCGGTCGAGTTCCAGCGCCTCGCACAGCCCGCTGAGCGCGGCGTTCATCGTCGGCAGGTCGTGGGCGAGCCCGTCCGGCAGCGCGGGCGACTCGCCGAAGCCGGGCAGGTCCACCGCGATCACGTCGCGTTCGGCCGCCAGGATGTCGACGACCGGGTCCCAGGCCTGCCGGTGGTGACCTATCCCGTGCAGCAGCAGGAGCGGTTCGCCGCTGCCCACGCGCGCGTACGCGAGGGTCACGGTCCGCGGGCCACGCGGAGAGGGGACGCTGAAGGAGACCGTGGCGGACATGGAGCTGCTCCTCGTCTGGTGACCGGCTGACTCCTAGACACCTTGTCAGCAATTACTACCCGCGGGTAGCCCTCGGATGCCGTCAATCTCCCGGGCGTACGGCCCCCAACGCCTCCCGCGCGCCTCCCGACCCGTTCCGCACGCGGGGGCCAGGGTGTGCGGGACCACCCGTTATTCGCCTGGACACGACCCGATACGTCGGGTTGGGATGGTGCCGTGGCTACCGACACCTTGACCGAGGTATTCGAAGAACACCGGCCCGTCCTGACGGGCGTCGCCTATCGCATGCTCGGCCGGGTGGCCGACGCCGAGGACGTGGTCCAGGAGGCATGGCTGCGCTGGTCCGGCGCCGACCGCTCCGACGTACGCGAACCGCGCGGATACCTGGTGCGCGTCACGACACGGCTCGCCATCGACCGGCTGCGGCAGGTCCAGTCCCGCAAAGAGGCCTACGTAGGGCCCTGGTTGCCCGAGCCGTACGTCACCGACTTCGGGGCCACCGTCCCCGACACGGCGGAGCGGGCGGTGCTCGCCGAATCGGTCTCCCTGGCCGTTCTCGTCGTCCTGGAGTCCCTGTCGCCGCTGGAACGCGCGGTGTTCGTCCTCCGGGAGGCCTTCGGCTATCCGTACGCCGACATCGCGGTCACGCTCGACCGCAGCGAGTCCGCGGTGCGGCAGCTCGCCGGGCGGGCCCGGCGGCACGTCGAGGAGAAGCGGCCGCGCTACGAGGTCGACCCCGCCGAACAGCGCGATCTCACCGAACGGTTTCTCGCCGCCGCGACGGAGGGTGATTTCGAGGGGTTGATGTCCCTACTGGCCCCCGACGTACGCCTGGTGGGCGACAGCGGCGGACTGGCCCAGGCGCCGCTGCGGGTCCTGGAGTCGGCCGACAAGGTGGGCCGCTTCATCGCCGGAATCACGCGGAAGGGCGTTGCGAACGCATCGTTCCGCTTCCTGGAGGTCAACGGCGGGCCGGCCCTCCTGGTGCTGTCCGACGACAAGCCCGACAGCGTCCTCCAGCTGGACGTCGTGAACGGCCGGATCCAGTGCGTCTACATCATCCGCAACCCTGAGAAGCTGCTGTCGCTCGCCGTCGACTGACACGCTCCGCCCGGCCCGAGCCCCCGTCCACCAGGCGGGGGCTTTGCCTTTGTGTCACGTATACGGCGCATCGCGAACACCGCATGAACGCTCTGTGTAAACACGCCTGTGCGAGCTGTAACGGATCGAGGATTGGTCTTGACCAAGGGTTGGGGCCGCCATATGGTCGCAGGGATAGTGCAGGAACCTTTAATAAACAAGGGCGTTAAAAGCCGCCGGGACACGGCGATTGCGGAGGACACGGTGGGGACCACGCAGTTGGATACGGTGCCGGAGCCCAAGTACTGGCATCTCAAGACCGTGCTCAGCGAAGCACTGGACTCCGAGTTCTCGGTGGGCGAGGTCCTGCCCAACGAGCGTGATCTCGCAGCCCGGTTCGGTGTCGCCAGGGCCACGCTCCGCCAGGCCCTGGAGCAGCTCGAACTGGAAGGCCGGCTCCAGCGCCGCCGCGGCGTCGGCACGACCGTGGCACCGCCGCGCATGGGCGTGGCCGTCGGCTCCGAGCAGCACACGTGGCCGGGCGCGGTCGGCGACGCCTGGCAGCTCGCGGACTGCGCGCTGGCGGTCCCGCCCTCGGCGGTGGCCCAGGCCCTGGAGACCGAACCCGACGAGCAGGTGCACATCGTGCGCCGCTCCCGGGTGACGCACGGCCAGCCCGTGGCCGCGGAACTGCTCTACATCCCAGCCGCCTCGGTGCCCGACCTCTCCGGCATCGACGCGCCCTCGGGAGCCGCACGCGCGCGTGCGGTGCTGCGCGAGCTGCAGCGCCTCGGCCTGGAGAGCCAGGACCGCTCCGTGGAGCTGGGCTCGGCCCGCGCGGACGACGCCAAGGAACTCGACCGGCTTCCCGGCGCGCCCGTCCTCGTCGTCACGACCCGCTTCGTCGCCGAGGGAGCCACGGCGGCGGTCTCCGTCGCCACGTACCGTGCCGACACCTGCCGGCTGACGTTCGGCGACTCGGGCGGCGTGGAGATCCACCACGACCCGGAGCGCCGCGCCTCCTGACGGACCGCCGCTCGTACGCGTACCCGTCGCGCCCCGGGACTCCGGGTCGCGACGCGTTCCGTTTCCCGCGTCCGGGACCCGCTCAGCGGCGTGCCGTCACGGTGCCCTCCACCGCGAACAGCTGCTCCTCCACATGGTCGAGCGCCAGCCGCAGCGCGCCCGTCGCCACCGCGGCCTCGCCCAGGAGCGACAGCGTCACACGGGGCGGCCGCAGACAGTAGCGGGCCAGCTCCTTGCGCAGCGGTTCCAGTACGCCGTCGATGCCCGCCGCCCAGCCGCCGATCACCACGAGCTCGGGATCGAGCGCCAGGACGAGCGCGGCCACGTCGTGGACCAGACGCTGGATGAAGCGGTCGACGGCCGCCAGGGCCCGTTCGTCGCCCTCACGCGCGTGGGTGAACACCTCCGCGACCGCCTGCTCGTCGAGGGGGTGCAGCGGCTCGTCCGTCGTGGACAGCAGCGTCTCCGGAGTGACCTCGCGGCCCAGCAGGTGGAGCGCGCCGATCTCGCCCGCCGCGCCCCCGTAGCCGCGGTGCAGCCGCCCGCCGATGAGGGATCCGGCGCCCGGGCTCAGCCCGGCCAGCACGAACACCATGTCGTCGGACTCGGTGGCCGCGCCCTTCCAGTGCTCGGCGACCGCCGCCGCGTTGGCGTCGTTCTCGACCAGCACCGGACACTTGAAGGAACGGCGCAGCCGCTCGCCCAGCGGAAGCCCCGTCCACTCCGGCAGCGCCGTACCGAGGCGTACGGTGCCGTCGGCCTCGACTATCCCGGGCGACGCCACGCCCACGGCCCGCAGGGATCCCCGCGCGACCCCGGCGCGGCGCAGCAGCTCCGCGACGGCCGTACGCAGCCGTTCGAGCCGTTCGTCCGCCGGCGCGGTCTCGCACACGTCCTTGGCGAGCGAGCCGAGAATCCGCCCGTCCAGGTCCGAGAGGAGCGCGGCCACGCGGTGGGGGCCGATCTCCAGGCCCAGCAGATGGCCCGCCTCCGCGCGGAAGCGGAACCGGCGCGCGGGACGGCCCTGGCGCCGGGCAGCGCCCTCCTCGGCCGCCGTCTCGACGACGAGCCCGCCCTCGATGAGCCCCTCCACGACACCCTCGACCGTGGGCCGGGACAGCCCGGTCACCCGGGTGATCTCGGTGAGCGTCGCGAACTCCGTGGCGCGCAGCGCGTGCAGCACCACCGCGGAGTTGATCCTCCGAAGCAGAGAGGGATCCCCGCCGGTCAACCGCCCCAACGTCCGTCCTCCCAGCCAGTGCGCGTGTTGGTTGGGCGGATCGTACTCGGAGTGGCGGCCTCCGGCGAGTGCCGGGGACCCTCTCCGTGCCCCGGGACCCGATCGTCCGGGCGGTCACGGACCCCGACGCGTACGCCGAGATCACCGCCTGTGCACGGTCCCGCACTCCCCGCCTCGCCGGTACGCCGCCGACGTGGGACTTCACCATCTCGGCGCCGACAGCCGACAGCCGACAGCCGGCCGCACGGGCGATCTCGCGGCGACGGCGGTGCGGGCGGTGATCGTGCTTCCGGCCGGAGCCAGGAGGTTTCGCCGTCGGGACGCGTGAACCCGAGGGCCCGTTGTCACCTGACGGGCCGCCAAGTGTCAGTGGTGACCGGTTTACTGGACTTCATGACCACTGAGCGACACCTCGCCACGATCGACGAGCTGTGCGTCCGCGACTTCCCCGCGGCGCACGGCTGGTCGGACATCGGCGCGGGGGGACCCGGCTACCACCTGGTGGTGCTCGAGACGACGCACGGCCTCGGGACGGGCGACCAGGGGGAGCGGACGGAGATCACGGACCAGTTCATCGCCTACAGAGAGGGCGTGGCCGAGCAACTGAACCAACGTTGGGGAGAGGCGTACCCCACGAGCCTGGACGGCGTCTTCCTGCGCTCCGAGGACCCGGACGAGCAGATACCGAAGCCGTGGGCCTACCTCAGCGCCTACGTGAGATACGTGGACCTGTGGGAGGCCGACGGCACCGGACGCTGGGTCGCCGTGGGGGTCTCGGAGCCGAGGGAAGGGCTGGAGGTCCAACTCTTCGCACTGGTCACGGAGTTGGCCCCACCGTGACCCGTCACGCCTGCGCGGCCTCCCGCAACCGGCCGAACTCCTCCGACATCGTCGCCGCCGTCCAGTGCGCGTTCAGACCACTCGGGTTGGGCAGCACCCACACACGAGTCGGGCCGAACGTCCGCTCCTGCGGCCCGATCCGGGCCTTGCGGTCGTCGAAGGCCGCCCGGTAGGCGGTCACACCCACCACGGCGAGCCAACGCGGCCGCAGCCGCTCCACCCTGGCGGCGAGCAGCCGCCCGCCCTCCCGGTACTCGTCCGCGCTCAGCTCGTCCGCCCGGGCGGACGCCCGCGCCACCACATTGGTGATACCGAGCCCGTACGAGAGCAACTCGCCCTGCTCGGACGGCTTCAGCAGCCGGGGCGTGAACCCGGACAGGTGCAGGACCGGCCAGAAGCGGTTGCCGGGGCGCGCGAAGTGGTGGCCCGTGGCCGCCGTCATCAGACCCGGATTGATACCGCAGAACAGCACCTGGAGACCGTCGGCGACGACATCCGGTACGAGCCGGTCGCGGGCGGCCTCCAGTTCGGCGGGGGTGAACCGCGTCAGAGGATCGCCCCCGGCGTGTAGCCCGCGGCCTCCGGGTGCTGCTTCACGATCTCCTCGATCCGGGCGACGACCGCGGCCACCTGGTCGGCGGCAGCGCCCGTGAAGGACAGCTTGTCGGCCATCAGCGCGTCGAGCCCGGCCCGGTCCAGCGGGATGCGCTCGTCCGCGGCGAGCTTGTCGAGCAGTTCGTTGCGCTCGGCGCCCTGCTCACGCATGGCGAGGGCGGAGGCGACGGCGTTCTCCTTGATGGCCTCGTGCGCGACCTCACGGCCGACGCCCGCGCGCACCGCGCCCATCAGCACCTTGGTCGTCGCGAGGAAGGGGAGGTAGCGGTCCAGCTCACGCGCCACGACCGCCGGGAACGCGCCGAACTCGTCGAGCACGGTCAGGAACGTCTCCAGCAACCCGTCGAGGGCGAAGAACGCGTCGGGGAGGGCCACCCGGCGCACCACCGAGCAGGACACATCGCCCTCGTTCCACTGGTCGCCGGCCAGCTCGCCCGTCATCGAGGCGTAGCCGCGCAGGATCACCATCAGGCCGTTCACACGCTCGCAGGAGCGGGTGTTCATCTTGTGCGGCATCGCGGAGGAGCCGACCTGACCGGGCTTGAAGCCCTCGGTGACCAGCTCGTGCCCGGCCATCAGCCGGATCGTCTTGGCGGTGGACGAAGGAGCCGCGGCCAGCTGCACCAGCGCCGTCACGACCTCGTAGTCGAGCGAGCGCGGGTAGACCTGCCCAACGGACGTGAACGCCTGCGAGAAGCCCAGGTGCCGGGCGATCCGCTGCTCCAGGTCCGCGAGCTTGGCCGCGTCCCCGCCCAGCAGGTCGAGCATGTCCTGGGCCGTGCCCACCGGGCCCTTGATGCCGCGCAGCGGGTAGCGGGCGAGCAGCTCCTCGACCCGGCCGTACGCCACGAGCAGTTCGTCGGCGGCGGTCGCGAAACGCTTGCCGAGGGTCGTCGCCTGCGCCGCCACGTTGTGCGAGCGGCCCGCCATGACCAGCTCGCCGTACTCGCCCGCGAGCTTGCCCAGGCGGGCCAGGACGGCCACCGAGCGGTCGCGCATCAGCTCCAGGGAGAGCCGGATCTGCAGCTGCTCGACGTTCTCGGTGAGGTCCCGGGACGTCATGCCCTTGTGTACGTGCTCGTGCCCGGCGAGGTCGTTGAACTCCTCGATCCGTGCCTTCACGTCATGCCGCGTGACCTTCTCGCGCTCGGCGATCGAGGCCAGGTCGACCTGGTCGAGCACCCGCTCGTAGTCGGCGAGCGCGGCCTCCGGCACCTCGATCCCGAGGTCCTTCTGGGCCCGCAGCACAGCGAGCCAGAGCTGACGCTCCAGCTTCACCTTCTGCTCGGGGGACCACAGGGTGGCGAGCTCGGCCGAGGCATAGCGGCCGGCGAGGACGTTCGGGATACGGGGCTTTGCGGGCGCAGTCACGTGTACGGATTCTACTGGCGGTTCATGCAGGCCAGCGCCACGGGCCTGTTTGTCGGAAGCTACGAGAGCGCGGGCGTGCGGCCGGGAGGCGGCCGGCGGTGATCCACGGATTCCTCACGTGGTCATCCTCAAGTGGTGATCCACGGATTCCGGCCCGGCGGTCTACGATCCCGCGTCGGCCAGCTCCGCCAGGATGTCGGCGTGGCACAGCTCCGGCGCGCACCAGCAGGCCAGCGTCCTGCCGCGCAGCTCCGGCACGAGGGCCAGCAGCTCGGGGTGTTCGAGGAGGTACGTCCGGTACTTGGCCATCACCTCGGCGCGGGTGCCGTCGCGCTTCTTGGTGGCGGTGTCGTAGGCGAACGGGTTGTAGAGCGGGTGCTGGGGAAGGTCCCAGTGCCCCATGGTCCAGCGGCGGCCGACGTACACGAGGTCCGCCGGGGCGTGCTCCAGGCGGGGGCCGAAGTCGTGGATGCGGCCCTTGAGGTTGATGACGGTGGTGGTCACGGCGGACTCCGTTCCCTTGACGGGGCTGGCGGTGCTGGCGCGGCTCGCGGGGCGGCGAGCCCGATCATGCGCCGCGCGGGCCGCGCACGCCACCGGCAGGCTCGGCACCACGGGCCGGCTCGACACAGTGCCCCGGCCCCGGCCCCCTGCCAGGGCCTACGCCCCCGGCGTCTCGTACGGCAGCAGGTCCGGTCGCTTGGCCGGGAGGCCGTCGCCGGACGAGCGGCCGGTGAGGCGGCGGCCGATCCACGGCAGTAGGTACTGCCGGGCGAAGCGCGCGTCGGCGGTGCGGCGGGCGCCCCAGCCGGGCGGCGGGGACGGCGGCATGGGGGTGCGCCAGTCGGCGTCCTCCGCGTCGTACCCGAGGGTCTGCCACACCGCCTCGGCGACCCGGCGGTGCCCCTCGCCCGTCAGGTGCAGCCGGTCCACGTCCCACATCCGGGGGTCGCCCAGCGACGGGGCCCCGTAGAGGTCGACCACGAGCGCGCCGTGCCGGGACGCGAGGTCGTCCACGCAGGCGAACAGTTCCTCCATGCGCGGGCGGAACCGGGCCAGGACCGGGCCCTGGCGGCCGGGGCTGCGCATCAGGACGAGCTGCTTGCAGGCAGGGGCGAGACGCTCGACGGCCTCTTCCAGGAGTCCGCGGACCCGCCCCATGTCGCACTTGGGCCGCAGCGTGTCGTTGAGCCCGCCCACGAGTGTGATCACGTCGGGCTGCATGGCCGCGGCGACGTCGACCTGCTCGGCGACGATCTGCCCGATGAGCTTTCCGCGTACGGCGAGATTGGCGTACCGGAACCCGGGTGAACGGGCGGCCATCCGGGCCGCCAGGAGGTCGGCCCAACCCCGGTACGAGCCGTCGGGAAGGCGGTCCGACATGCCCTCGGTGAAGGAGTCGCCGATCGCGACAAGACTGGTGTAGGTGTCATTCGTCTGCATGGCGGAAGAGATGATATCCCGTGCACATACCCACCGGTCTGCCGCCTGGCGCGCGCCCTCTCACGCCACACGCCCCCGTTACACGGGCTGTCCGAACAGCTCCCTCAGGACGTCCTCCATCGTCACCAGCCCCGCCAGCCGCCCGTCCGTACCCAGCACCGCGGCCAGGTGCGTACGGCTGCGTCGCATCGCCGTCAGGACGTCGTCCAGCGGTGTGCTCTCCCGGATGCGGGCGATGGACCGCATGTCCTGGACCCGGAACGGCAGGTCGCGCGGCATCGCGTCCAGCGCGTCCTTGACGTGGAGGTAGCCGACGATGCGACGCCCCTCGTCCACGACGGGGAAGCGGGAGAAGCCCGACTCGGCTGACAGCGCCTCCAACTGCTCGGCCGTGACACCCACGCGCGCGTAGACGACGCTTTCCAGCGGAAGCACCACGTCCCGCACCGGACGGCGCCCCAGTTCCAGGGCGTCGTGCAGCCGCTCCTGCGCGCGGTCGTCGATCAGCCCGGCCTCGCTGGAGTCCTTGACCAGCCGGGCCAGTTCCGTGTCCGAGAACGTCGCGGACACCTCGTCCCGCACCTCGACCCGCAACAGCTTCAGCAGCCCGTTCGCGAACGCGTTGATCGCGAAGATCACCGGCCGTAGCGCCCGCGACAGCCCGACCAGCGGCGGACCGAGCAGCAGCGCCGTCCGCACCGGCTCGGCGAGCGCGATGTTCTTCGGCACCATCTCACCGAGGAGCATGTGCAGATACGTGGCCAGGGAGAGCGCGATCACGAACGAGATCGCGTGCCCGGTGCCCTTCGACAGCCCCACCGCGTGGAACACCGGCTCCAGCAGATGCGCGATCGCAGGCTCCGCGACCACGCCCAGGACCAGCGTGCACAGTGTGATGCCGAGCTGTGCTGCCGCCATCAGCGCGGACACGTGTTCCAGACCCCACAGCACGCTGCGCGCCCGCCGGTCGCCGTCCGCGCCACCCTCCATGGACTGTTCGATCTGACTGCGGCGCACGGAGATCAGCGCGAACTCGGCCGCCACGAAGAAGGCGTTCACCACGAGGGTCGCCAGACCGATGAGCAGCTGTACGGCGGTCATCGCCCGCCCCCTTCACGAGATTCCCCGGGCCGTTCGGGCGGGACGTCCGCGGCGTGCGGAGCGTGCATCAGCACCCGCGCGGCCCGTCGCCCCGACGCGTCCCCCACGTCCAGCCGCCACCCGGCGACCTCGACCGTGTCCCCCTCGGCCGGAATGCGCCCCAGCTCGGTCGCGATCAGGCCCGCGAGGGTCTCGTACGGCCCCTCCGGCGCGCGCAGACCGACCCGGGCCAGCCGGTCGATGCGTACGGAGCCGTCGGCCGAGTACAGCGTGCGGTCCTCGTCGTCCGTGCCGGCCGGGGCCAGATCGGGCGTCTCGTGGGGGTCGTGCTCGTCCCGCACCTCACCGACGACCTCCTCGACGATGTCCTCCAGGGTGGCGACCCCGGCGGTGCCGCCGTACTCGTCGATGACGACGGCCATCGTGCGCCTGCCGGACAGCCGGTCCAGGAGCCGGTCGACGGTCAGCGACTCCGGTACGAGCAGGGGCTCACGCATCAGCTGAGACACGCGCGTACGAGCCCGGTTGTCGGCGGGCACGGCGACGCAGTCCTTGATGTGCGCGACACCGACGACCGAGTCGAGGTTGCCGCGGTAGACGGGGAAACGGGACAGGCCGGTCGCCCGGGTCGCGTTCGCCACGTCCTCGCAGGTCGCCTGGACGTCGAGGGCGATGACCTGGACGCGTGGCGTCATCACGTTCTCCGCGGTGAGGTCAGCGAGGTTCAGCGTGCGCACGAACAGCTCGGCGGTGTCCGGCTCCAGGGCACCCTGCTTCGCGGAGTGCCGGGCCAGCGCGACCAGTTCCTGCGGGCCGCGCGCGGAGGCCAGCTCCTCGGCGGGCTCGACACCGAAGCGGCGCACGACACGGTTGGCCGTGTTGTTGAGATGGCTGATGAACGGCCGGAACAGCGAGCTGAACCAGCGCTGCGGTGTCGCCACCCGCTTGGCCACGGCGAGCGGTGAGGAGATCGCCCAGTTCTTGGGCACCAGCTCGCCGACCACCATCAGGAAGACCGTCGACAGGGCCGTACCGATGATCAGGGCCACGGACGAGGACGCGGACTCCGGGACACCGGCGGCCTCCAGCGGACCCGCGATGAGCTTGGCGACGGACGGCTCGGCCAGCATGCCGACGACCAGGTTCGTGACCGTGATGCCGAGCTGGGCGCCGGAGAGCTGGAAGGTGAGGTTCCGTACGGCCTTGAGGGCGCCCGCCGCACCGACCTCCCCGCGCTCGACGGCCCGCTCCAGTTCGCTGCGCTCGACCGTGGTCAGTGAGAACTCCGCCGCGACGAAGGCACCGCAGGCGAGCGAGAGCAGCACCGCCACGGCGAGGAGGAGCACTTCGGTCATCGGGTCACCTCCGTCCCATGATCGGCCAAGGGCAGGGGAATCGCGCGATGACGGCGATGACGGCACAGCGGAACGCCGTGCCGTACACCGTGCCGTCGGGTACCGGGAGGCTCGCCCATGGGCGGAGGCTCACACCTTTCCTGGGGAGACGACTTTCCTGGGGACGACCGGGTCCCCCGCGGACAAAGGATCAAGCACGTCCCGCGCTTCGGTCAGTCGGCCAGCGGCTTGACCCAGCGTCGCCAGTGGTCCTCGCGATGGTAGCCAGTGGCGGCCCAGGTGTGGTGTGCCTGTTCGTTGGCCTCCAGGACCATGGCGTCGACGCGGCGCCCGCCCAGGGCGGCGAAACGCTGTTCGGCCGCTTCCAGCAGAGCGCTCGCGATGCCCTGCCGACGGTGGTCCGGGTGCACGGCCAGTCGGTAGGCGGAGCATCGCCATCCGTCGAAGCCGGCTATCACGGTTCCCGCCAGGGTGCCGTCGCGCTCCGCGAGGAGCAGGGCTTCGGGGTCTCGCTCGACGAGGGCCGCCACTCCGGCGTGGTCGTCGCTGATGCTGGTTCCTTCCGCGGCTTCGCGCCAGAAACGCAACACGGTGTCGATGTCGGCGAGGGTGGCACAGCGGATGTGGAGATCACTCATGGGGCGAGCCAAGCAGAGCGCCGACGTGCCTGGCGAACGGTTTCCACACCGAGTGATCAAGTCCACGGATCATGAATCGCCGGTGGTGGCGTTGGTGCCGGTGGCGGCGGGCTCGTGCCCGGGCCATGTCCCGTGCTTCAGGTCCGTTTCGGCGGCGGCCAGATAGACGGCCGTCGCAAGCCACTGGGTCGCGTACTGGTCCGGGTCGGCTCCGCTGTGGCGTCCGAAGACGTCGAGAGAGCGGCGCCCGGCCACCGCGCCGAGCGCGGTGATCAGGGCCGAGCCGGTGACGAGCCCACTGCGGCGCAGGACGGCCGCATGGCCGTCGTGATCGTTGCCGCGTGTCGACTCGGCGGCGATCCGGCGTCCTCCCGTGACGGCCAGTTCGACGAGACGCCGGACGCGCCAGAGCGGCGAGTCGACGGAGGCAGAGGGGGGAGGGGTGGGAGGGGAAGGAGAGGGGACGTCCGGCGGGAAGTGGTCGCTGAGGAGCAGGTCGTAGCCGAGATCAGCGCGACCTTGCCAGTCGCCCGGGAGGCGCAGAGTTGCCTCCGTGCCGGGTACGGGACCGACGGCGAGCGCGCGGAGGGTCGTGACCCGGTCGGGGTCGAGGCGGCCGAGGACCCGGATCCGCAGCCCGGGATGTGCGCCCAGCTGCCGGAGATTGGCGGTGTGGGCGAGAGCGGGATGGCCATGGGCGGGGGCCAGCCGGACCGGGGGACCGGGGACGGGCGGACCGTCCGCGAACGCATCGCCGCCACAAGGCAGTTCACGGACCAGCAGATCCTCGCCGTCTGTCGCCGCGATCTCCACATCGCAGCCGATCAGGGGACGGGCGTACCCGGCCGCTCCGGGGTCGCCGGCCCCTTCGGGATCACCGGTCCCTGCGGGGTCGCACACGAGCGACGCCGCGAACCGCACGGCGGCGGACTCGGCGAGCGGGCGGGTGAACACCGTCGAGGGTGCGGCCTCGGTCCAGGGCCGTCCGGCGGCGAAGGTGGCGCGGACACCTCTTTCCGCAAGCAGGCGGCCCTCCGGGGAGACGGTCGCTCCCGACATGATCAGGCCGCCGCGGGACACCCGGAAGTGGTCGCTCAGGAAGCTCCGGATGGCGACCAGGGCGGTACCGGCCCGTCGGGCCCGCGCCGGGCCACCGGGCTGGACGTCGCGGAGCGTGTACCAGCGGCCGTCGTCGTCGAGGAGATGCGTGACCACCCCGCCGAGGTCGTCGGCGCCGATCACCGGTTCGCGACAGATGCCGTAGAGCCGCAGGGACCCGTGGGGGCGGTGGTTGCGTCGGACGGCACCGATCAGCGCGGGCTCGGGGGCTCCGGCCTTCAACAGGTGAGTTACGAGGAGGAGTTCACGCAGCGCGGTCACCAACTCGGTGAGTCGGCCGGGGCTGTACGGGTCGCGGGCCGTGCGCAGACAGCGCACCACCCTCAGGGCCGCGGTCTCGGCGCGATGGAGGCCTGTCAGACGTGCCGTGTGGGCGGCGCGGAGCAGCTCGGCCTGAAGGACGGCTCCTGTACCGGCCGTTCCGGCCGCGAGTACGGCTGCGGCGACCGTCCAGAGGCCGGCGGCCGCTTGGATCTGGGCGGCGGTGGGTCCCGTGGGGGCGTCGGCCGGGGCGCCCGGGCCGGCGAGGGCGGGCTCGGGAACGGGGTCCGCGAGCCGGATTCGCCCGGCCGGGCTGACCCGCTCGGTGGGGCCGGCCTGCGCGCAGGGGCCTACCGGCTCGGTGGGACTGACCTGCTCGGTGGGGCAGATCCCGTCGGTGGGCCGGTCCGGGGCAGCGATACGGTCCGGTCCGCCGGAACCGTCCGGTCCGCCGGTACCGTCCGGTCCGCCGGTACCGTCCGGTCCGCCGGTACGGTCCGGTCGGGCGTGCGGAACAGCACCGGCGGGTTCAGCGGCTGCGCCGGGCCCGGAGAGCGCGGACGGGGCGATGTCCACGGGCCGGGCGGGTTCCGTGACGGCGACCGGACAGGCACCCAGTACCGCCGCCCGATGTAGACAGCGCGGTGCCAACAGGCAGGTGCAAGAAGCCTGTTCGGCGTCGGTGACCGCGCCGGACGGATCCGGTGCCAGGGTCACCAGGGCGTCCTCGCCACAGCGGATGCCGAACGTCCCGCCCTCGACGGTGACGGGTGCGGCCGCCAGGGCCTCGACGGCCGCGTCCAGTCTGCGGCGGAGCCGAGTGGTCAGACTCTCCACCGCGGAGGCGAACACCTCAGGTGCGACCGGTGGGAGTGGGTTGATCGTGCCGGACTGAGTCAACGGGGTGCTCCACGAGGGCGCCCGCCCGACGGGCGGGGAAGAGGGGGCCGAAGGACGCGGCGCGGGACAGTGGTTACGGCTCGGACCGCCGTCATGAGCGGCCAGGCAGGCGAACGGCGTACGCACACAGGGTCCGCCGGGCGAACCGGCCGGAGTCGTACCCGCCCGGCGCACCGGTCGGAGTCGTACCCGCCGGTCGAACCGGCCGGACCCGTATCCGCCCAGCGAGCTGGCCGGACCCGTACCCGCCGAGCGAGCCGATCGGAGCTGCCCCGACCGGAGAACCGGCCGGGAGCCGTTCCCGACCGGAGCCGCCCCCCAACCGAAGCCGTACGCGGCCGGCGGAGACGGTCGTGCCCAGTGCCACGACCGCCCCTGCGCCGGCCCCAGGGCCAGATCCCCAGCCCGCCCCGCCCCGCCCCGCCCCGCCCCCGCCTCCGTACCAACGGATCAGCGGCGCCCCTTCCGAGGCCCCGGTACCTCAAGTTCCTCCAGCCGGGGCTCGTCCCCGTCCAGCACCCGCCGCCAGGCCGCCCGATAGAGATCGGCGACCGGCCCGGTCGGCACGACGACGCCCAGGATGGCCTCTTCGCCGTGGAGGAGGTCGTACATCGGCACCTTCCACCGCTCCAGCGGAACGTACGGCTTCGCGAGCTGGGTCCAGCCGCCGGGCAGGAACAGTGAGCGTCCCGCCCGGGTGCGGCTGCCTTCGATTACGAGGTCGGTGGCGGCTAGCTCGGCGCGGGCGGCGCGGAGCCGGGCCGTACCGCCCCGCTGTTTCGCCCAGCCGGTCCAGCGGGCGGTGTGCTGGTCGGTGGGATCCGGCATGGCGAGCAGCATCAGATAGATGACGGCGGCGTCCTCACCGATGCCGTACCGCTTGGCCACCTCACCTACGAGGTCGGGCACGGACCGGGCGGGATCCTGCGGCCACCACAGACCGTCCGCGTCGCGCTCGCCCGCCACCGGTTCCCCGGGATCGGCAAGCAGCTCAGCGAACCGCCGGTCGTGGACCAGCCGGAGGGCGATGTCCTCGGCGGTCGGCCGTGCACCGGGGACCACCGCCGCCAGGTGGGGGTCGTTCCCGGCAGCGTCCAGCAGCGCGGGGCGGACGGCGGCGACGGGGTCGGGGACCGTGGTGCTCAGCACGACCGCGCCGTAGCGGACGAAGCCGTCACCCGTCTCCGAGGGGTCCCCGGCACCCCGGCGGAAGGCCTCCAGATCGACCCGCCTGCCAAGGTTTATCAGCAGGTCGGGGTGGGCCAGCCGGGCGCGTACTGCCGTCAGCACCCCCGGGAGGAGAGCGCGGATCGGGTCGCCGGACGGGAGGCGGTGGGCGAGCCATGCGGCCAGGGCCACCGCACCGTTCAGGGTGCCCGTGCCGAAACCGGGCGTGTTCTCGACGCTGCCCAGGTAGTGGCCTCTGGTCGTCCAGGTCAGGTCGTGGTTCAACCGCGGTTCGGCCGCCCCGTCGACGAACCCGCGCAGCGCGTCGGACGGTGCCCACCACGACGTGGTCCGCACGGTGCGGACCGCGTCGTGGAGCACCTCTTCGGAGAGGGGCGTCCGCCGGCCCACCCGCCGGTTCCAGACCTCCGCCGCCGCGACCACGTCCGGCCCGTCCGTCCACAGCCCGGACGGCTCGGCGGGCAGCAGCGCCGCCATGACGGCCTGCCAGACGCCGGCGTCCTTGCACCCCACGGCCTCTCTGGCCACGGCAACGTCCGCCGACTTCACTCCTATGGCCTTCAGCGTCTCGGCGGGCACGGGCCTCCGCGCGTCGTCGGTCAACGGCACTCCGGCGACCATCAGCCGGGCCATGGTCGGGGCGACTCCGGTGAGCCGGGCGAACTCCTCGGCCGCCGCCGGGAACCATGGCGCCGGACCACGCGCCGCGAGCTCGGAGCGGAAGGCCGTGAACCAGCCGGGCGCACGTGCCGGCTCCGGGGCGAAGGGCTCGGCGGACAACAGCGTGTACGGAGCGGGTGCCTCGAACCGGCCGGCCGGATCGTGGAAGACCGCCCTGAACAACTGGCCGTCGGCGTCGCTTCGGCTCCATTCGTTGAGAAAGACGAGGAACGCGCCGCCGGCCAACTGCAGCACCGTCGCCACATTGCTGCTCAGGGAGCCCGGCCCCTGGAACAGGCTCCGGTCCAGACGCAGCCGGACAAGGCGCCAGTGACCGGGGTCCAGCACCGCGAGTTCCTGGGCGTCCAGTTCGGCGAGGAACGTGTCCAGCACCTTCCTGTGATCTTCGGTGGTGGCCGTCGAGCCGGACCGCAGAGCCAGCAGGGACGGCAGTGTGGGCAGGGTCAGCCAGTCCATGTCGCTCAAGGCACTCTGCTCGGGCAGGGCGGGGTGCGGACTGCCCACCGGGGCCGGTTCGTTGAGGCCCCGCCGCGCCTTCCCGAGCACCCGCAGCAGCCGGACGATCTTGCCGGACGATCCGTGGTAGTAGTACGCCCTGCCCTGCACCAGGTACTTGCGGCCGTTGAGGCCGAGTCCTTGCAGTGCCGCGGTGAGCGCGCCGTCGCTGAGCTCGGGCCGCTGCTCCCTCCGGACGCCGCCCGTGAGCGCCGTGTCGAGCCGGGTGCGTGCCGCGTCCAGGACGCGCTGCTGGGTGGCGGCGTACCGCACCACCGAGGTGATGCCTGTGAGCAGCGCCTTGTGGCCGACCTCCGGCAGGAGGGCGCGGATCAGCCCGGGCAGCCGGTCCCGGCCGTCCGTTCCGGCCTGCTCCCTCACCGGTCCGTCCTGGCCCGCGGTGTCCTCGGGCCGCTCCGTCACAGGGTCCGCCACAAGTGCTGCCGCGGTGTCCTCGTCGACCTCCCGGAGCGCCGCCGAGCCCTGCGGGTCGCGGGGCCGGAGCAGGTGCCAGTAGCGCAGGGGCGGCAGGAGCCGCGTTCCCGCGGTGAAGGTTCCGGCCGTGTGGTCCCGGGGGATCTCGGCCATCACCGTGCCGTTCCCGTCGAGCAGCCTGATCCCGTCGTACTCCTGGATCACGGCCAGTGGCCGGTCGGCGCCGGGGAACTCCAGCACCCATCGCGGGCTGCGGCTGCGGCCTCTGCCGGGCGGTACGACGACCGAGCGCCCGGCCAGGTCCTCACCCCGCCGTGAGCCGTCGGGCAGTGTCACCACCCGCCAGCCGAGCAGTCCGTCCACCGGGGCGCACATCGGACCCGGCGCGACGGAGGGAGCGGGCAGCAGCCAGCCCGCCTCGAACGTGCTTCCCTCCGGGGCGGTGCGCAAGCCCTCGTCGAACCAGTCCGGCTGTCCGGGTTCGCCGAGCGTGTCGCCGACCGGGTCGTACGCGTGCCAGGTCTTGTGCTTGTAGTCGGTGCCCACCATCGACCACACCCAGTACGACGTGCCGTCGCTGATCACCTGCCGCGACCCTGGAACCACCGTGTCCCCGCGGCGCAGTACCCCGTGACCGGTGGTCCGGCCGCCGCCGGGAAGCGGGAGCGAGACGGGGGCCATGTTCCCGCCCAGCCCGTCGCGCCCGTCCACAGTGCTGGTGCGGGAGTAGCCGGACCCGTCGATCGTCACCCAGTGGGAGGGGGTGTGGTGCCAGTAACCCTGGCTGCCGTTCGCATCGACCGAACGCCACCAGACGAACAACTCGCCGTCCACATAGTGATAGTCGACATACCTGCGGTAGCGGGCCGCCTGGTCGGGGACGGACAGCTCGTGCGCGAGTATCGTGCCCTCCGAACCGATCACCCGGAGGTGCGGGCCGGCCAGGACGATCAGGTGCGGCCAGGCATCGGTGACGAGGACCTCCCGCTGCAGATTCCCCGATTCGTGCCCTTCGAGCGCCTCTTCCCAGGCGGGCCAGCCCAGTTCGTCGAGGAGTCCGGACCGCAGGGCGCGGGCGAGGGCCGGTGCGATGCCGGTGCTCAGCGCTTCTCGAACCGCCGACTCGGCAATCGCGAGTACCTCTCCCGGCAGCCAGCTCAGCGTCTGGAGAACGCCGCGGTAGCCGTCGAACGCGGGCAGCTCCGCCGTGACGTACTTCCGGCTGATCTCGCCCACCCATTCGGCGAGCATCGACCGGCCACCGGGGGACCCGGCCAAGGTGACGACGGTCTGCAGATGCTGCGTCCGGGCGTCCTCGGGGCAGCCGCGCCGGAACGCCCGGTGGAAGCGGTGATCGGCTTCCAGGGCGACGAGATCGCGCCGGTGTTCACAGGCTGCCCACGACACCAGGTTGAGGCGGTGACGCTCCTCGGGCTCCGCCACCGGTACGCCCAGGGCCAGCAGCTGGTCGAGGAGGTTCACATCGCCGACAGGGGGTGTCAACAGGCGGCCGGAGGCCTCCAGTTCGGTGCGCAGTGTGCCGGCCATGCGGTCGACGAGTGGATAAAGCTCTGCCGGAGCGAGGTGGTGGTCGGCCCGCCACAGTTCCAGGAATCTGTGGGTCCATCCGGCGGTGCCGTCGGCGGGGCGCACTTCGGCGGGCAGGGTGGCGTCGCAGAGCCCGGCGGTGGCACCGGACTTCTCCAACAGGTCCAGCCACTGGGGGAGTTCTTCGCGCTCCCACGTCGAGGGCATCAGCTCCAGCAGGGTGCCGCGGAAGGCGGGTTCCTGCCGGGTCAGCTCCAGCAGGGCCGGCCGATGGGCCTTCCACCAGCCGGGCGGTGCCTTGACGGTGCCGGGCAGCGTCAGCATCTCGCGCAGATAGGAGACCTCCTCCACGAGCGCGTTCCTGCCCGCGGCCGCCTTCGCGAGTCTGCGCAGATCACCCGCGCCCGGACTCGACGGAGGCAGCCCGTGCGCGGCCAGGCGCACGAAGAGTCCGCGAAGGTGCCGGAACGCCGTGGCGGCCGGAACCCGGGAGGACAACCCCTTGGCGTAGCTGGAGAGCATCTTCGTCGGCACTGCCTCGGCGAGGGCGAACTCTAGGAAGACCGCGTCCATGCGCTCCTCGTCGAACGGCAGCGCGTGCGCCGTCTCGGCCCTGCGCGCGTTGACGAACATCTGGGACGCGTACGCCGTCTCGTCGGCGGCCAGGAACACCCGGCCCGCCTGCTCGTAGAAGGTCGGCAGGAAATGCGGCACGGAACCCGCGAGCCGTTCGCCGATCGACTCGTAGGTGGCCCGCGCCTTCTTCGGTCTGGATTTCGCCGTCCGCGCCACCTTGTTCATCTCCTCGACCAGGGACATGGCCAGGTGCCCGTCCGAGGGGTGATGAACCAGCACCCATTCCGGGAAGCCCAGCGCCCGCGGCTGTCCCAGACCGACCTCCGTCGGCCCGCCCTCGGGTTCGAGGCCGAGGAAGCCGGTGCCTAAGCCCTCTCCCTGTTCGGCCGCGACCAGCCGTACGACGATCCGGTCGTCCAGGCCCGGATGCCGGTAGGCCTGCGTGAACATGGGCACGGCCCGGTCGCCGCCCCCGGTCGTCCCCGGGGGCAGTACCGCGCCGGCTCGCAGGAGTTCCTCCGCGTCCGCCGTCGTCTCGCCCCGGGCCACCGCGTCCTTGGCCACCGTGTCGCTCATGATTCCGTGCCTTTCGCCGCCGTGCGGCCGGTCCCCGGGGCATCGCTCATCCGTGTGCGCCCGTCGGTCTCTGTCGTCTGAGGTGCCCCGGCCACGGCCGTGCCCCCGATGCGTGTCGTCGTCCGAGCTGTCGTCCGTGCCGCCGTGTCGCTCACGCGGTGTGGTCCGCGGCCACGGTGCGGCCGGCATGCAGGGCCGCGGCCATGCGCATGCCCTCGGACCACGCCACGGGTCCGACCTCCGACAGCCGGAGCCGGGGGTCCCCTCCATGGCGCCAGCTCAGATCGCCGGTCCGGCCCTCTTCGTCGTAGTACGGGTTGCCGATGTCGACCGAGGCGGTGAAGACCCGCCCGGCGTCCCGGATCCGGCTGGTGACGCGGCCGTCGGCGACCTTGTAGCCGAGCGAATCGGCGCGGGCGGAGAGGTGGAACCACGAGCTGTACTCGGCGCCCGAGAACTCGGCGACCGTCTCGGCGTCACCGTCGAGGTCATCCGGCTTGTGCCAGGTGGCGCGGTGGATCTGTTCGACGCCCTGCACCACGCCCAACTCGGCCGCGAACACGCGGAGTTCGTCGAGATCCGGGAGCAGGACCGGGTGGGGCATGGTCACCGTACGGGGAGAGAGACGGACGGTCTCGCCGTCCAGGTTCACCACCCGAAGCTCACCCGAGTCGTCGGCGTCCCGCAGAAATCCGACCTCGTCGGGGCGCTCGCCGACGACGACCAGGTCATGCAGTGCCGACCGCCACGCCTCGTCGGGCCAGACCCGGGCCAGCAGGCCGGTCGGCACCGGCAGCGAGGACACCATCCAGTTGTCGACCTGCGCCGCGCACTGGGCCGCGTGCCGGTCGAGCCATTCGGCGAACCGCTGCAGCTCGATCACTTCGGGACGGTTCCGTAACTCTCCCGGCAGCGTTCTCAGCTGCCCTGCCGGGGATGTCTCCGACGAAGACCGGGCCACTACCCGGCCTTCCACCAGAGCGATCTCATACGTGCCGCCCGCTGCCAGCCAACCCATGGGTCTTCTCTGCCTCTTTCGCCGTTCGGAAACCGGCACAGCGCGGCCGGCGGTCCGAATCGACCCACCCCACTGTGACTGTCCGCGAAAGATTAGAGGCACCCACTGACAGTTTCCGGCGATCGAGCATCCTGAACTATCCTGAACTGCCGTGTCCTGCCCGCCAGTTCCTACCGGATCCGCTCGGTCTAGGCCTCGCGCAGCCGCGCGATCACGGGAGCGAACGCCTCCATGTTCGGCTCCAGAACCGTCAGATACGAGAACCCGAACCGGTCCCGCTGCGCCCGCACCCGCTCGACGATGTCGTCCAGGGTCCCCACGAGGACGATCGGCAGCTCCAGGACCTGCTGCTCGGTCAGTTGGGGGATGTGGGACAGCCACGGCTGGATCGCGGCACCGGGATCATCGGTGACGGCGATGATCTGGATCAGCAGGTTCAGCTCGGCCGGCTCCGCCCGCCCGGCGGCCAACTTCCGGTACAGGGCGACCCGTTCGTCGAGCTCCTCCGCCGCGAGCGCCTCCGGTGAACCGCCGTCCCGGGTGCGCGCCGCGGTGAACGCCGCGATGTCAGCGTGCTCGGCGGTCAGCCGCAGCATCCGGTCGCCGTTGCCGCCGATCAACAGCGGCACGCGTTGCTGCACGGGCTGTGGCTGAAAGCCCTCGGATTCGAGCAGCCGCTCCAACTCCTCGACCGTACGCCGGAGATGGTCCACGCGCTCACCCGGCGAACCCCAGGGCAGGCCCGCCGTCTCGTGCTCCGCCTGTACGTAACCGGTGCCCAGCCCGAGTTCCAGACGGCCGCCCGTCAGCGCGTCCGTCGTGGCCACCTCGCGGGCCAGCAACGCCGGGTTCCAGAACCCGGCGTTGAGCACGAACGTGCCCAGACGTGGACGCTCGGTCGCCTCGGCGGCTGCGACCAGCGCCGGGAAGGGAGCGGGCATACCGAGGTGGTCCGGGGCCAGGATCACGTCGTAGCCGAGTTCCTCGGCCCGACGGCACTTCGCGCGCCATTCGTCGGCTGGAGCGGGACTCATCAGATTGACACCGAAACGGAACGGGCGGGCCATGAACTCTCCTCACCGGAAGGGGACTTGAGTACGCCGTGTGCGTCGCCCCGCGTACGTGGACCTCGCCGGTACGTGGAGCGTGCCGTGCGCGTGGAGCACACTCCACGCGTCGATCACTCGTGCGCGATGGCCGCCAGCACATTCATGCGCGATGCGCGCAACGCCGGCAGCAACGCCGCCACGATGCCCACGACGGCCGATCCCACGACGACCGCGACGAGAGTCGTCCACGGGATCGCGAGAGCCTTCATCCCCTGCAGAGCGAGGACCTGCTGCACGCACACGCCCCACACGAGTCCGAGCGCGAGCCCGAGGACCGCGCCGAACACGGCGATCACCACCGACTCCAGCCGGATCATCCGCCGCAACTGCCGCCGGGCGAGCCCGATGGCGCGCAGCAGCCCGATCTCCCGGGTGCGCTCGACGACCGACAGGGCAAGGGTGTTGACCACGCCGAGCACCGCGATGACGATCGCGAGGCCGAGCAGCGCGTACACGAGGTAGAGGAGCACAGCGATCTGATCGTGGATCAGCTTCTTGTAGTCGGCCAGGTCGCGCACCTGCACCTGCGGATACGGGTCGAGTGTCTTGTCGAGGTTCGCGCGCAGGGTGTCGGCGGAGGTGCCGGAGGCCGCGTTCACGTACAGCGCGGAGTCCTGCCCGCCGGGCACGTACTTCTCGATCGTGCCGAAGCCGAAGAACAGCCCGCCCTGTGTGCCGAAGCCCTCGGCGGCGTCCTGGTCGGTCAGCGCCCCCACCTTCAGTTCGGTCTTCCGCCCACCGGCGAACTCGACGGGGATCGTGCTGCCGAGGCGTACGTCGTGGTCCTTGGCGAAGCCCGCGTCCATGGCGATGTTCCCGTCCGCGAGCGCGTCGGCCGTGTCACCCTCGGCGTACGTGATGCGGGCGACCTCGTCGAGCTGCGACTCGTAGCCCGCCGCGGTCGTCTCGACGCGCTTGCCGTCCGGCAGCCGGACGGCGACCGGCGCGAACCGCTGCCGTACGACGAGTCCCGCGCCCTCCGTGTCCTGCACCTTCTCGGTGATCTCCTGCGGGAACGGCAGGAAGTTGGCGTTCTGCACCACGAAGTCGGCGCCCAGCGTCTTGTCGATCTGGTCGTCGAAGGACTTGGACATGGACGCGCTCGCCACGGACATCCCGCCGACCAGCGCGAGGCCCACCATCAGGGCGGCCGCGGTGGCGCCGGTGCGGCGCGGATTGCGCAGTGCGTTGCGCTGGCTCATCCGGCCGACCGGGCCGAACACGGCGGGGAAGAAACCGCCGAGGACGCGGATCACCGGCCGGACGAGCAACGGCCCGGCGATGACCGTCGCGATGAGGGTGAGGACGACGCCGAGGCCCAGCAGGGATGCGGCGGATCCGGTCTCCGTGGACGTCACGCACCCCACGAGCGCGGCGGCGCCCAGCGCACCGACGATCAGTCCCACCACGGCCCGCACCCGCAACGGCCGTCCCACGCCGGCGATTTCGGCGTCCGCGAGTGCGGCCATCGGTGACACACCGGCCGCGCGGCGGGCCGGCAGATACGCCGCGACGAAGGTGACGCCCACCCCGACGACGTATGCCGCGACGGGTGTGGCCCATCCGATGACCATCTCGGCGGTCTTCAGGTTCATGCCGAACAGGCCCATGAGCTCGATCAGCCCGATCGCGAGCCCGATGCCCGCGGCCAGGCCGAGCGTCGAGCCGACCAGGCCCAGCAGCGTCGCCTCCAGGAGCACGGACCGGCGCACCTGCCGCCGGTCGGCCCCGAGGGCGCGCAACAGGCCCAGTTCACGGGTGCGTTGGGCGATCAGCATGGAGAAGGTGTTGACGATCAGGAAGACCCCGACCAGTACCGCGATCCCGGCGAAGCCGAGCATCACGTACTTGATCACGTCGAGGAATCCGCCCAGTTGGGCGGCGGCCGTCTCTGCCTGCTCGTCGGCGGTCTCCAACTCGTAGGCGCCCGAGCCGATCTCGGCGGCGATGCGCTGCTTGAGCTGTGCGTCGCTCACGCCTTCCGCCGCGTCCACCTGGATGCTGGTGGCGACGCCCGTCCGGCCGAGCAGTTCGGCCGGCGCGACCGCCGGGTCGAGGAAGACCAGTGCGGCACCCGGATTGGTGGTCTTGAAGGTCGCGATCCCGACGACCTTCACCTTGAACGACCCGGGCTGCGCGATGACGGTCAGCGTGTCACCGATGTCGACGTGCTTCTTGTCGGCGGTGTCCGCGTCGAGCAGCGCCTCGTCGGCGCCGCGCGGGGCGTGCCCCGAGGTCAGCTCCACGGGGCTGCGCTCGGTGACGTACCAGTCGGCGGCGATGGTGGGCGCGCCCGTGGTCGGGCCGACCGACTTGTTGTCGCTGTCGACGACGGTGATGTTCTCGACGGACACGTCCGGACGCGCGCGAGTGACCCCGTCGACCTCGCCGATGCGGGCCACGAGGCTCGTGGGCACGGTCGCGATCGCCCCGGAGGGGATCTGCGAGTCGAGATCCTCCTTCGGCGTCACGGTCACGTCGGCCGACGTGGACGCGAACAGCCGGTCGAAGGTGCGGGTGACCGTGTCCGAGAAGATCAGGCTGCCCGCGACGAACGCCACGGACAGGACGACGGCCAGCGCCGAGAGCAGCAGTCTGCCCTTGTGCGCGAGGAAACTCCGGAGTGTCGCCTTCAGCACGACAGCCTTCCTCAGTCCTTGTCGAGGGCGATGCCCTGGTCGGGAGCGATGTCCTGGCCGGGAGCGGTGCCCTGGCCTGCGGCGCCGTCGCCCTCGAACGACCCGCGAATCGTGTCGAACCTCTTCATGCGCTCCAGCACCGCCTCCGCCGTGGGCCGCGCCATCTCGTCCACGATCCGCCCGTCCCCGAGGAAGAGCACCAGGTCGGCGTGGGCGGCGGCGCCCGGATCGTGCGTGACCATGACGACGGTCTGGCCCAACTCGTCGACCGCGTCCCGCAGGAAGCCGAGCACTTCGAGTCCGGCCCGCGAGTCGAGGTTGCCCGTCGGCTCGTCCGCGAAGATCAGCTCGGGGCGCGAGGCGAGGGCGCGGGCGCAGGCGACGCGCTGCTGCTGCCCGCCGGAGAGCTGCGCCGGCCGGTGCTTGAGCCGGTCACGCAGGCCGAGCTGGTCGATGACCTGGTTCAGCCACTTCTCGTCGGCCCTCTTGCCCGCGATGTCCATGGGCAGCGTGATGTTCTCGGCCGCGTTCAGGGTCGGGATCAGGTTGAACGACTGGAACATGAAGCCGATCCGGTCGCGGCGCAGCTGGGTCAGCTCGCGCTCCTTCAATCCCGTGATTTCGGTGTCTCCCAGCCACACCTGTCCGGCCGAAACGGTGTCAAGACCAGCCAGGCAGTGCATCAGCGTGGACTTCCCGGAGCCCGAGGGGCCCATGACCGCGGTGAAGCGGCCGCGCGCGATGTCCACGTCGACCGAGTCGAGGGCGAGCACGGTCGTCTCACCCGATCCGTACGCCTTCGTGAGGCCGCGGGCGCGGGCCGCGATCCCCTCGGCGTCCGTGCGCCCGAGGGCGTGCTCCGCAGCTGCTGTGGACAAGGCCGCCTCCTAGGTGGGACTCCGGTGTCCGCGGGCGAGCCTAGTGTGATGCGCGGCACACTTGGTATCCCCCCGAAGTGCCGGTCGCTCTCCGCCGCAGGTCGGTGCCCCCGGGATCCGTGTAAGGGGCACCCTTAGGGGAGGGGGTGATTCGGGTCCTCTTGCCTCTGCTAGCACATCGGCGCTAGCTTCGAAGGTATGGCTAAGACCCAGCTGAACGTGCGCGTGGACGAGGACACCGCCCGCGCCGCGCGCGAACGCGCCCTGGCCCGCGGGATGAGCGTCAACCGCTACATCGAGGAACTGGTCAGACAGGACACCGGGGAAGCCGGCCACACCTTCGTCGAGGCCGCCGCCGACTTCATGAAGCAGTACGAGTCCGTCTTCGTCGAGGAGTTCGGCGCGGAGCGAGAAGGCCGTCGCTGAGCCCTTGAACGAACCCCTGAACATCAGAGTCGACCTCGCCTGGCTCCTCATGGTCGCCGAACACAAGACGCCGGGCGACCCCCAGGTCACCGACTTCGGCGCCCTTGTCGCCGCCGTCGGCCGCCACGAGGCCGAGATCTTCGGCGTCCCCGTCTACGACACCCCGCACACCCGTGCCGCTGCACTGCTCCAGCTCCTGCTGCACGTCCCGGCACTCGAACGCTCCAACGCGATGTTCGCCATGGCCGTCGCGTACGCCTACCTGGTCGCCAGCGGCCTGAAGGTCGTCACCTCGCCCGAGCAGGTCCGTGAACTGGCCCGTCTGGTCAAGTCTGGCGAGGCCACGGTGGACGACATCGCGCGCGAACTGCGCCAGTGGAGTCTGTGAGCCCCTCGGACGCCTGAGCGGGAACCCGGGCCGGAATCCCGGTGCGGCTTCCCGAGTCGGCTCCTGAGGCCGGACGGTCCCGGCCTCAGGGGCCGGGCAGGCTCCCGGCCTCAGGAATCGGGCGGGCTCTCGGCCGCGGGCCGGCGCGCGGTCCCCAGCACGCAGTACGAAGTCGGCATCCGCGGCCCCTTCGCGGGCACCAACAGCCGTCGGTACGGGCCCAGTTCGTACCCCGCGTCCCTGATCGCGTCCACGGGATCACGGCTTACATGACAGCCGCCGAAGAGCAGCGGCCACACCGTGCGGTCCAGGGCGCGCTGACCGGCGTTCATCGCACGGCCGCCGCCCCTCCCGTGCTCGAAGAACCGCAGCTCACCGCCCGGGCGCAGGACACGGCGGATCTCGGTGAGGGCCCGCGGCAGGTCTCGTACGCTGCACAGGACCAGCGACACCACGGCCGCGTCGAAGGCCTCGCTCTTGACCGGGAGCGCCTCCGCGACGCCCGGGACCACGTCGACCGGCACGTCGGAGCGCAGGGCAGCGGTCACCGCCAACGTCCGCAGGCGGCGCTCCGGTTCGATGGCCACGACCTCCGAGACCGTGCTCGGGTAGTGGGCGAAGTTCAGTCCGTTGCCCGCGCCGATCTCGATGACCCGGCCGGAGAGCCCTGCGAGCAGCTCCTCGCGGTGGACGCCGATCGTCGGCTCCGCCGCCACGCTGCACTTGGCGTAGAAACGGGCGAACAGCGGGTGGTGAACCTGGGCCGGGGCCGGCTGACCCGTCCTGGCGGTGCTGGAGCCACGCGGTCGCATGGGGGACCTCCCCTGAAGGTCGGGGCCTACCGCGATTGTCCCCCGGGACGGGCTCGCTCACCCGTTCGCGGGTCGTCCTGTTCGGCGGGCACGTCGTCGTCCCGTTCGGCGGGCACGGTCTCGCCCCGTGGCCCCGGCCTTGCGGGGACCACAGGGCGAGCCGGTGGGGGGCGGGGGCGGCGGGTCAGGCGATGAAGTCGCGCACCTGCTCGTAGACGCCGTGGTCGTTGTTCATGTCGGTGTGCGAGACGCACCCGACCTCGACGTTCGTGGCACCGCTGAGGATCGCGGTGGTGTCGGGGGTCAGGGCCTCGTCGCAGTTCGACCAGTAGCTGGCGTAGGAGACGCTGCCCGGTGTCTCGTCGCCCGAGTTGAGCGAGGACAGGAACGAACTGCCGGTGTACATCTCCGCACAGGACGTGTAGATCCAGCCGCACCAGCCGGCGGTCGTGGTCCCGTGGTTCGTCCCGGCCGTGGAGACGAAGTCGTCGACGTACGCGGTCCCGCCGAGGTTCTTGAGGTAGTAGCGGGAGTTGAGGGCGCCCATCGAGTGCACGACCAGGTCGACCTTGGACGCGCCGGTCTGGGAGAGCACGCTCTGGATCTTGGTGGACAGCTGCTGGGCGGTCGTGACGTTCGACTTGCCCCAGTCGTAGGACCAGGCGAACAGCTCGGAGCCGGCGTAGCCGTCGGCCTTGAAGTCGGCGGTCCAGTCGTCCCAGCTGCTCGACGAACTGCTCAGACCGTGCACGAAGACGACGGGATTGCGGGCGGCGGCGTGGGCGGGGGACGCGGGCAGGGACAGAAGCAGCGACGCGAGGACCGCTGCGAAGACCGTGCCGGCAGTGCGTGTGCGGCGGGTCATGGTGCCTCCTGATGCGGGTGGGTTCGTCAGGAGTGTCAGGTGGGGTCTACGCGCGCCGCATCGGTGAAATCGCCGGTCTTTACGCACCACTTAACTCGCCAGTAACGTGAGAGGTGTGGTGACCTCGGTGAACCCCCCGCCTCTCCCGCAGCATTCGCCACCGCCCCTGATGAACGCCCCGGAACAACCGGGCGGCGCGCCGCGAACGCACCCGCGAACCCCGATGTCCGAAGGCGTCCGGGTCCGGGTGCTGCGTGCCGTGCACGGCGATCCGCGCGCGGCGGCGGAACTCGCCGCCGTGCTCAGCGAGCACCAACTGGCCGGTCTGGAACCGCTTCCGGCCGAGCCCGTCGCCATCGCCCCCGGACTGCTGCGGTCCCAGCGGCGCGAGATCAGGGCCCTTCCGCCGGACACCCGGCGGCTCCTGCTGATCGCCGCTGCCGACCAATACCCCCTCGCCACCCACGCCTTCCAGCGCGCGGTGACCGCGGCCCGGCTGGACACCGGGCCCCTCGACGAGGCCGAGGCGGCGGGATTCGCCCATCCGACGTCCGCCGGAGTCGTGTTCCGGGACCCGTGGACCCGTATGGCCGCCTACGAGACCGCGTCCGCCCTGGACCGGCGCGAGACCCATCGGCTGCTCGCCCGCGTCCTCCGCGGCGAGGGCGAGGCGCCCCGTCGGTCCTGGCACCGCGCCGCCGCCACACTCGGGCCCAGCCGACGGCTCGCGGGGGAACTGCGCGCGTCGGCGCACGAGGCCCGGGCCGCGGGCGAACACGCGCTGGCCTGCGCCCTCCTCGAACGGGCCGCCGTGCTGACCCCCGACCCGCGGGAACGCCCCCGCCTGCTGGCCCGGGCCGCCGCCGACGCCTGGCGCTCCGGCGACGCCGACCGGGCCCGCCGCCTCGCCGCCCACGGCGACGTCGACGGGCTGAGCGGACTGCTCGCTCTACGCGCGGGGAACGCCACGGAGTCCTTCGACGCGCTGCTCGCGGAGGCCGTACGCGGAGTGGAGTCGGGGGAGCGGGCACTCGCCGGTGAGCCCGGCAGAGGCGCCGACGGCGACCGCACGGTCGGCGGCGCGCTCATCGAGGGCGCGGGCGCGGTCCGAGGCGTACGCCCTGCCGTGCCGGCCGCCCCCGACGTCGCCGCGCATCTGGTGGCACGTGCCACCGAAGCCGCCGTCTACACCGGTGACCTGCGCCGATGCCTGGAGGCCGCGGCCGTCGCCGACCGGTACGGGATCGTGTCACCCGGCACGCTCGGGGGACTGGCCGCCGCGTTCGAAGGGCGGTACGAGGATGCCCGCGACCTCCTCAAAGCGGCCGCCGGGCGCTGCGGACCCGGTGGCGACCCCACCTCGCTGATCCACTCCGCGATCGCCGCTCTGATGCTCGGCGACCACACCCTCGCCGCCTCCGCGGCCGTACGCGCCGCCGCCTCCGCCCGTGCCAGGGGCGAGTCCATGACCGTCCCGCAGGCCATGGAGTTCCGGGCCTACGCCGAGTTCTGGACGGGCCGCCCACGGGCCGCGGGCGCCGCCACCCTGGACGCCCTGCGCCAGGCGTATGCCACCGGGCAGGACAACGGGGCCTGCCATCTCCAGGCCGCCCTCGCCATGTTCGCCGCCGTCACCGGCGACGAGGACGTCTGCCGGGCCCGCGCCGAGGCGGCCCGTACCTACGCCCTGGCGCGCGGTCTCGGCCTCGCCGCCGCCCTGGCCCTGTGGGCGCTCGCCTTCCTCGACCTCAGCACCGGCCGTTACGCGGCGTCCGCGTCCCGGCTGCGCGCTCTCGCCGGATTCGGCCCGGGGCACGGGCACCGGGCCGTACGCCATCTCGCCACCCCGCACTATGTGGAAGCCGCCGTCCGCACCGGCGACACCCGCGTCGCGCGGGCCGCCCACGCCGACTACGACCGCTGGGCGAGCGCCGTCCGCAGCCCCGACGACCTTGCCCTCAGCGCCCGTTGCCGCGCCCTGCTGGCCACCGGGCCCGAGGCCGTCGAGCACTACCGGACCGCCCTCGACCTGCACGCCGGCGGTACCCGCGACTTCGAACGCGCCCGTACGGAGCTGCTGTTCGGCGGTGCGTTGCGTCGGCTGCGGAACCGTACGGAGGCGCGTGACCGGCTGCACAGCGCGCTCGAAGCGTTCTTGCACTTCGGCGCGCCGCAGTGTGCCGCGCAGGCCCGGGGAGAACTCCGTGCCCTGGGTGAACCCGCCCAACCGCCGGGCGGGGCCCGTGACTTGGCCGCTCTGCTCACCGCCCAGCAGCTGACGGTTGCCCGGATGGCCGCCGACGGGGCGACCAATCGGGAGATCGCGTCCCGTCTGGTGCTCAGCCCGCGCACGATCGATCACCATCTGCGCGGGGTGTTCAACCGGCTGGGTATTCGGTCGCGGATCGAGTTGGTGAGGTTGTTGGCTTCGTCGGAGGAGTGAGCTCCGCTGGGTGTCGTTTTTTGTCTGCGGGCCGGTTGTGGCTGGTCGCGCAGTTCCCCGCGCCCCTTACGGGGCGCTGAAGGTCTCCGCGTTCCACGTTCCCCCAAGCCTGGCCGCGAGCCAACTGCTTGCTTTGGCCCGGAAGTCGGCCACCGGGAGCCCACTGCAGCCCTCGGGGAGCGCGCCCAACAGGGGTGCCTCGGCGACCGCCGGAAGGTCTGCCAGATTGCAACGGGAGGCGAGATCCGGCTCGTTCGGCCAGATGCCCAGTACGACGCCCAGCAGGTCGAGGCGGCGGGTCCGCAGTTCTCGGGCGGTGAGTTCCGTCGTGTTGAGCGTGCCGAGTCCGGCCGAGGCGACCACCAAGACGGGGGCGTCCAGCAGTCGTGCCGCGTCCGCGAGTGTGCTGCCCTCGTCGTCGAACCGTACGAGGAGGCCGCCCGCTCCCTCGACCAGTACGAGGTCGTGCTCGGCGGCCAACTTGCCTGCCGCCTCCGCCACTTCGGCCGGGCGCACCGGCGCGAGACCGGAGCGCCGGGCCGCCGTGGCGGGAGCCAACGGCTCGGGGTAGCGGGCGAGTTCGACGGACGTCACCGGGCCCGCGAGCCGGGCCACCTCGTCGGCGTCCCCGCGCTCGCCCGGCAGGACACCGGTCTGCGCGGGCTTGAGCACGGCCACGGACCGCCCGGCCGCGAGAGCGGCCGCGGCGACGGCCGCGGTCGTCACCGTCTTGCCGACCTCCGTGCCCGTCCCCGTGATCACCAGTACCGAAGACATGTCAGCCCTCCCGAGCCGCCGCGCACACCGCGGCCGTGATGCGTGCCAGATCCGCGTCCCCGGTGACGTACGGCGGCATCGTGTAGACGAGGTCCCGGAACGGTCGCAGCCACACGCCCTCGCGGACCGCGGCCCGGGTCGCCGCGGCCATGTCGATCTCGTGGTCGAGCTGCACGACCCCGATGGCACCGAGCACGCGTACGTCCCGGACCCCCGGCAGCCCGGCCGCCGGAGCCAGTCCCTCCCGCAGCCCGGTCTCGACGCGCTTGACCTCGGTCTGCCAGTCCTGGCCGAGGAGCAGGTCGATCGAGGCGCAGGCCACGGCGGCGGCGAGCGGGTTGCCCATGAAGGTCGGGCCGTGGGCGAGGACCGGCACCTCGCCCCGCGAGATCCCGTCGGCGACCCGCGCGGTGCAGAGCGTGGCCGCCATCGTCAGATAGCCGCCGGTCAGAGCCTTGCCCACGCACATCACGTCCGGCGTCACCGCCGCGTGCTCCGCCGCGAACATGGCGCCGGTGCGGCCGAAGCCCGTCGCGATCTCGTCGAACACGAGCAGCACGTCGTGCGCGTCGCACGCCTCGCGCAGCACCCGCAGATACGCGGGGGAGTGGAACCGCATCCCGCCCGCGCCCTGCACCACCGGCTCCACGATCACCGCGGCCAGTTCGTCCGCATGCCGCTCGATCAGCTCGCGCAGCTGGTCCGCGTACGACTCCTCGTACGCGACCGGCGGCGGGTCCGCGAACACCTGGCGCGGGAGTACGCCCTGCCACAGCTCGTGCATCCCGCCCTCGGGGTCGCACACGGACATGGGCTGCCAGGTGTCGCCGTGGTAGCCGCCGCGCCAGGTCAGCAGGCGCCGCTTGCCCGGGCGGCCGAGGGAACGCCAGTGCTGGAGGCACATCTTGACCGCGACCTCGACGGACACCGAGCCGGAGTCGGCCAGGAAGACATGCTCAAGCCCTTCGGGTGACATGTCGACAAGGCGTTTCGCCAGTCGTACGGCGGGCTCGTGCGTGAGCCCGCCGAACATCACATGGCTCATCCGCCCGAGCTGGTCGCGGGCCGCCTCGTTGAGCGCGGGGTGGTTGTAGCCGTGGATCGCCGACCACCAGGACGACATGCCGTCGATCAGTTCGCCCGGTTCACCCGGTTCGCCGTCCGTGCCGGACAGCCGCAACCGCACCCCGCTCGCCGACTCCACGACGAGCGGTTCCTGCCGGCCCGGCATCGGCCCGTACGGGTGCCACACGTGCCGCCGGTCGAGCTCCAGCAGTTCGGGCACGGAGAGGCCGGACACGTGCGGGTCAGGCATTGGGCGCGAGGTCCGTTCCGGCACCCCGGCGGCGTACCGCGACCAGGTCCGTACGCGCCTCGGAGGCTCGGGCCGCCTCCGGGACCCGTGCCGCCGCGGGCGCCTGCTCGTCGGCGGTCGAGCCGCACGGGCCGCAGCCGCCGCCCTCGTGGGAGCCGCACCCGGCCTCGGCGTGGGAACCGCAGCCCGCGCCGGTGTCCGCGGTGACCCGGTGCTCCGGAAGCGTCACCTGGCCCGTGCCCTCCACCTCGAACCCGGCGTCCGCGATCATCTCCAGGTCGGCCTTGCCGGCCTGGCCCTCGGTGGTCAGGTAGTCGCCGAGGAAGATCGAGTTGGCCAGGTTCAGGGCGAGGGGCTGCATCGTGCGCAGATGGACCTCGCGGCCGCCCGCGATCCGCACCTCGACGTCCGGGCAGACGAAGCGGACCATCGCGAGGATCCGCAGACAGCGCTGCGGCGTGAGGTTCCACTCCTTGGCGAGCGGGGTGCCCTCGACCGGGATCAGGAAGTTGACCGGCACCGAGTCCGGGTCGAGCGCGCGCAGCGAGTAGACGACGTCGACGAGGTCCTCGTCGCTCTCGCCCATGCCCGCGATCAGCCCCGAGCAGGCGGACAGGCCCGCGGCGTGCGCCTTCTGGACCGTGTCGACGCGGTCGGCGTACGTGTGGGTGGTCGTGATGTCCCCGTACGTCGACTCGGACGTGTTGAGGTTGTGGTTGTAGGCGTCCGCGCCCGCCTCGCGCAGCCGCTCGGCCTGGCCGTCGGAGAGCAGCCCGAGGCAGGCGCACACCTCGACGCCCTCGTTCTGGTCCTTGATGGCCTTGATGGTGTCCGAGACCCGGTCGACGTCACGGTCGGTGGGACCGCGTCCGCTCGCCACCAGGCAGACCCGCTTCGCGCCGCCCGCGAGCCCGGCCGCCGCGGCCTCGGAGGCCTGGTCGGGTTTCAGCCACGTGTACTTCAGGATCCCGGCCTTGGAGCCGAGCCGCTGCGAGCAGTACGAGCAGTCCTCCGGGCACAGGCCCGACTTCAGGTTGACCAGGTAGTTGAGTTTCACCCGTCGGCCGAACCACTGCCGGCGCACCTTGCCGGCCGCGGCCACCACATCGAGGAGTTCGTCGTCTGAGGTCGCCAGTACGGCCAGCGCCTCTTCGCGGGTCGGCAGCTCTCGCCGAAGCCCCTTGTCCACCAGCGTGTTCAGCAGGTCCATGAGGTCCGATCCTGGCCTATCCGACCGCGCCGGGCCAAGGAGGGACCGGACAACGGAGGCCGTTCGACGTGTGGGTATTGCCACATCATGGGCGGCTGGTGGTCCGGCTAGGGTCTGTGCGTTGCCTACAAAAGGCAGGTGGGGACGGGCCGGGCGAAATGTCATGTGTCGGCGCCCCATGGAACACCCTCACCTCATGGCCCGGAGGACATATGTCGGGATCGCCTTTCGAGTGGATCGACGAGCAGGCGCGGGCGCGCCGCCGGGCCGGACTCGTCCGCACCCTGCGTCCCCGCCCCGCCGACTCCCCGCTCCTCGATCTCGCGGGCAACGACTATCTGGGCCTGGCGAGGCACCCCGAGGTCACCGAGGCGGCCGCGAGCGCCGTGCGGGCCTGGGGCGCCGGAGCGACCGGCTCCCGGCTCGTCAGCGGCTCCACGGAACTGCACGCGGAACTCGAACGCGAGCTGGCCGAATTCTGCGGGTTCGAGTCCGCGCTGGTCTTCTCCTCGGGGTACGCGGCCAACCTCGCCGCGGTCACCGCGCTGGCGCCGCACGGCTCCCTCGTCGTCTCCGATGCGGGCAACCACGCCTCGCTGATCGACGGCTGCCGTCTCGCGCGCGGCACCACCCAGGTCGTCGCGCACGCCGACCCCGACGCCGTCCGCAAGGCGCTGGGCACGCATGCCGGACCCGCCGTCGTCGTCTCCGACACGGTCTTCTCGGTCGACGGCGACGCGGCCCCGCTCACCGGACTCGCCGCCGCCTGCCGGGAGTACGGCGCCGCCCTGCTCGTGGACGACGCGCACGGTCTCGGCGTACTCGGTGACGGCGGCCGGGGCGCTCCGCACGCGGTGGGCCTCGCGGGCGCGCCGGACGTGGTCACCACCGTCACGCTGTCGAAGTCGCTCGGCAGCCAGGGCGGCGCCGTCCTCGGACCGGCCCACGTGATCGACCATCTGGTCAACGCGGCCCGTACCTTCATCTTCGACACCGGTCTGGCCCCCGCGGCGGCGGGCGCGGCCCTCGCGGCCCTGCGTCTGCTGCGCAGGGAACCGGAACGGGCCACGCGCGCGCGTGGCGTGGCGACCACCCTGCACGAACGGCTGACGGCCGAGGGCCTCGAAGCCGTACGACCGGACGCCGCCGTCGTCTCCGTGCGCGCACCCTCCCCGGAGCGGGCCGTGCGCTGGGCCGCGGACTGCCGCGAGGCCGGTCTCGCCGTCGGCTGCTTCCGTCCCCCGTCGGTGCCGGACGGCATCTCACGGCTGCGGCTCACCGCCCGCGCGGACCTCACCGACGGGCAACTCGACCGTGCCGTACGCGTGATCATCGAAGCGCGGCGATAAAGCCCTCCCAGGCTGCGGGGGCGAAGGCCAGGGCGGGACCGGACGTGTTCTTCGAGTCGCGCACCGCGAGCAGTCCGGCCCATGGGCCGGAGCCCGGACGGGCCGTCTCGACGCAGTTGTTCATTCCCGTGCTGCGGCTGCTGCGCTGCCACCGCACACCGTGCAGACGGGTGCTCGAAGGTACGGACCGAGGCAGGGGGGCGGGCATGGTGCCTCCTTATGCGCCGTGAGCTACACCGGCGATGAAATCCAACGTTTCCTCGGGCGAAAGGGCGTGGACCTGAAGGGAGTCGAAGGCCTCGCTGTAGGCCTGGAGGTCTTCTTTCCGTTCGAGATAGAGGCTACTCGTCAAGTGGTCTAGAACAACCACATCCAGATCAGATGTGCTCGGAAACGAAAAAATAACAAAGGGCCCTGTCACGCCGACATGAGCTCCAACTCCGAACGGCAGCACCTGAATCCGCACGTGAGGGAGTTGCGCGGCCTCTCCGAGGTGCTCCAACTGCCGTGCCATGACCCCCGGTCCGCCGACCGTTCGTCGTAGGGCCGCCTCGTCGAGAACCGCACTCAGTCGGAGCGGTGGATTCGAACGCAGTACGTCCTGGCGGGCGAGGCGCACCTCCACCAACGCGTCGACCTTGCCGTCCGGCGCCCCGTCCACAGCCGCCCGGGTCACCTCGCGGGCGTACTCCGGCGTCTGCAGAAGCCCCGGCACGACGGAGTTCTCCAGCGTGCGCATCACGCTGGCCTGCGACTCCAGGCTGATGAAGTCGCTGTAGGTGGACGGCAGAAGGCCCCGGTAGGCGTGCCACCAGTGGTGCCGGCCGTTGTCGTCGGAGCCCGCCAGCACCACGAGCAACTCGCGCAGCTCCGCGTCCCGGACCTCGTAGGCGTCGAGCAGCAGCTCCACGTCCGCCGGCTTCACCCCGCTGTGGCCGGTCTCGATCCGGCTCACCTTCGACTGGTGCCAGCCGACGAGCCGGGCCGCCTCGCCACTCTTGAGGCCCGCACGGGCACGCAGGGCACGCAGTTCGGCACCGAGCTTCCGGCGGCGCACAGCGGGACCGTACTGCATGGCCGTCTCCTTCCGACCGTCGCGCCGGCGCTATATCGTCCGGCGTCACGCCGACCGTAGAGGACAAACCGGCCCCCCGCCCAAATACGGTCGGCCGTCGCAGAGTTCACCGCTTCGAGCGACAGATATATGCATATCTCGGTGGATCGGCACCGCGAACGCCGAGGTAGTGGCACTCTGGCGCAAGCACCAGTCCGGGACCGTACTCGAAGTCATCCGCTTCGTGTCGGACTCCGGTCCCGTGGGAAAGGGACGACCTCGCCATGGCAGACCACCAGGAAGCATCCGTCACTCTGCCGAGCGATCCCGCCTCGGTCTACGCCGCCCGCACATACGTCATGAACGTGCTGGCCGAATGGGGACTTCCATCCGACACGGAGGCGGCCGACACGGTCCGGCTCATCGTCTCGGAGCTCGCCACCAACGCCGTACAGCACACGTTCGGGCAGTCGCCCACCTTCACGGTGGACATCGAACTCGACCGCGACGAACAACTGCGCATCGGCGTGACCGACAGCCACCCGCGCTTCCCGAAACGTTTGCCCGCGGCCGTCCAGCAGGACAACGGCCGGGGCATGGTGATCGTCCGCTGGCTGACGGCCGAGTGCGGCGGCAAGCTGACGGTCCGGCCCACCAGAGAGGGCGGCAAGACGGTCTCGATCATGTTGCCCTGGACGGCGCCGGTGCAGCCCGTGACGGCGGACTGAGCGCCGTACCCGCGCCGTCGAGGTCGGTGCCGCGCTCGCCCTGCTCGGCGTCGGGCTCGTCCTCGTACCACCGGTGGCGCGAAGGTGCCCGCTAGTCCTCGTCGGCGGAGCCCTGCATCAGGTGGGGGATGAGCGCCCACAGCCCCGCGCAGACGACCAGGGTGGTCGCACCGGCCGCGATGCCGCCCGCCCGGCTCGTCGCCACGTCCACGACGAGCAGGACCGAACCGGAGAGGGCGAGCGCGAGCACTCCGAGCCCGATCTCGGCCAGATGCGAGGACGCCTTCACGACCTGAGGCTTGGCGCCCTGCTGGAAGAGCCGGCGATGCAGCGCGGCGGGGGCGGTGAAGAGGGCGGCTGTCAGTACGGAGAGCAGCAGCGTGACGACGTACGTGGTGCGCTGGAACAAGTCCAGGGAGGGGAAGCGCGGGGTGAACGCGAGGGTGAGCAGGAAGGCGAAGAGGATCTGCACCCCGGTCTGCGTGACCCGCAGTTCCTGGAGCAGTTCGTTGAAGTTGCGGTCGGCGCGCTCAAGCCGTGTCTCGTTGCGCTCCTCGTGGTGATGAAGGTCGCCCATAAGTGAAGGAGTAACCACTCTGCGGCGAATATCACGCACCGGGCCCCGGAAGGTGGCCGCGGCGATCACCGCGGCCACCTCCTGGGCGGGTCACCTGACCCGGCCGTACCAGACGCTCTTCGTCCAGATCTTCTGGAGCTTCACCACTTCCCCGGTCTTCGGGGAGTGCCAGATCCGTCCCTTCCCGGCGTAGATGCCGACGTGGTACACGTTCCGGCCCGAGTGGAAGAAGACCAGGTCTCCCTGCTTGCGGTTCGAAGCGGAGACATGGTTCGTCTTGTTGTACTGCGCGGCGGCCGTACGCGGCAGGGACTTGCCCGCCTTCTTGAACGAGTAGAGCGTGAGGCCGGAGCAGTCGAAGCGCTTGGGCCCCACGGCTCCGTACTTGTACGGGGAGCCCTTCTTCGAGGCTGCTACCTGGAGTGCCTTCGTCGCGGGTGTGGCCGCTTCCGCGCCGGACGTGAATCCGGGGGCCACGATGCCGCCGCCGACAGCGGCGATGGTGAGAGCCGATGCGGTACCGGCCCTGCTGAACAGCGACGGGACACGATTGAGCGCAGTCATGCGCAACCCTTCGTCAGCCGCCTGTGAAGGATGACCTGTCGGATTCGGGCTGGCGAAGTTGCCCGGCCGCTGACGCGGCTTCACCCCAAGGGCTGCTCGGCCCGGTCATGGCGTGACCGTTCCGGCGACCCGTCGTGCCTGGGTCCTCCACTCCTGCCGATCCACTTCTGTCGACCGGTCATCCGGGCGGCGGCAGGACTCGGCGTCCGCCCGGATCGCCCCGCCGCTTGTGGCGGGGGCTTGTCGTCGGAAGGGATCTTGACGCACGGATGTCCCAAAAGCCGAGCGGAATCGGCGATTTGTGGGCTTACTCACCACTCACCCGTTCGGGTGGACAGCCATTCCCACGGGAGGGCGTCGAGGGGGTCGACGACCCTCGTACCAGCACCGGAACGTCTTATTCCGTACGGAGGCTACGCGTGTTGCGCAACCTCCACGGGCCTGTAAAAGCAGCCCTGACTACGCTGTTCGGTGGTACACCTTTCGGTCCGTTTGAACCCTGAACCGGACGTTCCGTCAGATGCCTGCGTGACGCCGGGTCGGTGGCGGTACGTCAGCTGTCGGAGCGCGGCGGTAGCGCGATCCGGCCCGCTCGGCGCTCACCGTCGAGGACGCGCAGCGCCCGCGCCAGGGTCGGCGCGTGCACCTCGTGCTCGCCGCGTTGGTGCATCAGGGCCAGCGCGTCACGCAGCGCGGCAGCCTTGCCGACCAGGGCCTGGGCGGCCCGCAACCCCCGGTAGGTGTCCCCGGAGTGGGCCGGGTTGATCCGGCCGAGCAGGTCCACCACTTCGAGGTAACGGTCGATCAGCTCGGCCTCGGCACGCGTCAGGGCCGGCAGCGGCGGCAACTCGGGTGGGAGCATCGGCCGCTCACCTCGCGCCGGGTGCACTCTGGGTGGACTTCCGGCTCGCGACGATCCGGTCGACCAGTCCGTACTCCAGTGCCGCCTGCGCGTCCAGGATCTTGTCCCGCTCGATGTCCGCACCGATCCGCTCCCGGCTCTGGCCCGAATGACGGGCGAGCATCTCCTCCAACTGCTCACGGGTACGCATCAACTCGTCGGCCTGAATGGCCAGGTCGGACGCCTGTCCCTGGACGGGCTCGGAGAACGACGGCTGGTGGATCAGCACGCGGGCGCCCGGCAGCGCGTACCGCTTGCCCGGTGTGCCGGCCGCGAGCAGCACCGCCGCGGCCGACGCCGCCTGCCCCAGGCAGATGGTCTCCACCTCGCAGCTGACGAACTGCATCGTGTCGTAGACGGCCGTCATCGCGCTGAACGAGCCACCGGGCGAATTGATGTAGAGCGAGATGTCCCTGTCGGGCGCCTGGTACTCGAGGTGCATGAACTGGGCCATCACGTCGTTCGCCGACACATCGTCGATCGGCGTCCCGAGGAACACGATCCGCTCCTCCAGCAGCTTCGAGTATGGGTCCATGGTCCGGCTCCCCGAACTGGTGCGTTCGGTGAACTCGGGCAGGACATAGCGGGCGGACGGTCGGGTCATGACACACGCTCCTCCGGGAGAGGTCCTGTAAAAAATGTACAGGACGTACATGACGTTATGATGGGGAGCATGGCCTACGAGATTCCGGTGACGCAAGCCAGGGCTGAGCTCGCCGACCTGATCAACCGGGTGGTGTACGGCGGTGAGCGCGTCGTCGTGACGCGGCACGGGAAGCCGCTTGTCGCTCTCGTGTCCGCGGCTGACCTGGAGCGACTCGAGAAACTCGACGCGGCGATCGAGGCGGAGGCGGAGTCGCCGGTGATCAGTTCGGTGTCGAGTGTCCGGGAGGTGGGTTCCGCTCCTCGCGAACGGCAGCGGTTCGGGATCGCGGCGGAGCATCGGGGGCCGGGGGCGTCTTAGGTGGGTTATGGGGGTGGGTGGTTGCGGTTCGTTGCCGGGTGCGGGTGGGTGGGGGCTTGTCGCGCAGTTCCCCGCGCCCCTGGGCGGGTTGGGTTGAGCTGCGCTTGCCAGGCTCGGCAAGCCAATGCGCAAGATCGGGCGCCCCGGACGCGTGTGACCGTAAAACGCGCAGGACCGTAAACACGTAAGACCGTGCACCCCTGTCCGCTACTTCAGGGGTGCACGGTCGGCTTTGTGGGTCAGTTCGCCGGGGCGGGCTCGTGTTCGGTGAGGGCCGGTGGCGTGGTGTCCTTGCGGCGCTTGAGTGCGCTGCCGAGGAGGACCGCGCCGAGTCCCAGTGCGGCCCACCAGGTCAGGGTGAGGGCCGGGCCGGACGCGGCGGCTCCGTCGAAGAAGGAGATCGAGCGGAGCAGTGAGACGCCGGCGCCCGGCGGCAGCCACTGGCCGATCGTCCCTACCGGGTCGGGCAGCATCTCGGGGGCCGTGGCGGCGCCGGAGAACGGGTTGCCGAGCAGCATCACGACGAGCCCGCCCACTCCGATGCCCGGGGTGCCCAGCAGGGCCGCAAGACCCGCGACGGCGGCGCCGACCGCCAGCGTGGCCAGGCTCAGGGCGGCCGCCTGGGCCCACCAGTTCCCGGTGAGGACGCCGAGCCAGCTGCCGGCGAGCGCGGCCGCCACCAGGCCGACGAGTGCGGACGCGCCGACCAGGGCGACGACCGAACGCCGCCCGCGCAGCCCGAGCAGGGTCACGACGGCTCCGGCGGCGATGCCCGCCAGCGTCAGTGGCAGCACGCTCGACGTCAGGGCCGAGCCGCGCGGGTCGTCCTCGGCGGCTGGTACGACGTCGACGGTCCGCACCTGGGCGCCGCCCGCCTGCTGGGTCACCGACTGCTGGAGCAGCTGGGCCACGAAGGGGCTCGCGGCCGAGGCGGTCAGCAGCTTCGGCCCCTGCCCGGTGACGACGACCGCGCCGTATACGGTCCGGTCCTCGATGGCGTCCCGGGCGGCGGCCTCGTCGGCGTAGCGGTGGATCTCGAAGGCGCCCTTGTGCTCTGTGAGCTGCTTCTCGACCTGGGTGGCCGCTGTCGCCGGGCCCGCCACGCCGAGCGGCAGATCGCGCGGCGCGGTACGGGCCGCGGGCCACGCGAAGGCCCACAGGGCCAGAGCCACCAGTACGGGCACCAGTACGACGACGGCCACGACATGGCGGCCGTGCGACGACGAGGTCGGCTGCTGCGGTGGCTGTGACGGCCGTGACGCCTGCGGTGAGCGCGGTGCGGCGGTCCCGGTGTGCGTAGCGGATTTGGCGGACATGGTCTCCTCCCTTGAGGTGTGTGGATGTGGATGGGGTGGGGTGAGCGGTCCCGTTAAAGAGAAGGATCGTTCGTTTTGCTTGTTCCGCCACTGTCCTGCTGGTGTCGTCGCTTGTCAAGAATGAATGTTCGTTTTAGTGTTCAATCATGGCCCGCGTATCCCAGGCACACCTCGACGCCCGCCGCCGTCAGATCCTCGACGGCGCGGCCCGCAGCTTCGCCCGCAACGGGTTCCATGCCACGTCGATGCAGGACGTGCTGAAGGAGGTGGATCTGTCGGCAGGCGCCGTCTACCGCTACTTCAGTGGCAAGGACGAACTGATCGCGGCCATCGTCACCGAGGTCCTTGGAGGTATTCGCGACGCCTTCGAAGAGGCCGCCCGGCAGGCTCCGCCCCCACCGCCCGATGTGCTCGTGGGCCGGGTCATGACCCAGGTGCTCGGACTGGGGGGAGCGGGAAAGCTCGGGCTGAGCTGGGAGGGAGAGGCATCCTTCCCCCGGCTGATGGTCCAGGTCTGGACGGAGACGCTCCGCGACGGCGAGCTGTCGCGGGTGCTGCGCGAGGGCTTCGGCACCGTGCGCGCGGCCTGGGTGAAGGTCGTCGAGGGCTATCAGGAGGCCGGCGTGATGCGGGCGGACATTCCCGCCGACCATGTCGCCAGGACCATGATCGCCACCGCGCAGGGGTTCGCCGCCCAGCAGGCGCTCTTCGGCCCGGCGCCCGCCGAGGTGATCCAGGACGGGCTACGGGCGCTGATGAGCATGGAGCCGCCCCGCTGACGCCGACCCGGTCCGAGCGCGCGGCACAGGCCGACGATCCGGTCGGCCGGTCGGCTCGATCGCCGTGATCCCCGTACGAATCCCCGCGCGGCGGTTAACGTCCCTGAAATCCCGCACAACTAGCCTGCACCACCACGTCACCAGGGGTTTTCGCAGCCAGGGACGCGCAGAGTCGCGCATTCCGGCCGCGTACCGCAGTCGCGTACTGCATCCGAATCCTTCGTGGTGGCTGCGGCAACCGGACCCCGCACGGTCCGGAGCGAGGACTGTGAGGTGGACGCCGTGCAACTGACGCCGCACGAGCAGGAGAGGCTGCTCATCCATGTGGCCGCCGATGTGGCCGAGAAGCGCCGGGCCCGGGGACTGAAGCTCAACCACCCCGAGGCCGTCGCCCTGATCACCTCGCACATCCTCGAAGGGGCCCGGGACGGCCGTACCGTCGCCGAGCTGATGGCCTCCGGGCGCAAGATCCTCACCCGCGAGGACGTCATGGAGGGCATCCCCGAGATGATCCACGACGTCCAGGTGGAGGCCACCTTCCCGGACGGCACCAAGCTCGTCACCGTCCACGACCCGATCGTCTGACGGGGGAGCGGCAGCCATGATTCCCGGAGAGATCCTGTTCGCCGACGGACCCGTCGCCTTCAACGAAGGCCTTGAGGTCACCCGGCTCACCGTCCTCAACGCCGCCGACCGGCCCGTCCAGGTCGGCTCCCACTATCACTTCGCCGAGGCCAACCCCGGTCTGGACTTCGACCGCGCCGCTGCGCGCGGGAAGCGGCTCAACGTCGCCGCCGGCACCGCCGTGCGCTTCGAACCCGGGATCCCCGTCGACGTCGAACTCGTTCCGCTCACCGGCGCCCGTGTCGTGCCCGGCCTGCGCGGTGAGACCGGAGGTGCCCTCGATGCCTGAGATCTCGCGTGCCGCGTACGCCGACCTGTTCGGCCCCACCACCGGTGACCGCATCCGGCTCGCCGACACCGATCTGCTCGTCGAGATCGAGGAGGATCGTTCCGGCGGTCCCGGACGCGCCGGTGACGAGGCCGTGTTCGGCGGTGGCAAGGTCATCCGCGAATCCATGGGCCAGTCGCGTGCTACGCGCGCAGACGGCACCCCGGACACCGTCATCACGGGTGCGGTGATCATCGACCACTGGGGGATCATCAAGGCCGACGTCGGTATTCGCGACGGCCGGATCACGGGGATCGGCAAGGCGGGCAACCCGGACACCATGGACGGGGTGCACCCGGATCTCGTCATCGGCCCGGAGACCGAGGTCATCGCGGGCAACGGGCGGATCCTGACGGCCGGTGCCATCGACGCCCATGTGCATCTGATCTGTCCGCAGATCGCCGACGAGGCGCTGGCCTCCGGGATCACCACGCTCATCGGCGGCGGCACCGGTCCGGCCGAGGGTTCCAAGGCGACCACCGTCACGCCCGGTCCCTGGCACCTGGCCCGGATGCTGGAGGCGATGGAGGAGTACCCGCTCAACTTCGGGCTCCTCGGCAAGGGCAACACCGTCTCCCACGAGGCGATGCTCTCCCAGCTGCGCGGCGGGGCGCTCGGCCTCAAGCTGCACGAGGACTGGGGCTCCACGCCCGCCGTCATCGACGCGGCGCTCACGGTGGCGGACCGGACCGGCGCGCAGATCGCCATCCACACCGACACCCTCAACGAGGCCGGGTTCGTGGCCGACACGCTCGCCGCGATCGCGGGGCGCACCATCCACGCGTACCACACGGAGGGTGCCGGCGGCGGGCACGCGCCGGACATCATGACCGTCGTCTCCGAGGGGCACGTGCTGCCCAGCTCGACCAACCCGACCCGGCCCTACACCGTCAACACCGCCGAGGAACACCTCGACATGCTGATGGTCTGCCACCACCTCAACGCGGCCGTGCCCGAGGACCTCGCCTTCGCCGAGTCCCGGATCCGGCCCACCACCATCGGGGCCGAGGACATCCTGCACGACCTCGGCGCCATCTCGATCATCTCCTCCGACGCGCAGGCCATGGGGCGCGTGGGCGAGGTCATCATGCGGACCTGGCAGACGGCCCATGTCATGAAGCGGCGGAGGGGTGCGCTGCCCGGGGACGGACGTGCGGACAACCACCGTGTACGTCGCTATGTCGCCAAGTACACAATCAATCCGGCCCTCGCGCAGGGGCTCGCTCGCGAGGTCGGCTCCGTGGAGACCGGGAAGCTCGCCGACCTCGTGCTGTGGGAGCCCGCGTTCTTCGGCGTCAAGCCGCATCTCGTCGTCAAGGGCGGGCAGATCGCGTACGCGCAGATGGGCGACGCCAACGCGTCCATTCCCACGCCGCAGCCGATTCTGCCCCGGCCGATGTTCGGGGCGATCGGGCGGGCGCCCGCCTCCAACTCCTTCAACTTCGTTGCGCCGATCGCGATCGAGGACGGGCTGCCCGAGCGGCTCGGGCTCGGCAAGCGGTTCGTGTCGATCGAGTCGACGCGTGGGGTGACCAAGGCGGACATGCGGGAGAACGACGCGCGGCCGCGGGTGCAGGTCGATCCCGACAGCTTCGCCGTCACGATCGACGGGGAGCTGGTGGAGGCCACTCCGGCTGCCGAACTGCCCATGGCTCAGCGGTATTTCCTGTTCTGACCTTCCGACTTCGACTTCGATTCTGACCTCGACTTCGACTTCGACGTCAACTTCGACTTCGACTCTGCGTTCTGAGGCTCGTCATGTCGCGTGCTGCGTTGCTTGTGCTGGCCGACGGCCGGTTTCCCGCCGGGGGGCATGCCCACTCCGGTGGCGCCGAGGCGGCGGTCAAGGCCGGGCGGATCACCGGTGCGGAGAGTCTGGAGGAGTTCTGCCGGGGGCGGTTGCACACGGCCGGGCTGGTGTCCGCCTCGCTCGCCGCGGCCGCCGCCCTCGGGCTCGACCCGGTGGAACTGGACGGTGCCGCGGACGCGCGTACGCCGTCCCTCGCCCTGCGGGTCGCCGCCCGGAAGCTCGGGCGGCAGTTGATGCGGGCCGCTCGGGCGACGTGGCCGTCCGCCGAACTCGACGCGCTGGCACGGGAGTTCCCCAAGGGTGCCCATCAGCCGGTCGTTCTCGGGCTGGCTGCCCGGGCCGCGGGGCTCGGGGCGGAGGATGCCGCGTACTGCGCTGTGTACGAGAGTGTGAGTGGGCCGGCGAGTGCGACGGTGCGGTTGCTGAGTCTTGATCCGTTCGATGCGACTGGGGTGTTGGCTCGGTTGGCTCCTGAGCTTGATCTGGTTGCGCGGGAGGCGGCTGTGGTGGCGCGGGGGGCTTTGGGGGGCGGCGGGGTCGGGGTGTTGCCTGCGGCTTCCGCGCCGGTGTTGGAGATCAGTGCGGAGGTGCATGCTGCTTGGGCTGTGCGGTTGTTTGCCTCGTAGGGGTTTCTTTCGCCCCCGCCGCCCCTACCCGTTCCCGTCCCTTTTGGGGGCTGCGCCCCCAAACCCCCCTGTCGGCCTGAACGGCCTCGTCCTCAAACGCCGGACGGGCTGAAATTGTCGGCCCGGGCTCAGAGAGTTCCCCCAGCCACAGAATTCCCCCAGCCACAGAAATGGAGCCGCCACCATGCACCTCGATCACCTTCACACCCACGACGGCCCCCCGGCCGTCAGCGCCGACGCCCACCGGCCCGACGGGCGGCGGCGGGCCCTGCGGATCGGGCTCGGGGGGCCCGTCGGGTCCGGGAAGACCGCTACCGTGGCGGCGCTCTGCCGGGTTCTGCGGGATGAGCTGTCGTTGGCGGTTGTCACCAATGACATCTATACGCGTGAGGACGCCGAGTTCCTGTTGCGGGAGGCCGTGTTGCCGCCCGAGCGGATCACCGCCGTGGAGACCGGGGCCTGTCCGCACACGGCGATTCGGGACGACATCTCCGCGAATCTCGAAGCCGTCGAGGATCTGGAGGATGAGGTCGGGCCGTTGGATCTCGTCCTGGTCGAGTCGGGGGGCGACAACCTCACCGCGACCTTCAGCAAGGGGCTGGTCGACGCTCAGATTTTTGTGATCGATGTGGCCGGCGGGGACGATATTCCGCGTAAGGGTGGGCCCGGGGTCACCACCGCCGACCTGCTCGTCGTCAACAAGACCGACCTCGCTCCGTACGTCGGCTCCGACCTCGGGCGGATGGCCGCTGACGCCAAGGCGCAGCGGGCCGAACTGCCGGTGGTGTTCCAGTCGTTGCGGGGCGAGGACGGGGTGAAGGACGTCGCCGCCTGGGTGCGGGTGCAGCTCGCCGCGTGGACGGTATGACGGCCGGAGAGGCAGGCGTGGCCGGGGTGCGTGCCCTCGCGCGGATCGGGGCGCGAGCCGACGGGCGGGGCGGTACCGCGCTGCCCACGTTGGAGGGGCAGGGGCCGCTCGCCCTGCGGCGTACGCGGGCCAGTGGTTCCGAGGCGCGGGTCATGCTGGTCGGTGCGATGAGCGGGCCCCTGGGCGGTGACCACTTCACCGTCGAGGCGGAGGTCGGTGACGGTGCGCGGTTGCACGTGGGGTCGGCCGCCGCCACCATCGCGCTGCCGGGGCAGGCCAAGGGCGAGGCACGTTACGACGTACGGCTCACAGTGACCGAAGGCGGCGAACTGCGGTGGCTGCCCGAGCAGTTGATCTCCGCCAATGGCAGTGAGTTGTGCGTGAGTACGCGTGTGGACCTTGCTGCCGGTGCGCGGCTGGTGTTGCGCGAGGAGCAGGTGCTCGGGCGGGCGAACGAGGAGTCCGGGCGGCTTGCCAGTCGGCTCACCGTGCGGCTCGACGGGCGGCCGCTGCTCGATCAGGAGCTCTCCTGCGGGCCCGGGGCGCCGGGTGGATGGGACGGTCCCGCCGTGCTCGCCGGGCATCGCGCGCTCGGGCAACTCATCGTCGTACGACCGGAGTTCGGTCGGCAACCGGTCGAGGCGCGGTTGCTGGGGGAGTACGCCGCGCTCACCCCGCTCGCCGGTCCCGGAGCCCTTGTGACCGCGCTCGCGCCCGATGCCCTGCGTCTGCGGCGCATCCTCGACGAGGCGCTCGGCGCACTCGCCTGAAACAAACCGCACCGCTCAACGGGCAGTGAAGTTCCGGTTATCGGATTGGCAAAAAAGCCACTTCACCTCTGTTCTCAGGGACCTCACAGCCGAAAGGATCCCTCTTACTGACCACAACGACAGTAGACAGTAGGGGGAGGACTCACTTGAGGGGTTTGAGAAGGGCGACGGCGTTCGGCTCGGCCGGAGCGCTCGTCACAGCGACGCTGATAGCCGGCGCCGTCGCGGCCCCGACGGCCAGCGCGGAAAGCCGCCACGGCCAGGACAGCCAGACGCGCGGTGCCGCGATCGCCGCCGCTCGCGCGGCCAAGGCAGGCATCGACTGGACGGACTGTCCGGCCGACTGGGGGATCGCGAAGCCCATCCAGTGCGGCTGGGTCACCGTCCCGCTCGACTACGCGAAGCCCAACGGCAAGAAGATCAAGCTCGCCGTGGACCGCATCGGCAACACGGGCACGAAGGCGGAGCGCCAGGGTGCCCTCGTCTACAACCCGGGCGGCCCCGGCGGTTCCGGACTGCGCTTCCCGACCCGGGTCACCAACAAGAACCCGCTGTGGGTGAAGGCGTCGAAGGCATACGACTTCGTGGGCTTCGACCCGCGCGGCGTCGGCCACTCGGCGCCCATCTCCTGCGCGGACCCGCAGGAGTTCGTGAAGGCGCCGAAGATGGACCCGGTGCCGGACTCCGAGGCCGACAAGCGCGCCCAGCGCAAGCTCGCCGCCGAGTACGCGGCCGGCTGTGCCGAGCGCAGCGGCGAGATGCTGCCGCACATGACGACGCCCAACACCGTCCGTGACCTGGATGTCATCCGGGCCGCGCTCGGCGAGAAGAAGCTCAACTTCCTGGGCGTCTCGTACGGCACGTACATCGCCGCCGTGTACGGCACGATGTACCCGACCCACGTCCGCCGCATGATCGCGGACAGTGTCGTCAACCCGTCGCGCGAGAAGATCTGGTACGAGGCCAACCTCGACCAGGACGTCGCCTTCGAGATGCGCTGGAAGGACTGGCAGGACTGGGTCGCCAAGAACGACGCGGCCTTCCACCTCGGCGACACCCGGGCCAAGGTCCAGGAGCAGTGGCTGAAGCTGCGTGCCACCGCCAAGAAGAACCCGATCGGCGGGGTCGTCGGTCCGGCCGAACTCATCGGCTTCTTCCAGAGCGCCCCGTACTACGACTCGTCGTGGGTGCCGGTCGCGACCGTGTTCAGCAAGTACGTCGCCGGTGACACCCAGGCACTCGTCGACGCCGCGGCCCCCGACCTGTCGGACACCGAGGGCAACATCGCCTCGGAGAACGGCAACGCCGTCTACACGGCCGTCGAGTGCACCGACGCCAAGTGGCCCACCAGCTGGAAGAAGTGGGACCGCGACAACACCGAGCTGCACAAGAACTACCCGTTCATGACGTGGGCCAACGCCTGGCTGAACCTGCCGTGCGCGACCTGGCCCGCCAAGCAGCAGACCCCGGTCGACGTGAAGTCCGGCAAGGGTCTGCCGCCCGTCCTGATCGTGCAGGCCACGCGTGACGCCGCCACTCCGTACGAGGGTGGCGTCGAGCTGCACAAGCGGTTCAAGGGCTCCCGCCTGATCACCGAGAAGGACGCGGGCTCGCACGGTGTGACCGGTCTGACCAACCCCTGCATCAACGACCGGGTGGACACCTACCTGCTCACCGGCAAGGTCGACTCGGCCGACGTGACGTGCACCCCGCACGCCACGCCCAAGCCGTAGCGGTAGCAGGAGCACGAGCGATAGCAGTACGAGGAAGGACGAGGGGCGTCCGGGAATCCGGCCGCCCCTCGTTCATGCCCGCAACCAGGCGTCCTCCGCCGCGTAGTCGAAGAGGTCGCCGTAGCTCTGGAACATCTTCGGGTACGCCTCCCGCCAGTCCTGCCCCCTCAGTTGACGCTCGATCCAGGCGACCGTGTCCGGCAGCGTCTCCGCGTACCGCGCCACCGCCCGGTACCCCAACTCCCGTTCGGCGGCCGCCATGTCGCAGACCACCGGGTGCGGAACGGACCACGGGGTGTCGCCCACGGAATCGGCGGGCGCGGGTCCGTCGACCAGGACGCTCTCGGACTCGACACCCATCACCGCGTCGATGGCGACGGCGATCTCCGCCACCGTGGGCGCGTCGGGATCGACGGCGTTCAGCACCCGGGCGCCGGGCTGCCGCGCGGCCAGCCGGACCAGCTCCGCGATGTTGTGGACGCTCGCCGGATGGAACCGGCTCTCCCCGCCGTACGCGAGTACGCGCCGACGCCGGCCGTCCAGGTTGCGCTTGACGAAGTACAGCTCGCGCGGGGTACGGCAGTGCGGCCCGTGGATCGCGCCCGCGCGCAACAGTGTGGTCGGCAACTCGTCGGCGGCGGCGAGCAGTTCGCGTTCGAGCCCCGCCTTGCGGGTGCTGTAGGAGGTTTCGCCGGGCGTGATGGTCCGCTGGTCCTCCGACAGGGGCACCGGGTACTCGGGGAACCCGTCGGGCTGCTCCTGCGTATCGAAATTGCGGCCCTTGTCGTCCTCGTACACCGACAGGCTGGAGACCACCACGGCCGATCCGACGCGACCGGCGAGATTCGTCAACTGCCGTGCGTGCTCCGGTCCGTAGGCCACCATGTCCACCAGTACGTCGCAGCCGTCGCCGACGGTGGCGGCCAGGGCGGAGTCGTCCGCGCGGTCCGCCCGTGCCGTCCGTACCCCGTCGGGCCAGGACTCGTCCCGTCCGCCGCCCCGTGAGAGGGCCGTCACCTCCCAGCCGTCCCTGGCGAGCGCCCCCACGGCCACCCGCCCGATCTGTCCCGTCGCTCCGATCACCACAGCTCGTCCCATGGGGCGACCGTAGGGCCCCGGCCGCCGGGATCCCAGTGCATTAGCTGTGGGCAGATCGTCCCGGCTCGGTGGACATCGGCTCGACGGGCATCGGTCCGGCGACAGTCACCGCAGCGGCATACGCGGGAACTTGCGCTTCGCCTGGGCCGCCTTCTCGGCGGCCTCCTCCGCCTTGACGACGGCCGCGTACCGGTCGACGTACTCCTGCTCGGAGAGCGTGAGGATCGCGTACATGATCTCGTCGGTGATGGCGCGCAGGATCGCCTTCTCGTTCTCCATGCCGGCGTAGCGGGAGAACTCGAGGGGCTTGCCGAAGCGGATCGACACGGGGTGGATCTTGGGGATCTTCCGGCCCGGGGGCTGGGCCTCGAAGGTGCCGATCATCGCGCACGGGATGACCGGGACCCCGGCCTTGAGCGCCATCACCGCTACGCCGACCTTGCCCTTGTAGAGGCGGCCGTCGTGCGAGCGCGTGCCCTCCGGGTAGATGCCGAGCAGCTCGTCCTTGCTCAGTACCCCGAGGCCCTCGCGGATGGCCGCCTGGCCCGCGTCCTTGCCGGAGCGGTCCACCGGGATCTGGCCGGCGCTGCGGAAGAAGGCCGCCGTCAGCCGGCCTCTGACGCCCGGGCCCGTGAAGTACTCGGCCTTGGCGAGGAACGTGATGCGCCGCTTCAGGATCGCGGGCATCAGAAAGTGGTCCGAGAACGACAGGTGATTGCCTGCGACGATGGCCGCACCCGTCGCCGGTACATGCTCCAGACCCTCGATCCGGGGGCGGAAGACCAGCCGCAACAGCGGTCCCAGAATCACGTACTTGAGAACGTAATAGAACAAGGGGTCGCTCCTCACTTCACAGGATCGGCTCAACCGCCGCGTTCTGGCTGGTCAACAGGTGTGCTGCGGGACGCCAGTGTATGTGCAGAGGCGGATCTCCGTAACCGTCTCCGAACGCACTCATGCTGCCTCCCTGCCCTCTTCCGGACCACCCGTCAGGGCAGTACCTGGCTCGATCCTGCCGCGTTGCCGCCGCCCAACTGGTCGGCCAGGCAGGCGAGATGCAGTGCCATGGTGGCCCGGTGCTCCCGCCGGGCCGCGGACGCCTTCACGAGGTTGAAGCCGTTCTCGCGCCACGCGGTGATCGTGTCGCGGAGCATCGGCCAGCCCTGCTGGGCGCGCAGATCCGTGGCGGTCGGTTCGAGCAGGCGGGCTGCGGGCGGGCCGGCGATCTCCTGGGCGAGCGACGGGCTCAGCTCGGGGTCATGCTGGGGCCGGTCGCGGGGGCGGTGGCTCGCCGAGTACATCCGTACGGGGCGGAGGCCTGGAGCGCTCGCGCCGTTTCGGTTCGACCGGCTTCTCCGCTGAGCCGTCGTGCCTCGGACCGGGGCGTTGGGGCTTCGCCCCCTGCCCCACTGCCCCGGTCGTTCGTTGGCCGCGGGCCGGTGGGGGCTGGTCGCGCAGTTCCCCGCGCCCCTAAAGGGGCGCGCCCCTCCCGCCGAGTGTCCGAAGGGGCGGCCCCTCAAGTCGGTTGAGGGGCGCCCCCTGAGTCCCTGGAGGGGCGCGCCCCCGGCATCCCCGGAGGCGCGCCCCTCGCCCTCAGGCCCCTTCCGTCAGGACCCTTTCCAGGGAACCCAGGGCCGTCTGGAGTTCCTCTCCTGTGATCGTCAGGGGCGGGGCGAGGCGGATTGTCGAGCCGTGGGTGTCCTTTACGAGGACTCCCTCTCGCATGAGGCGTTCGCTGATGTCGCGGCCGGTGCCGATGGCGGGGTCGATGTCGACGCCCGCCCACAGGCCGCGGGCCCGGAAGCCCTGGACGCCCTTCCCGACGAGGGCGTCCAGGCCGCCCCTCAGCACGATGCCCAACTCCGCTGCCCTGCGCTGGTACTCGCCGGTCTCCAGCAGTTCCACCACGGCCGAGCCGACGGCCGCGGCCAGCGGGTTGCCGCCGAACGTCGAGCCGTGCTCGCCCGGCCGCAGTACCTGGAGCACGTCGCGCCGCGCGACCACCGCGGAGACGGGCACGATGCCTCCGCCGAGCGCCTTGCCGAGCAGCAGCATGTCCGGGACGACGTCCTCGTGCTCGACGGCGAGCGTGCGTCCCGTGCGGCCGAGGCCGGACTGGATCTCGTCCGCGACGAACAGGCAGCCGGTGCGCCGGGTCAGTTCGCGGACGCCGCGCAGATAGCCGTCGTCGGGGATGACGACACCCGCCTCGCCCTGGATCGGCTCGATCAGGACGGCCGCGGTCGTCTCGTCGATCGCCGCTTCGAGCGCGGCGAGGTCGTTGTACGGGACCACGCGGAAGCCCGGTGTGAAGGGGCCGAAGCCCGCGCGGGCCGTCTCGTCGGTGGAGAAGCTGACGATGGTCGTCGTACGGCCGTGGAAGTTGTCGGCGGCCACGACGATGGTCGCCCGGTCGGCGGGGACGCCCTTCACCTCGTACGCCCACTTGCGGGCCACCTTGATGGCGCTCTCCACCGCCTCGGCGCCCGTGTTCATCGGCAGCACCATGTCCAGGCCCGTCAACTCGGCCAGGGACTCGGCGAACTGGGCGAGCCGGTCGTTGTGGAAGGCTCGCGAGGTGAGCGTCAGCTGGTCGAGCTGCCGGTGGGCCGCCTCGATCAGCGCCGGGTGGCGGTGTCCGAAGTTGAGGGCCGAGTAGCCGGCCAGCATGTCGAGGTAGCGGCGGCCCTCGACGTCCTCCACCCAGGCGCCCTCGGCGCGCGCGACGACCACGGGCAGCGGGTGGTAGTTGTGCGCGAGGACGGGCTCCTCGGCGCGGATCAGCTCGGCGGACGAACGCAGGGAGCGGCTGGGCGCGATGGTCATGAGCGGATCTCCTGGGTGCAGCACTTGATTCCCCCGCCTGCCTTCTGGAACTCCGACAGGTCGACGGGGACGGGAACATAGCCGTGGCGGTCGAGTTCGCCCGCCAGGGCCTCGGCGCGCGGCGCGATGAAGACGTGGCGGCCGTCCGAGACGGAGTTCAGACCGAACACCATGGCGTCCTCACGGGTGGCGATCACCGCGTCCGGGAAGAGCAGGCGGAGCACCTCGCGGCTGCCCGCGGAGAAGGCCTCCGGGTAGTACGCGATGTTCGCCTCGGGGCCGTCGTCGAGCACGAACAGCGCGGTGTCCAGGTGGTAGAAGCGCGGGTCCACCAGCGTGAGGCTGACCGTCGGGACGCCGAAGAACTCCTGCACCTCGTGGTGGGCGGCCCGCTCGGTACGGAATCCGGTGCCGGCCAGGAGAACGCGGCCGGCGAAGACCAGGTCGCCCTCGCCCTCGCACACCGCCTCGGGGCGGTAGACGTCGAAGCCCGCGTTCTTGAACCACGTCTCGTACGCGGTCGACTCGGGGCGGCGCTGCGGCGCGTGGAAGAGCGAGCCGAAGACCCGGCCGGCCACGACCAGCGCCGAGTTCGCGGCGAAGACCATGTCGGGCAGACCGGCGACCGGTTCCACGCTGTCGACGGTGTGGCCGTGGGCGCGGTAGGCGCGGACCAGCTCCGCCCACTGTCCTCGGGCCAGATCGACGTCGACCTGTGTGTCCTCATGCATCCAGGGATTGATGGCGTACTGCACGGCGAAGTGTCTGGGTTCGCAGACCAGAAATCGCCTCGATCGCGGCACACGGCTCATGGGCACAGAGGGGTTCCTCCGCTTTCCTGCGTGTTGGGTGGGATACCTCAACGGTAGGAAGCGGAGGCCGGTCTCGACAAGAATCGGGGATTGCGTGTCACCGCAGGAATGCTGCGTGTTCCGACCGGTCGACGCACGATCGCTGCGTGAGTGGTCCGGAGGGGGCGCACTCCCGCTGTCCGGACCGAGAAACGCTCATGCTCCCGCTGTCCGGACCGGAGAACGGCCATGCTCCCGCTGTCCGGGCGGCGGAAGACTCACGCCTCCGGAGCGGGCTGGCTCGCCCCCGCCTCCGGGCTCTCCGGCAGCAGATGCGACAGGACCATGTAGCTGATCGTCTTGCGGATGAACGGCTCCACCCGGATCCGCTCCAGCACCTCCTCGAAGTGCTCCACGTCCCGGGCCCGCACATGCAGCAACGCGTCGGCGCCGCCGGTCACCGTCATGGCGGCGGTGATCTCGGGGTGGTTGCGCATCACCTCCGCGAGCCGCCGCGGCGGGGCGGCGCCCTCGCAGTACACCTCCACGTACGCCTCCGTACGCCAGCCCAGCGCGGCCGGCTCCACCGTCGCCGAGAACCCGGTGATCACGCCGGTCTCGCGCATCCGGTCGACCCGGCGCTTGACCGCGGTGGCGGAAAGACCGACCGCCGCACCGATCTCGGCGAAGCTCGTGCGCGCGTTCGCCATCAGAGCCGTGACGATCTTGCGGTCGAGATCGTCGAAGGGGGCGGACATGGGTGTCATGCGGGCACTGTATCCAGCGACGACGGCCCGGCCCGCCGCATGTGCAGGCGTGCGAATTGCTCCTACACTCCGGATTCATGCTGCGCGCCCTCGCCGTCGACGACGAACCGCCGTCCCTCGAAGAGCTGCTCTATCTCCTGGACGCCGATCCACGGGTGAGCAGCGTCGAGGGCGCGAGCGATGCCACCGCGGCCCTGCGCCGGATCAACCGCGCCCTGGAGAGCGGCCCAGGCGGCGACGAGGGCATCGACGTCGTCTTCCTCGACATCCACATGCCGGGCCTCGACGGCCTCGACATGGCACGGCTGCTCGCCGGGTTCGCCAAACCGCCGCTCGTCGTCTTCGTCACCGCCCACGAGGGCTTCGCCGTCCAGGCCTTCGACCTCAAGGCCGTCGACTACGTCCTGAAGCCCGTACGCCGGGAACGGCTGGCCGAGGCCGTCCGCCGGGCCGTCGAGCAGATGGACGCGGCCCCGCTGATACCCGTGCACGAACCCGACCCGGACCACATATCCGTCGAGCTCGGGGGAGTCACCCGCTTCGTCGCCGTGGAGGACATCACCCACGTCGAGGCCCACGGGGACTACGCGCGGCTGCACACCGCCCAGGGCAGCCACCTCGTCCGCATCCCCCTCTCCACCCTCGAGGAACGCTGGCGCTCGCGCGGCTTCGTCCGCATCCACCGCCGCCATCTCGTCGCCCTCGGCCACATCAGCGAACTCCGCCTGGACGCGGGTACCGTCAGCGTCCTGGTCGACTCGGTCGAACTGCAGGTCAGCCGCCGTCACGCCCGCGAACTGCGTGACCTGCTGATGCGCCGGACCGCGAGCTGAGGAGGCCCGAGATGCCCCAGGACTCCACCGACCGCCGTGTCGTCGTCACCGGCCCGCCGCGCCGTACGCGCCCGCTGAGCCGCTCCCGGCCGCGCACCGAGATCGACGAGCAGACCACGCTCGGGCACACCTACGTCCGCTCGCTGATGCGCTCCCAACTGCGCGCCGCGCTCACCGTGTTCGCCGTGCTCGTCCTCCTCGTGGGCCCGCTGCCGCTGGTGTTCGCGTCGATGGGCGACAGTTCGAGCCTGGAGTGGATCGTGCTCGGGTTCTGCGTCTATCCGCCGCTGGTGCTCCTCGCCCGCTGGTACGTGCGCCGCGCCGACCGCAACGAGAAGGACTTCGTCCGCCTCGTCGAGGACCGCTAGCCCGTGCACCAGCCCCAGACCGAGATCCGCTGAGCCCATGAACGAGAGCACCGCGTGAGCGAGAACAGCCTGTGATCGAGAGCAAGCCGTGAACGAGAACTACGCCGTCCCCGCGGTCGCGCTCGTGGTCGTCGCGACCGTCTTCGTCGGCGCCTTCGGCCTGCGCATATCCCGTACCACCTCGGATTTCTACGTGGCCTCGCGTACGGTCGGTCCCCGGCTGAACGCGGCCGCCATCAGCGGCGAGTACCTCTCTGCCGCCTCCTTCCTCGGCATCGCGGGCCTCGTCCTCGTCCAGGGCCCCGACATGCTCTGGTACCCGGTCGGCTACACCGCCGGATATCTGGTCCTGCTGCTCTTCGTCGCGGCCCCGCTGCGCCGCTCCGGCGCCTACACGCTGCCGGACTTCGCCGAGGCCCGGCTCGCCTCGCAGTCCGTACGGCGGCTGGCCGGGGCCTTCGTCGTCGGCGTCGGCTGGCTCTACCTCCTGCCCCAACTCCAGGGCGCGGGGCTGACGTTGAACGTCCTGACCGGAGCGTCCAAGCCACTCGGCGGCATCATCGTCGCCGTCGTCGTGGTCGCGACCGTCGCCGCGGGCGGCATGCGCAGCATCACCTTCGTGCAGGCCTTCCAGTACTGGCTCAAGCTCACCGCCCTGCTCGTCCCCGCGCTCTTCCTCGTCCTCGCCTGGCAGGGCGACGGCGCCCCGGACCGGGCCTTCGACGAACCGGCCACGTTCCGCGAGCACCGGGTCGTCCGCATCGACGCCGGACTGGACCTCAAACTCGGCGAACCACTGAGCGTCACCGCGACGGGAACGGTCGACGGCGAGCGGTACGAGGACGATCGGGTCCGGCTCCCGGCCGGAGTCCACCGCATCGAACAGGGCACCCGGCTCACCTTCACCAAGGGCGACCCCGTCCCCGTAGCCGACCGCGGCGGCAACGGCGGCATGTCCACCTCCCTCGCCGCCGGCCGCGAGGAACGCCCGCTGTACGCCACGTACGGGCTGATCCTCGCCACCTTTCTCGGCACCATGGGACTGCCGCACGTCGTCGTCCGCTTCTACACCAGCCCGCACGGAGTCGCCGCCCGCCGCACCACCGTCGCCGTGCTCGGCCTGATCGGCGCCTTCTACCTGCTGCCCCCGGTCTACGGAGCGCTGGGGCGCCTGTACGCGCCCGAGCTGACCCTCACCGGGGACGCGGACGCCGCCGTACTGCTGCTGCCCGACCGGGTCATCGGCGGGCTCGGCGGAGACCTGCTGGGCGCGCTGGTCGCGGGCGGCGCCTTCGCCGCGTTCCTGTCCACGGCGTCCGGCCTGACCATGGCGGTGGCGGGCGTGCTCACCCAGGACGTACTGCCCTCGCGCGGCGTACGGCACTTCCGGCTCGGCACGGTCCTCTCGATGATCGTGCCGCTCGCGGCCAGCTCGATCGTCGGCGGACTGCCGGTCGCGGACGCCGTGGGGCTCGCCTTCGCGGTGTCCGCCTCGTCCTTCTGCCCGCTGCTCGTCCTCGGCATCTGGTGGCACCGGCTCACCCCGCCGGGCGCGGCGGCCGGGATGATCGTCGGCGGCGGCTCGGCACTGCTCGCGGTCGCCGCCACCATGGCGGGCTTCCCGGGGACGGGCTCGCTGCACGCGCTCCTCGCCTGGCCCGCACTCTGGTCGGTGCCCCTGGGCTTCCTCACCATGGTGCTGGTGTCCCTCGCGACACCCGGGCGGGTGCCGGTCGGAACGGCCGCCATCCTCGCCCGCTTCCATCTGCCGGAGGAACTGGCCGGCGGCCAGGTACGCGCGGAGGTCAAGGCATGAGCGGTTTCCTGGCCGGGCTCTGCGTGGCCGTACTCCCGCTGCTGGCGGCCGGGTTCTGGCTCGGCCGGCGCACCTCCCGCCCGTCGACCCTCGGCGGCCTCGGCACCCCCGTCGAGCACGCCACCTTCGAAACCCTGCACACCGCGTCGCTCGCCGCCCCGCCGCTGCGGGCCGGGCTGACCGGGGAGACGGCCCGCAAATCGGCCCGGCGGCTGCGCACCCTGCTCGGCACCGACGCGCTCTGCCTCACCGACCAGGACACGGTCCTCGCCTGGGAGGGCGTCGGCGAACACCACCGCGACCAGATCATGGAGCGGCTCGGCGGCCCCCTGGAGACCGGCCGCGGCGAAGCCTTCCGCCTGGACTGCGACGAGCCGTACTGCCCCCTGCGCTGGGCCGTCGTCGCCCCGCTCACCGTCGACGACCGGGTGCACGGGGCGCTCGTCGCCTGCGCGCCCCGCGAGTCGGCCGTGCTCGTCCGGGCCACCGGCGAGGTCGCCCGCTGGGTCTCGGTCCAGCTGGAACTCGCCGACCTCGACCAGTCCCGCACCCGGCTGATCGAGGCCGAGATCAAGGCGCTGCGGGCCCAGATATCCCCGCACTTCATCTTCAACTCGCTCGCGGTGATCGCCTCGTTCGTCCGCACCGACCCCGAGCGGGCCCGCGAACTCCTCCTGGAATTCGCCGACTTCACCCGCTACTCGTTCCGCAGACACGGTGACTTCACCACGCTCGCCGACGAACTGCACGCCATCGACCACTACTTGGCACTGGTCAGGGCCCGCTTCGGCGACCGCCTCTCGGTCACCCTGCAGATCGCCCCCGAGGTACTCCCGGTGACCCTGCCCTTCCTCTGCCTCCAGCCGCTCGTCGAGAACGCCGTGAAGCACGGCCTCGAAGGCGGCACCGGCAAGGTCGACAAGAGCCGCATCAGCATCACCGCGCAGGACGCGGGCGCCGAGGCACTCGTCGTCATCGAGGACGACGGCCCCGGCATGGACCCCGACCGCCTGCGCCGCATCCTGTCCGGCGAGGTCAGCCCCTCGGGCGGCATCGGCCTGTCGAACGTCGACGACCGGCTGCGGCAGGTGTACGGCGACGACTACGGCCTCGTCATCGAGACCGCACTCGGCGCGGGCATGAAAATCACCGCCCGGCTGCCGAAATACCAGCCGGGCGTGCACTCGGCGGGACGCCTGCCCCGCGAATGAGCCCCCCAGGCGAAGAACCGCCGAAGCTGCCCGGGGGACTGATTGCGGAATGCGTCAGGTGGGGCGCGACACCACCATGGCCAGCGTGATCAGACCGAGCACCACCCAGCCGAACCACAGCCAGCCACTGCTCCCGAGCGCCACCGTGTAGGCCGTGACCACCACCAGTCCGCCTACGGTGAGTACTCCCATGGTCTTCGTAGAACCGGGCATCGCAACACCCTCCTCATGGTTCGTCTTTCTCCATGGTGCCCCGGTCCTGGCGAATTGCAGTGCACACTACGAAACGCGTCCCCGAGTTCCACCCGCTGTTACCCACCCAGGCGGCGGCCTCGTAGACGCTGGGGTCGTAGCCGTAGTCCTGCGGCGGGATCTCCTTCTGGCAGGTTTCGGGTGCTTCGTCGTGTGCGTCGTCGAGGCTGGTACCCGGAGGCATGCGGAAGAAGTCGAGCACCTCCTGCTCATGAGGACCGTCGCAGGAGACCAGCTTGGCGCGGTTGCCGGACACCTTGTCGAGGCAGTCCCGCCTCTGCATGGTCGCGGTGTCCTTGAAGAGCGTGCCCGGCTTGCGATTGTCCCCGAGCGGCCCGTACACGGGAAAGCCATGTGCGTCCAGCAGCAGACAGGCGACGCGACGGTCGGCGGTATCGAAGCCGTCGGCGGTCGGGACGGCGGCGAAGGGGCGGATGTCCGCGAGCTTCTTACGGGTCTCCCCGGTGCGCTGCTCGCACTGGGCGGCTGCTCCGGTGCGGGCCTCCTCGGCGGAGCCGGTCTCGAACACCGCCAGGACCTGCCCCTCGGTGTTCCTGCTGTCGCAGCCCACGACCGTGAGCGCGGGCTCGCCCGAGAACGGCGTGCCGGGCCATTCGGCGTCCACGCAGTCGCCGTCCTGGAGCGGCGTGGTGAGCCCGACGGCCTCTCCGTACGGCTTCCCCGCACCCTTGCCCGGCAGGTAGGCCATCGCGTACCAGGCCCCGCCGCCCGCCAGTGCCAGCCCCAGCGCGGTCGCCAGTACGGCCTTGAGGACGCGGTGGCGCGGGCGGCGCCTGCTGGTGGTGGCCGGGGGAGACCCGTAACCCTGCCCGGTCGGCCAAGGGGAGGGGCCCTGCCCGGGCGGCGGCCAGGTGGCGGGGGTCTCCTGCCCGGGCGCCGCCGAGGACTCCTGGGCGGCCGACGGCGCGTACCACTGTGAGCCGTTCGCGTGGCTCTGCGAGGGCCCGGGTGGCTCGGGGACACGGGGTGCGGCCGTATGGGTGGGCCCGCCCGCCCAGGGCGGCTCCGAGCCGGGGTCGAACCGGGTCCGGGGATGCGATTGAGGTGTCAGGATCTCGGACAGCGCGCCCTCGGCCTCCTCCGCGGTGATCCGGTGGACGGGGTTCTTGGTGAGCATGGCGGCCAGGAGCGACTCCAGCGCGCCCGCGCGCAGTGTCGGACGCGGCTCCTCCAGTACGACGGCGGTCAGCGCCGCGAGCCCCGAGTCGCGGTCGAAGGGGCCGTAGCCCTCGACGGCGTAGTAGAGCGTGCAGCCCAGCGAGAACAGGTCGGCGGCGGCTGTGGGCGGGCCGCCCTGGGCCCGCTCGGGCGCCAGATACCCGGCGGTGCCCACCAGTACGGAGGTCTGCGTGTACCGCGTCTCGCCGCCGTCGGGCTGCACGGAGATGCCGTAGTCCGTGAGCAGCACCCGGGCGTACGGCGATCCGGCGCGGTCCGGGGCCAGCAGGATGTTGGCGGGCTTCACGTCCCGGTGCATCACACCCCGCTCGTGCCCGGCGGTCAGCGCGTCCAGCACGGCGAGTCCGACGCGGGCGCACTCGGCGGGAGCCAGCGGGCCGCGCTGGGTGACCAGGGCGTGCAGGTCGAGCGCGCCCGGCACGTACTCCATGACGATCCAGGGCAGGCCCTCGTGCTCCAGGACGTCGTGCACGGTCACCACGTGCGGGTGGCCGCGCAGCCCCGCGGCGTGCCGGGCCTCGGCACGGGCCCGGGCGACCCTGGCCGAGCGGTCGCCCTCCTCGCCCGGGTTGCGGAACACGATCTCCTTGAGCGCGACCTCGCACGCCAGCCGCTGGTCGTGGGCGAGCCAGACATGTCCCATGCCGCCGCTGCCCAGCTGGTTCAGCAGAAGGTAGCGGCCGGCGATGACCCGGCCGACGCCCGACTGCGGTGATCCTGATGCCATCCGGTCACTCCCCGGGTTCGGCTCTGGGTGGGCTTAGGCCGGGCCGGCAGCGGGCTCGGCCGAGGCCGGCGCACCGGACGAGCCGGGTTCGCTCGACGCGGGTTCACTGGTCACCGGCTTGCTCCGCGTGGGCTCGACGGACGTCGGATCGGCGGAGGTCGGCTCCGCGGACGTGGGCTCCGCGGAGGTCGGCTCGACTGTGGGCGGCGTGCTCGACGTGGTGGGGGTGGTCGGGATGGCCGTCGTGGGTTCGCTCGACGTGGGTTCGCCGATGGTGGGCTCGCTCGACGTCGGGCCACCCGTGTCCGGACCGTCCGTGGTGGGGCCGCTCGACGTCGGTCCGTCCGTGGTCGGACCGCTTGTCGTGGGCCCGTCCGTCGTGGGCCCGCCCGTGGTCGGTCCATCCGTGGTCGGTCCATCGGTGGTCGGCCCACCTGACGTTGGCTCGTCCGATGTCGGGCCGTCCGTGCTCGGCCCGTTGGACGGGTTCGACTTCGGAGGCGTACCCGGCTCCTCGCCGTCGTCCGCGACGCTCAGGGTCACCGCCTCCCCGAACCGCAACTCGGTCCCGGGCCCCGGATCGGAGCCCGTCACCGCCGCGTCCCCCGAGGGGAGTCCGTCGGAGGACATCGCCGCCAGCCCCAGCTCGGACAGCCGCTGACTGGCCTGGTCGAAGGTCATTCCGGCGACGCGTGGCACCGCGTGCTGCTTCGTCGCGTCGAACGGCTCGTCGTTCTCGCCCGAGCTGCCGACGGGGCGGTTGAGGCCCTGGTCCGGGTCGTCCACGTCGATCAGTGCGATCTGCTCCAGCGGCTGAGGCGAGGGCTTGACGGTCACCACCTCGGACTTCTCGTAGCCGTCCCACTTTTTGTTGCCGTCCTCGAACTTGACCGAGATCTTCTCGGGATCCTTGTCGAAGGACTGCAACGGATTTCCGCACGAGCACTTCACGGCCGGAAGTCCCTGGTCGTTCACCAATACCGCGATCCCCGCCTCCAGCAATGCGTCGAAGGCGACAGCCTTGCCCTTTTTGTAGTCGTGGTTCTTCACGAGAGTGTCGTGACGCAGCAGAACGGGTGTGAGGTCGTCGATGTACCCCTCGATCCGATCTGGCGTAATGCCCACGATGCGGGCCCATTCCCGGGCCTTTTGACGGTTCCTGGGATCGGTGAGGAAATCCTTGAGACGGTCGACGTCACAGACCTTGGGTTTCTGCGTACCCCCGTACAGACCAGGGGTGTTGCCCTGTTGCAGGCCGCTGTGCGCCTGCTCCGGCCTGAGCTTCGTCTCGTCGGTGCCGAGTGAGCCGTCCTCTTCGAAAAAAGGTGCGAGTGACGGCACTCCGGCGGCGACGGCCTTCACCGCGAACAGGCGTTGTTCCGTGCATCCGCTGAGGATCACCGCAGCGGCAAGCAGCACGGCAAGCCTTCGGACCACGGTTTTTCCGGTCCTCAGCAAGCATGCGTGAATTGTCATGACCGCTCCCCCCAGCGGATCCCCCGTAACCCTGCAGAGCGGAAGCAGGGCGTCACGCATCATGCTACTGAATGGAAAAGCCTTTCAGTCAAGGGGAATTTCCAGTGTGTACGGAGTGACCGAAAGGGGAAAAGGGGCTCAGCGACCGCGTGCGTTGAGTGAGGCCAGATAGGCGTTGTATGCCTCGAGTTCCTTGTCGCCGTCACGGTCGGCGGCCCGGTCCGAACGCCGTGCCTGCCGCTCCTCGGAGCGGTGCCACTGGAAGAGCAGCGCGAGCAGCACAAGCACGGACGGGATCTCGCTGAACGCCCAGGCGATACCGCCGGCCGCGGTCTGGTCGGCGAGCGCGTCGATGCCGAGCGAGGAGGGTGGGTTCTTGTACGTCTGGACCATCGGTTCGGACGCCATCATCAGGGCGATGCCGAAGAACGCGTGGAACGGCATGCCCGCGAACAGCTCCAGCATCCGCATCAGATAGCCGGGCCGGTGCGGACCGGGATCGACGCCCATGATCGGCCAGAAGAACACCAGGCCGACGGCGAGGAAGTGGCACATCATCGCGACGTGGCCGGTCTTGGAGTCCATCAGGAAGTCGAAGATCGGCGTGAAGTACAGCGCGTACAGGCTCGCGATGAACAGCGGGATCGTGAACGCCGGATGCGTGACGACCCTCATGAGCCGACTGTGCAGGAACATCAGGAGCAGCTCGCGCGGCCCCTTGCGGTCACGGCCGGCCGTGGGCAGCGCGCGCAGGGCGAGCGTGATGGGCGCTCCGAGCAGGATGAGGATCGGCGACAGCATGCTGATCACCATGTGCTGCACCATGTGCACGCTGAACATGACCATGCCGTAGTCGTTGAGCCCGGTGCACAGCACGAGCATGACGCTCAGGACACCGACCACGAACGACACGGTCCGCCCGACCGGCCAGGCGTCACCGCGCCGGACCAGCCGCACCACACCCCAGCCGTACAGCGCGAGCCCCAGGAGGCAGGCCACGAGGAAGAACGGGTCCGGCGACCACGCGAGCCCCCGTCCCAGCGTGAACGGCGGCAGATCCATCATCGTGCCGTGCCCGCTGTGATCCATCCGCCGGCTCCTGTTTCGTACAAGTTGCGCTGTCTGTCCGCACCCAGACTAGAACTGCCCCCGGTCACTGTGAGGACCGGGGGCACCATTTCAGGGGCGCGGGGAACTGCGCGATCAGCCACGACGAACCCGCAGCCGCCCAATCACTACAAGACGCACTCCGCTTCCGCGTACCGCTCGTCCGGAACCGTCTTCAACGTCTCCACGGCCTCCGCCAGAGACACCATCACGATGTCCGTCCCCCGAAGCGCCGTCATCTTCCCGAACTCCCCCCGATGCACGGCCTCCACCGCATGCCACCCGAAGCGGGTCGCGAGCACCCGGTCGTACGCGGTGGGCGTCCCCCCGCGCTGCACATGCCCGAGGATCACCGGCCGGGCCTCCTTGCCGAGGCGCTCCTCCAGCTCGATGGAGAGCTGCCGGGCGATGCCCGCGAAGCGCTCGTGCCCGTAGGCGTCCTTGCGGCCCTCGTCGTAGCTCATCGTGCCCTCGCGAGGCTTCGCACCCTCCGCGGCGACGACGATCGCGAACCTCTTCCCGGCCGAGAACCGCTCGCCGACCTTCTCGGCCAACTCCTCGATGTCGAATGGCCGTTCCGGCACGACGATCGCGTGCGCGCCCGCGGCCATGCCCGAGTGCAGGGCGATCCAGCCGGTGTGGCGGCCCATGACCTCGACGATCAGGACGCGCTGGTGGGACTCGGCGGTGGTCTTCAGCCGGTCCAGGGCCTCGGTCGCGACACCGACGGCCGTGTCGAAGCCGAAGGTGACGTCCGTGACGGCGATGTCGTTGTCGATGGTCTTCGGCACGCCGACGATCGGCAGGCCGCCGTCCGACAGGAGGCGGGCCGCCTTGAGGGTGCCCTCGCCGCCGATCGGGATGATCGCGTCGAGCCCGAGCTCCTCGACATGACCCTTGGCCCGCTCCACACCGTCACGCAGATGCGCCGGCTGGACGCGGGAGGAACCGAGGATGGTGCCGCCGCGAGCCAGGATGCCGCTCACCGCGTCGAGGTCGAGCTTGAGGTAGTCGCACTCCAGGAGGCCTTTCCAGCCGTCGCGGAAGCCGATGACCTCGTCGCCGTGGTCGACGACGGCACGGTGTACGACGGACCGGATGACGGCGTTCAGGCCGGGGCAGTCGCCGCCGGACGTGAGGACACCAATACGCATAGCCCGAAATACCTTCTCAACGTGGGCCGGGAACCGGACCACGCTGTCCGGCGGGACGCCGCCACCCTACCGGCGGCAGGGGGCGGGTCCGCATCGTGCGTCCGCCTGCTGGACGTCCCCGCACAGGTGAGCGGACGCCCCGCCAGACGGGCCCTGCCGGTGAGGTCAGGCGGGCTGTTGAGCAGCCGCGATGCGCTCCGAGCGCAGCGCCTCGTACCAGCGGTCGTCGATCGGCGGCAGCGCGTTGACGTCGAGGGCCAGCTTCAGCAGCAGGTCCGCGATCAGCGGGTTGCGGGCGAGGACAGGCCCGTGCATGTACGTGCCGAAGACCGTGTCGTTGTACGCGCCCTCCGTGCCGTCGCCCGTGCCGTTGCCCTTGCCGAGCCGCACGTTCGCGAACGGGCGGGCCGTGGGGCCGAGGTGCGTGATGCCCTGGTGGTTCTCGAAGCCGGTGAGCGGCGGCAGACCCAGGCGGGCGTCGATGTCGCCCAGCACGTCACCGACGCACCGCTCGCCCTCGCCGCGGGTGGAGTGCACGTCGAGCAGGCCGAGACCCGGCTCGCGCTGACCGAGGTCGTTGATGAACTCGTGGCCGAGGATCTGGTAGCCGGCGCAGACCGAGAAGACGATCGCGCCGTTGCCGACCGCGCGGTGCAGACCGCCGTCGCGGCGCAGCCGCTCGGCCGCGAGCCGCTGCGGCCGGTCCTCGCCGCCGCCGATGAGATAGATGTCACCGGAGGTGGGGATCGCCTGGTCGCTGCGTACGTCGAGACGGGCCACGTCCAGACCGCGCTGCCGGGCCCGGCGCTCGACGACGAGGGCGTTGCCCTGGTCGCCGTACGTGCTCAGCAGGTCCGGGTAGATCCACACCAGCCGCAGGCTGTTGTCACTCATTCTCTTGGTCCTCCGGGGTTCAGTTGCCGACACGACGCCGCAGGTCCTGGAAAGCGGTGTAGTTCGCGACGACCTCGATGCGTCCGGGCGGTGCCATCTGCACGGCCTGGTCGAGGTTGTCGCAGACCTGGAACTGCTGGCCCGCGACCTCGAGACGGACGGCCAGGTCCAGCTTGCGGTCGCCGAGCACGAAGATCGGGTGACCGGTCAGCTGTGTGTAGTCGACGTCCCACAGCCAGGAGGTGTCGGTGCCGTCGGCGCCGCGCGCGTTCACCGAAAGGATCACGGGGGTCGGCGGCGGGTCGATCAGGGAGAACGTCTCCAGCCAGCCCGCCGGGTTCTTGGCCAGCAGCAGGCGCAGGTCGCGCTGCATGAACTGGACGACGTCGTAGCGGCCGGCCACCGCCTGCACCTGGTACATGCGTTCCAGGGCGACCTGCGGAGGCACGCCGAAGACGGCGGCGACGGCGGCAGACGACGCGGCGTTCGCCTTGTTGGCGCGGCCCGGCAGCTGGAGGTGGATCGGCCAGGCCGAACCGTGCGGGTCGAGGACGTGGTCGCCGGAGAGCGCCCAACTCGGCGTGGGACGGCGGAAACCGCAGTCGCCGCAGAACCAGTCGTCGCCGGGGCGCTGCATCACACCGCCGCAGGACGGGCAGGACCAGGCGTCGTCCTTCCACATCTGACCTGCGGCCACCCACACCACGTTCGGCGAGGAGGACGCGGCCCACACGACCAGCGGGTCGTCCGCGTTGGCCACGACGACGGCCTTCGAGCCCGCCAGGCCCTCACGCCAGTGCTCGGCCATCATGCGGGTCTCGGCCGCGCGGTCGAGCTGGTCGCGGGAGAGGTTGAGCAGGGCGATGCACTTGGGATCCGTGTCCCGCGCCACACCGGAGAGGTACTTCTCGTCCACCTCGATGACCGCGTACCGCGATTCCGAGCCGCCGGCCAGCGCGGACGTGATGCCGGCGGGCATGTTCGCCCCCAGCGCGTTCGAGACGACGGGGCCCGCCGCGCGCAGCGCCTCCGCGATCAGACGTGTCGTGGTGGTCTTGCCGTTGGTGGCCGACACCAGGATGACGTCCAGGTGCTGGGCCAGACTGGCCAGCAGGTCGGGGTCGAGTTTGAGCGCCACCCGGCCGCCGATCACCGATCCGCTGCCACGGCCCGCGGCGCGTGACGCCGCTGCGACCGCCTTGCCCGCCGTCACGGCCAGCTTGGCCCGCGGCGACAGCGGGTCCGAGTTGCCTGCCATCAGTTCCCGATCCTCCTTGCGTACGGCGCCGCGCCCTGCCCCCGGCAACGTGTGGCCCTCAGCCTATCGAGATCCACTCACCGGCCCGAATCGCGGCACCACCGCGGCACCCGCGCGACATTGAGGACCGTACCCTTGCCGCCATGCGACACGGCTCGATCCCGGGCGCCCGAGGGCGCGTCCTTCCCCTGTCTTTGCTCGGCGACCCCGTGTTGCACACACGGTGTGAAGAAGTCACGGAGTTCGGGCCCCAACTGGCGCGGCTGGTCGAGAACATGTTCTCGACGATGTATGCGGCGCAGGGTGTCGGACTCGCCGCGAATCAGGTCGGAGAACCGTTGCGGGTCTTCGTATACGACTGCCCCGACGACGAGGAACGGCGGCATGTGGGGCATGTGGTGAACCCGCGGCTCGTCGAGGCGGACGGGCTGGTGCTGCGGGGGCCCGAGGGGTGTCTGTCGCTGCCGGGTCTGGAGGCGGGGACCGAGCGGTACGACCACGCCGTGGTGGAGGGGGTCACCGTGGATGGCGAACCCGTGCGGATCCATGGCACCGGGTGGTTCGCCCGGTGCCTTCAGCACGAGTGCGATCACCTTGACGGTGGGTTGTACGTGGACCGGGTTCGCGGATGGCGCCGCCGGAGGGTGATGTGGCAGGCGGGTAGGGCCTCTTGGGGTCGGTGAGGGTCGGTGGTCGACTGCGGGCACGTCGTGGCCGGTCGCGGGGGGGGGGGGGGGGGGCCCGCGGGGGGGGGGGGGGGGGGGGGGGGGGGGGGTTTGTGGGGGGGGGGGGGGGGGGGGGGGGGGGGGGGGGGGGGGGGGGGGGGGGGGGGGGTACG